>NZ_SNWS01000015.1:0-234212 GCF_004362255.1 Kribbella sp. VKM Ac-2571
TGGTACTGCGACCGGGAGGTCGTGGGAGAGTAGGACGCCGCCGGACATTCACACTGTTAAGGGCCACCCCGCAAGGGGTGGCCCTTAACATTTGTATGCCTGAGTTTCTGTACGGGCATGGCAATCAGCCGGCCTTGCGCTCGGGGATATACGTCCACCAGGGCCGCATCGGGTTGCCGTTGGCCTGATCGACGGCGGACATGATCGTGTCCAGAAGACACGGGTCGTGCCGTTGCTGGTCTCGTTCGCAGATCGTCTCGTAGATCTCGACAGGATCCCGGCTGGCCAGTTGGTCGATCCGCGTGATCTCCGCCCGGCTCAGATAGTCGGCGACGGCCGGGCCAACGTTCATGAGGCTCGTGAGTTCGGTCTTCGACATGGTTCGACCATGCCGCGTCCGGCTGATGCAGGTCTTGAACGGATCGGACGTTGTCGCCTCGGTAGGCAAGCCTGACCCGCGCAAGATCAGGTCCAGGTCCTTGGAGGTTTCTGACAATTGTTGGAGCTCTCCCCTCGGGTGAGGATCGAGCGGTGACTGTACTCGAGACGCTGGTGACGAAGTCGTTGGATCGGGAGTTGCCATCGCGCGCGGAGGCGCTGCGGGTGCTCGCCGGGGATGACGAGCTGCTGGATGTGGTGGCGGCGGCGTTCCGGGTACGGCGAGAGTTCTTCGGCCGGCGGGTGAAGCTCAATACGATCGTCAACTTGAAGAGCGGCCTCTGCCCAGAGGACTGCACGTACTGCTCCCAGCGACTCGGGTCCACCGCGCAGATCATGAAGTACTCGTGGATCGATCCGGCCGAGGCCGCGGAACTCGCCGGCAAGGCCGTCGACGCCGGGGTGAAACGCGTCTGTCTGGTGGCGAGCGGACGTGGCCCCGGAGACCGTGACATCCGTCGGGTCGAGACCACGATCGGCGCGATCAAGGCCGAGCACCCGCAGGTGGAGGTCTGTGTCTGCCTCGGCCTCCTGCAGGACGGTCAGGCTGAGCGGCTACGCGACGCGGGCGCCTATGCCTACAGCCACAATCTGAACACGAGCGAGGAGCGGTACGGCGAGATCTGTACGACGCACACGTTCGCAGATCGGGTGGACACGGTACGGCGGGCGACGCGGGGCGGACTGTCTCCGTGTTCGGGGGCAATCTTCGGGATGGGCGAGTCGGACGACGAGATCGTGGATCTGGCGTTCGCATTACGAAATCTGGATCCGGACTCGGTGCCGGTGAACTTCCTGATCCCGTTCGAGGGGACGCCGTTGGAGGGACGCTGGGACCTGACGCCCGAGCGGTGCCTGCGCATCCTGGCGCTGTTCCGGTTCTGCTTCCCCGATGTCGAGGTACGGCTGGCCGGTGGACGGGAGATTCACCTGCGTGGGATGCAGGTGCTGGCGTTGCATGTGGCCAACTCGATCTTCTTGGGTGACTACCTGACGAGCGAGGGTCAGCCGGGTGGGGACGATCTGCAGCTGATCGCCGACGCCGGCTTCACGATCGAAGGGATGGAGCAGCCTACGTTGCCCGTCGCTCGCCACGATCTGGTGACGCTCAGACATCGCGGTGCAGGCAGTGCCGCCCCCGCCGACTAGGCTCTCCAGATGGCTGGGATGGTGTTGATCGTCGGGTTGCCGGGCGCGGGCAAGACTTCGTGGGCTCGACGGATCGAGGAGGAGCGGAAGGCGCTGCGGTTCACGCCGGACGAGTGGATGGACGCCTTGTTCAACACCAACGAGGTCGACGGACGGCGCTGGGTGCTGGAGTCCGAGCTGCTCTGGGGCGTCGCGGCGAGGGCGTTGACGCTCGAGGTCAATGTGATCCTCGACTACGGCTGCTGGTCGGAGGAGGAACGAGATCTGTTCCGGACCCGGGCGCAGGCGATCGGTGCGAGTGCGGAGATCGTCGTACTCGACCTGCCGTTCGAGGTGCTCTGGGAGCGGATCGAGCGACGGAACGCGAACCTGCCGCAGGCGACGTTCCGCATCAGCCGGGAGGAGCTCACGGAGTGGCACGGCAGGTTCGAAGTGCCGACTGCGAACGAGCTGCAGCGTTGGGATCGGCAGCTCGTAGTGAAGGAGTAGCTATTCCTCGGGCGCGATGCCGACGAGTGCGGCCGCTGCGCAGATGTGGACCGGTGTGAGGTCGATGGGGGAGACGGGCGCCTGCAGAAGGGTGCCGCGTTCGTACGGCGTAAGCGTGATGTCGATGCCGGGAGCGCCGGCCACCATGCCCCGAACGTACGTGAGCCAGCCCATCATCGGGATCCCGCGCCGGAAGACACCGGCCGCCGCCGCGAGCTCAGTGTCGGCGATGCTCGCCCACTGCGGTTCCCAGATCGTGACGACCGCGCGCAGCACCTGAGCGAAGCGTTCGGACTGTTGCAGCGCGTCCTCGTCGCTCCAGTGCAGCGTGAGCTGGTCCGAGACCGTCGTCATCGTGCCGCCCATGGACAGGTCGAACAGCCACGGTAGTTCGCCCGTGCTCTGCAGGTGCAGACGTGTCGTACTCGTGCCGTTCGCGAGCACCTTCGTCGTCGCCTCGACCATCTCCTGCAGCGGGGTGGAGCCGTCGGCCTCGAGGACGTGGTACCCCCAGCGCTCGTCCTGCGTCCAGATGTGGACGTCAGGGAACGCGACCGCCACCGCGGTCAGCGTCCGGCCGACCCGGAGCGCGCGGTGCTCGACGGACTCGTCACGATGCGGCCATTGGGCGCGGAGCAGCCAGGATGCCATTCACGCCCTCCGATCATGATGAGGCGGCGGCAATGCTGCGCCAGGCCGTGACACGGTGCCGGATGCAGGCGACGGTACGCCGTCATACGACCGCTTGACCAGAGCTCCGCCTACTCGGTGTGAGCAGGTACGGCGCCTCTCCGGAAAAGTCACCGGACCAGTCTGCTGTACCGCCTGGTCAAAGGTCAGCACCGGGGTCCGATTTTGGTAACAACACATCGAAATCTGGACAAGTGTCAAGCTCAGCCCGCCGGAGCCGCCGCGACCAGTGCTCCCAGAGCGCTCGCCTGCGTGCGCCAGTCGCGCGTGCCGCCGGCCGCCCAACGCTGCCCGAGCCGGTTCAGCGAGTCGCGATCGTTCTGCCAGATCGAGTCGGCCTGCCGCTGGGCATAGGTCCGGTACGACGCATCGCCGGTGGAGTCCGCCAGGTCCATGAAGTACCGCATGAAGATGCCCTTGAACTGCTTCTGGTTGTCGTCACAGTTGCCGGCGGGATCACAGCTCTCGGTGAGGATGCCGCCCGGGCTGAGCGAGGACATCGCCGCGTCACCCAGCTGCCGAGCTCTCGCGAGGAGGGAGCCGTCTCCGGTGGCCCGCCACAGTTCCAGCGCGCCGCCGATCGCCAGGCCTTGGTTGTACGTCCACACGGTCTGGCCGTTGTTGGTGCACGCCCCGGTAACCCCGTCGTTCACCAGGTTCGAAGGGTTGATCATCCCGCTGCCAACGAACCAGTTCCATCCTGCGGTCGCTCGCTGCAACCAGACGGTGTCGCCGGCCAGCCGGTTGTGGAGCGCTGCGGTCATCCGGATGTAGAGCCCGTTCGTCACCGCGTTCTTGTACGTGCGCTCGCGGTCCCACCACACCCCGCCGCCACACGTGCTCGTGTCCCAGTACCCCTGGACATAGTTGGCGATGGTGACCGCCTTATCCAGGTACCGACGGTCGCCCGTCAGGTCGTATGCCTCGATCCACGCGATACCCCACCATTCGGTGTCGTCGATCGCGCGACTGATGAAGTTCCCATCCAGCGCGTCACCGCTCTTCTCGCCGGCCGGGAACACTCCCTTGTTCTTCTCGAACACCTCGTTCACGATCCAGCGCAGATCGGTACGGCGGGTGCGCTGCTGGTAATCCATCAGCGTCGTCACCGCCACCGCGGAGTTCCACCAACTCGACAGCCACCACGCGGTGTGCGGCTGGTACGAGTACATCAACGCGTCGGCGGCTGCCCCGGTGCGGTCGGAGGCCGGCCGCGCCCACGCCGTACAGCTCCCGTTCTGGCCTTCGACGGCTCGCCCGCAGGCGCGGACCGCGCCGCCGTACAGCTTGGAGACCGGATCGACCACAGCGTAGAGACGGGTTGTGCCTGCACTGGCGCCGGAGGCGACACTGGTGCGGCCCAGCGACGAGCCGCCGGGCCAGGACGCGCCCTCGTTCCAGGAGCGATCGAGCCAGATCTCGTCACCTGCCGTGCCGTTCTCCAGCGCACCCCAGGCCATTCCGCGATTGTCGATATGGAGCGAGATGCGCCGGTTGGACAGGGTGGTCGACGGCACCGGCTGGTTGTCGCCGGAGGCGCCCGAGCTACCGTCGCAGGCCGCCGCGCAGACCGCGGTGTGGACCCAGGCGGTGCAGTCGACCCCAGCCGCGTCACCACAGGCGCGGATCAGGCCGCGGCGGTGTCCGGCTGGGTCGGCGAGGTTGTACATGAGCGTGCGCGTGCCGGTCCACCCGGACGGGATCGAGGCCTTGCCGAGCAGGCCGTCCCAAGTCGCGCCGCCGTCCCAGCTGCGGTCCAGCCAGACCGCGTCGTTGGTGGACCCGTTGTCGATGCTGCCCCACGCCATCGCATCCTTGTCGGAAACGTGCAGTACGACGTGACGCCCGTTGATCACCTTCTCCGGTACGGGGAACGTCTCCTCCTGCGCCTTCGAAGGATCGAGCGTGTCGCACGAGACCGAACAGACCTGTGCTGCCAAGGGCTGCGCCTCGGCGGGGATCGCGGGCGCCAAGGTCAGCACCAGGACGAGAGCCAAGAGAACCCTCATGTCAGCCTCCGAGTCCGGGCTGGTCGGCCCACGTCGTGTCGGCGTCGTACGAACCGCCGCCGTCCCACGGGTTCGCCCCGCCGACCGTGGCGATGTAGACCAGCTCACTGGCGTGGCGGACGTAGTAGGTCGGGTAGTTGATCGACTGCAGTGACACGTTGCCGGCGCCGCCCGCGCGTGGTGGCTGCGCACAGAAGGTGGCGTCCTTGCGGAACGTGTCGGTGCCGTCGTTGGACGCCTTCTGCAGTCGGTAGTTGCTGTGCCGGAGGTACTGGCCCGGGAAGTTGAGTGACTCGAGGGAGTAGCAACTGCTCTCGGCCAGACCGGTGCGGATCACGAAGCTCGCGTCCTGCCGGTCTGTGAGCGACGAGTTCGCATCGATCACGTCGGTCCGGGCCAGCCCGTCGCGATGACGCAGTACTCGAGCGGTGTAGCCGGGTGTGGTGACGCGGAAGGTGCGGGTCTGGCCGACTGCGAGGTCCGCCCCGCTGCGCCACCAGGCCGGGACGAGGTTCCAGGTTGCGTCGTCGCGGTACGAGCCACCGGTGTCGGTGTCCAGCCAGACCTCGGAGTTGCGGTGCCGCAGGTAGTACCCGGGCCTCGCGGCGGACTCCAACGACGTACCGCCGCCGCTCAGGCCGGGATGCGTGCAGAACGTGGCGTCGGCCGCGTTCGGGTTGGCTTCCTTGTAGATCCGAAGGTCGCGCTGGCGCAGGTACTGACCGGGGAAGTTGCGCGACTCGAAGGAGTAGCAGCTGCTGTTGGACAGCCCTGGCCGGACCCAGAACGTCGCGTCCTGCTTGAGCGTTTGGTTGCTGCCGGCATCGACGACCTCGGTGTTCGCGACGCCGTCGATGTGCCGCAGGTAGCGGTTCGTGTACGTCGGGGTTGTGACGCGGAACGAGACCAGCTTGCCGGTCGGCAGCGTCGTACCGTTGGCGGCCGCGAGCACCTGCAGGTTGACGGCCCGCACCCGCGCGAAGTCCATCTTCTGCACCTGGCGGTCGTAGGTGTAGAAGCCGTTGATCTCGTCCTCGACGTCGGTCGGCTCCGTGTAGACCGAGCCGGACAGGCCGGATCCGGTGATCAGGTCCGGCAGTTGGCTGGTGATCTGCACGTACCGCGTCGTCAGCGCGTCGCTCGTCGGGAGCATCTCGTACGCGAAGCTGTTGCCACTGGGCCACTCGTGACCGGGGACGTGCAGGCCGAGTCCGCCGTACTCACCGAGTTGCAGTACGCGCGTCGTCGACGGCGCCCGCGCGACGCCGGGTCCGACGTACAGGTGGTCGTCGATGACGTCGCCGTTGCCGGGATCGGGATCCGAATCGCAGCAGTTCGAACCGGAGTTGTGGTTGACCAGCCGGCTCGGGTCGAGGTTCTTCACCAGGTCGGCGATCCGGCCGGCCTGGAACTCGCCCCAACCTTCGTTGAACGGGATCCACTGCGTGATCGATGTGATCTGCTTGTGGTTGTCGACCATCCGGCGCAACTCGGACTCGTACCGCGCCTCGCCGGTGGCGGAAGCGTTGCGTCCGGCAACCAGCGACGGCATGTCCTGCCACACCATCAGCCCGAGTTTGTCGGCCCAGTAGAACCAGCGTGCCGACTCGACCTTGATGTGCTTGCGGACCATGTTGAAGCCGAGCGCCTTCTGCTGCTCCAGGTCGAACCGCAGCGCCTGGTCGGTCGGCGCGGTGTAGAGGCCGTCCGGCCAGAATCCCTGGTCGAGGGTGCCGAGCGCGTAGACGAACTTGCCGTTCAGCGTCGGCCGGAGGAAACCACCAAGCATCGCCTTGCCGACGGAGCGCATCCCGAAATACCCGCCGACCGAGTCGCTGCCCATCGTCACGCGAAGGTCGTAGAGGAACGGATCGTCGGGCGACCACAGATGCGCGTTCGGTACGGCGATCCGGAACTGCGTCCCGCTGACGCCGCTCGCTTCACCGACAACCTGGCCGCCGGACAGCACCTGGGCGTGGACCCGTTGTCCTGAAGCTGGCGCCTGCACGGTGAGATCGAGGCCGCCGCCGGCGACGTTCGGGATCGTGTCGAGCCGGGTGATCCAGGTGGGTTGCGTCGGCTCGATCCAGACGGTCTGCCAGATGCCGGACGACGGTGTGTACCAGATGCCGCCGCGGTTGACGCGCTGCTTGCCGAGCGGGATGTCCTCGGTGTCGACCGGCGCCCAGACGCCGACGACAATGTCATTGCTCCCGGCCCGCAAGGCAGAAGTGATGTCGTACGAGAACGCGTCGTACCCGCCCTCGTGCGTGCCGAGCAGCGTGCCGTTCACCCAGACCTTCGACTGCCACATCACCGCGCCGAAGTTGAGTTGCACGTGGCGTCCCGACCAGCCGGCCGGGACGGTGAACGTGCGCTTGTAGTACATGCGGTTCTCGTGGCGCTGGATGCCGGAGAGCGCGGCCTCGATCGGGTACGGGACGAGGACCTCCTCGGGCAGCGTCCCGGTCGGCGGGTTGTTCAGGTCGCTCGTCGGCGCGAACTGCCAGACGCCGTTGAGGCTCTGCCACTCGGTGCGCGTCAGCTGCGGCCGCGGGTACTCCGGGAGCGGATCGGTCACCGACACCTGGTTGGTCCACGGCGTGGCCAACGGCGGTGGCTTCGGAGTGAACGCGCTCGCTTCGAGCGGTGTCAGGAGTACGGCGAAGAGGCCGAGGACTGTGGTCAGCAGCAGAAACGGTCGCGACAGCATGGGGGGATCTCCCTGGGGCGGTAGGAAGAGAGCGCTCTCACCGTGAGTATGCGGGCCCACAGAGCCAGGTCAAGACCTCGCGTGATTGTTTCTGTCGGAAATTGTCGGACTACGTGAGCGTCGGCGAGGCCAGTTCCAGCGTCGGCGTCGAACCGCGGTACGACGTCATCCACTCGCGGAGCAGCTCGACCCGGGCCGCGTTGTCCTCGTTGCCCTTCACCACCGGCGCCTGGTTGTACGGCATGGTGTCCGAGCTGCGCCGGAGCTTGACGTACAGCCGGGACGAGGCGAGCGCGTACCGCTCCATGTCGTCCTGGAGCGCGCCGATCACGGTGATGTTCCGGTCGCGACCGATCTGCTCGAACAGCGCCACCGCTTCGCGACGGTGCTGCGAGCCGAGGTTGCGTCCGAGCTCGTCGAGGATCAGCAGCAGTGGACGGTCGGAGCCGCCGGCGAGCGCGGCCGCGCACACCAGCTTCACCGCCTTCTCGTCCATCTGGGCGGTGTTGCCCTTGACGTTGAACGCGGAGAACGGGCCGCCCTCGGACCGCCGCCATTTGGGCGTGACCGTCCAGCGCCACGGTTTGTCCGGCTCGGCGGGCGGATCGGGCTCGGGGAACTCGAGCTTCGCGCCGTACCCGCCGTACTGCTGGTCGAGGCGGTCGAACTCCTGGGAGACCAGGCGGAGCCGTGCCTTGATGCCGTCGGCGAGCGACGCGCGATGGGCGCGGGCCGTGCTCTCCGCTTCGCCGAGGCCTTCGCGGGCGCGCTCGAGCGCGGCGTTCCGCTCGGCGCGCTGGCTGGCGATCTGCTGTTGCTGCAGGCTGTCGTACGTCTCGTGCTGGGCGAGGTGGGTGCTCAGCGTGCGTTGCAGCGCCAGCACCAGGCCGACGCGGTCGCCGAGGGTGCCGTTCGTCCAGCCGTCCGGACCGTTCAGGATCTCCCACAGCTCGGTCGGGATCTCTTCCCGCGATCGGGCGTTCGGGAAGCAGCGGCGGATGACGTCGTCGAGCTGTGTACAGGCCTGGTGGTTCCAGTCGGCTGTCGTACGGCGTTGCGCGTCGTCGGGCAGTCCGAGGATGAACTCCTCGGCCTCGGCGGGCGTCCCGCCCCAGGCCGTGGCCCGGGTGGTGAGGTCGAGCGTTGTCTGCTCCTCGCGCAGCGCGAGGCGGCGGCCGGTCAGCTCGTCGAGGATCCGGTCGTGGTCGCGACGGGTCGCTTCGAGGTTCTTCAGTCGTTCGTCGCGGACCAGTTGCTGGCCGGCGGCGGTCTCGGCGGACTCCTTCGCCGCCTGCAGTTGCGGTGCGAGCGCGTCGCGGTCGCTCTCGTGACGGTCGACGGTCTCACGGAGCGCGAGGATCTGCTCCTGCACCGACTCCGCATCGGCGAGCGCGCGAGCAGCCGCCGTACGACGCTCTGCCTGCTCTACCCGCGACCGTGCCTGGTCCAAGGCTGCTGATGCGAGAGCGCGGGCCTCGACCGCGGCCTCCACGCGGCGACGGGCGGCCTCGATTCGCGCGGTCCGGCCGGTGATCGGCTCGTCGAACTGGCCGACAGCCACCACGCCGGCGACATCGTCGATGTTGTCCTTGGTCGCACGCTCGCCGATCGCGGCGAAGAACGCGTCCAGCACGAAGCGCTTGTCCGCCGACTTGGGCCCGCCCATCTTTGAAGAGCTCCGCGTGGAGCTTTTGGCTCCCGGCCGGTTTGCCAGCACGAGCACGAATCCGGCGTACCCGGCGTCGGCCAGCGCAGTCGACGCGACGGTGGCGTCGCCGGCGTCGATGACGACCGCCTCCCGGTACGGCGCGAGTCGTGGCTCCCACTCGGCTCGGTCGGTTTCGGCCAGTTCGGTGATGTCGGTGAGCGCGCCGCAGTCGATGCCGGCGTTCTCCAGAACCTGCTGCTGTGGCGCGGAGACCGTCTGACCGCTCTCGGCTTCACGGAGCTCGGCCGTCGCCTGGTCGACCGCGGAGCGTGCGGCGTGGTCGCGGCCGATGTGCTCCTCGAGCACCGCACGAGCCTCGTCCTGCTCCTCAGCAGCCGCGGACAGATCGCGGCCGTCGGCCGAACGGCCCGCCTCCAGCAGCCGCCGATGCTCTTGTCCGAGACGCTCCAGTTGCTCCCGCACCGACCGTTGCGCCAGGTCGAGCTCCCGGTCGCGAGCGTCGAGCTTGTCCCGCTCCTGGCGGGTCAGCTGGACATCCCGGAGCAGGCCCTCCTCGTTGCCAAAGGCATCGATGTCGGACTCGATCGCTTCCTTCCGGGCCTCCTGCTCGGCGACGCGCTCGTCGAGAACCGCCAGTTCCTGAAGGATTTCGTCGTTCCGCGCGGATCCGTCGAGCAGATGCCGCGCCGAGCGCGCCTGCCAGGACTCCTTGGCCGCGGCGAGCGCTTCGCGTGCCGCGGCGCGCTGCAGGATGCCGGCTTCGACGGTCGCCATCTCCTGTTCCCAGCGCTGCAGGTCGGCGGTCGCCTGCTTCGTCGCCTCGCGCTGGGTGTGCTCGGCGGAGCGGTGCGCCTGCTCCTGCTCGAGCTCGTGGTCGAGACCGGTGAGCGTCGCGATCGCGTTGAAGATGCGGGCCGGCCCGAGCTCGTTGAGCGGCTCGGCGAGCAGGTTCGCCGTCGGGCTGGACCGCACCGACGTCGACAAGAACGAGACGCACCGGACCTGCCCGCCGTACAGCACCTGGGAGAGCTTGTTGGCGTGGAAATCGGTGCGGCCGTTCGAGTGCGGGAGGGAGGCCCACAACGCGTCGGCGCCGGCGGCCCGCTCGGCCTCGGTCGCGCCGTACGGGATGTGCAGGCCCTGCTTCCAGCGCAGGTCGATGTACGACGCCTTGCGGTTGATGCGGATCCAGACGGTGATCGCGGCCGCCTCGATCTCGTCGAGGTCGGTGAGGTCGGGATCGGAGAAGACGCCGACGATGTAGCCGCGGTCGACGTTCGACCAATTGCCTTCCTGGCCGGCCGCCTCGGCGGTGAACAGCAGCTCGGCGGCGCCGGGCGCGCCGCTGGTCAGGCGCCACTGGTCGTCGGCGTGCAGAAGGCTGAGCGCGGCGATCCAGGACGACTTGCCGGCGCCGTTCGAGTCGGTCGGGCCCTGGCCGGCCACCGTGATCAGGCCGCGGCCGATCATCGGGATCGGATGCGTCGACAGGCGGGACAGGTCGACGACCTGCACACCGAGCAGCACCTTCGACCCCAGGATGTCGAACGGCCCGTCCTCAGTGCTCATTTGCCTTCTCCCGTTGTCGTGCTGACTTCTGCTGGGACGCCGTTGCGGGCGCGGATGGCTTCGGCGATCGGGCTGGCCGGGGCGGCGGCGAGGATCAGCTGATCCTGCAGACGACGACGTGCGGCCGGCGTCAGACGCTGCAGCTGCGGACCCGGGATGTACGACGGGCCGCCGGAATGATCGCCGGACAGCTGGATCAACCCCGCGGCGCGCAACCGCTGCAGGGCAAGGCGCCGCTCCTCGCCGCTGATCCTGGTCGTCCGCAGTTCGTCGACCGTGGTGGGTCGCGCGGACTTCCAGCTGTCCCCGGTCAGGATGCCTTCGCTGCGGGGGATCGCGACGGAGTGGATGAGCACGAGCACCAGGACCGCGCGGTCGATGACGGACAGGGGCTGCCAGCCTTGAGCCACGAGGCTGGCGGCGATGTCGTCGTCGTACCCCGCGGTCCAATGGGTGCCGTCGACGTGGACGAGGGTCCGGCCGATGAGCTTGAGCATGCGCTGCACCTGGCGGCGCAGGGTGACGTCGCGGAGACCGGCCAGCTGCACTTCGGCGACCGGGTGCGCGGCGTACTGCACCGCGCTGAACGCGGCGAGGACCTCGTCGCGGGAGCGGTCGCTGAGGTCCTGGAGCAGAGGGTCGAACAACGCGTGCTGCTGCTCAGTCATCCGACACCACCCCCGCATCAGGCTCCGCATCAGGCTCCGCTTGAGGCTCAGCGTGAGGTTCCGCAGCGCCGGCCGGAGCGGGGTCCGGCAGGGCGTCGTCAGGTGCCGGCTCGGCGGGGCGCTCGGTCGGGTGCTCGGTGGACAGGACGGCCGGCGGCGGCTCCGGCAGGTGCCTGCACAGGTCGCGCAGGGTGGAGAGGTCGGCCGGGGTCCAGGTGATGACGCGCGGGCCGAGGCGAACCTCGCCGGCCTTGTCGTTCCACAGGAGCCAGTGCGTGGCGTGCAGACGGCGCAGGCTGCCGATGATCAGGGTGAGGTCGCTCGACTGCTCGGGGCGGCCGCGCATCCCGGCGTACACGGACCTGATCTGCGCGAGCGTGCCCGTCGAACCGGGCCAGGCCGGCGCGCTGCGGTCGGTCCAGCAGCAAGCGACGCAGATCGCGAGGATGCGGGCCGTTTCGTTCGGCTGCTCGACCGCGACCGGGGGAGCATCGAGCTCGTCGAGCACGCCATGACCCGCGCCTGACGGGAGCGTCGGCACCAGCCAGACCGAGGACCCGTCCGGTGCCGCCGCGCGGGTGAGACCGGCGACAGCAGGTGTGTCCGGGTCGACCTCGAGCGGGCCGGCTGACTGCACCTTCGCCCACCACAACGCGTTGTACAGCCGCCGCTCGACCGCCTCAGTGCTCATCGAACCACCCGGCGGAACACGCCCTCGGTGGCCCACGGCGTACCCGCGGTGGGATCGATCCGCATGCCGTCGGACCACACGAGCTCGTAGTCGAGCTCGTCGTGCAGATGCGCCGCGGTCAGCTCGGCGAGGACGCGGCGCGCGGTGATCCAGTCACCTGCCTCGTCGATGACCTCGACGATATCGACCGACGGGCGGCCGGCCAGCACTCGCTCGGCCTCGGCGCGCAGGTCCTCACGGTCCGTCGCAGCGGCCGACTCCGGAGCATCCGCGTCTGCGGTCGGACGTGGTGGCGCCATCCGCGCGGTCCCGCTGCGACGTCCTGTCTCGACTGCCTCGACCAGCGTCTGCGCCGAGAAGTCCGGTGCGGCGGCGTCGAACAACAGACCATCGAGTACGGCGGCCAGCGTGTCGGGCTCGCTGCTCCGGGAGAAGGTCAGCCAGGTCTCGATGGGCAGGAGGCCGAGCGCCCGCGTCGTGCCGGCGCGCTCGACCAGGCGGCCGGCGGCGAGCTGCACAGCATCGGCGTACGCCGCCAGCGCCATCCGGAGCGAGGTGCAGTCGCGGTGCAGCTCGGGCCAGCGGTCCAGGACGAGCCGGTGCACCTTCTCGGCCTGCTCGATCAGGCGCTCGTTGCCCCAGGCGAGCTGGGCGTTCTCCCGGAGCTGGGCGGTGGTGCTGGTCGAGACGAGGATCGCGAGCTCGTTGCCGAGCAGGCGGAAGACCTTGGTCAGGCGGCCGATCGAGGCCTTGCCGTCGTCGGCCGTCGCCTGCGGGTCGCTGACGCTGTGCGCCTCGAGGGTGAGCAGTTGGTGCAGCTCGCCCTGGCCGCCCTGCACGGACATCCGCCGCAGGAACATCAGCATCACGTACGGCGCGAAGGCGGCGCGGTGGCGCAACTCGTTCGGACGGTCGACGAGTTTGGTGATCGCGCCGTACTGCCGGAGGACGTCGAAGCGGCGGACGATCACGTCGTGCGGATACGCCCGGCAGGCGAGGGTGGCCTGCTCCACGGTCAGACCGTCGCTGCCCGCCTCGGCGAATGCGTCCAGGATCGCCTGGTCGACGTCCAGCAGGTCGGGATCGACGATCATCGCGCCGGCCTCGCGGGCGAGCACGGCGAACACCTGACGGTAGACACGCAGCACGGCCGCGTCGGCCTCGGCGTCGAGCAGTGTCGCGTCCATCCGCCCTCCTCCCGGGTGCTGGCAACAGCAATAGGAAAAGGACTCTAACCACCCGCACCGACAGACCAAAACTCACCCGTCACCGGCCTGTGGAAAACCGGATGACGGCGGATGCGCGGCTGCCTACCATCCGAGGTGTGATGAGAATCCTTGGCTGACGCGGTCGATAGGCCGCGTCAGTACCACGGCACCTGATAGGTGTCGCCCCGCCGGTGCGGGCCCTGTCGCAGGGTCCCCGGCGCGCTTGCTGATTCTCTCCGTACGGAGCTTGCACATGACTGTGCACCCCTTTGTCCGCTCTATCGGCGCTCAACACCCCCGTGTCCGTGACCTGCTTGCGCTGCGTAAGGACGGTTCACCCGGCCGGATCATGGTCGAAGGCACCTGGGAACACGACTGCCTACTCACCACAACCGCCACCATCGAGACCTTCCTCTGGTGCCCCGAGGCCGGTGCGACGGACGTCGACCGGATCGTGGAGCGCGCCACCGAGGTCTACCGGATCTCGGAGAAGCTGCTCGCCCGCCTGTCCCGCAAGACCCGCCCCGACGGCCTGATCTCGATCGCCCGGGTCCCGGAGTGGCGACCACACGCGTTCCGCTTCACCAGCCGCTCGCTGGTCCTGGTGGCCGACGGCGTCGAGTACGCCGGCAACCTCGGCACCCTGATCCGTACGGCGGACGCCGCCAACGCCGACTGCCTCGTCCTGACCAGCCGCCGCGCCCGCCCGACCCATCCCGCCGTGTACTCCGCGAGCCGCGGCACCGTCCTCTCGACTCCGATCGTGGAGTTCGACGACATCCCGTCAGCGGCCGCGTGGCTGCGGAGCCACCGGTTCCGTGTCCACCTCGCGGATCCGGCCGCGACGGGCACGTACCGAGTCCCGCAGTACGACGGTCCGACCGCGTTCGTGGTCGGTTCGGAGGGCTCGGGGTTGTCGCGGGCGTGGCACGACGAGGGGTTCGACGCGGTGTCGATCCCGATGCTCGGTCAGGCGGATTCGCTGAACGTCGCGCTGTCGGCCGGAATCCTGCTCTTCGAGGCACGGGCTCGGAAGGAAGGTTGGTGACTCGGTGGAATGGCCGGGCAGAATGGCACGGCAACCGAGCAGAAGGAGTTTGTCGTGCCGTTCGAGCCAGGCGAGGTCGTCGCCCCGTCCGATCCGCGCATCGTCCTGGAAGGACAGTGGGGACAGCAGCCGGGCGTGGCGATCACGGTCAACTCCGGGTCGCGGATCTCGTTCTCGTACGCCGGCGAGCGGCTGCAGTTGCTGTTCGACACCGACGGGCTGACTGTGGCTCCGCACCTGTGGATCACGGTCGACGACGGCGAGCCTTCGCTGCATGTGCTCGACGCACCGGTTATCGAACTGTCGGCGCCCGACGGCAGGCACCAGGTGTCGGTGGTGGTGAAGGACGTCAACGAGCACGTGAACCGGTGGAACCCACCGTTCGAGTGCGCGGTCGTGTTCGCCGGTCTCGTGCTCGACGTGCGGTCGGTGTTGCGGCTCAGCGGTCGGCCGAGTGGTCCGCGGCTGGAGTTCTACGGCGATTCGATTACGCAGGGCGTGCGGTCGCTTAGCGAGCACCCGGAGTCGGAGGGGGCTGACGGTACGACGTCGTACGCCTATCTGACCGCGCGCGCGTTCGGTGCCACGTCGTACCAGGTCGGCTTCGGGAGCCAGGGGATCAGCAAGCCGGGGAACGGCGAGGTGCCGGCCGGGATCGACTCGTTCGGGTGGAACTTCGCCGGCTCACCGGCCGAGCGCGTCGAGCCGTCGGATGTGGTGGTGATCAACCTCGGCGTGAACGACCCGACGCTGGAGATCGAGGAGTACGCCGAATACGTACGCCGGGTGCGGTCGGCGTACCCGTCCGCGACGATCGTGTCGCTGCCCCCGTTCAACGGCAAGCACGCGGACACGATCCAGGCGGCGGTGAAGTCCCTCGACGACCCGAACCTGATCTGCATCGACTCCGCCGGCTGGATCACCGAAGCCGACTGCACCGACCAGGTCCACCCCACAGTCACCGGCCACACCAAGATCGCCACCCACCTGATCAAGGCCCTCGAAGAGCAAACCTCCCTCCGCCGCCCCGCCTAACCCTCCGCGCAGCACAACCACCGTGCGTTTGGCCACCCACGGACGGATATTCGGCTCCGGTCCGATGTGTAGGTGGTGATCAGCCTGGGGCGTGCAACAGCTAGCGGTGAGTCGGCACCTGGTATTGCCTGTCCCCAGTCACCAGCGCCTGTCCCCACTCCCCACCGCCGCCCCGCTGGCCGGCCCTCCCCGGCTCTTCTGCCGGCGCTCGGGCCTGCGTGACAACTGGGCTCGCGCCGAGTCGTGGCGTGTGGTTGGCCCCCGGAACGTCGAGTCGTGGATCGCGGCTGCGTTTGGTCGCCGAAATCCACGACTCGAGGGCCACGAGTGGCTCCGCTCTTCGGCGGATCGGCCGCAGCTCGAAGCGATGTCCTTCGTGCCGCTGCACGCGGCAGGATTGGCAGATGACGTTTCAGAGCGTGGACGAGTACATCGCGTCGTTTCCCGCGGAGGTCCGTGAGGTGCTGGACGAGGTACGGCGTACGATCCACGCGGCTGTGCCCGGCGCGGGCGAGAAGATCAGCTACCAGATCCCGACGATCACCCTCGATGGCACCTCCCTACTGCACTTCAGCGGCTGGAAGAGCCACCTCGCGATCTACCCGATCCCACCCACCGACGCCACGCTGACCGAAGCCCTAACCCCCTACCGCTCCGGCAAAGGCACCCTCAAATTCCCCCTCGACAAGCCGATCCCGTACGACCTCATCACCCGCCTCGCCGAGGCTTTCGTCGCGGCGCGGGGGTGATGGTCAGAGGAGGTCTTGGGGGGACGGGGCGGGTGGGTGGGTGAGGCTCCAGTCGTTGAAGCTTTGGTCGAAGCGGTACCAGAGGTTGTCGCGGCCCAGGCGGAGTTGGATTTTGCCGGCCGTTACTCGGTTGGCTTCGGTGGTGGCGTGGGGGAGGGCTTCCAGGGCTTCGGCGAGGGCTTCGGGGTCGACGTCGTGGGGGTCGTCTACGGTGACGGCGAGGCCGCCGGGGCCGGCTTGGCGCCAGGCGGTGGCCCGGGTGGTGAGTTGGCGGGCGGAGATGCCGGCGCGGTGCGCTAGGTCGGCGAGTTCCGGCGTACCGAGGGAAGCTGCTGCTCGGCGGGCGAGGTCCTGCTCGAATGTGAGGGCCCGGTTGGCGTCGCCAGAGGCCAGTTCCCAGGCTCGGCGGGCGGCGTCGGTGGCCAGAGCGACGAGATCGCGTACGTCGACCCCGGACGATCGGGGTGGGTCCAGCACCTTCACCGCCGCCGGTACGCCGGGCGCCCCGAGCGGCCGAGGCGGCGCCGGCACAGGAACCACACCCGCAACCCGCCGCTCACCGCCGTCACCCGAGTTGGCTAGATGCCGGGCGAAGGCTGCGATTGCCGGGATGCCTGCTGGTGCGGGTGTGCGGGGCGCGGCCGGTGCGCCGGTGTTGTTGGCGTTGCCGGTGCGGCGGGAGCGCAGCGCGGTCAGGAGTTCGTCCTTGCGCCGCCCGCGAAGCAGAAGCAACGCGAACGGGTCGTCGTCCAGCGCATCCGCGACCAGGTAGCAAACGGCCGCGGAATGTTTGCACGGTACGGCGAAGTCCGGGCAGCTGCAGTTCGTCAGCACCTCGCCCGCGCCCGGCAACAGATCCAGCCCGGCCGCCTGTACGTCCTCCACGACCTCCGGCGGCAACTCCCCGTCGAGCAAGGCCGCAACCCGCCCGATCTGCGCCGACACAACCTCGAGTACGGCGTCCCACTCGTCCGCGGAGAACGCACGGATCCGGACCGTCACCTGGTACGGCGTGACGCGGCTGCCCTGCACCACCGCCTCGACCTCGCCCGGCGTGACCGTCAGCTCCAGCACGCTGCCGCGCCGCGCGTACGACCGTCCGCGCGACAGCCGGCCGGGATCGAGACGCGCCCGCTGCTCGAGCGCCTCCAACCAGGCCCGCCCCCACCACGTCGCCCCGAACGACCGCCGGCTCCCCGCGCCCTTGGCCGCCGGCAACCCGGCGTCCTCGCCCTTCCGCCGCCACCCCTGCCATGGCGTCCGATCGTCGTCAGCCATCGGATTTCCCCACCGCAGAAGGGTTGTACGCACTCGCCGATCCAGACTTCACCGGCGCCGTCGACAGCTCGACGAGCTCGGTCAGCTCCGCGTCCGACAACTCGCTCAGCCACGCCTCACCCGACCCGACGACGGCGTCCGCGAGGTCGCGCTTCGCGTTGATCACCGTGGCGATCCGGTCCTCGAGAGTGTTCTCGGTGACGAGCCGATGGACCTGCACAGGCCGGTCCTGACCGATCCGGTACGCGCGGTCCGTCGCCTGATCCTCGACCGCAGGGTTCCACCACCGGTCGTAGTGCACAACATGCGTGGCCTGCGTCAGCGTCAGTCCGACGCCGCCCGCCTTCAGCGAGAGCAGGAACACCGGCGCCTCGCCCGACTGGAACTGCTCCACCATCTGCTCGCGCTTCCGCACCCCGATGCCACCGTGCAGGAACAGCGTCTTCACCTGCCGCGCCGCCAGATGGGCCTCGATCAGCCGGCACATCTCGACGTACTGACTGAAGATCAGCACCGACTCGCCCTCGGCCAGGATCACGTCGAGCAGCTCGTCCAGGGCCGCGAGCTTGCCGGACCGCCGCTCGAGCGGACCGGGCTCGTGCAGGAACTGCGCCGGATGGTTGCAGACCTGCTTCAACTGCGTGAGCAGACTCAGCACCAGCCCGCGCCGCGCGATGCCCTCGGCGTCCTCGATCTTCGCGAGGGTTTCCTTCGCGACGGCCTGATAGAGCGTGGCCTGCTCGGTGGTCAGCGGTACGACGACATCGTGCTCGGACTTCTGCGGCAACTCCGGCGCGATCCCCGGATCGCTCTTCCGCCGACGCAGCAGGAACGGCCGCGTCACCCGACCGAGCCGAGCGGTGGCCTCCTCGTCGTGGAACCGCTCGACCGGTACGGCGATGTCGTGGCGGAACCTGTCGAGCGTGCCGAGCAGCCCGGGCGCCGCCCAGTCGAGGATCGACCACAGCTCGGAGAGCCGGTTCTCCACCGGCGTGCCGGTCAGCGCGATCCTGGTTGCTGATGGCAACGTTCGCAACGCACGGGCGGTGCGGGACAACGGATTCTTCGCGTGCTGTGCCTCGTCCGCGACGGCCAGGCCCCACGCGATCTCACCGAGAACGCGGTGGTCCTGGCGCACCACGCCGTACGTCGTGAGCACGACCTCGTCTGGGGCGAGATCGCTGAGCGTCCTCCCGGTGCCGTGGTAGCGGCGGGTCGGTACGTCGGGGGCGAACCGCTCGAACTCCCGCTCCCACGTGCCGAGCAGTGTCGACGGGCAGACGACGACCGTCGGGCCGCGGCCCTTGAGTTGCAGATGCAGCGCGATGACCTGGATGGTCTTGCCGAGGCCCATGTCGTCGGCCAGGCAACCACCGAGGCCGAGGTTGGCGAGCTGCGCCATCCACGCGACGCCGCGGCGTTGGTAGTCCCGAAGGGTCGCCTTGAGACCGACGGGCTCGGTGAACGGCGCCGGCTCCTCGGCCGTACGCAGCCGGGCGAGCATCGCGGCGAGCGATCCGTCGGCGTCGAACGGCACCAGCTCGCCGTCGACCTCGATGGTCCCGGTGAGGGCTGCGCCGAGGGCTTCGGCTCCGGTGAGCCGGCGGGTGGAGCCGTTGCGGAGCCGGCGGACGAGGTCGTGGTCGACCCGGATCCAGCGGCCGCGCATGCGGATCATCGGGCGCTTTGCCTCGGCGAGCGCGGCGACCTCGGCTGCGGTCAGGTCCTGGCCGTCGAGCGTGGGACGCCAGCGGAACGCGACGAGCTCGGTCAGGCTGAAATCGGGGCCGGTGACGGCGCCGGGAGTCGGCGTCGCGACGGTGGCGCGGACGGCCAGCTCGCCGGCGAACAGTTCCGTCGGCCAGAGCACCTCGATGCCGGCGCCTTCCAGCGCCGTACTGCCCTCGGCGAGCTCTTCCAACGCGGCGTCGTCGATCGGCACATCTTCCGGTGCGGCGTCGCGGAGGGCCGAACCGAGCGGCGGCCAGACCCGGGCGCCGCGGCGGAGGGCGAGGAGGAGATCGGTCTCGGCGCGTTCGCCAAGGGCCGTGAGTACGGCGGCAGGTGCGTTCCACATGTCCGCGACGTCGACGAGCAGGCTCGGATCCACCCCGCTCCGCAACTGGAGTACGGCCCGAAAGTCGTCCGTGGAATCGGGTGGTTCGATGCGTAGGACCAGGCGGGTGCCGGCTTGTTCGGCCAGGGCGGTTTCGTCGAGCCAGGCGGTCGGGCCGGGGAGGGCTGTGGGTTCGGCGGCCGCGAACGGCGCGGCACCAGGGCGGACGGCGACGGCTGCGGCCGGGGTGCGGACCAGTGTGTCCGCGAGCGCGTCCCAGAACGCGCGGACGAGTTGCTCCGGCTCGATCAGCCGGACGGGTCGGGTGCCGTCGAGCGGCAGGGCATGACCGTACGCCGGCATTGCGGCGCTGAGGTTCCGCAGCCAGGCCTGGTCGAGCGGGTCGAGCGGCGCCACCCGCCAAGCGCCGTACCCCTCCGGGCTCCGATCCGGCACCAGCCGCCCGCGCCCGATCAGCACCAGCCCCGCAAGCCCGGCCGCCCGCCACGCCGCCCAGCTGCCCGAGCCGTCCAGTCGCTCGGAGTCCTGCTCGGCGAGGCGGGTCAGCACCTCTTCTATGTCCAGCAGGCGCGCGGGGACCGTCGTACGGCGGACCGTGGTGCCGCGGGGGAGGACCAGGTCGACCGTCCCGTTGGCGGTCTCACCCGAGCCGGCCAGGTCGCCGTACAGCGCCAGCCGACCCGCGCGCGGCGGGTCAGCAGGCACGAAGACGGCGTCGAACATGCCCCGCACAGTACGCCGCGCCACCGACAATCCCGGACTTGACCTGAACCTACGTTGAGGTTGCACGCTCGGTAGTTCCAGCAGACAACCGGAGAGTGTGAAGATGCGTGCAGCAGTAGTGACCGCGTTCGGCGGTCCGGACGTGATCGAGACCCGCGACATCCCGGCCCCGGAGCCTTCGGCCGGGCAGGTGCTTGTCGAGGTCGGCGTCGCGGATGTGATTTTCGTCGAGACCGCGATCCGCCAGGGTCAGCACGGCGAGTTCTTCGACGTGCAGGTGCCGTACGTCACCGGCAGCAACCTCGGCGGCCGGGTCCGCGCGGTGGGTCCCGGCGTATCGACGGATTGGATCGGCAAGACCGTCGTAGGGCGCGGCGTGGCCTTCGGCGCGCATGCGGAGCTGGCCCTGACCTCGACCGACCTGGTCGAGGTACCGCCCGAACTCGACCTGCGGACCGCGGTCGCGGTGTACGGCGACGGCTTCACCGCCCTCATGCTCGAAGAACTCGCGCCGCCGATGGACGGGCAGGACGTCCTGATCACCGCATCCGCCGGCGGCATGGGCCTGCTGCTGATCCAGCTGGCGCACAAGGCCGGAGCCCACGTCATCGCGGCGGCCCGCGGCGACGAGAAGCTCGAACTCAGCCGGGCGCAGGGCGCCGACGTACTGATCGACTACAGCAAGCCCGGCTGGGAGAAGTTGGTGCTTGAGGCAACGAACGGTCGAGGAGCCGACATCGTGTTCGAGGGTGCCGGCGGCGAGCTGGGCGCGGCCGCATTCAGCGTGCTGAAGGACGGCGGCTGGATCTCCGCTCACGGAGCCCCGAGTGGCAGCTTCGCGCCGTACGACGCCGCCGAGGTCGAGCGGCGCGGGCTTACTGTGAAGGGAATCATGGATCTGCGCGCCGACTCGACGACCACGTCGGTCACCGGCGCCGCCGTGATGGCTCGCGCGGCAGCCGGGGATCTCAAGCCGGTCATCGACCAGGTCTACGACCTCGACCACGTGGCCGACGCACACCGGGCGCTCGAGAACCGCACGCTCCGCGGGAAGGCGCTGATCGAGGTCAGTCGCTGAGGGTCTGCTCGGCAACCTTGTCGGAGGAGTGGTTCGGGCGGGCGACCACGATCTGGTTCCGCCCGGACCGCTTGGCCCGCAGCAGGGCGTCGTCGGCGGCGAGGATCAGTTGGTCCATCGTGTTCGCGACAGCCGGGTAGACAGCCGCGCCGAACGACGCCGGTACGCCGTCGAGCGTCGCCGTACCCCCGTCCGTCGTACTGACCGAGACTGTGACGGTCGCGAGCCGCCCTCTGATCCGCTCCGCGATCTCCAGCACCTCGGACTCGAACGCACCCGGCAGCAGCACCGCCAGTTCGTCTCCACCGACTCGCGCGACCAGATCGCCGTTGCGTACCTCCGCACGGATCGCCTCGCCGGCAGCACGCAGCGCCTCGTCACCAGCCGGGTGACCGTAGGTGTCGTTGATCTCCTTGAACTTGTCCAGGTCCAGCATCAGCAGCCCGACCGTGCTGCGCAGTGTGTCCGCCCGGGCGAGCTCTGCGGGCACGGCGCTCGCCCAGTACGACGAAGTGGCCAGACCGGTCGTGGAGTCGATGCCGGCGGCCCGCTGGTACTGCGGGAGCAGCAGGTCCCTGTGCAGCGCCAGCACCGTCACCATGAGCACCGGAACGACCCAGGGGTACGACGTCTGCACCGCAGCGATCGCTACCCCCAGACCCAGCCCGGCGCACACAACGATCTGGTCCGACAGTTCGCCGAGCGCCTCACGCGCCGTGGCGTCCGGAGTGGACAGCAGGATCGCTCCGATCACCAGTGCGTAGTTCACCAGCCACCAGGTCGCGGCTGCGGCCAGAACGACCAGCAGCGTCCAGAAACCTGTAGGTACGCGGGGAGCGTCCAGCAGACCGCCGGCACGCAGTACGGCGGCTGCTGCGGCGCTGGCCAGGACGTACGTCGAGGTTGAGAACACCTTGCGGTGCGCGACAGTCCGGCCGTACACGCGGAACCAGGAATAGGTGTAGGCCAGAACCACCAGCGGGACGACCAGCGACAGCGGGAGCAGCAGCAGGGCCGCGAAGATCCACAGGCACTTGAGATTGGTGTGCGGCGAGGTGTTGGCCGCCAGTTCGCGCCGGCGCTCGATTCCGCGGGCGAACTCCAGATGCATGGTCGAGGCCACGGCCAGTACGGCGAACGCCACCCACTCGGAATGCCGGACTCCCGCATCAGGGCCGCTCACCGTGCTCCGGACCGCAAATGTGGTAATCGTCACCGCAATCAAATCAATCGCGAGCACATAAGCCAAAGCGGCCCTCGGCAACGACCAGAGCTTCCATTGCCGAGGTAGCACCCAGCTGCTCCGACCGATCAGAATCATCGTCAGCCTCACAAGCGGTCGATCTGAGCGGTCATGCGTTCATAGTAACGACCTGCTCACACCAGGTCACCCGGATGCCCGGGTCATTCCACCAGTTGGTCAGCACCGAGAAGGGTCGAAAACAATGCAGATCTCAGCGTTCCCCGTCCGTACCGGCATCGACGGCCACGGCGGCAACGACTGGTTCACCGGCGGCAACGACTGGTGACCACTGGCATTTCTTTACTTTCTTCTTACATTCCTCGGAAAACGTTTTAAAGGTGGGAGTCTGCCAATTTACCGCACGGTGAAATGTGCGTGGACTGCGCCAATTACTATCCGTGGTGTCCTGCCTGCCGAGGGTGATCGCATCGGGTGCGCGGCGGCGCATCAGTGCCAGTTTCGCAACGAATCGGGGACCCGGTGGCGCGCGATTTGGATGAACGTTCTACTCTGGAGATCTCCGGTAGCGAGGTCTGGGCGGGGCGGCCCCGACCTTGCTACCGGAGCTCTTCTTTTCAGCCCTATCTGCTCCAGTCCTTCCGTGGCGGGCCCCGGAAACTGTCGGTGCCTCCCGGTAGCGTTCTCAGTGCCAGGGGCGGCTCCTGGACGTGCTTCCTTCTCCTCCACCAGGCAAGTAGCGCGTCCGCTCTCCGCCCCTGGCGCCCTCTTTGGATGAAGGACGTCAGTGGGGAGACGCCATGCCGGACCAACCAGCGGATCC
The DNA here is from genome assembly GCF_004362255.1 of Kribbella sp. VKM Ac-2571. Classification (NCBI taxonomy): domain Bacteria; kingdom Bacillati; phylum Actinomycetota; class Actinomycetes; order Propionibacteriales; family Kribbellaceae; genus Kribbella; species Kribbella sp. VKM Ac-2571. The sequence goes on from NZ_SNWS01000015.1 coordinate 23,306, forward strand.
GCGAGCTGCTGTCCTGCTGCGCCGCCGCCGGCTCGTCGACGCCACCGCCCTCACCCCTCCGGTACGGCGCTCCGCCTGGCAGTGGCTGCGCCGACCGCTCACGATCCAGGCCGGCCTGTCCGCGCTCCAGGCGGACCTGATCCAGCGCGGTCTCCTGCTCTCGGTCGGCCTGTACCGGCACTGTGCCTCGCTGTCGGCGCCTGCGCTGGCCGGTTTCGGCGGTGCGCTCCTCGACCTGCTCGACGCCGAGTCCGGGTTCGACGCCAAGCACACGCCGTTGTTCCGGGGCTTCCCGGAGAGCGTGCCGGGCAACACCGAGACCTTCTACGTGAACCGGGTCTTCGCCCGCCTGCTGCAGGAGCCGGAGCAACCGTGTGTGCTCTGCGGCGACACGACCTCCGTGCACGCGGTCGCCCCGTGTGCCCACCTGGTCTGCCGGACGTGCTGGGACGGCGCCGACCTCAGCGCCTGTCCGCTGTGTCTGCGGCGCATCGACCCGAATGATCCGTTCCTCAAGCCGTCGCCGGTCGAGGAGCCCCAGGCGCATGTCCGCTCGGATCGCCTGCGGCTGCTCTCGCTGGCCACGGCTGACTCGGTCCGTCAGACCGTCAGCGCCCTGCTGGCGCGGCGCGCACCCTTGTCCGCTGCGGACCGCGCGGACCTGCAGGTGCTGCTCAACGGCGCCAGCTCGGCCTGGATCCCTGATGACATCCCGGTCCGGGAGACCCGTGCGCTCGTGATCGCGCACTTCCTGGCCGAGGATCCCGAGCTGATCGATCGTGCCGACACCGCCACCGACGTACTGCGGCTGGTGTATGCGTTGATGGACGCCGACCCCGGGCTGCGGACGCCGCCGGCCCGGCGCAAGTCGTTGCCGCGGGCCACTCGACGGCTCGTCCTGGAGCGTCTCGACCGGCTGCCGGTCGAGACGCTGGTGGAGGACATGCTGCGCCACGAGCGTGCCTGGAAACGGATCGGGGAGAACCTGCATCCGTTCGAGTTCGCGACCCGGTTCCCGGTCGCCGCGCTGGCATTCGCGGTCCTCCGGCGCACCGCTCTGGACCTCGGAACGGCGGCCGGACGAGCAGTGGCGGGCGAGGCTTCGCGGTATCCGCTGGTGCGAGTGGAGAGCGGGCGGCTCGTGATGAGCACCTTCAGCTCGCGTGTCGAGGGCGCTTTCACGCAAGGGCGGCCGGAGCAGGCGCTCGACCTGCTGCGGCAGCGTCCAGGCGAGTTGGTACGCCGTCTTGTGCAGCTGGCGCGTGCCCTTCCGCCGGAGCAGCACGCGGAGCTCGTCGACGCCGTCACGACGGCGGTGTCGGACGTCTCGCCTGCGGTCATCACGGCCGCCCTGGGACAGGTCCGGACACCGCCGGGCGATCTGCGGCTGTTCTTCCCGCGGGGCGGGACCGCCCGGATCTGGACGTCGGTCGACGACCGGGAGCCGTTGCCCACCGCGCTCGCCGTCGAGCTGTCCGGCGTACTCACCGGGGAAATGTTGCGCCGGGCAACGGGATTGCCGCGCTGGCGGCGGGTGTTCCTGGACGAGGAGCTGTCCCGGATCGCTGCGCCCGGTTCGGAGCGGAACGCGTCATCGAGCCTGCTGCGGATGACGCGGGGGAGTGCGGTGCCGATCCCCCAGGACGAGTTGCTGCGCCTGTTCCTGCACTGGGTCGAGCCGCGCGGGCGGCGGATCGATCTCGACCTGTCGGTGGCGGTGTTCGACGAGGAGTGGGCGTTCGTCGGGCTGTGCGACTACACCCGGCTGCGGTTCGACCAGGACGCGCTGGTGCATTCCGGCGATCTGACGTCCGCGCCCGGCCCCGACGGATCGACGGAGTTCGTGGACATCGACCTGCGCGCGGTGCGCCGGGTGGGCGGTCGCTACCTGCTGCCGGTGGTGTTCAGCTACAACGACGTACCGTTCGACGAGCTGGAGCGCGGTTTCGTCGGCGTGCTGCGGCAACCTGACAGGCTCTTCGATCCGGCGGCGGTGGAGGATCGTTTCGACCTGGCCGGGCCGGCGAAGATCCTGATGCCGTTCGGCGTCGACCTGCGGACCAAGGAACTGCGCTGGTACGACGTGAACCTCGGCGCAGCCGGATACGGTCACAACATCGCGAGGTACGGCGGTCATCTCGGGCTGATGGCGGCGACGCTGGAAGAGGTGCAAGGGTCGGGCGACCGGGTGAGCCTGTGGGAGATCTGCTGCTGGCACGCGGCGGCCCGCGCCGACGAGATCGCGGTTCGGTGCGCCGACGGGTCGGTCGTCGGCTACGTCCGTGACCCGGCCGAGGAGCTGCCGACGTTCGCGCGGCGGGTCGTCGCGCGGCTGGAGCCGGACCGGACCTGGGACGAGGACGCGGCGAAACGCGCCGATTTCGTCGCGGTGCTGACCGGTGACATCACGCCGCGCGCGGGCGCGGAAGTGTACGCGCTGCATCCGCGCCTCCTCGACGGCGCGAGCCTGTCGCTGATCGACGCGCCGTACCTGCTGTCGGGTCTGGCCCCCGACACCCGCGCTCACGCAAGCCTCGGAGCAACCTCTCCCACTCCATAACCTGCGCTCGGGCGTGTGAAGGGAGTGTCGGATGGTTCCACGCCTACTGCGGGGCACTCGGCACGGCACCTCGCCGCACGGGTGCAAAGGCCACGATGCTCCGCATCGAGACCTTCGCCCCCGCACGCCGATGCACCGCACCGAGCACCTCCTCGCGACGGCGTGGAACCATCCGACACTCCCTGGCAGGAGCCTGAGAAGAAATTGACAATTCCGTGACGGAGGCGGGGCCGGTGCTTTGGACCGGTCCTCGGCAGGAGTACAACGGAATTGACGCGAAGGGAGCCACGAATGACGTACGACGTGGTGGTGCTCATCGAGCGGGAGATGAGCGAGGGCGACGCGCGCCGCGTTGCCGCCCTGCATGCGAGGCGCGAGGACACCGTGGACTACCACCTGCTGGTCTCCAGTCATCCGGAGAGCGGGTTCGGCGGTCCGATGGCGTTGCTGGGCTCGACGTTCGCGGACGTGGCCGGCCTGACCGGCTCGGCGTCCGTGGTCGGCTCTGCGACGGTGGCGTCGGCGCGCGTCGGCCCGCCGGCAACAGTTGACCGAGCACAGAGTCGAACCCAGAGTCGAACCCAGCGTGGAACCCAGGGCGGATCCCAGGGCGGAACGCCGACGGCGACCCTCGCCGACCCGGCCGTCGACCTCGCCGCGGTGATCGAGCACAGCTCCCGGCGGCTCCGGGCGGCCAGCGGCTACCCGGTACACGTCTCCATCACGCACGGCGAGGTGCTGCTGGCGCTGATGCAGGTGGTGAAGACCACCGCCAGCCAAGAGGTCGTGGTGGTCGCCTGGCCGGAGACCGCCGCAGCCTTCGTGTGCTCCGACTGGACCACGAAGGCACGCAGGATCCTGAAGGTGCCCCGCGTCCGCATCCTCGAACACGACACCTGATCAGCTCGGCGGTTGGTGCGGGAGTCGCACCTGCACCGTGGTGTCGCCTGGGCGTGAGGTGATACCGATCGTGCCGCCGTGGTGCTCGGCGACGATGCGTTGCGCGATGTCGAGGCCCAGGCCGGTGCCCTTGCCGACATCCTTGGTCGTGTAGAACGGCTCGAACGCGCGGGCTGCGACCTCCGGCGGCATCCCGGGACCCGTGTCGGTGAACTCGACCACGATCCGGTCGCCGTCGGTTCGGGTCGTGATCCGCAGTGTGCCGGCGCCGTCCATCGCGTCGACCGCATTGTCGATCAGGTTCGTCCACACCTGGTTGAGTTCGCCGGCGTACGCATCGATCCGCGGTACGCCGGCGCCGTACGCGCGAACCACCTCGACGCCGTCGCGCAGCTTGTGCCCGAGCATCACGAGCGTGCTCTCGATGCCCTCGGTGACGTCGATCGTCTGGATCGAGCCTCGGTCCATCTGCGAGTACGAGCGGACCGCGGCCACCAGTTCGGTGATCCGCCGCGTCGACTCCTTCACCTCGCCGAGCAGGGTCGCGACCGACAACGTGCTGGCCACCCATTCGAGACCGGGCTCCAGCGCGTCACCGAGTACGTCGGCCGCCCGCTCGCACCAGTCGACTTTCGCGCCTGCCGCGGCCAACGGGGGAGCGATGAACCATGACCGCTCGACGCCGTGGTCGTCGAGCCAGTCCGCGATGGTGTTCTCGTGATCGGCGAGGTCCACCGGATCCGGCGCCGCCGTACCCGAGCCGAGCTCGAGCCGCAGCTCGTCGAGCGCACTGAACTGTGCGGCCGTTGCGTCGCCTTCCGCGAGGCCACGCAGCGCCGACAGCAGCGTGACGCACGCGGTGTCGAGTGCGCTGACCGAGCGTGCGGCCGCCGCGGCGGGGTTGTTGATCTCGTGCGCCAGCCCGGCCGCCAACGTGCCGAGCGTGATCAGCGAGTCGCGCTGCCGGGCGGTCGACTCGATCGCCCGCGCGGTCCCGTAAACGCCCTTGATGAGGTGCCCGGCGAGCGGGAACCAGTCGTCGATCCGCTCTCGCAGTACGTCGGCCGGCACCCGAAGTACCCGTCCTTCGGCCAGGCCGCGGCCGCTGGCGAGATACAGGCCGTGCTCGTCCCAGGCGCGGAAGCCGCCGGCCCAGCGGCCCGGTACGTCCATCTTGCCCAGCACGGTGTCCTCGCGGCCGATCTTGCGGTGCAGCGAGATCGCGCCGTCGACGAGCACCCACCAGAAGTCGGCGGGTTCGCCCTCGTGGAACAGGTCGACGCCGCGCTCGATCGTCACCTCGGTGCTGCCGTCGATCAGCTCGTCCAGTTGCGCATCGGTCAACCCGGCGAAGAGCGGGATGGCGTGCAAGTCGGCGGCGTACATCAGACGGTCGCAAGGTAGCGGTGGACGAGATAGATCGACATGGCGCCTTCGCCGACCGCGGACGCCACCCGTTTCATCGAGTCGAGCCGGACGTCGCCGGCCGCGAACACCCCCGGAACGCTGGTCTCCAGCGCGTACGGCGGCCTGGTCAGCGGCCACCGGTTCTGCGCAATCAGGTCCGTCCCCGTCACGACGAACCCCTTGGCGTCACGTACGACGGAGTCGCCGAGCCAATCGGTCCGCGGGATCGCGCCGACGAAGACGAACAGCCAGCTGGCGAGCACCTCCTCGACCCGGCCGGAGGTGCGATCCGCGAACCTCAGCGCCTCGAGATGACCCTCGCCTCGGCAACCGACCACCTCGGTCCGGCACCGTACCTCGATGTTCGAGGCCTGGGTGATCTTGTCGATGAGGTACCGCGACATCGAGCTTTCGAGCGTGCCGCCGCGGGCCAGGAGAACGACGCGTTTGGCGTACCGGGCCAGGTTGAGCGCGGCCTGTCCGGCCGAGTTCGCCGCGCCGACGATGTACACGTCGTCGTCCTGGACCTGCCTGGCCTCGCTCGCCGTCGCGCCGTAGTACACGCCGCGGCCGGTGAGGGCGTCGAGGCCGTCGACGTCGAGGCTGCGGTACGAGACGCCGGTCGCGACGATCAGCGCCCGGGCCTCGATCTCACCGGATTCTTCGAGCAGTACGGCGTGCACGGGGCCGCGGGACTCGAGGCCCACGACCGAACGCGCGAGCACCATCTCCGCGCCGAAGCGGGACGCCTGCGCGACCGCGCGCTGGGCGAGGTCGGAGCCGGTCAGGCCGCGCGGGAACCCGAGGTAGTTCTCGATCGCGGCGCTGAGCCCGGCCTGTCCACCGGGTGCTTCACGTTCGACGATCACCGTGCTGAGGCCTTCGGACGCGGCGTACACGCCGGCGGCGAGTCCGGCCGGTCCGCCGCCGACGATGCAGACGTCGTACAACGGTTGCTCGGCGCGGGTCCGCAGACCGAGAGCCGCGGCGAGGTCGCGGGCGGTGGGGGAGCGGAGCGTGTCGCCTTCCGGGATCAGGACCAGCGGGAGGTCGTGGTCGCCGGCGTCGGCGAGGTCCTTGAGGCGCCGGCCCTCGGTGTCGCGCTCGACGTCGTACCAGTGGTACGGGACGTGGTTGCGGGCCAGGAACGTCTTGATGTCGTGCGCGCGGTCCGACCAGCGGTTGCCGACGACACGGACATCGGAGGTGTGCTCGGGGTTGGCCTGCCGCCAGTCGCCGAGCAGGTCGTCGACGACCGGGAACAGCTGGTCCTCGGGCGGGTCCCAGGGTTTCAGGAGGTAGTAGTCGAGGCCGATCTCGTTGATCGCGCGGATCGCCACGTCCGTGTCGGCGTACGCGGTGAGCAGCAGGTACTTCGCGCTCGGGGCGTTCTCGCGGGCGCGTTCGAGCAGTTCGATGCCGGTCATGCCGGGCATTCGCTGGTCGGTCGCGACCAACGCGATCGGCTGGTTGCGCAAGGCGAGCTTGGTCAGCGCGGCGAGCGCTTGGTCGCCCGAGGTCGCGCGGACGACCAGGTAGTCGTCGCCGTACCGGCGGCGCAGGTCGCGGGAGATGGCCGCCGAGACCATCGGGTCGTCGTCGACCGTGAGAATCGCAGGTTTGCTCACGCGGTGCCCCCCACTGCAGTGAACTGATCCCTCAGAATGCCACGGGAATCAGTGTGAGCGCATCTGAGGACTCTGCGCCTACTGCGCGGCACTCGGCGGGCACCTCGCCGCACTGGAGGGAAGGCCACGATGAAACCACATCGAGGCCTTCCCTCCAGCACGCCGAGGCACTCCGCCGAGCACCTGCTCGCGACGGCGCAGAGTCCTCAGATGCGCTCAGTCATCTATGAGCGCACGCAACGTTTCCTGTTCGGAGTCGGGCACGTACCCGGCGTAGTAGTCGAACATGTTCTGGCGGGCGATCCGGGCGGCGGCGTGGCCGTTACCGGTGCGGATCGCGTCGACGACCTCGGCGTGGTGGTGCAGCGACTCGAGCATCAGGGCGCGGCTGTTCGGGGCGTGGGCGATCTTGTCGGCGATCAGTCCGAGTACGACGCCGCGGACGACCTCGTTGCAGGTCTGGATCAGCGAGTTCCGGCTGATCCGCGCGATCAGCTCGTGGAACGCGAGATCGGCCTCGCTGAACGCGGCGAAGTCGACGTCGATCGCGTCCCGCATCGCGACCAGGGTCGCCTCCAGGTCGTCCAGCTCCTCCGGGGTCCGCAGCCGGGACGCGACCTGGATCGCGGCGCCGTCCATGATCATCCGGAACCCGATCAGCTCGCTCAGGGTCAGCTCGTCGACACGCGCCAGCCTCGTCACCTGCTTGCGCAGCGCGGACGAGGAGTACGGCAGGATCTCCGGGCCGTTCGGATCGCCGGGCCGGGAGCGGACCACGCCGTTGCTCTCCAGCACCCGCAGCGCCTCGCGCACCGTCGACCGGCTGACCGCGAACTGTGCGACCAGTTCACGCTCGCTCGGCAGCCGCTGGCCCGGTGCCAGGTCACCGCGGGCAAGCGCGTCCTCGACCTGCTCGACGATCCGCTGATAGGCGCGCACGGGTTGTACCGGCTCGAACTGCGGACGCTTTGTCATCCGGCACACCCCCATTCGCTTGACAGGCACCTGAGCAGGGGACAAACCTAGTGGCCCATTGAGACCTAGTCCACTGGTCAGACCAGTCGGCGCATCGGAGGAGTAGACGTGAAGCCGTCGTTTTCCACTCGAGCGGTCGCAGTCCTCGCGTCCGCCGCGCTGCTGGCCGTGACGGCCTGCTCGGCCGGATCCGGTACGTCGGGCGGCAGCTCACCGGGAGCTGACCAGAAGCTGTCGATCGGTCTGGTCGCGGAGCCGGCCAGCCTGGACTTCACCACCACCGACGGCGCCGCGATCCCGCAGGCGCTGCTCGGCAACGTCTACGAGACGCTGGTCAAGCAGGACGACTCCGGCAAGATCGTGCCGTCGCTGGCGAAGTCGTGGACGGTGTCGCCGGACCGCAAGACGTACACGTTCGACCTGGTCGACAACGCGAAGTTCACCAACGACAAGCAGTTCACCGCGAACGACGCCGTGTTCAGCATCAACCGGGTGAAGACCGCGTGGACGACCTCGCTGAAGGCCGCGATGGACGTGGTCTCCCAGGCCAAGGCGCTGTCGCCGACCCAGTTGCAGGTGACGCTGGCGAAGCCGAGCAACGACTGGCTGTTCCGGATGACCACCCGGATCGGCGCGATGTTCTCGGAGAGCGGTGTCAGCGCGCTCGCGACCGCACCGGTCGGCTCCGGCCCGTTCAAGTTCTCCAAGTGGAACCGCGGCGACTCGATCGTCATGGTCCGCAACGACAACTACTGGGGCAGCAAGCCGTTCTTCCAGCAGATCACGCTGAAGTACTTCAAGGACGCGACCGCGCTGAACAACGCGCTGCTCACCGGCACGATCAACGTGGTCGGCACGGTGCAGGCGCCCGAGGCCCTCAGCCAGTTCACCAGCAACGACAAGTACCAGGTGATCGAGGGCACGACGAACGGCGAGGTGCTGCTGTCGTTCAACAACTCGCTGCCGCTGTTCAAGGACGTCCGGACCCGGCAGGGGATCCGGATGGCGATCGACCACAAGGCGTTGCTGGACACCTGCTGGGCAGGCCGCGGCAAGTTGATCGGCAGCATGGTCCCACCGACCGACCCGTGGTACGAGGACCTCACCGGAGTCGCGCCGTACGACCTGGCCAAGGCGAAGTCGTTGCTGCAGGCCTCCGGCGCGGCGGGCAAGACGCTGCGACTCCGGCTCCCGACGTTGCCGTACGCAACGTCCTGCGGCCAGGTGGTGAAGAGCCAGCTGGAGCAGGCCGGTCTGAAGGTGGCGATCGACCAGCTCGAGTTCCCGGCGGCGTGGCTGACGACGGTGTTCAAGAACGCCGACTACGACATGTCGATCATCGCGCACGTCGAGCCACGCGACCTGGGCGCCGTGTTCAACCCGAAGTACTACACCCGGTACGACGACCCGACGCTGCAGGGCTACCTGGCCGCGGCGGATTCCGGCGACGAGGCCGCGCAGGTCGACAACATGAAGAAGGCGGCGCGCCGGCTGTCCGAGCAGGCTGCGGGGGACTGGCTGTTCCTGCTGCCGAACCTGATGGTCGCCGACAAGAGCGTCAAGGGACTGCCGACGAACGCGATCACCGAGAACTTCGATCTCTCCAAGCTCGCCCGATGATTCTCCGCCTGATCGAGCGCACCGGCGTGTTCTTGGTCAGTCTTGTGGTGAGCTCGGTACTGGTCTTCGCGTTCATGGCGGTGCTGCCCGGCGATCCCGCCCGGGTCGCGCTCGGGGTGAACGCCTCCGACGAGGCAGTGGCCGAACTGCGTCGGCAGTTCGGCCTCGACCGCTCGCTGTCGACGCAGTACTTCGACTGGTTAGGCGGACTGCTGCGCGGTGACCTTGGTACGTCGTACGTGTCGAAGGCGGCGATCGGCCCGCAGGTGTTCGACCGGCTGCAGGTCACTCTGTGGCTGGTCGTCGCGGGCATGATCATCGCCCTGGTGGTCGCCGCCCCGGCCGGGACGGTGATGGCGGCGCGGCACCGCAAGATCTCCGGGTTGGCGCTGTCTGCGTTCTCTCAGGTGGGCGTCGCGGTCCCGGCGTTCCTGGCCGGGATCCTGCTGATCGTGGTGTTCGCGGTGCGGCTCGGCTGGTTGCCGGCCAACGGCTGGACGCCGCCGGCGCAGGATCCGGCGATGTTCCTCAAGCAACTGATCCTGCCGGCGCTGTCGCTCGGGCTGGTCCAGGGCGCCGTGCTCACCCGCTACGTCCGCAGTGCTGTGCTGGAGGTGCTGCGCGAGGACTATCTCCGAACCGCGCGGGCGAAGGGTTTGCGACCGTTCCAGGCCCTGTGGCGACACGGTCTCCGCAATGCCGCCGTACCGGTCGTGACTGTGCTCGGCCTGCAATTGGCCACGCTGTTGATCGGCGCGGTGGTCGTTGAGCGGGTGTTCGTGATCCCGGGCCTCGGGAGCCTGCTGCTCGACGGTGTGTCGAACCGCGATTTGTTGCTCGTCCAGGACGTGGTGATGGTCCTGGTCATCGCCGTACTGCTGGTCAACTTCGTCGTCGACCTGCTGTACGTCGCCCTCGACCCGCGACTCAGGACGGCGTCATGAAGCGGCTGAACCCGAGTCTGATCGCCGGCGGCATGATCGTCGCGGTGATCGTGCTGATGGCGCTGGTGTCGTTCGTGTGGACGCCGTACGACGCGACGCTGGTGACTCCCGCCTCTCGGCTGCTGGAACCGTCGTGGTCGCACTGGTTCGGGACCGACAAGTTCGGCCGGGACATACTCAGCCAGATCATGGTCGGCTCGCGGACAACCCTGTTCGTCGGCGTCGTCGCGGTCGGTGTCGCCGCGGTCATCGGCGTACCGCTGGGAATCCTGGCGGCGATGGTACGGCGGTGGCCGAGCGAGGTGATCATGCGGGCCAACGACCTGTTGCTCGCGTTCCCGGCGTTGCTGCTGGCGATCATGTTCGGCGCGGTGTTCGGGGCCAGCACGCTGACCGCGATGGTTGCCATCGGCATCGCTTCGGTGCCGAGTTTCGCGCGGGTGATCCGGAGCGGGGCGCTGCAGGTGATGCGGACGGAGTACGTGCTCGCGGCGCGCGCGGCCGGCCGGCAGCCGTTTCCGATCGCTCTGCGGCACGTGCTGCCGAACGTGACCAGCTTGATCACGGTTCAGGCCTCGGTGTCTTTCGCGATCGCGGTGCTGGCCGAGGCGGCGTTGTCGTTTCTCGGGTATGGAACGCCGCCGCCGACGCCGTCCTGGGGCCGGATGCTGCAGGAGAGCCAGGAGTTCCTGTTCAGTGCCCCACGGCTGGCGATCTTCCCCGGGATCGCGATCGCGATCGCCGTCCTCGGATTCAACCTGCTCGGCGACGGCCTCCGGGACCGCTTCGATCCGAAACTGGAGGATCGCCGATGAACGACGTACTGACCGTGCGCGGGTTGTCCGTGACCGTGCGGGATACGGCGCTCGTGTCCGACGTCGATCTGACGGTCGGTGCGGGGGAGCGGGTCGGGCTGATCGGAGAATCGGGATCAGGCAAGTCACTGACCGCGCTGAGCATCCTCGGGTTGTTGCCCGAGGACGTCCGGGCCGGCGGATCGGTGCGGCTCGACGGAGTCGACCATGAACTGGTCGGCGCGGACGAACGGCGGATGTCCCGCGTTCGCGGCCGCGACATCGCGATGGTCTTCCAGGAACCGATGACCGCGCTCAACCCCACCATGCGGATCGGCGACCAGATCGCCGAGTCGATGCTGATCCACAAGACCCTCACCAAGCCAGCGGCCCGAACCGCGACGGCCGAGCTGCTCGAACTCGTGCAGCTCCCGGCCGAGACCGTTCGCGCCTTTCCGCACCAGCTGTCAGGTGGCATGAGGCAACGAGTCGTCCTGGCGCTTGCCCTGGCCAACGATCCGGCGCTGCTGATCTGCGACGAACCGACCACCGCACTCGACGTCACGGTCCAGGCCCTCGTACTCGACCTGATCGTCCGCGGCGTCGTGGACCGCTCCTCCGCGCTGCTCTTCATCACCCACGACCTCGCCGTCGTCGCCACCGTCTGCGAACGGGTTCTCGTCATGTACGGCGGACGCGTGGTGGAGGCAGGCCCGGTCAACGAGGTGTTCACGCGTCCTCGGCACCGCTACACCGAGGGACTACTCGCAGCGTCCGATCTCGAGAGCACGTCGCGTCGACTGACCACGATTCCCGGCAATGTGCCGCCCGCCGGGCGTTTCCCGTCCGGCTGCGTCTTCCGGACCCGGTGCGCGCACGCAACCGCTCTCTGCGAAGAGACGCCGGCGTGGACCGGGTCCGAGACCGGAGGGTTCGCATGCCATCACCCGGCAGGGGCGGCTGATGCCTGATATCCACGATCCTGAAGCTCCGACCGCCATCCGGGTTGTCGACCTCGTACGCGACTATCCCCGACCGCGGACGTCGTTGCTGCAGCCGGCGCCCGTCGTGCACGCTCTGCGCGGTGTGAGCCTGGAAGTCAAGCAGGGCGAGCGTTTCGGCATCGTCGGCGAATCCGGCTGCGGCAAATCGACACTGCTGCGCCTGATCGCCGCGCTCGATCGGGCAACGTCCGGGCACGTGATCGTCGAGGACACCGACATCACCCGTCTCCCGGAACGCCGGCTGCGCCCGCTGCGCGAAAACCTCCAGCTCGTGTTCCAGGACCCGATGAGCTCGCTCGACCCACGGATGCGGGTCCGCGACATCATCGCCGAACCACTCGTCGTGCAAGGACATCCGGCGTCGGGACAGCGCGTTCGCGAGTTGCTCGAAGCCGTCGGTCTCTCCGCGGACGCCGGCGACCGGTACCCGCACCAGTTCTCCGGCGGTCAGCGGCAGCGCATCTCCATCGCCCGCGCCCTCGCCCCGCGCCCGCGGATCCTGATCGCGGACGAGCCGGTGAGCGCTCTCGACGTCTCCGTCCGCGCCCAGGTGCTCAACTTGATCTCCGACCTGGTCGACGAACTCAACCTCACGCTCGTGTTCGTCTCGCACGACCTGTCCGTGGTCAAGCACGTCTGCGACCGCGTGGCCGTGATGAACGCCGGCCAGATCGTCGAGACGGGCTACACCGGTGATGTGTACGCCGCCCCGCAGCATCCGTACACGCAGCGCCTCGTGTCGGCCATCCCGACGCTTCAGAGGGCGCTCTCCGGTGCGACCACTGCCGACCTACTCGCGAAGGGGGAATCAGCGTGAAGATCCAGCTCGACGGCGGCGAGGCGATCACGATTCCGGCCGGTCTGCCGATCGGTGAGACCTGGGTCGAGACACCGGCCACGGCGCCGGTGATCTTCCCGTACGACGGCTCGACCGTGGCGGAAGCACCGTTCGGGGACGTCGAGCTCGCCCGGGCGGCGCTCGAGAACGCGCTCTCCGTGCGAGAAACGGTTGGCCGGCTCCCGTCGTACCTGCGCCGAAACGTCTTGCGGAGCGTGCATTCCGCCGTACTCGCCGAGCGGGACGCGTTCGTGGAGCTGCTCGTGCTCGAGACCGGCAAACCGCTGGTCGACTGCCGGGTCGAGATCGATCGGACCCTGCTCACCCTGGAGATCTCGGCCGAGGAAGTTGCCCGGCTGCACGGCGAGACGGTGCCGCTCGACCTGTTGCCGAGCGGCGAAGGGCTGCAGGGTTTCTGGGTGCGCAAACCGATCGGCGTGGTCATCGGGATCACCGGGTTCAACTACCCCTTGCTGCTCGCGGCGCACAAGATCGCTCCGGCGTTCGCGGCCGGGTGCCCGATCATCGTGAAGCCCGCGCCGCAAACGCCGCTCGCCACGCTCTGGCTAACGCACATGATGCGGTCTGCACTCGCCGACGCGGGAGCGCCAGAGAGTGCTCTCCAGCTGATCACGGGCGGAGCGGACGTGGGCGCCACGCTCACCACCGACGATCGGATCGGCGCCGTCTCCTTCACCGGATCCGCGGCCGTCGGGCATCGCATCGCGCGCGACGCGGCGCCGACGAAGGTGCTGCTCGAACTGGGATCCAACTCCGCACTGGTCGTTGCCGCGGACGCCGACCTCGACGCCGCCGCCGACGCGATCGTGCGCGGCGGGTACTACGCGTCCGGGCAGGCCTGTATCTCCGTGCAGCGCGTGATCGCCGTCGAGTCGGTGCGGGAAGCGTTGCTGGACAAGCTCGGCGCGCGGATGCCCGGCGTGGTCGTCGGCGATCCGCGTGATCCGGCGACCCGGGTGTCTGCGCTGATCAATCCGGCGTCGACCGATCGCGTTCGGCAATGGGTCGGCGATGCGGTCCATGCCGGCGCATCGATCGCGTACGAGGCCCCTGGCGACGTACTCGGGCCGATCGTGCTCACCGACGTACCTGACGGGTTGTCGGCATGGGACGAGGAGATCTTCGGGCCGGTGATCGCGGTGCGATCCGTTCCGGACATCGAAAGCGCGCTCCGCGCGGTCAACGAGACGCGGTACGGGCTGCATGCGAGCGTCTTCACGTCCTCGCTCGACACCGCGTTCGCGGCGATCGATCGGCTCGACGTCGGGGGCGTGGTGATCAACGAGGTCCCCGGATTCCGGTCCGACGTGATGCCGTACGGCGGGGTGAAGGACTCCGGTACCGGGCGTGAGGGCCCGCGCTTCGCGATCGAGGAACTCACCACGACCCGGATGGCCATCATCCGCCCCCGCCCATGACCAACGGATCCGAGGTGACACGGTGACGGATTACTCGACGTTGTTCAGGCTCGACGGCAAGCACGCGGTGGTGATCGGCGCGGGGAGTGGGATCGGGCGCGAGAGTGCGCTGGCGTTGGCCGCACACGGCGCGCGGGTGACGTGTGCCGATCGGGACCTCGCCGCGGCCCAAGAGACGGCCGCCGGCGAGTTGGCGGCGTACGGGCTGGATGTGCTTGACGACGTGGCGATTGAGCGGGCTGTGGTTGAGCTGGATCCTGTTGATGTGCTGGTGTTCACCGCGGCCACCAACGTGCGGAAGCGGATCCTCGACTACACGGGCGAGGAGTTCGATCGCGTCGTGGCGCTCAACCTGCGCGCGTCGTTCCAGCTGCTGCGTGCGTTCGGACGGGGCATGGCGGAGCGGGGGAGGGGCAGCATCATCGGGTTCAGCTCGATCCGCGGCACCACCGTCGAGCCGGGGCAATCGGTGTACGCGGCAACGAAAGCCGGCCTCGTCCAGCTTCTGCGCACCGCGGCCGCCGAGCTCGGCCCATCCGGCGTCCGCGCGAACGCGATCGCCCCGGGAGTCGTCGAGACACCGCTCACCGCGCAGATCAAGGCCGACCAGCGCTGGTACGACGCCTACGCCCAGAAGGGCGCGCTCGGCCGCTGGGCCCAACCGAGCGAGCTCGCCGGCGCGGTCGTGTACCTCGCCTCCGATGCCTCGAGCTTCGTCACGGGGAGCGTCCTCGCGGTCGACGGCGGCTGGACCGCGGTCGACGGCCGCTTCGACCCACCGAACTGAGGGGTATCCATGACTCTGGCCGATCTGACGGCAACTGAACTGCTGGCGAAGTACCGCGACGGCGCGGTGTCCCCGGTCGAGGTCATCGAGGACGTACTGACCCGCGTGGACCAACTCGAATCCCAGCTCTGCGCGCTCTACGCGCTGGATCCGGTGGGTGCGCGGGCCGCGGCGCACGAGTCGGAGCGTCGCTGGCGGAACGGTACGGCGGGCGCGCTGGACGGCGTACCGGTGACTGTCAAGGAGAACATCGCCACGCGCGGAACGCCCGTACCGCAAGGAACCGCGGCAACCACTCTCGTCCCAGCGACCGAGGATGCGCCGGCCGCGGCGCGGTTGCGGGCGGCCGGTGCGGTGATCTTCAGCAAGACGACGATGCCCGAGTACGGGATGTTGTCGTCCGGCGTCTCGACCTTTCACCGATTGACCCGCAACCCGTGGGACCTGACGAAGACGGCCGGCGGTTCGAGCGCGGGCGCGGCGGCTGCGGCGGCCGCCGGATACGGGCCGATCCACGTGGGCACCGACATCGGCGGGTCGATCCGGTTGCCGGCCGGGTGGTGCGGACTGGTCGGGCTGAAGCCGACGCACGGCCGGATCGCGGTCGGCAATCCGTACGCCGGGCGCGCGATCGGACCCCTGACCCGTACGGCGCCGGACGCGGCGCTCGCGCTGCAGGTGATGTCCGGGTACGACCCGCGCGACCACACCTCGACACCGGTGGCATCCGACGTCTTCGAGGTCGACGTCGAGGGTTTGCGCGTCGCGTTGCTGCTCGATGCGGGCGTCGGGCTGCCGGTCGATCCCGAGGTCACCGCGGCGGTCTCGGGAGCGGCCGCCGTACTCGAGAAGGCCGGCGCGATCGTCGAACCGATCACGCCGATCATCACCCGCGACATGCTCGACGGCCTCGACCGCTTCTGGCGGATCCGCTCCGCCACGGACATCGCCGCGCTGCCCGAGGAACGCCGCGCGAAGGTCCTTCCGCAGATCCGCGAATGGGTCTCGACGGCCTCCGATCTCACCGCTTCGGACGTCTTCGACGGGTACAGCCAGATGGGCGCGATGGCCGCCGCGGTCGGCCGGGTGTTCACGACGTACGACGTGATCCTGTCGCCGGTTGCCCCGATCACCGCGTTTCCGGCGGAGCTCGCGTACCCGACGGACGATCCCGGGAAGCCGTTCGAGCACATCGCGTTCACGGTCCCATACAACATGTCCCACCACCCCGCGACCACGGTCAACGCCGGCTGGTCGACCTCCGGCTTACCGATCGGCGCCCAACTCGCCGTACCGCACCACCAGGACCTGCGCGCCCTCGCCCTGGCCGACTACCTCGACAGCCGGCGTACGGAGGAGCGAGACTGGCCGATGAGGTGACGACTTGCTCCGATGAACGGCCCCGGAGCTACGGCGTACCGCGCTGACGAGCTGCCTACCGAAGCATTAGCTGACGGCGTCGAGCCGAGCAACCGCCTTGCTGAGGAGTTGAGCTTTCAGACCGGGCACCCGCACCTGCTTGGCCATCATGCTGAACTTGGTCCGCACGCTCGTCGTAGCGGTGACGCGGGGTCGAGATCCTGTGGGCGTTCGCGAGGCTCAGCGCGGGCAGAAGTCGACCATGGCGACGTGAGTGTTGGCAATCTGGGCGACCGTCTCGTCCGTGGCGAATTGGTCTGCGATTCCGCGACGTGATTGGGCGTGGATCCCGACCGATCTGCTCCTAGATTGTTGGTACGTAATCGGGCAAGAGGACTGGATCGACACATGGAATACCGGAATCTCGGCAGGACGGGTTTGAAGGTCAGTGAGGTGTGCCTGGGGGCGATGCACTTCGGTGGGCCCACCGACGAGCAGACCAGTGTCCGCATCCTCGACGAGTTCGCCGAGGCCGGCGGTACGTTCATCGACACCGCAGACGTGTACAACGCGGGTGAGTCGGAGGCGGTCCTCGGCCGGTGGCTGAAGGGCCGGGACCGCGACGCCTTCGTGGTCGCCACCAAGGTGTACGGCGCGATGGGCGAGGGGCCCAACGACGACGGGCTGAGCCGTAAGCACATCATCGCCGCTGTCGAAGCGAGCCTGCGCCGCCTCGGTACCGACTACATCGACTTGTACTACACGCACGTCTGGGACACGGCGACGCCGCTCGAAGAGACCCTCGCGACGCTCGACACGCTGGTCACGTCCGGCAAGGTCCGGTACCTCGGCGCGAGTAACGTCACCGGCTGGCAGCTGCAGAAGGCGATCGATCTCGCCGGGCCGAACGGGTACAAGGCGCTGCAGCCGCTGTACAACCTGCTCGACCGTGAGGCCGAGTGGGAACTGCTGGAGATCTGCCGCAACGAGGGCCTCGGCGTGATGCCGTGGAGTCCGCTGCGCGCGGGGTGGCTCGCGGGCAGGTTCCGTCGCGGCATGGAGGCGCCGCCGGAGGACACTCGGGTGGCCGCCGCGGCCGAGCGGGGACTACTGGAGGCGTGGGACTACTACAACAACGAGCGGACCTGGAACGTCCTCGACGCCTTGCACGACATCGCGGCTGAGAGCGGCAGAAGTGTCTCGCAGGTGGCTCTGCGCTGGCTGATCCAGACCGATCCCGTCACGGCTCCGATCATCGGACCGCGCACCTTCGAGCACTACGTCGACAACATCGGTGCCGCCGGTTTCTCCCTTACCGACGACCAACTCACCCGCCTCACCACAGTCAGCGAGAAGCCGTCGGTCTACCCCTACGACCTGCTGCGCAACTTCAAGCGCTGATTTCGGCCGGTACGGCGCCACGCTCGCAGATCATGAGCCGGAGCAGCGCGTCGTACCGGCCTCGAAGCGTCGTGACTAGGATCTGTGGTCATGGCGAAGCAGTCCACGCGCGCGGCTTGGACTGTGGTGCTGACATTGGACGGCGACGGGAAGCTCCACCGGCAGGTCGAGCGCGCGTTGCGCGAGGCAATCAGATCCGGGCGCGTCTCGACCGGCACCGTGCTGCCGCCGAGCCGCGAACTGGCAGCGCAACTCGACTGCTCGCGGTGGGCAGTCACGCAGGCCTACAGCCAGCTCGTGACGGAGGGCTACCTGGCGACCAGGGTGGGCTCCGGGACCTGGGTGAGCTGGTCGGGCCCGACGCGGCGGACTGCCCGGCGTACGGTTGCCGGCGGGGTCGCGACGTACAGGTTCGACCTGGCTCCCGGTGCCCCCGACTTGCGCGCGTTCCCACGCACCCGCTGGGCCGAGGCTGCGCGGGCGGCCGCACGAACGGTACCGACTGCTGACCTCGGGTACCCGGACGAGCAGGGATACCTCCCGTTACGCGAGTTGATGTCCGACTATCTTCAGCGAAGTCGGGGAGCGATCGCATCCGCCGCCGACGTGGTGATCCGCAGCGGAGTCAGTGCGAGCGTCGCCCAGCTCTGCACCGGCTTACGGGCGATGGGGATCAGTCGCATCGCCGTCGAGGATCCCGGCTGGACGAGGTTGCGTACCGTCATCGAGTCGACGGGAATGCGGCTCGAAGCGGTCCCGGTCGACCAGCACGGCCTCCAGGTCGAGCGGCTCTCGAGGCGGGACGATCTGCGGGCCGTGATCGTCACGGCGGCTCATCAGTTCCCCACCGGCGTTGTGCTTGCACCGCATCGACGGTTGGGGCTGATCGACTGGGCGCGCCGGAACAACGGCGTGATCCTCGAAGACGACTACGACGCCGAGTTCCGGTACGACCGAAGCCCGGCCGGCACGTTGCAGGGGATGGCTCCGGAACACGTCGTACTCCTCGGCTCGGTGAGCAAGACGCTGAGCCCGGCGATCGGGATCGGCTGGCTCGTGGCCCAAGGCGAGTGGCGCAGCTTGCTTGACCACTCGTCTGTTCCAGGCCCGTCGACTATCAACCAGGCGACGTTCGCGGAACTGGTGGCAGCCGGCGCGTACGACAGGCACCTGCGCACAATGCAGCGCCGGTACAAACGTCGCCGCGACTGCGTCCTCACCGCGCTCCAGCACGAACTACCAACCTGGACAGTCGGCGGCGCCGCGGCTGGTCTCCACCTGACGCTGACACACCCGAGCAACCCCGGCACACGCCTCCTCACAACAGCCGCGCGAGACCTCGGAATCCGAATCGTCCCGCTCCTGGACTACCGAATCCGCACCGCCGGAACCCAAGACGGCATCGTCCTCGGCTACGGCAACCTCACCGACAACGACGTAGCCCCAGCAATCCGATCCCTGGCAAAGGCCTTCGCCAACTCACGGCATCGAGCCGCGCAACCGCCTTCGTGAGCAGCTGAGCAAACGCATCCGCACGGTGGGTGGTCGACCACGGTGGTGTGAGGGTTGGCAAGTTGCTGGAGGGGCGTCCGGATCCGGTCAGGCGCGGCGGCAATGAGCTCGAGGTCTTGCTGTCGGACGGCTGGTATCGCGGCAAGACCGGCGGTTTCCGCCTGCCGTCCGGATGGGGTACGACGACGGCCGTGCGGCTCGAGCTCCACCTTTGGCACCACGACGGTTCCCGACAGATCGTTCGCAGCGACGACACGTGGACCAGCTCACGATCGAGGATCACCCGCGCGGACCTCATGGACGGACAGGTGGTGGACCTTGGATCACCGCCCGACGTACGGCGTCCGGTTCTGGTCGACCACGTGGTTGCCCCTGGCATCGAGTGGTCTCCCGCCCCGCCTGTGCGCAAGATCGAGACCCCGCTGCCGGTCGCGATGCGGCAGATCGACACCGGGAGCTGGGTGGCGGACTTCGGCCAGAACGCCTCGGGCTGGATCTCGCTGGCCGACCTCGGCCCGGCGGGCGCGCGCACGGTCATCGACTACGGCGAGTTCGCCCGACCTGACGGTGATCTGACCACCTCCCATCTGGACTCCGTCCTGCCAGAGGGCGGTCCGGTCCGGTTTCGGCAGCGCGACGAGGTCGTCTCCGCCGGCGGACCATGCACGTGGTGCATTCGGATCTCGCCCGGACCGGAACGTTCATCTGCAGCAGTGCCGACCTCAACCGCCTGCAGGACGTCGCGGTCTGGAGCTTTCGCGGCAACGCTGTGGGGGGTGCCCACCGACTGCCCGACGCGAGAACGAATCGGCTGGACCGGCGACTACCAGGTCTTCGCGCCCGCCGCGGCGCGGCTGTACGACGTTCTCGGGTTCAGCCGGAAGTGGCTGCGCTCGGTTCGCGACGACCAGCTGCCCGGTCGAGCGCCACGCTGGCGCGGATCGCCGAGATCCTCGGCCGGCCCGCGGAAGCGGTCCGCTACGCCGCGATCGCGGATCAGGTGCTCGATGCCTGGCGCGTGGAGTTCCTCGACGAGTCGGGGCAGACGGCCGGAGATACCCAGGCCGGCTACGTGCGGGCGTTGTCGTTCGGCCTGATCCCGGGCGAGCTGCGACAGAGCGCCGTACGACGTCTCGTCGAACTGATCCGGGCCGCGGGCAACCATTTGGGGACCGGATTCCTGGCTACGGCGCAGCTGCTCCCGGTGCTCGCCGACCACGGGTACGCCGACGTTGCGTACGACCTGCTCTTCCAGCGAACCTCCCCGTCCTGGCTGGCGATGCTCGACCGCGGAGCAACGACGATCTGGGAGGACTGGGACGGCATCGACGTCAACGGGAACCCGCACGACTCCCTCAACCACTACAGCAAGGGCGCCGTCGTCCACTTCCTGCACACCCACGTCCTGGGCCTGCGACAGGCCGAAGGATCGGTCGGTTGGGAGTCGTTCGTCGTCGCCCCGGCCCACCATCCGGAGATCACCTGGGCGCGCGGCAGCTACGAAAGTCCCCAGGGCCGCGTCGAGGTCGCGTGGCAGATCGAGGGAGAAACCTTCCGGCTCACCGTCGACGTACCGCCCGGCTCCACCGCCGAAGTCACCTTCCCCAACGGCGAACAGGCCACACTCCCACCAGGCCACTTCACCACAACCCGTCCTTCAGTCGGGCTTGCACCAGCGCGTGCGTAGGTGGCAACCGACCGCTGGATGAGTTTCATCTGGAGGTGGTGCTGGATCGCCAGACGAGTCGGTGGGGGAGAGTCACCTTGCGCGGCGAGCGTTCCGGGTCGGCGATTCGTTGCATCAGTAGTGCCATCGCGGTGTCGGCGACACGCGCCTTGTCGAAGTCGATCGTGGTCAGCGGTGGCACGGTGATCGCCGACTCGTTGATGTTGTCGTAGCCGGTCACCGAGACGTCTTCGGGCACTCTGAGGCCGTGCGCGTGCAATGCGAGCAGGGCCCCCATCGCCGCGCCGTCGGTGCAGCAGACCACTGCGTCGACCGGCCCGGGATCGCTGTCCAGGAAGGCGTTCAGGGCCCGTGCCGCGGACGTCGGTCGCCAGTCGTCGCTGGCAATCTCGAGCCTTGGATCCGTCGGGATGCCTGCCGACCGCAGCGCCTGCCGGTAGCCCTCCAGACGGGCGATCGCCGCCGGGTGATCGGACATACCGAGGAGGGCGATCCGGCGATGCCCGGTCGTGATCAGCTCGCCGGTCAGGTCGGCGATCGCGGCCGCGTTGTCCATCCACACCATGTCGACGATCGGTAGGTAGACCTCACCGATCAGGACCACCGGCGGCAGGGCGACCCCGGGTTGCACGGCTGTCGTCTCATGATTGACCGGATTCAGGATCAGGCCGTCCACCTGGTGTTCCCGGGCCCGGGACAGCAGCCGGGCCTCACGCCCCGGATCCCAGCCGGTCTCCTCGACCTGGACCTGCAGGCCGCGCGCCGCCGCCGCGTTGACGAAGTGGTGCAGCATCTCGGCGAAGAAGGGCACCTGCAGGTCCGACAGCGCGATCGCGATCATGCCGGTGCGCCCGTTCCGCAGTCCGCGAGCGGAGAGATTCGGGACGTAGTCGAGCGCGACCATCGCCGCTTCGACCCGCGCACGGGTGGCGGGACGCACGTTCACGGTCCCGTTGAGAACGTTGGAGACCGTCTTCGGTGACACCCCGGCCCAACTCGCGACATCCCGCACGGTGGCTCGCATGCGCACAATCCTAGGTCGCTCCGGCACCTGAATTTTGCTGCGGCCGAGCCGTTGACAGCGCCGATTACAACGGTGCAAACTCCCTGGCACTGCAGATTACATCGTTGCATTCGAGTCTGGAGTCCGCCCGTGCCCATGACCTCCACGATCGACCCTGCCTTCACCGTCGGACCGGTCAATCCCTGGCTGTTCGGCACGTTCGTCGAGCATCTCGGCAGGTGTGTCTACACCGGTATCTACGAGCCGACGCATCCGTCGGCGGACGAGGACGGCTTCCGCGGAGACGTCGCCGCGCTGGTCCGCGAGCTCGGTGCGACCGTGGTGCGGTACCCGGGCGGCAACTTCGTGTCCAACTATCGCTGGGAGGACGGCGTCGGGCCGCGCGCGTCGCGACCTCGCGTGCTCGACCTGGCCTGGCGTTCGATCGAGACCAACCAGGTCGGCACCGACGATTTCCTCGCCTGGTGCTCGCGCGTCGGCCTGGAGCCCATGCTCGCGGTCAACCTCGGCAACCGCGGACTGGCCGAGGCGGTGGACTACCTCGAGTACGTGAACGGCGCCCCCGGCACCCGGTACGCCGATCAGCGGGTGAGCAACGGGAACCCGAAACCCTGGGACGTACGGCTGTGGTGCTTGGGCAACGAGATGGACGGCCCGTGGCAGATCGGCCACAAGACGCCGCTCGAGTACGCCCGCCTCGCGCAGGAGGTCGCCCACGCGTACAAGACCTTCGACCCGAAGCTCCTCCTGGTCGCCTGTGGTTCGTCGAACACGTCGATGCCGACCTTCGGCGAGTGGGAGCGCGTCGTCCTCGAGCACTGCTACGACGACGTCGACCTGATCTCCGCGCACGTCTATTACGAGCCGGTCGGCGGCGACGAGGTGTCGTTCCTCGCGTCCTCGGCGCACATGGACCGCTATATCCGCGACGTCGTGGCGACCGCCGACCATGTGGCCGCGAGACGGCACTCGTCGAAGCGGATCAACATCTCCTTCGACGAGTGGAACGTGTGGTTCGCCGCCCGGCACGCGGAGCACGAGGAGGAGCGCGCCGAGGCGTCCGAGGCGCCTGCCCTGATCCAGGACGTCTACACCGCCCTGGACGCGGTGGTGGTCGGGTCGCTGCTGATCACCCTGCTGCGCAACACCGATCGGGTTGGCGTGGCCTGCCAGGCCCAGTTGGTGAACGCGATCGCGCCGATCCTGACCGTCGAAGGCGGTGCCGCCTGGCGGCAGACGATCTTTCACCCGTTCGCACTGACCGCGAAGTACGCCCGCGGCACGGTGCTGATGCTTGCCGGCGACCGCGGTGAGGTCGACACGCCGGCGTACGGATCCGTGGAGCAGGTGTGGGCGGTCGCGACGTACGACGAAGAGTCCGGTGAGCTGGCGATCTTCGCCGCCAACCGGTCGCTGACCGAACCTGCCTCCTGGACAGTCCGGCTCGGCTCACTCGGTGAGCTCCGCCTGCTCGAGCACCTCGCGGTCGGTGATGAGGACCGCAACGCAGTCAACTCCCAGGACGCCCCGGACCGTGTCGTTCCCCAGCCAGGGGTTTCCGCCCTCTCCGGCGACCGCTTGACCGTCACGCTGCCGCCGGCCTCGTGGCACTGCATCCGGCTCGCCACCCGGTGATCTTCGAAAGGACGAACAATGACTACTCCTGATCTGGTGCGTCTCGGCCGCCGTACCCTCCTCGGCGCCGTCGCCGGTGCGGGCGCCGGACTCGCCCTCACCGCGTGTGGCGGCACCAGCGGCCCGCCGCAGGCGGGGCCCGCGACCGGCAAGGGGGGCGCCGAGGGGTACGACGGGCCCAACGTCGAACTGCAGTACTGGAACGGTCTGACCGGCGGCGACGGCCCGGTCATGAAGAAGCTGGCGCAGAAGTTCATGGACGCCCACCCGAAGATCAAGGTCACCACCACGTCGATCGCCTGGGCGGACCTGTTCCAGAAGCTGCCCGCCGCGGTGCAGAGCGGCCGCGCACCGGACGTCTGCCTGATGCACACCGCCGACATCGCCACGAACGCCGCGCGCCGGGTCGTGCAGCCGATCGACGACGTGGTCGCGGGCGCCAAGCTCAGCGCCGACGACTACGCCGAGCTGGTGTGGAAGGCCACCTTCTACCAGGACAAGCAGTACGCCATCCCGCTCGACATTCATCCGGCCGGGCTCTACTACAACAAGAAGGTCCTGACCCAGGTGGGCGCGGACCCGACGAAGCCGCCGACGACCAAGGACGAGTTCATGGCCGTCCTGGACAAGTGCAAGTCCAAGGGCGTCAAGGGCTACTGGGTCAGCGCGCTGAGCGTCGGAGGTCTGGTCGCGCAGTCGATGATCTTCCAGAACGGCGGCTACATGATCAGCGACGACGGCGCCAAGACCGGCTTCGGCGATCAGCCCGCGATCGACTCGATCACTTTCTTCAAGAGCTTGATCGACAAGGACTACTCACCGAAGAACGCGGCCGGCGACGGCGACTGGGTCTCGTTCAGCAACAGCAAGGCCGCCTTCATGATCAGCGGCCCGTGGATGGTCACCCCGTGCAAGCAGGCCAAGGGGCTGGAGTGGGGCTGCGCGCCGATTCCGGTGCTCGGATCCAAGGAACAGACGTGGGCGGGTTCGCACTGCTTCACGCTGCCGCGGCAGACCAACCAGGACAAGAACAAGGCGACGGCGGCCCGGGTCTTCGTCAACTGGATGAGCCAGAACTCGGTCGGCTGGGCCGAGGCCGGCATGGTTCCGGCCCGCAAGTCGGTCCGCGAGTCCGCGGACTTCGCGCAGTACACCGAGGTCAAGCAGTTCGAGAAGATGATCGACTGGGCGCACTTCCCGCCGAACGTGCCGGGCGCCGGCGACACCGACCCCGAGTGGACGAAGGCGATCAGCCTCGCCGTGACCGGAAAGAAGCCGATCGACCAGGCGCTGAAGGACGCGGCACAGAAGGGTGATCAGATCCTGGCCGCGAACCAGAAGAAGTACGGCGGATGAGCGGGCGGATCACCGGCCTGGTCCGGCCGGTCCGCAGCCCGTTGCGGCACCACCATCCGGTCACGCCGTACCTGTTCGTCGCGCCGTACGTCGTACTCCTGCTGACGTTCCTCGTGGGGCCTGCCGTCTTCGGTGTCTGGATGAGCCTGCACAACTGGGACTTCATGCTGCCGGGCAAGCCCTGGGTCGGACTGCAGAACTACCGCGACCTGTTCGACTCCAGCTCGGTGCTCTTCCATCCGTTCTGGAACGGTATGAAGAACACCTTCCTGTTCGTCCTGATGAGCGTGCCGTTCCTGGTGGCCATCCCGCTGGGGCTGGCGCTGCTGCTGAACCGGAAGTTCCGCGGGCGGACCTTCTTCCGCGCGGTGGTGTTCACGCCGTTCGTCCTCGGGGTCGCGGTGGTCGGCCTGATCTTCGGCTACCTCTTCGACCCGGAGGTCGGACTGGTCAACGGGATCCTCGACGGGGTGGGGTTGCCCAAGGTCTCCTGGCTGTCCACCCAGCCGCAGGCGTGGATCACGATCACGGTCATGACGATCTGGTGGACCATCGGGTTCAACGCGGTGATCTTCCTCGCCGGCCTGCAGGGTCTGCCCGAACAGCTGTACGAGGCGGCGGAACTCGACGGCGCCGGCCGGTGGTCCCAGTTCCGGCACGTCACGGTGCCGGGCCTTCGCAACGTCTTCCTCTTCGTGGTGATGACCACCGTCCTCGCCAGCGCGAACCTCTTCGGCCAGCCGTACATCCTCACCAAGGGCGGGCCGGGTGACAGT
This sequence comes from Kribbella sp. VKM Ac-2571, assembly GCF_004362255.1. Lineage (NCBI taxonomy): Bacteria > Bacillati > Actinomycetota > Actinomycetes > Propionibacteriales > Kribbellaceae > Kribbella > Kribbella sp. VKM Ac-2571. The sequence continues at coordinate 48,952 of NZ_SNWS01000015.1, forward strand.
ACGACGACGGCGATCATGGCGATGACCAACGAAGGCCTGCGCGGCTTCCGGATGGGCAGCGCGGCGGCGATGAGCTACGTGCTCGCGCTGGCCCTGGCCATCATCTCGGTCGCGAACTTCCTGATCATGAGAGAGCGCAAACCATCATGACGACGACCAGTCCGATCACCGGCGCCGGTCCCGGCGCCTCCGACCCCGCCGCCACCGAACCCGGCGGACCGGCCCGGCGCCGGCGGGCCTACTCCCGGACCAGAGTGGGGCCGCTGACGTACGTCGCGATGACGGTCATCTCGCTGATCTTCATCCTGCCGTTGCTGTGGATGCTGCTGACCACGTTCAAGACCGAGTCCGACGCGCGCTCGATCCCGATCCGGGTGATGCCCAGCGAATGGACGCTGCGCGCGTACCGGCTGATCTTCGACGACGCCGCCAACCCCGTCTACACATGGCTGATCAACTCACTTGTGGTGTCGGTCCTGCACATGGTGCTCAATGTGGTGGTGGCGGCGATGGCGGCGTACGCGCTGTCGCGGATGACCTTCAGGGGCCGGAACCTGCTGTTCGGCACGCTGATTGCGACGCTGTTCATGCCGGGCTTCATCTTCTTCATGCCGAACTACCTCACGATGAGCAAGCTCGGCTGGCTGGACAGCTACTGGGCGCTGGTGGTGCCGGGGGCGGCGGGCGCCTTCGGCGTCTTCTTCCTCCGCCAGTTCTTCCTCGCGATCCCTCGCGAACTGGAGGAGAGCGCGCTGATCGACGGGGCCAACTCCTGGACGATCTTCACCCGCATCATGCTCCCGCTGTCGAAGCCGGCGCTGGTGACGCTCGCGGTACTGAGCTTCCTCGGCGCGTGGAACGACTTCGTCTGGCCGGTGTTCGTCCTCTTCAGCCCCGACAGGATGACCCTGGCACCCGGCCTGGCCACGCTGTACGGCGCCTACACCACCGACTACCCCGTCGTCATGGCCGGTGCGACCCTCGCCGCGATCCCAGTGCTGATCCTGTATGTCGTGGTGCAGCGCTACGTCATCGAAGGCGTCGCGAACAGCGGCCTCAAGGGCTAGCGGACGTGGCAGGGGGTCTGCGGGTGTGCGGCCCGGGAGTCACTCGCCGATTAGTACTCGCCGTAGATCTGGACCTTGGTGCCGAGGGGGGTGTCGGCGAAGATTTGGTGGATTTCGGGGCGTACTACGCGGACGCAGCGGTGGCTGTCTGGGTAGGGCTTGACGAGGGAGTTGACTCGGGAGCCGTGCAGGGCGATGCCGGGCCGGTCCTTGAGGAAGTAGAGGGAGTCGTACATGTACGCGTCGTCGTACAGGCTGCTCTCGTGCGCGCCGGCCCATTTGCGCCAGACCGCGCCGGTGCGGTTCGGGGTCTCGTAGCCGGGGCCGCCGGTGGAGATCCAGACGATCCGCTTGTACGTCTTTCCGACGATCTGGTACAGGATCTGGCATGTCTTGTTGACGTAGATGCCGGGGGAGCGGGTCGGCGCCGGGCGACTGGTTGCGTTGAGCACCGAGTACGCGTCGTTCAGGCTGAGTCCCTTGCGGCTGACCGGCAGGCCGTTGGTCTCGCGCCACGCGCACAGCGCTTGCTTGGCGCGGGCCGTGATGTCACCGTCGATGTCACCGACCGGGTATCCGAGCTTGTCCAGTTGCCGTTCCACGCGCAGCGCGTAGTACTCCGGCTTCTGCTTCACCTTGGGCTTCGGCTTGACCGTCGGCTGCACAGTGGGCTTGGCCGTCGGAGTGGCGCTCGGAGTCGCGCTCGGCGTACTGCTCGAGGCCTGAGTAGGAGAAGGTGTCGACTCGCTCGCGGCCACATCGGAACAGCCGGCGAGTACGAACGACAGGACGACCGCACCGGCAACGAGACCACGTCGACGAGACACGAATTCCCCTCTCCCTCAGATTTTCAGCGTCGCAGAACCACGCCACGTAAGCGTGCAACGACCCGCCGAGACTAATCTGAGAGAGGTTCCTCAACAGGCGCCGTGCCGGATCCCGTCACCGAACCGTTGCCGAGTTCCGGTGCCGGATCGTCCCGCAACCGGCTGTACAGGTAGCCGTCCCGCATCCGCCCGGCCCGGAACTCGCACCCGCGGATCACCCCTTCGAGCCGGAAACCCGCCTTTTCCAAGGACTTCTGCTCGGCCACGTTCTCCGGATGCGTCGCAGCCTGGATCCGGTGCACCGCGGTGTGCTCGAACAGGTACGCCGTCAGCAGCGCCTGCGCCCGCCACCCGATCCCACGCCCGCGGTACTCCGGCAGCAGCGCGATCCCGATCTCCCAGTACGGCGTACGCCCGTCGAACGACCCCGTCCGCCAACTCACGAGCCCCGCCGTCTCGGAGCCGGTGCGCACCATCAACCGTCCGTCGTCCTTGCCGAGGAACCCGTCCTCGGCATACCGCCGTACGGGCGCCTGCGCGTCCCGGAACCCGTTCCAGTCCAGCCCGATCAGCCACGGCTCGACCGCGAACCGCTGGAACAACGCCACATCCTCTTCCTGAACAGGCCGCAGCAAGACATCCATGCCTGCCAGACTAAAGGGCCTGGATGCCACGCGGGCTGAGCGCGGGTCGCGTGCTTCGGTCAACCGCGCTGGGGCTAACAAGGAACTTGGCGAACTGGACAACGGGTACGACGCCTGCCTCGCGCTGCAGGCACTCACCACCAAGTCGGGCTACGGCACCGTCCTCGCCGAACTCCACGCCGACCTTGCTCAGTGCAACTTCCTCGACGGCGAGGTCGAGCTCGCCGACATCCAGGCCCTCGCGGAGTCGTACGCCATCGAGTCGGCTTTGCGGGGTGGGCGACCGGGTTTTACAGGCCGAGGTCGCGGAGGAACTCGGGCTTGTAGGCCTGCATCACGACGTACCGCGGGTCCGGGACCTCCATGTCCGCGTTCTTCGCGGCGTCGCCGGCGGCGTCGTGCGGGCCTACCGGCACGCTCGGGTCGGTCCAGTCCTGCTCGGCCGGATTCCAGCGCGCGACGGTGTAGGTCGCGTCGAGGTGCTCGTCGGCCACCAGATCCTTGGCGGTCCGCTCAGCTTCCTGCGCGTCGTCGAGCGTGTGCGTGTACATCAGCATCCGGTTCCCGTCCCGGGTCACCGTCACCTGACTCCCGAGCCGCTTCCGCGCGTCGTCATCCAGATCCAACGCCCGCAACCGATCCCAGACCGTCAACCCGTGCTCGTCACTCCCAAGCACAACCTCAACCCGAAACTCCTCATCCGCCATGCGCACACCCTACCGAGCGGGCCGTCCGCCCCAGCACGCAGACCCGCAGCCCCCTTCCCGTCGCGTGGGCCCATTTCCCAGCCGGCCAGGGCTGTCGCTGCTCGGCCAGACCTCCGCTCCGAGCCGACCGGCCGCACTCACCAACCCCATCGCCGCTCCGAGCCGACCGGCCGCACTCACCAACCCCCATCGCCGCTCCGAGCGGACCTGCCGCAGTCACCAACCCCCATCGCCGCTCCGAGCGGACCTGCCGCAGTCACCAACCCCCATCGCCGCTCCGAGCGGAACTGCCGCACTCACCAACCGCCATCGCCGCGGTGCAACGTCGGCCTCCTGAGCGTGACGGCTCGACGCGGCTCCCGGTCCTGGCCCGCTTGGTGAGTGGCCCACGTCCGCTGTTCCAGTTAGTTGCGGACCGCCAGCCCGTCACGATCGCGCTCCAGGCGCGGTTCCCCGCCTGAAGCAAGCCGGATGGGCGCATTGTGATGGCCTGGCGGTCCGCGACGATGGGCCGCCGGCGAGCCGGGGGTCCGCGCCAACATGCGGGGCCGCAGAATTGTCGTGGTTCGATCGACTACAGTTCTTAGTCATGGAGCTGAGGCACTTGGAACACTTCGTGGCGGTGGCCGAGCAGAAGCACTTCACGCGGGCTGCCGAGGCGATGTCGATCTCGCAGTCGGGGTTGTCCGCCTCGATCCGCGCGCTCGAACGTGAGCTCCGCGCGAGTCTGTTCGTCCGCAACACCCGCAGCGTAGAACTCACCGAGGCGGGCCGGGCGCTCCTGTGCGAGGGACGACGTACCCTCGCCGCCGCCGAGGCCGCGAAGGACGCCGTCGCCGCGGTCCAGGGGTTGCTCCGCGGTCACCTCACGGTCGGGCTCGAGCAGTGCCTCGGGGTGGTCGACGTACCGGCGCTGCTCGCGAAGTTCCGGTCCGCGTACCCCGGCGTGGAGATCGAGGTCCGCCAAGGCGGCTCCACGCCCATGCTCGACGAACTCGCGTCCGGCCGGCTCGACGTCGCGTTCGTCGCGACCGCCGGCGACCCGGTCGACGGGCTCGACCTGCGGCCGCTGTCGCGCGAGTCGATGGTGCTCGTCTGCGCTCCCGACCACCGGCTCGCGAAGGCGTCCGGCGTGACTCTCGACGACTTGGCGGGGGAGTCGTTCGTCGATTTCGACCCGACCTGGGGCGCCCGCGCCATCTCCGACCGCGCCTTCACGACGGCCGGCGTCGCGCACCCGGTGACGATCGAGGTCAACGACGTACACACGCTCCTGGCCCTCGTTGCCCACGACCTGGGCGTAGCGCTCGTCCCCGAACGCATCGCCGCCAAACGCGGCGACCACATCACCGTCTCCCTGGCTCCCGGCACCGCCTCCGACTGGCAGGTCTCCGTCGCCGTCCCCACCGGCCCCGCCGCCTCACTCGCCGCCGACGCACTCATCGGCATGCTCCCCACGACCGCCGTCCACGCCTAGGCGTACTGCAGGTCCGCGACCTGGATGCGCCGCCGTCACTGGTGAAGTCGTAGTGCGCCAGCCATCCGTCCGACCCGGCCGGCGCCCAGCGCACCAGCACATTCTGTCCGGTCGGCCGTCGTTCGACTACTTCCAGGGCTTGCAGCGATCCGCCGATCACCTCGTTGCGCGCCCAGGTGCGGATCGCGTCCTGGCCGGCGATCGTCCGCGACACATCGACGATCCGTCCGTCCGTGTGGAACGCGTTCACGAGCCCGTCCAGGTCCCGTCGGTTCACGGCGTCCACGTACGCCTGCACTGCCGGAAGAACGTCCACCGTCGTAGGCGCAGGAGCCGCGCCTGGATTGGAGCCGCTGCAGCCGACGAGCGCCACGGCGACCGCAGCGACGGCGGATATCTTCACCGCTCGTCCTGGAGCAACGTGCCGCCCACCGGCATCAATCGGGCGAGGACGGCGTCGATCCGCTCGAGCGTGTCCGGGTGCAGGGTGATGTCGGCCGCCGCCAGATTCTCGACGATGTGCGCCGGCGTACGACTGCCCGGGATCGGCACCACCGCCGGATCCTGGTGCAGTAACCACGCGAGCGCGAGCTGGCTCCGGGTGATCCCGAGGTCAGCGGCCAGCGCTTCGAGGGCGGCGTACGACGCATTGTTGGCCTTCAGGCTCTCCGCATCGAACCGTGGCGCATTGTTCCGGAAGTCATCGTCGTCCAACTTCTCGACCGTGCCCGTCAGGAACCCGGCACCGAGCGGACTCCACGGTACGACGCCAACACCGAGCTCCCGCGCCACATCGAGCAACTCCGGATCGATCGGCCGCCACATCGACCACTCGGTCTGTACGGCGGCGATCGGATATACGGCGTACGCCCGACGAAGCTCGTCCGGCGTCACATTGGACACCCCCAGATACCGAACCTTGCCGTCGGCAACCAGCTCGCCCATCGCGCCGACCGAATCCTCGATCGGCACCTGCGGATCCGGGAAGTGCAGGTAATACAGGTCGATCACGTCGATGCCGAGGTTGGTCAGACTGCTGTCGGCGTACCCGCGGATGTACTTCGGCTCCGCGTTCACCAGTAACTGTTCGAACGCGAAACCCACCGCCAACGGATGCGGCTGCGCGCCGTCAGGCAACTTGAGACCGAACTTGGTCGCCACCGTCACCTCGTCGCGCCGCCCGCGAATCGCCCGTCCGACCACCTTCTCGTTGTGCCCGTCGTCGCCGTACGCGTCACTGGTGTCGATGAACGTCCCACCGGCCCCGATCGCCGCGTCGAGTGCCGCGACCGCGCGGTCGTCGTCGATGTCGCCGTACATGCCGGGGGAGAGAACCATGGCGCCGAACCCGATCGCCGGTACGTCGAGTCCACCGAGATTGCGTGTGCTTGTCATGAGTCCAGCATCGGATCGCCGATACCGCACGGTCCAAGACCTGTTGGTATAACCGTTGGTTATGGATGCGCACCTGCGCGAACTCCGCTACTTCGTCGCGACCGCCGAGGAGGCGACCGTGACGGCCGCGGCAGCGCGCCTCTTCGTGTCACAGCCCGCTCTGTCCAAACAACTCCGGGCCCTCGAACGCCGCCTCGGCTTCGACCTCTTCGAGCGCCTGCCGCGTGGACTGACGCTGACCTCGCAGGGGTCGGTCTTGCTCCCAGTCGCGAGGGAGGTGCTCGCCGCTTGGGACCGCGGGTACGCCGAAGCGCGAGCAGCCGCCCACCCGAATCAGCTGGTGGTTGGCATGCAGACTGCTGTCGGCCGCGATCTGCAACGCCCTGCCGTCGAACGCTTCCGCGCCGCGCTCCCCGGCTGGACGGTCTCGCTGCGCCTGGTCGGCTGGGACGACCCGACCGCCGGCCTCGCCGACGGAACCAGCGACGTCGCCTTCGTCTGGCTCCCGATCTCCGCCGACTTCGCGACCCGCGTGCTGATCACCGAACCCCGCTGGGTCGCGCTACCCACCCAGCATCCATTGGCGGACCGCCCATCAGTCCCGTTCGAGTTGCTCCTGGACGAGCCCTTCGTAGCTCTTCCTGCGGCAGCCGGTCCACTCCGCGACTTCTGGCTGGCCGTTGACGCGCGGTCGGGGCCGCCTGTCGTGGCGGCCGAGGCCACCGCCGCGGACGAGGTCCTCGAACTGGTCACCGCCGGCGTCGGCATCGCCCTCCTCGCCGAAGGCAACACGGGTCTCTACCAACGCCCCGGCCTCGTCTGCCGCCCCGTCCCGGATCTCCCACCTGCTGAGCTGGCGGTCGCGTGGCGCCGCACCGACAACCGCGACGCCGTACGTGCGTTCCTCAACTCGATCCAGCCCTGAATGCCGCCGTACACCTGGTTGTGTACGGCGGCATGTCCGCCTTACCAGGCGTAGTCCTCCGGGGCGGTCTTGTAGCCCGGGAAGATTTCGTCGAGGCGGGTCAGGGACTTCTCGTCGAGCTTGATGTCGACGGCGCGTACGGCGGACTCCAGTTGCTCCATCGTCCGCGGGCCGACGATCGGACCCGTCACGCCCGGCTGGTGCAGCAGCCACGCGAGCGCGAGCTCACCCGGCTCGTGGCCCAGTTCGTCCGCGAACGCCTCGTACTGCTCGATCTGCGGCCGGAGCTTCTCGAGCGTCTCCTTGGACCGGCCCTCGAGGCGCCGTACGCCCTCGTTCTCCTTCCGGATCACGCCGCCCAGCAGCCCACCGTGCAGCGGCGACCACGGGATCACGCCCAACCCGTACGCCTGCGCCGCCGGCAGCACCTCCCGCTCGATGTCACGCTGTGCGAGGTTGTACAGCGACTGCTCGCTGACAAGCCCGACATAGTTGCGTCGCGCCGCCGCCTCCTGCGCCTGAGCGATGTGCCATCCGGCGAAGTTGCTCGACCCGGCGTACAGCACCTTCCCCTGCTGTACGGCGACCTCCATCGCCTGCCAGATCTCTTCCCACGGCGTGTTCCGGTCGATGTGGTGGAACTGGTACAGGTCCACGTAGTCCGTCTGCAACCGCTTCAGGCTCGCATCGAGCGCGCGGCGGATGTTGAGCGCGGACAGCCGGCTCGTGTTCGGCCACTCCTGCCCCATGTCGCCGTACACCTTGGTCGCCAGCACCGTCTTCTCCCGGTTCTTGGCATCCTTGGCGAACCACTCCCCGATGATCTCCTCGGTCCGCCCCGGGTAGATAGACCGCCCATACCCGTTGGCCGTATCAAAGAAGTTGATCCCCACCTCATGCGCCCGATCCATGATCGCGTGCGCATCCCCCACCTCGGTCAGAGGCCCGAAGTTCATCGTCCCCAACACGATCCGACTGACGTTCAGTCCCGTACGCCCAAGCTGAGTAAATTCCATACCCTCCAACCTCCCTCGCCCCAGCTGACATGTCCAACAGAGGAATCCGCTCAGTTCGATTACTCGTCCTTCTGAGTGGCGGGAGCGTCTAGCAGGCCAACATCTTCTGAATCGCTTGCCGCGTCACGCCGAGCTCCCGAGCGATGTCAGCTCGCGACAGCCCTTGGTCGAGCAGGCCTTGCATCAGCTCCCGACGCTCGGCAGCCAACTCCTGAGCCAGCCGAGCATGGTGCAGCGCCTGCGCCCGCACCTCCTTGATCCGCTCAAACGTCCCCTCGTGCCCAGAAAGATCCTTGTCCGCCATAACCCGAGAATGACAACCCCCAGTTGTCAATGTCAACCCCCGGTTGTCACCCAGTCTCAGCTGCCTCAGCACGTCAGCGGCCGGACTTGACCCCTCCAGGCGGTCGGTTATGCCACGACCGACGCGGCTTGGAACATTTCGGTGGGCATCGGGTGGTCTAGTTGCCAGGTGATGGCTATTGGACGGTCGCCGGTGTGGGAGGTGTAGGTGGCTGGGCCGAGGAAGAGGTACGGCGAGGTGCCTAGCTCAGTGAGCTTGTGCTCGCGGGCGAAGATGAGGATCTTCGTGTCCTGGTCGCGGTGATTGAGGTATCGCTGCCCGACCTTCGACGTCACCGACGTGTTGCTCTGGGTTTCCCAGTGAAAGAGGCTCGGGCTGATCGCGTAGTCGCGATACATCGTGGTCGGTGAGTAGTCCGCTTCTGATTTGACCAGGGTGACGAGGAAGGCATCGGAGTTCAGCTCCTCCGAATACAAGACGCCGGACTGGAAGGTGCTCGGTCGGCGTTGAAAGTTGGCGTAGTCGAGCGCTGCCAGGATCTCTTCACGTTGATAGCGAGCGTGTACTCGCAGCGCGAGGTCGTCGAGCCGGCCTCTGAGCGGCAGGGCTCGATGGCGGGCGTGATCCATGGCGAAGTCGGTGACCTCAAGAAGTTCGTCGCGCGCTGCGCGTTCCTGCCGGAGGGCGCGGAAGCCGTCCTCGTACGTCTTGAAGCCGCCGCCATTTGGCCACAACGAGAAGAAGAGCATGCGGGCGAAGGTGCGTTGCATTGGAGCCAGTTCGTCGTACGACGGTCCGTCGTCCTGGAGGAGTCGTCGATAGGTCTGAGCACGTTCCGGATCGTCGACGTGAGACAGCGCCCGCACCCGTCGTAGCAGCGCAGTCTCATGTGTCGACCCGTCCCGAGTGGGCATCCCCGCATCGCGCCGAAGCGACGTCCAGCTTCGACCGGATCGCAGTACGTCGCTGAGTTCGACTCCGGACGCTTGCACGAAGTTCCCGAGCCCCCGGTCGCCCAGCGTCTTAAGTTCTTGGACCATGTCTTGCCAACGACCGGCGACCTGGCCCTTCAGATTGGACAGGACCACCTCCTGGGCGACCTTGTCGAGGACGATCTGGCAGCCGGAAGGCAGCGCCGGGAAGCCTTGCTTTACTTGGTCTTCTAGTCCTTTTCGGGTCTTGCCAGTGAGTGCTCGGAACCTGAGGTCGAACCGGAATTCCTTGCGCTGGTGCCCGACGAAGTCGAGTGCCGTGAGGACTGGTTTGCCGTCGGACTGTCGCAGGCCGCGCCCAAGTTGCTGGAGAAAGACGGTCGGACTCTCCGTGGGCCGGAGGAACAGGACGGTATCAACTTCTGGGAGATCCAGGCCCTCATTGAAGAGGTCGGCCGCGAAGAGTGCATTAACTCGGCGATCCTTTAGATCACGCAGGGCTTGATCGCGCACGGCTGTTGACGTCTCGCCGGAGACGGCTTGTGCAGGAATGCCTGCAGCGTTGAACGTGCGCGCCATGTACTCGGCATGAGCGATTGAGACGCAGAACCCGAGTGCTCGCATTGCTCGTACGTCGGAGAGCTTGTCCTGCACCTCGCGCAGGACGATGGCAGAGCGTTTGTCGTTGCCGGTGTATAGCGCCTCGAGTTGCCGCTCGTCGTACCGACCGCGCTTCCATTGCAGCTCGTCGAGTTGGGTCCCATCGGCAATCCCGAAGTAGTGGAACGGACAGAGCAGATCGGCCGAGAGCGCATCCCAGAGACGAAGCTCGACGGCGGTTCTTCCGCCGAAGAAACTCAGCAAGTCGAAACCGTCGGTGCGCTCCGGCGTTGCCGTCAGTCCAAGCAGCTCGCGTGGTTGCAGGTGATTGAGCAGCTTCCGGTACGTCGGAGCGGCAGCGTGATGAAACTCGTCGACGACAACGATCTCAAAGGCGTCAACCGGCATCGAGGTGACGTCGTACGCCGTCAACGCCTGAACAGACGCGAACACGTGCCGCCAGCGTTCGGGGCGTACGCGCGAGTGGTACTCCTCTCCGAAGCTCGCGTCGGCGAGAACCTCGCGGTACGTGCGCAACGATTGCTGCAGGATCTCGCGACGATGAGCGACAAAGAGGAGCGACGGCGCGGGCTCGCCGCGCTCGAGGGCCGCATCGCGGAGCCGCCGATAGTCGAGAGCTGCGATCACGGTTTTGCCCGTGCCAGTCGCTGCGACGACCAGGTTGCGGTGCCGGTCGTGTACCTCGCGTTCGACCTCGATTTCCTCGAGCATCTCCGCCTGATACGGCCGCGGACGTACCTCAAGGCCGGCCAGGGAGATCGTGACTCGATCGGACGACGTACGGCCGCTCGCTTCGGCTAGTGCGTCGTCGAGCCGATCGCGGTCGCGTGCGGGATCGTACGACTCGAAGGTGGAGTCATTCCAGTACGTGTCGAAGGTCGCTCCGAACTTGTTCAGCAGGCCCGGCGTGGCCACCCGGGAGAGTCGGACATTCCACTCGACCCCGTCGAGTAGCGCTGCTCGGGAGAGATTCGACGATCCGACGTACGCCGTGTCGAAGGTGGTCGCGCGGCGAAAGAGCCACGCCTTCGCGTGCAGGCGCGTGCGGAGGACGTCGTACTGGATTTTGACCTCGGCGCCGAAGTCGTTGACGAGTCTGTCGAGAGCGGTGCGATCAGTTGCGCCGAGATAGGTCGTAGTGATGACGCGGAACGGAGCATCCCGAAGCCGAAGGCGCTCGAGCTCTGGCTCGAGCAACCGGAGGCCATACCACTTCACGAACGCGCAGATCAGGTCAACCTCGTCGGATGTGTCGATCTCGGCGCGTAGTTCCGGGCCCAGCGATGGCTCGCCGTGCGAGTTCGTCAGCAGGGCAGCATCCGACAGCGGCGTACTTGGACGAGTCGAGCCGTAGCTCGTGATGCCCGGACGTACGGCGGGACAGAGAGCGTGGAGTTGACGAGGCGGTTCGCTGGGCAGGAGGTCGTCGTGTTCGGCGAGGAGCTCCAGCAGGTCGTTGACCAGAGCAACGCGCTTGCCTGCGTCGCGCGTTCGGCCGAGCACACGCCGTACTGCGTTCCCGACGTGCCGCGCCAGGACCTCCGGCTGGTCGGCCTCGTCAACCTCGTGTACCACCGGCTCCTGACCATCAAACTGCCCAATGGCCTCAAGCAGACTGCTGGTCACCAACGCGTCGTAGATCCCTGGCTTCATTCCCCTATCACCCCTCCCAGAGGAGCTTGCCAGACCGCGCCGACAGTCACCTGCTTAGACGTCAGGTGAGCGTGTCTCTTGCGCGCATCGAGTCACCGCTGATTCGTTACGCGAACAGGTGAGCGTTCGCCTCACCCAGGCGTCCGACCGGTCCGCCTGCCCGAGACGTGCGTCGGCTGCCGACTCAACAACGGAACCGACTGCGAGGAGGGCTAGTACGGCGTGCGGCTCTATCGGGATCGTGAGGGCACATTCCAGGTGCGCATCTGCATCCAGCGAATGGATCTCTGCCTTCCTGTGGAAGAGTTCGTTCGGAGTGACCTTCGCGAGGAGATTCTTGCGCTGCGGGAGACCGAGTTTCGAAAGCTGGCGGCGAAGTACGGCGCCGAGGGAGTGTGAGATGCCGATCGAGTTCGAGGCCAAGGTGTTGGGCGTTGATCCGGATGAGGTGGCGGGCAGGATCCTCTCGCTGGGTGGGCGTCGTGTCGGGGATCGGCTGATGCGGCGGTACGTCTACGACATCGAGGTTGAGGACCAGTCACGGTGGATTCGCTTGCGTGACACGGGTACGGCGGTGACGCTGACGGTCAAGGAGATCGCGCATGACGGGATCGACGGTACGACGGAGACCGAGGTGGTGGTCGGGGACTTCGAGACCACCAACGAGTTGCTGGGGCGCATCGGATTCGAGCCGAAGTCGTATCAGGAGAATCGGCGGACGAGTTTCGAGCTTGACGGTGCTCAGTTAGAGCTCGACAGGTGGCCGTTGATTCCGCCGTACCTCGAGATCGAAGGGCGTTCTCAGGAACATGTCGTTGAGGTTGGTCGCATGTTGGGCGTTCCCGAAGACGACCTCACGGGCGAGAACACCACCAAGGTGTACGCCCGCTATGGGATCGATCTGAGCGCGATCAGCGAGCTCCGGTTCGCCGAATCAAGCACTGACTAGCGCTCTCTGCCGCGCGGGATGCCGCGGCGTGCGGTGATTGAAGGTGGCTGGGTGGACGGTTGCGCGGTGACGGCTCCGTGGGCGGGGGCCACGTTCGAGGCTGCGGCGAGGGCATTGCGGAGGTCGGGTGGGAGGGGGAGGCGGGGTGGGCCGGTGGGTTCGGCGGCGCCGCGTTGGAAGGTGGGACGGTGGTTCGGGAGGTGCGCAAGCTCGGGGACGGGTTGCCCGAGCTCACGCCCGAGGCGGGCGCCGGCGATCTGGAACGGGAGATCTGAACCGCGTGGCGCGAAGCAGACGGCCTCTCGGTAGGGCAGACCGCCATCCTCGGCTTCGAATTCGCGGTAGATCAAGCGATGCGACGGGCCGAGGTCGTGACCGCGACGGGACTCCCGGACGACTGGCACCTTGAGTTCGGCACAGTCGCGGAGGTCGTGGTGATCCGGCGAGTAGCCGAGACGCTTGCCGTCGTACTCGTCCTCGCGTCCTTCGGCCAAGGCTTGAAGGCCGAGCTTGAGAGCACGGAACTCACGACCGCGAAGGCTGTCCGGTTGTGACGCGGCCGCGTGTTGCAGCATCGCGAGTTCCCGCCGAAGCCTGGGCCTGACGAGGAGTCGATACCGCGCGGTCACTTCTTCGGCGGCAGGTCGGAGTCGTCGATCGGCTCGTTCAGGTCCCAGCCGATCTCGGCCGCCACGTCTTCGAGCGGGACGGACGGCCCATCGTCGGCAAGGGACTCGCGGGCGATGTCGTACACGTGGTCGAACTCGAGGGTGTCGGCTGAGAGTACGGCGAGGCGTTGCCAGAGGTCCCAGGAGATGAAGACGCCTTCAGGCTGCCCTGCGTCGCCGACGATGAAGGGGCCGGCCTCGCCCGAGCGGAACCGTTCGAGCATCTGCGGAAGATGCTCGGCGGCCGCGGACGGGCCGATCACCCAGATCCGTTCACCGCTGGCGAGAATGTGCGGTGTTTCGTCGGAGTTCATCGAGATCCTTCCGGTCGGCGTCCTTTACAGGATAGGAAGTGGATGACTGGCGAGGAGGGAGTTATCCACAGGGTGCACTTCGGTTGAACTCGGCCTCGTTGGCCAGCTCGCTCAGATCCCGCCGTACCTGGAGATCGAGGGTGACTCGCGTGAGCATGTTGTCGACGTTGCCGGGGCACGAGGCATCAATGAGCTGCGGCTGACTGGGGAGAACACGATCAAGGTGTCTGCGCGCTACGGGATCGATCTGACCACGATCGACGACCTGCGGTTCGATTGACGACCGCGTGGAGCTGGCTTATCTGCTCTGGGACGGGCCTCTGCTTGGTGGGTGGCGTTGGGCTGCTGGCGGGCGGATCGTTTGTGGTGCGGAGGTGCCGGGTGAGGGAAGGCCCTCCATGGCCTTCACTGCTTGGGTCAGGTCGGCCGGCCCTCGCGCAGGGCGCTCAAGCCGAGGCGAACTGCTTCGAACTGCTGGGCGGCTCGTTGTCGCTGTCGAGGTTCCAGCCGAACTCGGCGGCCAGTTCGTCGGCCGAGACGTAGTCCTCGACGCGGTTGGTCGCCAGGCGCCGTCGGGTGACCTCGCGAATCTCTGCGGCCTGCTCAGTGTCCGCTGCCACCTCTTCGAGCAGCGCCCACCGCTCGAAGGGGACGACCACGCCTACCGGCCGGCCGTCGTCGCCGAAGATCAGTGGCTCAGCCTGACCTGCGCGGAACCGCTGCAGCATCCGGGGAAGGTTGTGTGCGGCGGTCGCCGTGTCGATCACGTTGACCCGGTCGCCATTGGGCCGGTCCTGCGGCGTCTCCGTCGACATCTGAACTCCCTCGCTAGCTATCGCCCCAGACTAAATGACCTCGTCATTGCCTGGGCTTCGACTTGACGTCGGAATCATCGATTGGGTCGTCGAGGTTCCAGCCGAACTCGGCGGCTACTTCTTCGATGGGGATTGATGGGCGGGGGTCGGACAGGCGGGCGCGTTCGAGGGTGTAGGTCGTATCGAAACCGTCCTCGTCGAAGACGCGCGTGTCGAGGGCGCGCCAGAGTTCGAAGGGGACGACTACGCCTTCGGGCCGGCCTGCTTCGCCGAAGATGAGTGGGTCCATATGACCGAAGCGGAAACGTTCGAGCATTTGAGGCAAGAGGTCGGCGGCGGTGGAGGTCTTGATCACCCAAACGCGTTCTCCGTCTGGGAGCACGTATGACGCTTCTTCGGAGTCCATCGTGGTCCTTCCCGGTTTGTGGGCGTTCTCATCAGAATATGAGCGGCGCTCCGTTCAGGAGAGGAGTTATCCACAGAGGGTGAGCGCTGTTGTCGGGTGGGGTGGGTGGGCGTAGTTTCGGAGGTGGGTGAGTGGGGGATGAGCGCCGGCGGGGTGTGTTGGCCGGTGGAGGAGGCTCTGCCCGGACGTCCCTCCAGATGGGTGGAGCTCAAAGGAGCCCGGGGCGCTTGGCGCTCCGGGCTCCCTCTCGGTCGGGTGACGAAGGTCAGAGGTTGCGGAAGAACTTGCGGAGGTCTTCGGTGACCTCTTCGGGGCGTTCTAGGGAGGCGAAATGGCCGCCCTTTTCGAAGTTGGACCAGTGGACGACGTTGGTGTTGTCGCGGTCGGCGAGTGGGCGGATGGTTTTGAAGTCGTCGGCGAAGACGGCGACGCCGGTGGGGGCGTGGTTGAGTTGGGGTTCGGCGCCGGAGTTGGCCTCCTCGTAGTGGTAGCGGCCGGCTGCGGCTGAGGTGTTGGTGAACCAGTAGAGGGAGACCTCGGTGAGGATCTGGTCCTGGGTGACCAGGCTGGTGCCGTTGCCGAAGTTGTTGAAGAGTTCGTTCCAGGCGAGCTGCCCGACCGGCGAGTCGGAGATGCCGACGGCAACGGTTTGGGGGCGGGTCGAGTTGATCGCGTTGTACCCGCCGACCGACTGGAACCACTTCAGGTGTTCGAGTGCGGCGTAGTCCGCCGGCGTGAACTTCTCGAACTCGGCCGGGTCGCCCGACGGGAACGAGAACAGCTGCAGGACGTGCAGTCCGAGGAATCCGGGCGGGTTCAGTACGCCGAGTTCCCGGGCGACCATCGCGCCGGCGTCGGACCCGTGCGCGCCGTACGACTCGTAGCCGAGCCGCCGCATCAGCGTGTCGAACGTGCGCGCCACCCGCGCCATCGTCCAGCCGCGGTCGACGAGCGGCGTGCTGAACCCGAAGCCGGGGATCGACGGTACGACGACCGAGAACGCGTCCTCGGCGGATCCGCCGTACGCGACCGGGTCGGTGAGCGGGCCGATCATGTCGAGGAAGTCGGCGAACGAACCCGGGTACGTGTGGGTCAGCAGCAGCGGGGTGGCGCCCTCGACCGCGGACGGCACGTGGATGAAGTGCACGGTCTGCCCGTCGATCTCGGTCAGGTAGTGCGGGAACTCGTTCATCCGCGCCTCCTGCGCCCGCCAGTCGAACTCGTTCTGCCAGCGGTCGACCATCTCGCGGAGGTAGTGGTTCGGCGTGCCGAGGTCCCAGTCGTCGCCCGGGGCGGCCTCGGGAAGGCGGGTCCGCGCGAGGCGGGCGTTCAGGTCGTCCAGGTCGGCCTGGGCGATTGTGACGGTGAAGGGCCGGATGCTCTCGTTCGTGTTCATGGCTCTACCGTAGAATCCGTATAGGAACATTAGATTCCTAATTGGGAGATTGTTTTGCTCGAGACTTCGCAGCGTTTGCTAGCACTGCTAGCTCTGCTGCAGACGCGTCCCGCGTGGACCGGTTCCGAGCTGGCCGAGCGACTCGAGGTGACGACGCGGACGGTTCGGAACGACATCGATCGGCTGCGTGACCTCGGATATCCGGTCGACGCGACGCGCGGTCCGGCCGGCCACTACCAGCTCGGTGTCGGCGCGAAGCTCCCGCCGCTGCTGCTGGACGACGAGGAAGCGGTCGCCGTCGCGGTCGGTCTGCGGACCGGTGCGGGCGTTGTCGGGATGGGGGAGAGCAGCGTGCGCGCGCTGACCAAGCTCCAGCAGGTGCTTCCGCATCGTCTGCAGCGCCAGGTGAACGCGATCAACAAGGCGATGGACAAGGGCCCCGACAACACGCGCTCGAACGTCGACGCTCCCGAGATCGATCCCGCCGTACTGTCGACCATCGCGGCGTGCATCCGGGACGAGCATTATCTTCGCTTCGAGTACGTCGTACCGGACGGTGTCTCGCTGTACAAGGCGGGATCGAGTGTCACGCAGCAGTTGCCGATCCTCGTCGAGCCCTATCGGCTGGTGAGCTGGCACGGGTACTGGCATCTGGTCGCGCGGGACGAGCAGGGGGAGTGGCACACGTACCGCGTCGATTGGATGTCGTTGCGGATGGCAACGGGGCGGCGGTATCAGCCGCGTCCGATGGCCGACGGGGAGTACATCGATTTCGTACTGCATGACGTGGCGTCGGCCGGGTGGAAGGCGCATGCTCGAATCACGGTGTACGCGCCCGCTCAGGAGGTCCTGTCGCGCATCCACGCGGCCGTCGGCATTGTCGAATCCGTGGATGACGACACCTGCATCCTGGTCACGGGCGCCGACTCGCTCGAGACGATCGCCGTCTACATCGGCATGCTCGGCCTCGACTTCCACGTCGACGGCCCGCCGGCCCTCGTCAACCACCTTCGCACCGTGGGCGAGCGCTATCTGAAGGCGATCGGCGTACCGAAGAACGGGTAGTGGTCGCGAGTTGCGCTGCTGGGCCGGGCGCCGGGAGGCGGGGGCGGCTGGGGGAGAGGCGCAGGAGTCGGGGCACCACCCGTTCTTAGGTACGCCGAGCGCGCCTAACGACAGGAGGTAGTCGGTGGATCTGGGGCCGGGAGAGGGAGCTCGGGCGGGCGTGCAGGCCAGTTGGTCGACTACGTCCTGTCGTTAGGTATGCCTAGGCCGGCGTTGCGGGCTTGGATTATGGCGGTGGCTCGGTCGGCGGTGCCTAGTTTGGTGAAGATGGTGGAGACGTTGTTGGCGACGGTCTTCGGGGC
This sequence comes from Kribbella sp. VKM Ac-2571, assembly GCF_004362255.1. Taxonomy (NCBI): domain Bacteria; kingdom Bacillati; phylum Actinomycetota; class Actinomycetes; order Propionibacteriales; family Kribbellaceae; genus Kribbella; species Kribbella sp. VKM Ac-2571. The sequence goes on from NZ_SNWS01000015.1 coordinate 66,435, forward strand.
CAGGTCGAGGCGGGTGGCGATCGCGGGGTTGGAGAGGCCGGCGGCGAGGAGGTCGAGGATCTCGCGTTCGCGGGTGGTGAGTTCGGGGAACGGGGCGGTGGGTGGCGGGGCCGCGAAGAAGGTGAGGACGCGGCGGGCGACGCCGGGGCCGAAGATGGCTTCGCCGGCGGCCACGGCTCGGATGGCGCGGGCGATCTCGTCTTGTTCGGCGCCTTTGACGAGGTAGCCGCGGGCGCCGGCGCGCATGGCGGCGAAGACCGAGTCGTCGTCTTCGAACATGGTGAGTACGAGGACGGCGACCTCGGGTGCGGCGCGGGCCAGTTCGCGGGTGGCGGCGAAGCCGTCCAGGTCGGGCATTTGGAGGTCGAGTACGGCGACGTCGGGGCGGGTCGTGACGACCTCGCGGATCGCTTCACGTCCGGTGGAGGCGACCCCGACTACCTCGATCCCGGGGAGGGAGCTGAGCAGCGCCTCCAACCCCGCCCGGACCACCGGATGGTCGTCGGCCAGCACGACCCGGATCACCGCAACTCCAAGGACGAGGCTTCGGGGGACGGCACTGCGCGGTTCGGTCCGGCAGGCGCGTCGGCGGAAGAGCGGGCGGCGGGAGCGCGCGTGGCAGTGGCGTCGGTGGGTGAGTCGGTGTCGGAGGTGGACGGTACTGCGGGATTCGGTCCGGCAGGCACGTCGGCGGAAGAGCGGGTGGCGGGGGTGCGCGTGGTAGAGGGGTCGGTGGGTGAGTCGGTGTTGGAGGTGGACGGTACTGCGGGATTCGGTCTGGGAGGCGCGTCGGTGGAAGGGCGGGTGGCGGGGGTGCGCGTGGCAGAGGGGCTGGTGGCGGTGCGAGTGGCAGAGGGGTCGGTGGGAGAGAGGTCGGTGGGTGGGGCGGGGTTGGGGGCCGCGGGGGTGTGGGCGGGGAGGGCGTTGCGAGAGTGGGGCGGGGTGTCGGTGGTGGAGGTGGGGAGGGGGAAGACGGCGCGGACGAGGCCGCCGTGGGCGGTTGGGCCGGCTTCGAAGGTGCCGCCCAGTTCGGCGGCTCGTTCGTTCATTGCTTGCAGGCCGACGCCGGGGCGCCAGGTGTCGGTTGGTGGGCCGTCGTCGGTCACCTCGATCTCCAACGCGGTCCCGCAGCGCAGCGTCAGTACGGCGGAGGTTGCCCGAGAGTGCCGTACGACGTTCGTCAGCGCCTCGGTCGCGATCCGGTACGCCGCGACCTCCAACGCGGCGGGCAACGTCGGCAATCCCTCGGCTGCGACCTCCACCTGGAGCGTTGCTCCATCGGCACGGAAAGACAGTTGATCCGCGCGTTGCCGCAATGCTCCGACCAGCCCGAGTTCGTCGAGTGCCGGGGGTCGCAGGTCCTCGACCAGACGACGTACGTCGGCGATCGCCGACCGGGTATCGGACCGCAACCGGGCGAGCAGTTCGACAGCCTGCGATGTGTCGGTGATGATCAGGTTCGCGGCGGCGTCCGCGGAGAACGCGACGCCGGTGAGCGTCGGCCCCAGACCGTCGTGCAGGTCCCGCCGCAACCGTCGACGTTCCTCCTCGCGCGCGGACACGAGCTTCTCGCGCGACGACTGCAACTCCGCCGACAAGCGCGTCGCATGCAGCGCGACCGCCAGCGGTACGGCGACCAGCCCGAGCACACTCCGATCGGCCGACGACAACCCCGACTCACCCGACCGCACCCCAACCTCGAGCGTCCCCACCACCTCACCCCCGTACGACAACTCCAGCGGTACGACGGAACCTCCAGCAGAACCGGCCGCGGGGCCGCGGGCGGGGGTGGTGGCGCTGGCGGCTATGACTTGGCCGTTGACGATTAGGGCGGCGTATGGCAGGCGTAGGGCGGAGCGGATTGCTGCGACCACGCCTGGAAGGCCGGCGGACAGTTGCTCGCCGACCCGGGACGCCACACGCGCCGGATCGTGCCGGTCGCCGTACAGAGCTCGGTCGACCAGCTGCTGCAGCCGGGGCAGCACCGGCGCGATGACCAGTGCCACGAACACGGTCACCGCGGCTGACCGTCCGACCTGTGACGCGATCAGCGAGTCGAGTAACGCGACCAGCGCCGCATAGATGCCAATGGCAACGAGCGACAACAGCGCCCAGGTCAGCGCACGCGACACGACCAGCCGGATGTCGAGCAGTTGGTAGCGGACGATCGCCACGGCGACCGCGATCGGGATCAGCGGAATCGCCAGCAGGACAAGGATCGGCGTACCGGCGACGAAGGCCCACGGGACGACGAAGAGCAGCGCGATCACCGATGCCAGCAGCAACCACAGCAGTTGCCGGCGGCCCGCTTCGTCGGCCCGGCGGTAGCGGATCCCGAGGCAGAACAGGGCCAACAGGATCGCGACGAGATTGCGGACCTCGGTCGCTGTCCACAGGGGTTGCAGAGCGTCGTAGTTCGGCACGGTCAACAGGCCGAGAGGAAGATCGGGCGAGATCGGTTCGCCGCTCCCGATCATCTCCAGGACGAAAAGCGGCGCGGTCACGATGATCCCGATCGCGGCCCAGCGCCAGCGCGGGGACAGCAACCGGCCGTCCGGGAACAGCAACAGCGCGAGCGGCAGGAACAGTCCGATCGACCACGGCCAGGCAGCCATCGAGACGGTGACGAGCACCCGCTGCGCGAACTCACCGTGCACGACGTAGGCCAGGGTGTCGGCGAACGGCGTGGTGGCGTGGCCGATCCCGTCCGCGAGGAACAGCCAGCCGATCGGGTTGGCCGGCCGGTGCCAGGCGATGACCGCGCCGCACAGGCCGAAGGTGAGGCCCATCAGGCCGTTCGTCACGGCAAAACTGTCGACCAGCTCGCGCCAGCCCCACCCGATCGAGACGCCGTAGGCCACGGCGAAAACCACCTCGGCCACCACCAGCGCGGCCAGCGCGGCGGCGAGGCCTCGGCGGTTCCGGGACGTTGTCATATCCGCAGTGTGCTCCCGAAAGGTTCCCGCCGTCTCGGGAAAGCGATCCCGGAACGGGCGGGGAACTGCCCGCCGGGGAGGGAATTCACCCTCAGGCGGACACCTGCCTACAGGGACGACGGTGGTGCCAACACCGGAACAAGGGGGTAGGGAAATGTACAGATTCGGGCTGGTTCTCCTCGGGCTGCTCGCACTGATGGACGTGGCGACGCCGCTCCTCACGGACGGGGATCACCCGCCGATGAGCGTCGCGATCGGGGCCGCGGTGATCGGGTTGATCAGCCTGGTGCTGGTCGGGTACGCCTGGCGCGGGAAGCGCTGGGCGCTGGCGCCGTTGATCACGCTGCGGTTGGCTTCGGCGCTGCTCGCCGTACCGGCGTTCTTCGCGTCCGATGTCCCCGGTGCCGCCGTCGCCGCGGCCGGATTCGGAGTCGCTGCGACCGTCGTCGGCGTCATCGCCGTACTGCTGCCGAAGCGCGAGCTGGCAGGTGCGCGATGACACAGACGATCAGCCGTACGACGTCCCGCCCGGACATCCGGCCCGCGTGGCGGTTGGTGGCAGCGCTCGTCCTGCCGATCGGGCCGGCAGCGGTGGCGCTGCTCCGGTTCCTGCTGCCGTACGACACCGCGGATGACGTCTCGACAATGACCGGCAAGATCGTCGGTCACCTCGATCGCAGTTCGACGATCCTGTGGCTGTCCTACATCGCGTTGGTCACGCTGGTCCCGGGGGTGTACTTCGTCGGTCGATTGGCCCGCCGCGGCGCGCCGTGGCTGACCGGGATCGCGGTGTTCCTCATCGTCCCGGGCTACCTGTCGTTGCCCTGGCTGGCGTCCAGTGACGTGTTCACCTGGTCGGCGGGCACCGCCGGTGTCGACCAGGCGACGATCACGAGGATCGCCGAGGTCACGCACGGCTCGGTGGATCTCGCCGGAACCGTGTTCGTGGTCGGGCACGTACTCGGCACCATCCTGCTCGGGATCGCGATGTGGCGCTCCGGCGTCGGCGGCCGGTGGGCGGCGCTGGCGGTCGCGGTCTCGCAGCCGCTGCACCTGACCGCGGTCATCATCAGCAGCCACCCGCTCGACCTGGTCGGCTGGGGACTGCAGGCAGTGGGGTTCGCCGCGGTGGGGTGGGCGATCCTCCGGATGCCGAACGACGAGTGGCAGCCACTGCCGTAAGGTCCGGCAGCGATTGGCTGCCGGGCCACTGCACGATCAGTACGGCGGACAGTACGAGCGCTCCGCCCAGCCACTGCACGGCGCTCAGGTGCTCGCCGAAGATCAGCGCCGCCGCGACGACCGTTACGACCGGCTCGAAGATCGACAGGATCGAGGCGACCGACGGGCCGACTCGGGCCATCCCGGCAAAGAAGAACAGGATCGCCGCGACGGTGCTGATGAGCGCGACAGCGGCCAACCACAGCCAGCCGATCGGGGCAAACGCCAGGTCGGTTCCGCGGAAGAAGGCCAGGACCAGGAAGGTGCCGAAGGCGCCTGTGCACACCAGCGCCGTCAACGCGAGCGGCTGTACGTCGGCGGTCAGCGAATCGCCGACCAGGATGTAGCAGGTGTAGACGGTTGGCGCCCCCAACGCCAGCAGGACGCCGGGCAAGTCGAACCGCCCGGTCATCGCCCCGCTGAGCACCAACCCGATCCCGACCAGGGCGACCGCCAGCGCCGCGATGCGCCGGCGCGAGGCGCGTTCGCGGCGCAATGCGATCGCCCCGACCATCACGAGGACCGGATACAGGTACAGCAGCAACGCGACGAGTGACGCGTCAATGCGGGCCAACGCGGAGAAGTACAGGCCGGATTGGGCGGCGTATCCGAACACGCCCATGCCGAGTCCGGTGAGGACGGCGCGGCGGGGAAGGTTGCGGAGCGCACCGCGGGCGAGCGCGAGTGCGAGCAGTAGCGCGCCGGCCAGGCCGAAGCGGACCAGGAGTAGCGCGTCCACCGACACACCCGCGTCGTACGCGAGCTTGCCGAAGACGGCCATGACTCCGAAGGTGGCGGCGGAAAGAAGGCAGAAGAGGCGTCCCACGTCCTCGATGGTCAGGGGAGCGGACTGTTCACGTCCATCACGGCTTCACGGACAGCATTGTGAAGCTAAGCTGAACGAATGATGGATCTGCACCGATTGCGGCTGCTGCGGGAGGTCCACGGCCGCGGAACGGTTCACGGCGCGGCCCGCGCGCTCGGCTACTCGCCCAGCGCGATCTCGCAGCAGTTGGCCGTTCTGGAGCGCGAGACCGGGACCCGATTGCTCGAGCGGGTCGGTCGCAATGTGCGGCTGACCGCGGCGGGCGAGGTGCTGGTGCGGCACGCGACGGCGCTGCTGGACGGAGTCGAAGCAGCCGAGGCGGAGTTGGCTGCCGTCGCGGCGGGCCGGGTTGCGGGGGTTGTCCGGATCGCGTCGTTCCAGTCCGCGTTCATCCGCGTGGTCGCTCCGGCGATTCGCAGCCTCGCGACGACGCATCCCGACATCCGCGTCGAGGCCGCCGAACTCGAGGTCGAACAGGCCGCGCCGGCGCTTCGCCTGCAGCAGTTGGACGTCATGGTCGGCGACGAGTACGACGGCCAGCCGCGCGCCGTACACACCGACCTGCGTCGTGAGCACCTGCTCCGCGAACAGATCCGCGTCATTCTCCCCGAGGATCATCCGGAGGCCGCCGCCGACCGCGTCCAGCTGAGGCGGCTTGCCGACCTGCCGTGGGCCGCGTGCCAGCCCAACACCGGTCATCGCGAGATGCATGTCCGCGTCTGCCGTGAGCTCGGCGGGTTCGAGCCCGACATCCGCTACAGCTCCGACGACTTCCTCATCTTGCTCGAGCTCGTCCGTACGACGGGCGCGGGTGCATTGCTCCCGGATCTCGTCATCGGTGCGGGCGCTCCAGGCGTCGCCGTACGGCGGCCGGCCGAAGGCGATGTCGGGCGGGCGGTGTTCCTGCTCACCCGCCGTACCCGAACTCCTGCGGTCGCGGCAGTCGCCGCTGCTTTGGCGACTGCGGCCACCGATCAAACGAGGTCGTGACGAAGCAGCACGGTCCGGTTGTCGAAGGACCGGGTCTCCACCAGCCGGAGCGTACGCCGGCCGGTCGGCTGGTGCACCGGCTTGCCGCCGCCGAGCACCACCGGGTGCACGATCACGTGGTACTCGTCGAGCAGCCCGAGCTCGGTCAGGGCCGCGGCGACGGTCGAGCTCCCCGTCAGCAGGATGTCCTTGCCCGGCTCCGCCTTGATCGCCTCGAGGTCCTTGGCGTTGCGGACGATGCGCGTGTTCCAATCGGCGCTTTCGAGGGTCGTCGAGAGCACGACCTTCGGCGTACGGCGCCAGACCGGCGCGAACTCGATCGCGTGCTCGTCGGGGTTCATCGCCTCGGCGTTCGGCCAGTACGACGACATCATTTCCCAGACCGTCCGCCCGTAGAGGAACAGGTCGGCGCGCTCGGTCAGCGACATCGAGTACGCACCGAGCTCCGGCCCGAGCACCGGCCAGTCGAACTCGCCGTTCGGCCCCTCGATGAAGCCGTCGAGCGACTGGTGCACGTAGTACATGATCTTCCGCATGATGTCCTCCGGGTGATGGCTGCTTGTGCCTCCTGGTCGGAGCCGGTCGCCCGGCTTTGACATCGGTTCAGGAGATCCAGCCGAGACTTTCGAGGGTGTCCGTCGTCGGCTTGTACTCGCAGGCGACAACTCCCTCGTAGCCCGCCGCCTTCAACGCGTCGAGGGTCGCGTCGATCGGCAGCGCTCCGGATCCCGGCTCGCCGCGTCCCGGACTGTCGGCGAGCTGGACGTGCGCGACCGGAACCGTCGACGCCGTGGCGAGCAGATCGACCCCGTTGCTGCCGAGGTGGAACGTGTCGAACAGCAGCGAGAGATTGTCGATGTCCCGCAGCGGGCCGCTGAGGAGCCGCAGGACGTCGTCCGCGGTGAGCAGGGGATAGCGGCCGTTCAATCCTTTGGTCAGCGGTTCGATCAGGACCGTGCCATCCACGGTGGCCACGGCCGAAGCGGCGGCACCGATCGCGGCTGTCGCAGTCTTCTCCTGCTCGTCGCGCGACCAGCGATCGTCGAGTTGCCCGTAGAGCAGGTTGAACAGCCGGCAGCCGGTGCGCTCGGCGATGCGGACCATCACTCGCACGTTGGCAGTCAGCTGTTCCTGCCGATCCGGATGCGACGCGACGCCGCGCTCGCCGCCCGGTATGTCTCCGCCGTAGAAGTTCAAGGCGCCCAGCGACACCCCGGCGGCCGACACGGTGCGCACGAAGTCGTCGACCTCGGCCGTCGACGGATCGGGTACGGCGAACGGCCACCAGGACTCCACGACCCGGAAACCGGCCTGCGCCGCCGCGGCGAACCGCTCCGGATACGGCAGCTCGGTGAACAGCATCGAGACGTTCGCACTCAGCTCATGGCCGCGATACTCCATCGCTGAAGACTAACATCAGCTCTTGCCAGTCGTGCATTCTTGTCTAACAATCTTACGACTACCAACGACGCCGGAGGTGCGATGCACACCGAGCACGAGAACCAAGTAGTCGACTCCGATCCGGACTGGCCGTTGGCGGCGACCCGCTGGGCCCAGATCACGTTGGCCGAGGACGATCCGGCGCACTTTGACGCCGACTTCTGGCTGCGGCTGATGCACGACAGCAAGGCCAACGCCACCTGCATCAGCGCGGGCGGGTACGTCGCCTACTACCCGACGGAGATCGAGTACCACTACCGGAGCAAGTTCCTTGGCGACACCGACCCGTTCGGCACGCTCGTCGACGGCGCCCGCAGCCTCGGCATGAGTGTGATGGCCCGCGTCGACCCGCACGCGGTTCATGCGGACGCCGCCGCGGCACACCCCGAGTGGCTGGCCCGCGACCGGGACGGCAACCCGATCGAGCACTGGGCGTACCCCGGTATCTGGCTGACGTGCGCGTTCACGCCGTACCACCGGGAATTCGTCACCGAGGTGATTCGCGAGATCGTCCGCGAGTACGGCGTGGACGCGGTCTTCGCCAATCGGTGGGAGGGGTACTACGGGATCTCGTACAGCGAGGACGCCCGCAGGTCGTTCCGGGACGAGACCGGTCTGGAGTTGCCGGCCGAGGAGCACGGCGAGGGCTGGCCGGAGTACGTCGCTTGGCGGCGCCGGCGACTCGGTGACCTGGTCGGTATCTGGGACCAGGCGGTCCGCGACCTCCGCCCGCATGCCCGCTTCGTGCCGAACATGGGTGCGCTCGCGGCGCGCGACCTGGCCCGTGATCTGGCGGAGCCGGTCGCGCCGCTGTTCATCATCGACAAGCAGGGTCGGCACGGGATCGAGGCGCCGTGGGCGGCCGGCCGGAACGGGAAGCGCAATCGAGGAGTGTTCCCGGACCGTCCGGTACGACTCATCACGTCCGTCGGGCCCGAGCACAAGTACCGCTGGAAGGACTCCGTCGCGCCGCCGGAGGAGACGAAGACCTGGATCGTCGACGGGTTCGCGCAGGGCGCGCTGCCGTGGTTCACGAAGTTCAACGCGAGCGTCCCGGACCAGCGCTGGGTGCAGCCCGTGGTCGAGGCGTTCAACCTGCACGCAGCTGTCGAACCGGTGCTCAAGGATCTGCGGATCACTGCCGAGGTCGCGCTGCTCGACCCGACGCGGACCGGGCAACTGCGGGCCGGCGACAACGACCACGAGGACGGCTTTTACCACGCGCTCGTCGAGGCGCGCGTGCCGTTCGAGTTCGTCTCCGACCAGGCGATGACCGTGGAGCGACTGAGCGGGTTCAAGGTCGTCGTCCTCGCGAACGCCGAGCAGCTCAGCGACGACCAGTGCGCGATCCTGCGGTCGTACGTCGACGGTGGCGGATCGCTCGTGGCGGCGTACCAGAGCTCGCTGTACGACGAGAACGGGAACCAGCGGACCGATTTCGGGCTGGGGGACGTGCTCGGCGTCCGCCTGACCGAAGCGAGCCGGCCGGTGCAGAACAACTACATCGCGCTGACGGACGCGCATCCGTTGAACGCCGGCTTCGAGGGTACGACGCGGATCATTGGCGGCACCCACATCATCGGGGTGGAGTCGGACGCGGTGACGCCGTTCCGGTTCATCCCGGACTTCCCGGACCTGCCGATGGAGGAGGTCTACCAGAGAGAGGCTCCGGACAAGCCCGCGGTGATCTGCACGGAGAACGCCCAGGGCGGCCGGACCGTGTACTTCCCGTTCGACCTCGGAGCGATCTTCTGGGAGGCGTTGCAGTCCGACCACGGCCGGCTGATCGCCAACGCGGTCTCCTGGGCGCTTGGCGCCACGCCCCAGGTGACGGTTGGCGGGCCTGGACTGGTGGACGTCGCAGTCCATCGAGGCGAGAACGAAGTCGCCGTTGCGTTGGTCAACCTCACGAACCCGATGGCGATGCGAGGCGCGATCCGCGAGACGCTCCCGTTGCCGCCGCAGACCGTGTCGATCGCAGTACCGACGGATCGGCCGAAGGTCCGGCTGCTGGTGGCCGGGATCGAGCTGGAGCCGGCGGTCGTGGACGGGCGGGCGGAGATCGTGATTCCGACTGCCGGGCTGCTCGAGGTCGTGCATGTCGATTGGAGCCAGGCATGAGGATCGGGTTCATCGGGCTCGGAGTGATGGGCCGTCCGATGGCGGACAACTTGATTGCTGCCGGCCACGAACTCTCCGTCTATCGCGGCCGGACCGATCTCGACGCAGACGTGTGCGCGTCGGCCAAGGAGGTGGCTGAGCGGTCCGAGGTCGTGATCCTGATGGTGCCGGACACCCCTGACGTCGAGGCGGCGCTGTTCGCGCCGGGCGGCGCCGCTGAGGGGCTGCGGCCGGGGTCGCTGGTGATCGACATGAGCTCGATCTCGCCGACCGCGACCATCGGCTTCGCGCAGCTGATCGAGAAACTGGGTTGCGACTACCTCGACGCACCAGTGTCCGGCGGCGAGGTCGGTGCGCGGGACGGGACGCTGACCATCATGGTCGGCGGCCGGCCGGACGTGTTCGAGCGAGCGCGGCCGATCTTCGCCGTCCTGGGAAAGAACGTCACGCTCATCGGCGGTCCCGGCGCCGGACAGACCGCGAAGGTCGCGAACCAGATCATCGTTGGGCTGACCATCGAAGCGGTCGCCGAGGGACTGCTGTTCGCGGAACGGGCCGGCGCGGATCCGGCCGTCTTACGGCAGGCGCTGATGGGCGGGTTCGCCAGCTCGCGCATTCTCGAGGTGCACGGTGAGCGGATGGTCAACGAAGCCTTCGAGCCGGGGTTCCGGCTGCGGCTGCACCGCAAGGACCTCGGACTGGCCGTCCAAGCCGCGGCCGAACTGGATCTGGCGCTGCCGAACACCGCCGCGACGCAGCAGTTGATGAACGCTGCCATCGCGGATGGAGACGGGGAGCTCGACCACTCCGCGCTGTACCGGACGTTGCGCCGGGAGCACTCGTGAGGCTCTGGTGGCAGGACCCGTTCCGGATGTTCCAGACCAACTTGCGCGAGATCGACGCCGGGCTGGATGTCGAGTCGGTGCTGGACTATCTGGAGGAGTTCGGCGCGGACACCTGGTTGCTGAGCGTCGGCGGGATCTTGTCGAACTACCCGACCGATCTGGAGTTCCAGACCCGCAACCCGCACCTGGCGGGGCGCCCGTCCGGTGACCTGGTCGGCGACGCGGTGAAGGCGGCGGCGCGGCGAGGCATCCGCGTGATGGGCCGGATGGACTTCTCCAAGATCGACCACCGGCGGGCGGAGGCGCATCCGGCCTGGTGCTTCGTCGGACCCAGCGGAGCGCGGCAGGTCTACAACGGGCTGACGAGCGTCTGCCCGAGCGGCGACTACTACCAGGTGAAGCTGTTCGAGGTCCTCGACGAGGTGCTCGATCGGTATCCGCTGGACGGCTTCTTCTGCAACTGGATGTCGTTCAACGAGGTCGACTACAGCCGCGTCTACCACGGGGTCTGCCACTGCGTGGCCTGTCAGGAGCGGTACGACGGGGTGCTGCCGGACGACCGCGATTCACCCGGGTATGCGGACTGGCAACGGTTCTCGAAGGAAGTGCTGGCCGATCTCACCGGGAGGATCCGGGAGCACCTGGCGGCTCGACGTCCGGAGGCGCCGTTGGTCCTCGGCGACCAGGCGGACATCGTGTTCCACGAGGCGAACAACGCGGTCGGCCGGCGGTTGTGGCATCACCGAACCAGCGAGAGCGTGAGCGCGGCGAAGACCTTCCGTCCCACGGTCCCGGTGCTCACCAACTCGGTGGGCTTCGTAGACATGCCGTACCGGATGGCCAGTGAGGATCCGCATCATTTCGCGCAGTACCTGGTGCAGGCGATCGCCCGCGGCGCCAACCCCTCGACGTACATCATGGGGACGCCGGCCACCACGCCGTACGCCTGCCTGGACGTCGCTGCCCAGCTCACGCGATTCCATCGCGATCATGCCGAGGTCTATCGGGACCTGGTGCCTGCCGCACAGACGCTACTGGTCAGACCAGTGCACTCCCGGGCCGAGTTCGAAGGTCTCTACCTCTCGCTCCTGCAGCGTCATGTGCCGTTCGACGTGCTGCCGGAAGAGCGGCTCGGCGAGGCGGACCTGACCCGCTATCGGACGGTGGTGCTGCCGAATGTCGGACCAGTGGACCTAGGTACCTACGTCGGCCGAGTAGTTGCCACCGGCACCACAACGGCGCTCCCCGTCCGGACTCTCGCCCGGTACGAGACCGAGGCGGAGACCCGGTCTCTGCACCTCGAGGGCGGCGTTCCGGTGTTCGGGACCTTCAAGGTCATCGAGGCGCCGTCCGACGCCGAGGTCGCGCTCCGAGCCCTGTCGAGAGCGCCGTACGGCCCACCGGAGAAGTGCTACGGACACGTGCCGCTTGACCATCCCGGGATGGTCAAGCAGGGCAACGTCGTGCTGTTCCCGTGGACCATCGGACAGGCCTATCGGGAAGTGGGGTTGAGCGTTCATCGCGATCTGTTCGTGGATCAGGTGGGCGGAGCGGTGGAGACGGACCTGCCGGAGCAGGTCGAGATCGTGCTGGGGCGGTCGGCGGCGGGGTTCGTCGTACATCTGCTGAACAGATCGGGGGACGCCGACCAGCGATTCGCTCCACCCGTACGGATCGGGTCGGCGCAGTTGCGGGTGCCGGCCGACGTACGCGAGGCGCGGGCGCTGGTGGCGCAGGAGCGCCTGCCGGTGAGCGACGGGTGGGTGCAGGTGCCGGAGATCGGGTTGTTCGACGTACTCGTCTGTGTGTGAGGAGAACGAGATGGATCGGCGAGGATTTCTCAAGGTTTCACTGGGAACCGGGCTCGCGGCGGCCGCGGTCGCCGGGTGCGGCGGGAGTGGCGGCGGGCCCTCAGGTGATGGTGGGAAGGTCACGCTGCGGTACGCGTGGTGGGGCAACAACATCCGCCAGCAGAACTACACCAAGGCCCTGAAGCAGTTCAGTACGGCGAACCCGTCGATCACGATCGAGCCGGAGTTCGCCGACTACACCGCCTTCCAGGAACGGATGACGACGCAGATCGCGGCCCGCGACGTGCCGGACATCTTCTGGATCGCGTCGCCGCAGGTGATGACGTACCACAAGAGCAAGCTGTACCGGAAGCTCGACGACATCCCGACACTGAAGTGGGACGACTACAGCAAGGAAGACCTGGAGACCTTCAACCTCGACGGGCAGCTCAACACGCTGCCGTTCGGCATCTTCACACCGGTGATCCGCTACAACGAGACCGTCGCCAAGGCTGACGGCGTGACCATTCCGGCCGAGGGGCCGGGCTGGACCTGGGACAGCCTGGCCGAGCTACTCGTTGCCTACAGCAAGAACAATCCCGGGAAGCGCAAGGGTACGCCGTACGCACCCGACCACGACCTCACGTTCGAGGCCTGGCTGCGGCAGCGGGGTGAGCAGTTGTGGACCCAGGACGGTCAGGTCGGGTTCACGGTGGACGGTCTGGGGAGCTGGCTCGACTGGTGGGAGAAGCTGCGCAAGGCCGGCGGTGCGTTGTCGCTCAGTGAGCAGGAGGGGATGGGCCCGGACTGGGCTCAGGTGGGGAAGAAGGTCCTGGTGAACTTCGGCAACTCCAACCACATCATCGACGACGCGAAGATGTTCCCGAAGGAGAAGTTCCGGCTGCGGGCGGCCCCGATCGCCGCGGACGCACCGGCCGGGCACAAGTACCTGTACTTCCCGCGGATGGCGATCTACCAGCGGATCGAAGACGGCAACCTGGAGGCGGCCGGCAAAGTACTCGACTACAACGTGAACAACGCCGAGATGCTGAAGACCGTCCGGCTGACCATGGGCGCGCCGACGAACCCGAAGGTCGCCGAGCAGGCCGCCGCGTTCGCGAGCCCGGACGAGAAGGAGATGCTCGCGGCGGTCGCGAAGGAACGCGCGGGCGAGCGGAAGCCGCGCTACGAGGCACCTCCCGGGTCGAGCACCTGGCGGACCACGATGGCCCGGATCTGCGAGGAGATCGCGCTGGGCAAGACGGCGGTGCCGGCCGGTGCGAAGAAGTTGGTGGACGAGATCGGCGCCGGGATCAAGCGGGCCGCATGACGTCCCGCTCGAAGTTCTACCTCAATCGCCAGGGGCGGGCGGCACACATCTTCCTGATCCCCTGGCAGTTGGGGTTCCTGCTGATCACCGCGGTGCCGTTGCTCGCGTCGCTGTACCTGGCGTTCACGAACTACGACATCCTCAATCCGCCGGAGTGGACCGGGCTCGAGAACCTCCAGCGGATGATCCACGACGACCAGTTCTGGGCCTCGGTCCGCGTGACCCTGATCTACGTGCTGGTCTCGGTGCCGCTGCAGCTCGCCTTCGCGTTGCTGCTCGCGCTGATCCTCGACCGCGGCCTGAGCGGGCTGGCGTTCTACCGCAGCGCGTTCTACCTGCCGTCACTACTGGGGTCTTCGGTGGCGATCGCGATCCTGTGGCGGGAGATCTTCGGTGACGACGGTCTGATCAACAAAGGGCTGGCGCTGATCGGGATCCACGGCGAGAGCTGGTTGCAGAACCCGCGGACCGCGCTGGCGACGCTGATCGTGCTGAACGTGTGGACGTTCGGCTCGCCGATGGTGATCTTCCTGGCGGGCCTGCGGCAGGTCCCTGACGAGCTGTACGAGGCGGCTCGCGTCGACGGCGCGGGTGTCTGGCGGCAGTTCACGCACGTGACGGTGCCGCTGCTCACGCCGATCATCTTCTTCAACCTGATCCTGCAGACGATCGGCGCGTTCCAGACCTTCACCCAGGCGCACATCGTCAGCGGCGGCACCGGCGGTCCGGCGAACTCGACGCTGTTCTACACGCTGTACGTGTACCAGCAGGGGTTCGTCGCCTTCGACATGGGCTACGCGTCGGCGCTGGCCTGGGTGCTGATGGTGGCGATCGCCGTGGTGACGGCACTGCATTTCCTGGTCTCGAAGTACTGGGTCTTCTACGGCGACAATTGAGGGACAGCTGATGGTGAGTCTGACGGCAGGAAAAGTAGTCTCGAGCCTGGCTCCCGTCCGGCAGCGGCGGTTCCGGGCTGCTCTCAAGCACACCGGGTTGCTGGTGTTCGTGGCGTTCATGATCTATCCGCTGGTGTGGATGGTGGTGAGCGCGTTCAAACCGCCTGAACAGATCCTGACCGAACCGGGCATCATCCCGTCCGACTTGACCTTCGAGAACTTCAAGGACGGCTGGCATGCGCTGAACCGGCCCTTCTCGGTGTTCTTCGTGAACTCGCTGATCGTCACGATCGCCTCGATCGCGGGCAACCTGTTCTCCTGCTCGCTGACGGCGTACGCGCTGGCCCGGCTGCAGTTCCGGATGCGGAAGGTGTACTTCGCGATCACGCTCGCCTCGGTGATGCTGCCGTTCCATGTGCTCGTCATCCCGCAGTACATCTTCTTCTCGCAGCTCGGCCTGGTGAACACCTACTGGCCGTTGCTGATCCCGAAGTTCCTGGCCACCGACGCGTTCTTCGTCTTCCTGATGGTCCAGTTCATCCGGACGCTGCCGCGCGAGCTCGACCGGGCGGCCTGGATCGACGGCGCCGGCCCGTTCCTGACCTTCTGGTACGTCGTGCTGCCGCTGATGCGACCGGCGCTGGTGACGACCACGATCTTCACCTTCATCTGGACCTGGAACGATTTCTTCGTACCGTTGATCTACCTGACCAGGACGCAGGCGTTCACCGTGCCGGTGGCGCTGAACTCGATGGTCGACTCCGAGACCCAGAGTGGAGTGGGCATGCTGTTCGCGATGTCGTTGCTGTCGCTGGTCCCGATCCTGATCTTCTTCGCCGTGGCCCAGAAGTACCTGATCCGCGGCATCGCGACGACGGGACTGAAGTGATGATCGTTGTAGTGGGCAAGGAAATACCGGCGTACGTCGAGGCGGCGGGAGAGCAGGCGGTGCGCTTCGTCGACTCACTCGACGACGCCTCGGACGTCTACGGCGAGATGGAGGCGGTCGTCGCTCACGTGCCGCCGGACGTGCTGGTCAAGGCGCCACGGCTGCGCTGGGTGCACAGTCCCGCGGCCGGGGTCGACGTCGACCTCACGCCGGAGATGCTCGCGTCGGACGTCGTCCTCACCTCGAGCGCCGGGAACGGCGGGATCTCGCTCGCCGAGCACTCGATCCTGCTGATGCTGATGCTCAACCGCGACGTACCGCGGTGGATGCGCGCGCAGGCCGAGCACCGCTGGGACCACTACCGCCACGGCGAGCTGGCCGGCCGGACCGTGGGTATCTACGGTCTCGGCAACTCCGGTCTCGATCTCGCGTTGAAGGCGAAGGCGTTCCACATGCGAGTTCTCGGCGTACGGCGGCGTCCTGAGCAGCCTGCGCCGTACGTCGACGAGCTGTGCGATCTCGACCGGTTGCTCGCGGAGTCGGACTTCGTCGTGGTGACGACGCCGCGGACGCCCTCGACACGCGGGGTCTTCGGGCGGGACGCGTTCGCGCGGATGAAGTCGACGGCGTACTTCATCTGCATCTCGCGCGGCGGGATCGCCGATGACGATGCGCTGCTGGAGGCGTTGCGGACCGGGCAGATCGCAGGCGCCGGCCTGGACGCGCACGGAGTGGAGCCGCTGCCGCCGGACAGCCCGTTCTGGTCGTTGCCGAACGTCGTCGTCACGCCGCACAACGGCGCCACCAGCGACGGCACCCTCCGGCGGCACCAGGAGATCGTTGCCGACAACATCCGCCGTTTCGTCGCCGGCGAGCCGTTGCGGAACGTGGTGGACAAAGCCGCGGGTTACTAGGCCAGTACACTTGCCAGACCAGTTTCGTTGGAGGGGGTGTTGTGGGTACCGAAGCGCGTCTGGAGCTCGGGCCGTCCTCGCTGACCGACGCGCTCTACGAGTCGATCCGCAAGCGGATCGTGAACGGGGAGATCCCGCAGGGGGAGAAACTCACCGAGGTCCGGCTCGCCACGGAGTACAACGTGGCCCGGCCGACGGCGAAGGCGGCCCTCGAGCGGCTGACCGCACTCGGCCTGTTGCGGCGTACCGCGCACAAGACAGCGGTCGTTCCGGTGCTCGACGAGGCCGAGATCCGGGACCTGTTCTTCAGCCGGATGACGATCGAGAAGGCGGCGGTGTCCGCGCTGGCCGTGACCGGCCAGGTACCGGCCGAGGCGGCCCGGGCACAGGTCGCGATCGAGTACGCCGCGCGCGACCGGCTGTTCGAGAACCAGGTCGAGGCGGACATCGCGTTCCACACGGCGTTGGTGGCCGCGGTCGGCAGCCGCCGGCTGACCCGGATGCACGAGCTGATCATCGGCGAGGTGCACCTGACCATGGGCCAGTACCAGGCGCATCGCAAGGCCGCGCCGACCACGGTCGCCGAAGAGCACGCGGCGATCCTCGAGGCGATCCAGCAGGGCGCCCCGGCGGACGCGGCCGATCACCTGGCCTATCACCTCGAGCAGGCCCAGGGCCGCTTGCTCAGCACCCTGCCTGGGGATTGACGAAAGCCGTCCGGCTTGGGAGCCTCGGGGAGGACGGGGTGAGTCTGGGGGAGGGCCGGATCCCGTCGGGGGATCAGACGCTTCTGGGGTGAGTTCTCGCGTTGCGCTCGACGGAGACGACCGGTCTGCGTGGTGTGCGCCGTGGGCGCGCGCCGATCTGCGGCAGACGGCAGTGGTTCGGGGAGCGGTTCGGGGAGCGGACAATGGTCGACGATTTGAGAGAACGCACGCGCGGACAGGTCTTCGCAGCGGGCGACGAGGGGTACGACGCGGCGCGCCGGGTCAACAACTGGATGCACGACAAGCATCCGCGGGTGATCGTCCGTTGCGAGAACGCCGGTGACGTGATGGCGGCGATCGACTTCGCACGCCGCAACGAGCTCGACCTTGCGGTGCGGGGTGGCGGGCACAGCGTGCCGGGGTTCGGCACCGTGGAGGACGGCGTCGTCGTCGATCTGAGCGGGATGCGCAACGTCAGGGTCGATCCGGTGAACAGGACCGCACGGGCCGGCGGCGGCGCGACGTGGGGCGATTTCAACGCGGCCACGCACGCGTTCGGGCTGGCCACCACCGGCGGGATCATCTCGACCACGGGCGTCGGCGGGCTGACGCTCGGCGGCGGGATCGGGTACCTGGCCCGTGGGCTCGGGCTGTCCTGCGACAACCTGATCTCCGCCGACGTGGTGACCGCGGACGGGAAGTTCCTGATCGCGAGCGAGAAGGAGAACGACGACCTGTTCTGGGCGTTGCGCGGCGGTGGCGGCAACTTCGGCGTGGTGACCGCGCTCGAGTTCCGGCTGGCGCCGGTGTCGACGATCTACGGCGGCCCGATGTTCTTCGAGCTGTCCGACGCGGTCGCCGTACTGTCGGGCTTCCGGGAACTGATCAAGGACGCGCCCGAGCAGCTCGGCGGGTTCCCGGCGTTCCAGATCGCGCCGCCGCTGCCGTTCATCCCGGAGAACCGGCACGGCGAGCCGTTCGTGGCGATCGTCGGCTGCTGGGCCGGCGATCTCGACGAGGGCGAGACGCAGATCTCGAAGTTCCGCGAGTTCGCGCCGGTGATGGCCGAGCACGTCGGTCCGATGCCGTACCCGGCCTTGAACAGCGCCTTCGACGCGCTGGTGCCGCCCGGTCTGCAGCACTACTGGAAGGCGAACTTCGTCACCGAGCTGACCGACGAGGCGATCCAGGCGCACATGCGGCACGCGCCGGGTCTGCCGGCGGTGAACTCGACCGTGCACATCTACCCGATCAACGGCGCCTGCCACCGGGTCACCCCGGACGGGACCGCGTTCGCCTACCGGGACGCGAACTTCGCGACGGTGATCGCGGGAATGTGGCCGGATCCGGCGGAGAACGACGCGAACATCGACTGGGTGCGTTCGTACTACGACGACGTCGCGCCGCACTCCGAGGCCGGCGGGTACATCAACTTCATGGCCGACGACGACCAGGGCCGGATCCGGGAGAACTACCGGCAGAACTACGACCGGCTGGCCGAGGTCAAGCGCAAGTACGACCCGGACAACGTGTTCCACCTGAACCAGAACATCGCGCCTTAGCTCACAACGTCAGGAGGCGCTGGAAGAAAGCGCGGTACCGCTGGAGCGCGGAGCGGAGGTCCTCGGTCGACGGCTCGCCGTTCGACCACTGCTGCTCGAGGTCCTGGCGCTGGCGGTCGAAGCCGTCGGCCAGGTGCTGGAGCACGTCGTCGACGAGCTTGTCGGCCTCGCTGACGGCGTTGCGCGGGTCGTCCACGAAGCCTTGCTGGACGACGTCCCAGCGGGCCCGGAAGTCGACCGCCGAGTCCTCTGCCACCAGCGGTCCGCCATCCGTCCGGTCGTTCGTCCGGTCGGTTGCGCGGTCGGTTGCGGGGTCGGGTTCAGTCGGCGTACGGCCGTCGTCGACGTCGCGGTGCCCGGCCAGGTCGGGGTCGGGCTCGAGATCGTCGTCGTCGAGCGTGCGGTCGTCGTCGAGGGGGACGCCACGGCGATCGTTGGTGGTCATGCTTGCTCCTGGATGTGCTCGCTGTCTTCCAGCAGGGCGTCGACAAGGTGGCGGTACGCCGTGACCGCGCGCCGCAGGTCCTCCGTATCGGCCTCGCCGCGCGCCTGGTCGACGGCGATCCGGTGCGCCTCGCGGTAGTGCATCGCGACGTCCGGGTGCGCGACGGACACGTCGTCGGCCCGCTGCTCGAACTCGTCGACCGGGTACCCGGCTTCGCGCATCATCCGCAGGACCAGCCGGTCCGCGTCCGCGACCGCTCCGGCAGGACGGTCGACGAAGCTCTGTTGCACTTCGGCCCACTCGGCGCGGTAGGTCCGGGCGGACTCAAGGCTCAGCGGCGTGATGTGCAGGCGCGACACCCGGCGTTCCCGCTCACGCAGGTCACGCTCGGCGCTGCGACGATCGCCGGACTCCTCCAGTGTGCGCTCGTACTCCGGGCCGAACCGCTGCTGCAGTTCGCCCGAGCGTCTGCGCTGGTACAGGTACAGAAGCGCCGCGGCCGCGATCAGCACCACGACGATGATCACGATGGTCAGGACGGTACCCATCAGAACTCCAGTCCGGTCGCACGTGTGGATCCGCGGTCCCCAGCGCCGCCTCAGCTCCCCGTAGCCCGGACCGGTACCCACGGAAGAAGCGAACAAGCCTCCGGCCGGCCACCCTCCTGCGGGTGACCGGCCGGACGCGGGAACTGAGATCAGGAGTTCGGTGCGAGCTCAGTCGCTGTCGTGGCCGGTGTTGTCGAGCCAGTGCTGGGCGAGGTCGATGTCGCCGTCGACGGTGATGCCGGTGGCCTCGCGGTCGGCGAGCGGGCGTCGGCGGGTCAAGGTCAGGAGCAACGACTGCGCCGGGCCGCTCACCGTCACATCGGCCTGCCGGGTTTCGGGCCGCCACGTCGCGCCTTCGGGGCGCCGTTCGACCAACCAAGCACCCGTGTCGGTAGCCAGCCACTGCAGGGTCTGGCCGGTGCCCCGGATGGCGTGTGCCGACTCGGGCCTGCGCATCTCCCAGGTCGGGGAGGTGAGCATCGAGAGGTGGTTGCTGATGAGTGCGGCGGCGACGTCGGCGTCGATATCGACCGGCCGGCGCCGCTCGATGATCTCCGCGACCCAGTTGTGGGTCTGGCCCACGTGCTCGACCAGGTCGGCCACGGTCCACTTCGGGGCTGTCGGCACGACGGTGTCAGGTCCGGCCACGGCGGCCGATTCCGCCAGCCGGCGGGTGTGTTCGACGATCGCTCGCCGGGCATGTTCCGCGTTCAGCTCGGTCATCGTGTCAGGCCTTGGGGGCGAGTTTGTGGACGACGATGCCGGACTTGAAGGTCGTCGTACCGAGCAGGTCGAGGTGGGTGATGTCGATGCCGGTGCCCTGGAACATGGTTGCGCCCTCGGCGACCACCGGGAAGATCCAGAAGTGGTACTCGTCGACGAGCTTGTTCTCCAGCAGCGTCTTCGAGAACGACCCGGTGCCGTACTTGATCAGGTCACCGCCCTCGGACTCCTTGAGCTTGCGGACGGCCTCGGCCGCGTCGCCCTCGAGGGGCTGCGCGTTCCACTTCCACTCGGTGACCGTGCGGGAGGCGACGTACTTCGGCATTGCGTTGAACATGTCGGCGAACGGGTCGCCGGCCCGCGACAGCCAGGCGTCCGCGAAGCCCTCGTACGTGACGCGGCCGAGCACCTGCGCCTCGACGCCTTCCATCAGGCCCTGCGAGTACGCGCCGTGCTCCTCGTCCCAGTACGGCGGGCTCCAGTTCTGCGGGTCGTCGATGACGCCGTTCAGGGTGACGAACGTGGATTCGATCAGCTTCCTCATGGGTCTTTCCTCTCAGGGTTTGTACGGACGCTTCTCGCGTGCGTCCTGTAGTGCTTCGGCCCACCAGACGAGCTGGTCGAGCATGAGTTTGGCGTTTGCCTCGTAGCCGGCAGAAGGCCGTGGCCAGCCGCCGTCGGCGGTGAACTGCTCCCAGTAGCAAGGCAGTGCGACAGCGTTGCGGATGGTGACCGCCTGGAGTTCTGCGAAGACCTGGCGCAGTTGCGCGGTGGCGTGGCAGCCGCCGCTCTCCCGGCCGTAGCTGACGATCGCTACCGGCTTGGCGTGCCACTCCTCGTAGCACCAGTCCAGTGCGGTCTTCAGCGTGGCCGGGAAGCTGCAGTTGATCTCCGGTGTGACCACAGCGAACGCAGCCGCGGCGGCCAGCCTGCTGCTCAGCATGGCGACCTCCTGCGGCGTCTCGTCGTCCGCGTCGGGCAGCGTGGTCGGCAGGTTCGCAGCTGCCAGGTCGATCAGGTCGACGTCGAACTGCCTGGCGGCCTGCTCTGCGAGCCAGTGCGCCACGGTCGGTCCGAACCGGCCGCGCCGGGTGCTGCCGATGATCACTGCCAGTCGCATCTGCGTCCTCCTTCCGTCTGACCCAGACTCTGCCGGAAGGGGTTTACGGTTTCTTTCCGGTCCTTTCTGGCCGACCGGAATAAGGTGCCGTCATGCGCTTCGGGGTGCTGGGACCAGTCACGGCGTGGACGGACGCGGGGACACCCGTGGTCATCCAGGGGCTGAAGGTGCGTGCGCTCCTGGCGGACCTGCTGGTGCACGAGGGCAGACCTGTGCCCGCGGACCGCCTCATCGACGACCTCTGGGGGTCGGAACTGCCCGGTAACCCGTCCGGAACGTTGTCCGCGAAGGTGTCCCAGCTGCGACGAGCATTTGAAGACGCTGAGCCCGGCAGCCGCTCGCTGGTGCAGTCGGGTCCGGCAGGCTACTCGCTAGTGGTTTCTGCCGAGACGTATGACGCTCTGAAGTTCGGTGAACTGCTGGCCGCCGGCTCCGTCGACGAGGCGCTGGCGTTGTGGCGCGGTCCGGCGTACGCCGACTTTGCGGACGACGCGTTCGCTGAGACAGCTGTAGCCCGGCTGACCGATTTGCGGCTCACTGCTCTCGAGCAGGCCGATCTACCCGTTGTGGATCTCGCAGCGCTCGTGAAAGAGCACCCGTTGCGTGAGGGGCTCCGTGCCGCGCATATGAAGGCTCTCTACCGAGCGGGGCGGCAGACGGAGGCTCTGGAGAGTTTCGATGAGCTACGGCAGCTCTTGTTGGAGGATCTCGGGCTGGACCCCAGCCCGGAGCTCGTGGCGCTGCAGCAGTCGATCCTCACTCAGGAGCTGCCGCACGCACGTAGCAACCTCCCTGCTCAGCTGACTGAGTTGATCGGGCGCACCGACGCGTTGGCTGATGTAGGTGCCTGTTTGGGCACGTCACGGTTAGTCACGCTGACTGGTCCGGGAGGTGTCGGCAAGACTCGCTTGGCGCTCGCTGCTGCGGCCGATGTCGCGGGCCGGTTCGCGGACGGCGTCGTGCTGGTCGAGCTCGCTGCAGTGACACCTGACGCGTTGTCGGTCGCCAACTCGCTCACTGACGCGGTGCAGGCGGCTCTGGATCTCCGCGACACCGGGGGCACACCTGCGGTGGATCGGTTGGCGTCAGTGATGGGCTCTCGGCTGCTGGTGCTGGACAACTGCGAGCAGATTGTCGAGGAGGTTGCCGCGCTGACGGACCGCTTACTGGCCACAGCGCCGGGACTCCGTGTGCTCGCGACGAGTCGCGAGCCGCTGGGCCTGGCTGGTGAGGTGGTGTGGAGTGTTCCGCCCTTGGCTGTGCCTCCCGTGTCGGCGGGCGTCGAGGCCGTCGGTGAGTGCAGTGCAGCGCAGCTGTTCGTGACACGTGCGGCGGCCGCGTCACGTGGCTTCGCGCTGACGGACGAGACCGTTGCTGATGTCGCCGTACTGTGCAGGCGGCTCGACGGGATCCCGCTCGCGTTGGAGCTCGCCGCGACGCGAGTGCGAGCGCTCGGCGTACGTGGGCTCGTAGCGCGGCTGGACGACCGCTTCCGGTTGCTGGCGACAGGACACCGCGGTGCGGCGCCACGGCAGCAGACGCTGCACGCGATGATCGACTGGAGCTGGGAGCTGCTCGCCGCTGAGGAGCAGTCAGTGCTGCGGCAGCTCGCCGTACATGCAGATGGCTGTACGGCGGACGCTGCGGCGGCTGTGTGCGGTCAGGACGACGTACTGGATGTCCTGGTGCGTCTGGTCGACCGGTCGCTCGTCGTACCGGTCGATGGTGGTCGCTTCCGGTTGCTCGAGTCAGTGGCGGCGTACTGCGTCGAGAAATTGCGTGTGAGCGGTGAGCTGGAGTCGTCTCGTCAGCGGCACCTGTCCTACTACGTGTCGCTGGCTGAGGCGGCGCGACCCGGCCTGTTCGGTGACGAGCAGAGCAGGTGGCTGCAGCTCTTGGACGAGGACTCCGCCAACTTCCGGACCGCACTGGATCGTGCGGTGACCACAGAGCAGTTGGACCTCGCCGAACAGCTTGTGGACGCACTGTCCTGGTACTGGTTCCTCCGTGGTCGGTATCTGGAGGCGATGCGGTCTCTGGACACAGTGCCGGGTTCTGCTCGGGCTGGGGTGTGGCGGGCCGGATTCATGTACCTGCTCGGGCACCCGGACGCCGCAGCGGAGCGGGACCGTTGGCTGGACCGTGCCGACGCCATGGGCCAGTGGTGGATTGCCCATGCCGCCAGCGACGCCGGCGACCTCTCTGCGTGCCTCTCGATGCTCAACCAGGCTCTGAAGACGTTCGAGGCTGACGGGAACCAGTGGGGTGTGGCAGCTGTGCTGGCTGCGCGCGCGAAACACGCGCACGTACGGGCGGATCTGCCGGCGCTGTACGACGATGCGTGTCAGAGCATCGGGATTTTCCGGGCGCTGGGGGATCGGTGGGGTGTGCTGCAGGCGACGAGCTGGTTCGGGGCGCACGCCGAGCTCGTCGGCGACTTCGACGAGGCGGAGCGGCTGCACCTCGAAGGTGCCGAGGCTGCGGAGGAGATCGGGCTGTGGTCCGAGGTTGCCAGCGCGTTGGGAATGCTCGGGTGGACGGCGATCCGGCGAGAACACTACGAGCAGGCCCGGACGTACGGCGAGCGGGCGCTGCGGCTGGCGACCGAGCAAGGGCAGCGCGCGACGCAGGCGCTGGCGGAGTTGGTGCTCGGCTTCGCGGCTCGTCGTACCGGCGCTCTGGACGAGGCGTCGCAGAGGCTGCAGGCCTTGATCGACGCCGCTCGCTTGCAGACTGAGTCAGTTCTGTATCTGTCGATCGTGCTGGATGAGCTCGGCTTCGTCAGGGAGCTGCAGGGCCGGCCGGACGACGCGTTGGAGCTGCACATGGAGGCCTTCCGGGTCTCGGAGGAGTTCGACTCGCTCAGGGGCATGTGTTGGGCACTGGAGGGGATCGCGGCCTCTCACCCGGACAAGACCCTCGCCGCGACCTTGCTGGGGAGCTCGTCGGCGACCAGGTCCAGCGAGAACTATCTGATGGCGGCGACCGAGGAAGAGGACCTTGCCCGGGCGGTCGCTGCGGCACAGTCCGCGCTGGGGCCGGAGGCGTATCGCGCGGCGTTCTTCCGCGGCGAAGGTTTGAGTCCGGCTGACGCGTTCGGGTTGCTCGTCCGGCAGTAGATGTTCTGTGGTTGAGATTATTCGTCTATCGAAGTAGTTTTGCTTCCGAACCCACTTCGAGAAGGTGAACCATGGATTACGGCCACGAGCTGGTCTTCGGCACGTTCCTGACCCCGGCGGTCGACACCCCGGACCGCGTGATCGCCCTGGCCCAGCTGACCGAGCAGGTCGGCCTCGACCTGGTCAGCTTCCAGGACCATCCGTACCAGCCGCGGCTGATGGATGCCTGGACGCTGCTGGCCGTCGTCGCAGCCCGTACCGAGCGCGTGAAGGTCACCACCAACGTGGCCAACCTCCCGCTCCGGCACCCGGTCGTCCTGGCGCGCAGTGTGGCGACGCTGGACCTGATCACCGGTGGGCGAGTTGAGCTCGGCCTAGGTGCCGGCGGGTTCCTCGACGCGGTCGCGGCGAACGGCGGCCCGCGGCTGACCGCCGGACAGAGCATCGCCGCGCTGGAAGAGGCCATCGCGATCATGCGCGAGGTCTGGACACCTGGTGCCGGCGGTATCCGGCTGGCCGGCAAGCAGTACACGGTGTCCGGTGCGAAGCGCGGTCCGGCGCCGGCGCATGACGTGTCGATCTGGCTGGGTGCGTACAAGCCGCGGATGCTCGCACTCACCGGACGGCTGGCAGACGGATGGCTGCCGAGCAGCGGGTACGCCGGGCCGGAACAGCTGGCCGCGATGAACAAGGTCATCGACGAGGCAGCTGTGGACGCCGGGCGGGACCCTGGTGCGGTACGCCGGCTGTACAACATCTCCGGTCAGTTCGTTGGTGGCGGCGGGTTCCTGCAGGGACCTGAGGAGCTGTGGATCGACCAGCTGACCGAGCTGACGCTGGGGGAGGGGATCAGCACCTACATCCTTGCCTCGGACGATCCTGACGACATCCGGCGGTTCGCTGAGGTGGCGGCCGGTGTGCGCGAGGCAGTCGCGGTGGCTCGGTCGGGCGCTGTTGCTGAGCGTGTGGTTGCTACGGGCTTTGGCGTCGTGCCGACACCACCTCCTCCCGTACGACGTAGCGCCGTACAGCTGCTGGATGAGTCCGCTCGGCCGACCGGTCCGGCGCAGGACCCGTCTCGGACGTACACGCCGTACCAGCTGCAGTCCGGTCAGCACTTGATCGACGTACACGATCACTTGCGTGCAGAGCTCGACCAGGTGCGTGACCTGGTGGAGCAGGTCGCGGCCGGGGCGCTGGGCGTCGGTGCGGCGCGGTCGCACATCAACACGATGACCATGCGGCAGAACAACTGGACGCTGGGGACGTACTGCGAGTCGTACTGCCGGCTCGTGACGACGCACCACTCGCTCGAGGATGCCTCCCTGTTCCCGCATCTACGTCGCGCCGACCCTGACCTGGTCCCGGTCGTGGACCGGCTGCAGGAGGAGCACAAGATCATTCACGACGTACTGGAAGGTGTCGACAAAGCACTCGTCGCGCTCGTTGACGGATCAGGCGACATCGACGGTCTGCGGGCGGCCGTCGACCTGCTGGACGACACGTTGCTGTCGCACCTGTCCTACGAGGAACGCGAACTGGTCGAGCCGCTGGCGCGACTCGGCGTTCTGTAGGTACTACTTCGCCTCGCCCAGGAGGGAGGCGAGGATGTCGAGGAGACGGAGTGTCGGCACCTCGCCGAGCAGACGGGCGGCGCTGGTCGCCGGCTCCGCGCTCAGGCGGACCTGCAGCAGCTTGAAGTCACGGACGTTGGCCGGGTTCACCAGGTCCTCGCGGACTGCCTTGAGGAACTCGGCTCCGGCCGAGGACGAGCCGTACGTCATCCGGATGAAGCTGTCGGTGACGGGGTAGAGGTACGGCCGCTTGAGGTGCAGGAGCTTCGACTTCTTCGCGTGCCCGAACCCGCGGTGGCCGGTGAACTTGTCGTCCAGGGCCATCGCCGCCTCGAAGAGCTCACTCCCCGGCGCGGCGTCCTCGAGGCGTGCGTCCACCGGGATCGCCGCGAGCTCCTTCTCGGCTTCCACCTCGAGCAGCCACGGGATGTCCAGCACCCGCAGGTCGGCGCCGATCACCATGATCCTGCCCAGGTCTTCGAACGTGATCTGGTTCGGGTCGGAGCCACCGACGGTGGTCATACCCGGCAGCCCGTCGTAGTACCGCAGCACGGCGCCGTTCGTCTCGGCGTACAGCCGTAGCTGCGCGATCGCCTCGTCGACGACGATCTTCCGGGTACCGATGTTCATGAGCCACACCCTCACACTTGTGGTGGCAGACCCGCCAGCGGGCGGACCATCATTCGAACGTTCCTCACACCTGTTTCCGCAGATCGTAGCGACTCCACGGCCCCCCGCACGCCAAAGTCACTGCCCGTTATCCACAACCCGTAACCATCCGCTCATTTCGTATGCCAATCTCCGTAAACTCTCTGTCACAACCCAACGACTGAGCGGAGGCGAACCATGCGGAACCGGCTACTGGCTCTCGCGCTCGCCGTCCTCCTCCTCGTGCCGCTGACCCCGGCCGCCTCCGCAGCTCCACCGGACGCCTACCCGTGTCTGCATCCCGACATGACCGTCTCAGCGAACGGTGAAGTCCTGAGCACCGGCACGGAGGTTGCCCTCGACGGCGGCATGGCCCATGCGGGCACCGGGCTCACCTTTACCTTCCAGGCCCGGACGTTCAACCTGACGATCGACCTCTGCTACCTCCGGATCACCGACACCCGCACGTGGCAGGTCGACCACTGGCCCTGCGAGAACGCGCCCAAACCGAAACCGGCGCGGACCCAGTCGCTGAGTTGGTCGGTCTTCGTGCCACTCGACTGCAAGTTCGTCGGCTCACCGAACCTGCTGAGCGTTTCCTTGACGAACGGCAAGGGTTCGGCGTCCGCCTCGGTGATGATCTACGCCGGTGCGCCGGGGTTCGTGTTCCCCGACAAACAGGCACGGGCGTTCTTCGGGCCGTTCGCCATGCAGTCCGATCCCGTCAACTCGCTGACCGGCGCGTTGGCCGCCGTCGAGACGGACGCTTCCATGACGGCGCTCGGCGTACCGCTGACGGTGTCACGGACGTACAACTCGAACGACGGATCTACCGGCTCGCTCGGGCCTGGGTGGAGAGCGTCGTACTCGGATCGGCTCGAGTTGTCGCCTGCCGGCGCGCGGTACCTGGCGTCCGATGGGCGGGAGATCGGGTTCACGCGCAAGGGGACCGGGTTCGTTGTGGAGGCCGGGGTCGCCCGGTTCACGCTGGCGCGGTCGGGGTCGACGTACCTGCTGACGAGCGTCGACCAGGTGCGGATGCAATTCTCGGCGACCGGCGAGTTGCAGGCGATCCGCGACCGAAACGGTCAAGGGGTGACGATCGAGCGGGCCTCCGGGCGCGTGCGGACCGTCGCGAACGGGCGGCGCGCGCTGTCGTACGAGTACAACTCTGACGGGCAGATCGCGTCGGTGCGGATGTCGGCGCCCGGCGTCGCGCCGCGGCCGGTGCGGTACGAGTACGCCGACGGTCGACTGGTCGGGGTGACGTCGCCGGGCGGGATTCGGACGCGGTACGAGTACTCCGCGGGGCGGCTGATTTCGGAGACAGTGGGGAATGCGGGCAAGCCGGCGTACGTGACCGAGTACGACGCCGACGGGCGGGTCGTCGCACAGACCGATGCCAAGGGCGGCCGGTCGACGTGGTCCTGGGACACCGAGGGCATTCGCGGTACGTCGACGATGACCGATCCGACGGGTGGGAAGTGGATCAACGAGTACGAGCGGAACTGGCTGATCCGCCAAACCGATCCGACCGGCGCCACGGCCACGTTCCATTACGATGCCGACGGCAACCTCATCCGGGTCTTCGACAGCCTGGGCCATGGCGCGCGGCACGAGTACGACGCTCTGGGTCGCGTTGTCGCCTCGACGGACGCGGTTGGTGCGGTGACCCGGCGTACTTACAACGCCCGCAACGACGTTGTGGCGACGGTGGATCCGCTCGGGCGGCGGACGACGTACAGCTATGACGTCCGTGGGAACCTGACCGGCACGGCGTACGCCGGTCGCACCTCGTCGGTCAGCTACGACCCGCGCGGCCTTGTCACGGCGTCTCGCGATGCTTTGGGGCGTGTTGTGCGGTACGGGTACTCCGCCGACGGCGACCTGACGACCATCACCGATCCGTTGCACCAGGTGACTCGCATTGAGTATGACGGCTGGGGGCGGCCGATCAAGACGACCTCACCGCGCGGTGCGGTCAGCACGATCACGTACAACGACGACGACCAGCCGCTCTCGCAGCACGGACCGCTTGATGTGTCCACGAGCCAGACGTACGACGGGCAAGGCCGTGTCTCGACGCTGGTCGATGCCCGCGGCGGCACCACCAAGCTGCGCTATGACGACGCCGGCGCAGTCATCGGCGTCACCAGACCATCATTGCCTGAAGCCACCGCGACCTTCGACGCATCCGGCAGGGTCACCGAGACCGTCGACGCCAGTGGCCGCTCGCAAACGTTCACGTACGACGGTGCGGGCCGGACAACTGAGGCGACGTACGGCGGTCGCACCTGGAAGTTCGCGTACGACAAGTCCGGCCGGCTGAGCCGCACCACGCTGCCCTCGGGCAAGACGGCGTCCTATGTTTTGGATCCGCGCGGTGCGCCGCTGCGGATCGCGTACTCCGACAAGACGCCCGCGGTCAGCTACACATGGGACGCCGCGGGCCGCCGTACGTCGATGACCGACGGTCTGGGCCTCACCCGCTTTCAGTACGACGCCTTCGACCAGCTCACGTCGGCCGGCCCGGTGTCCTACCGCTGGGACGCCGTCGGCAATCTCACCGGACGGACGGCAGCCGGCCACACCGAGCTGTACACATGGGACGCCGTCAACCGTCTGACCTCCGCAGCAGCCGACGGCAAGCCGCTGGCGTCGTATCGCTACGACCTCGCCCGCGGCACGATCACGACAACTCAACCCGGCGGGCTGATCAAGACCGAACAGCTGGACGTCCGCGGTCGCACCACGTCCCTGTCCGTCACCCAGAACGGCCGCCCGCTGCGCACGATGACCTCCGCGTACGACGCCGCCGACAACGTCACCCGTTCGGACGACTCCGTCGCCGGCAAGTCGTCGTACAGCTATGAAGCCCTGAACCGCCTGACTGCGGCCTGCTACGGCGTCGACCAGTGCACCGACGCCGCGATCGACTACATCCGCTACGACTACGACGCCAACGGCAACCGCACCTGGGAGAAGCGCCCCTCGGGTAGCACCTGGTCCCTGTACGGCCCTGCCAACGAACTCCAGGCCTCGATCACCACGCCGGGCAACTATCCGCTAGACGTACCAGCCACCCACCACTACACCTACGACGCCGACGGCAACCGAACCTCCGATGGTGCCACCACCTACACGTGGTCCGCCGCCGGCAAACCAACCACCTCAACCACCGCAGGCGTTAAGACGACCTACACCCACACCGGTGACGGCCGCCGAGCCACCACCTCCACCACCGGCCAGCAAACCCCGCGCTACCTCTGGGATCCCCTCTCACCCCAGATCCTGAGCACCACAGGAGTCTCACAACCCACCCGTTACCTGTACGGCTCCGGCCTCGTCGCCCAACAGACGCCGACCGCACGAACCCCGCTCATTACGACTGCCAACGGTTCGGTGCTTACAGCAACGACCACCAAGCCTGACCAGCACGAGTACGAGCCCTACGGCCAAACCCGAGCCGGCCCCACCAACCAGACGCCCTCGACCTCACCGACTCCCGGCTACATCGGCGGCCTCAAACTCGCCACCGGCAACTACCTGCTGGGCCAACGCGAGTACAACCCCACCACCGGCATCTTCCTCACCAGCGACCAAGCCGGCTCCGCCAACCCCTACGCCTACACCACCGGAAACCCCCTCAAAACCACCGACCTACAAGGCCTGGACGACATCGAGGGCACCCTCACCGACGTCTCCCACATCTCCGGCTACATCTCCACAGCCGCCCTCGGCGGCGCCGTCATCTGCACCGTCGCCCGAGCCTGCGCCCCCGCCATCCCCATCCTCCTCCAATCTCCTCAGCCACCGGCGTAATCTCCGCCGGCACCGCCGGAATCCTCGACTCCCAAGCCTGCATCCTCAAAGGCAACTGCTCCCAACTAGCCGCCGACGTAGCAGTAGGCCTCGTCGCCACCCGCTTCCCCGCCCTCGGCCGGGCGACAGGCAGAGGTCAAGCCGCGGAGGACCTTCCAACGGTCAACTGGGGACAGCTGTCAAAACACTTCCCAGGACACCCCAACTACCTCCCGGGGCGCAGCCAACTCACCGCCAACCCGGAGGAACTTGTCCAGTACGCGGGAACCGGCAAACAGGTCGGTAGCGTGCCGCGCGGTCAGCCCGGTTTCAAGGAGCGCATCGACTTCGGATATCGCATCGGCATCACCATGTCACGCGAGGGCGTCGGCAGCCCAACCACGGTCGGTATTCTCCACTATCGGGCGGACGGAAGTGTTCACATCGTTCCAGGGAGACCATGATGACTGCAGATCCTGCCTCATTCCGGATCGACGTGCTGTTGTCCTTTCAGCGGGCTCTGTGGGATCTGGTCACGCCCGGCCTCAGAGCTGTGGCAGTCAGCCCCACCTACCCCCTCATCGAAGCAAGATTCATCTATGAGGCAGTAGGCGACGACGAGCGTTTGTTGGCCGCCGAGGCAGAGGCCTACGTGGTTGCTGACTTCGCGCCTCCTGTTGATGTGCGGTTCGAGGCTGTGGTTGTGCCGGGCTTCCAGTCGCGGGAACTGTTGGCGGGCGAGGAGTGGGTGTATCGGCGGCGTGAGGATGAGCCGGAGTGAGTCGAGCTCGACGATCGTCGACCACGCGGGCGGGGTGTGAAGGAGGATCTCGGAGAACTGCCGACCTATCTCAGTCTGGTGGAGGTCATCGGTCGCTGCTGGTCGCGAGCCTTCGCTCTAGGTCCGGACTAGGACGGAGGCGAGCTGCCATCCCACACCGTTCTCGTTCGTGCCGGGTAGTCGTACGCACGGCACACATCGTCGAAGACTCGATCGAGTTCGATCACGTCGGCAGAACGACGAGTGGGTGATCGGCGATCAGAAATGGGTGGCGGTGGTTTACATCGGTTCGAGGCCGCTGAGGCTGATCGGTTATTGGTCCGACGGCGACAACTGGCCGGAGCGGAAGAATTCGATTGGTTAGGTCGAATGGACTGGAATGAACTCAATGGCAAACTACGTGGGGTGGTGCTTGATGTGGCGCACCTCCTCTTGCCGTCCGAGGTGTAGGACATCTGGGACTACATCGACTACGACGAGCCCTGGTCTTGCTTTCGAAACGTTGCGCACTCACCTGCACGAACATGACTCCGCAGTAATCGCTGAAACTGTCGGGCGACTCGCGGAGATTGGCTCGGCAATGGATCTGGAGCCCCGCCAATGGCAGATTCTCAGCGTCTCGAGTTGACGGTCGAGGTGCCACCTGCGGCGATCAGTGGGTGGAATCTGCTGGCGCGAGAAGTCGGCCCCTGAACCTGACGGCACCGATCTACCTGTGTCTGCTGACGACCGAAGGTACTGGCGATTCGTGACACAGAGAGTTTCTTGTTGCGTTCCGCGATGCGGCGCGGTCGCTCGGCTCCTGGCGGTTGTTGACGCCGGTCGATGTCATTGGGAATTGGAGTGGGTTCGTTGAGCAGTGCGATGAGGGGTACTCCGACAACATCTACGAGTTCTACAACGATCTCGCAGTGACCTCATCATGACGATTCTCGACAGCCCGGTATTTCGGAGGTACGCGCAGATGGGATGGATATACGGGACGAGGTCAAGGAGATCGACAACCGGTACAGGGGACTGTTGGTTGGGAGCGAGGTGCGCCCCGGTCGGCCGTGGTGGGAGGCGCGAATCCCGGTACTGGCCGGAGAAGAACTCACCGACGACTTCGCCAACAGTTACGGAGTCACCGTGACCGTGGTCCAATAACTCGGCGGCCCGACAACTCTCCCGAGGTTGATTGCAGGTGGCAACTCAAGGTACCTGGCTAGGACGGCGCTCACCGGATGGAAGGGGAGCTGACGATGGGATATCTGCTTGGTCTGTCCGAGGTCCCGGGTGGCTTCTCGTATCCTGCGTCGTTCATTCGGGTGGTCGAGCTCGGGTTGGTTGACCTGGAGTCTTGGAGTGTTGGTGCCCTTTGCGCGGCGGCAGGACAACGACGAAGTGGCATGTTGGCGGGTCGGTTCGGGTGCGGTGCTGATCATTCACGACTTCGACGACTCTGGGCGCGAGCTCCGCGAGACGCTCCCGTCGTTCTACACGTGGCTACGGCGCGCGATCGAGGACCTGATCGAATTCGAATCAGATGACTGACCAAGCACGCAGCGCAAAAGGATGCCGAGATGACAACAGACTCCGCAGCGTTCCGGATCGAAGTTCTGCTGTCCTTCCAGCGGGCCCTCTGGGACCTGGTGACGCCCAACCTCAGAGCCATCGCCGTCCGCCCGACCCACCCCTTCATCGAGGCACGGTTCATATACGAGACGGTGGATCAAGAGGAGCATCTCTTGACCTCAGAGGTCGGGTCGTATGTCATCGCGGACTTCGTACCTCCAGTCGACATTCGCTTCGACGCTGTCGCCGTACCGCCGTCGCAGTCGCGGGAACTGTTGGCTGGCGAGGAATGGGTGTACCGGCGGCGTGAGGATGAGCCGGAGTGAGGTGGGACGGGTATCGGCCGTCGGCCGTGCCGACATTCACGAACTGATCCGCGACGAATTCGGCCAGCCAGGATGGTGGATCGCTTCGGGGTCGTCCGGTGGCCGTGTGCAGTCCGGCAAGCGGAGTCAGACCAGGCTGTAGTCGCACTCGGCCCGGAGTTGCGCGGCGGGTCACACCTTGCTCAATGGATGGTTGGAGGGATGGCATGAGTTCACGTCTTGCGCGTGACTCGCTCGTTGCGATCGTTGACGGGGACGAGGTGCCGGGTATCACGATTTACGGTCTTGTGAGGCGCGGAGAGCGGAGTCCGGTCGTGTTTCCGGACGATGTTTGGTTCGGGGGACCCGTCGTCGACGAGTTCGTTCTCCGGGGCGAGGCATGGGAGATCCCGACGTGGGACCTGCCGATTCTCGTCTGGCCGACCGCTGACGGTATGGAGGCTGCGCTGCGTGTTTCGCTTGCCGCGGTCATCGAGTCGGGATGTTCTGTTGCCTGGGTCGGCGCTGAAGGGCTTCCGTTCTGCGACCCGCCGCAGTTGTTCGATCCGGGTTGCATGTCTACAGGTGTGTTGGCCTGGATGACGGCGCAAGGACAGTTCGGGTGTGCATTGGATCCGGACGGCCCGATCTCACCGATCTCGGACCACGAGTTGTTGATGCTGAGGCGGTACGCCCGAGGACTCGCAGATGTCGCCTAGGCGAGGTAGGGCGAAGAACTCGCTGTTCTGGACGCGGGATGGTCGTCCACCAACGCCAAGGCGCGCCCTCGCTCGGTACGTCGTGTGTGGTCGGCAGCCGAGCCAGGTGCGGCGGCTCGTAGTCGAACGTGCTGAGCGTGCTGGCGCATTCGGCTGGGCGGCGCCGCGGCGACTGCTCAGGCGGTGAATTCGTTGGCGCCGAGGGCGAAGTTGCCGTGGCCGACTCCGTTGCCGGCGAGGCCTACCGTGACGACGCCCAGTCCCTCCAGCCAGTGCGCCATTTTCAGGGGGCCGACGTCCAGCGGGCGCAGGCGGAGGCTCTGGATGAATGCCGCTACGGCCGTCTTGGCCTGTGCGTTGTCGCCGGCGATGAAGACGTCGGGCCGGCCCTTCTCCAGGACGTTGCGGAAGATGGTGTTGAACGCCTTCACCACGCTGGCGCCGGCCGGGGCCACCTTGGCGGCTTCCTCCGCGATCGAGGTCTCCTCGCTGTGGGCCAGGCCGTCGAACGTGGCGTTGAAGGGGTTGCTGATGTCGACGATGACCTTGCCCGCGAGGGCGTCTCCGTACTGCGCGACGACCGGGACGACACCGTCGTACAACAGGGCCGTGATGACGATGTCCCCGGCCGGGACGGCGCCCCACTTGCCCGTCGTCGCGCCTCCGCCCAGAGCCTTGGCCAGGTCATCGGCCTTGGACTGATCGCGTCCCATGACCTCGACCGTGTTGCCGCCTGCCACCGCGAGCGTGCCGATGGTGCGGGCCATGTTCCCCGTACCGATGAGGGTGATGCTGCTCATGAGGTGTGCTCTCTTCCTGTGTGCGGTTCAGATGGCGGTGGTGCCGCCGTCGGCGACCAGTTCCAGGCCGTTGACGTAGCTGGAGTCGTCGGAGGCGAGGAACAGGGCGATGGTGGCGATTTCTTCGGGTCGGCCCATCGCTCCGCGCGGGATGAGGGACTCGAATGCGGCCTTGGTTGCCTCGTCGAACAGTTCTTCCTGTTTGGCGGTGGCGACCTGGCCGGGCGTCAGGACGTTGACCCGGATCTTGCGGTCGCGTAGTTCGTTGAGCCAGACGCGGGCCCAGGCTTGCTGGACGGCTTTGCTTCCCGCGTAGAGACTCCACCCGGGGAAGGCGCCGAGCGAGGCGTTCGACCCGGTCATGAGGATGGAGCCGTTGTCGTTGATCAGCGGCAATGCCTTCTGCACGGTGAACAGGGTGCCGCGCACGTTGAGCGAGAACGTGCGTTTGAACTGTTCCTCGGTGATCTCGCCGAGGACGCCGGGTTCGCCCATCCCGGCGCTGGCCCACAGGACGTCGATCGAGCCCTTTTCCCGCTTGACGGTGTCGTACAAGCGATCCAGGTCGTCCAGATCCGCCGCATCACCCTGGACGGCGGTGACGTTGCGGCCGATCAGCTTGACGGCGTCGTCCAGTGCGTCCTTCCGGCGGGCCTGGATGAAGACGTGCGCTCCCTCCTCGACGAACAGTTTGGCGCCGGCCAGTGCCATGCCGGTGGATCCGCCGGTGATTACCGCGACCTTGCCATCGAGCTTTCCCACGATCACTCCGTTGATTGATTAGGTGTCCGGAACAGTTCGGCTTAAATACACCGATCTGTGTATGTAACGTATCGGATGGCTGGTCGGAGTGCAAGCTACGTACACCGATCGGTACCGAACGGTCTATGCTGGAGGCATGACGGAGTTGGAGAAGGGCCCCCTGGGCCGGCGCCGCGGCAGGGGCGCACGTGAGCGCATCCTCAGCGCGTCACAGCAGCTGTTCCGTGATCAGGGCATCAACCGCACCGGCATGGACCAGCTCTGCGCCGTGGCCCAGGTCTCCAAGCGCACGGCGTACCAGCACTTCGCCAGCAAGGACGAACTCGTCGCCGAATACCTGCGCCGGTTCGATCCCGACGTCATGCCCGGGGTGTTCGATCGCACCGACCTCACACCTCGCGAACGACTCCTCGCCGCCTTCGACATCCCCGCGTCCACGCCCCTGTGTCCGTACATCGGGGCGGCCGTTGAACTCCACGACCCCCAACATCCCGCGTCCGAGTACGCTCGCGACTACAAGCTCGCCATCGCCGCGCGGCTCACCGAAACCGCCCGCGAAGCCGGCGCCACCGACCCCGAACAACTCGGCGAACAACTGGCGCTGCTCATCGACGGCGCCTCGGCCCGCACCCGAGTCCTCAACAGCGAATCCTTCCCCACCGCTGCCGCGATCGCCGCCGTCCTCATCGACAACGCGATCCCTACGACGGACGAGTGAAGACCTGACCGAGCTGGACGCGCCGTCTGGCTCGGGGAATAGCGGGTTGTTTCAGCGGTGGCGGGTTGTAGGGCGCTAGTGGTGCAACAAGCCGCCAGTGGTCCGGTGTGCCGCGGGGTGTGCTGTGAACCGAGGAGCAGGTGCGAAGGCGGTGCGGTTGAGCTTGGTGGTGGGTGTGCGGGTTGGGTGGGGCGCGGGGCGGGTGGTTGCTGGGGGCAGGGTAATTGGGTTGAGGGGGTCGGGGTGGGTGCTCATCATGGGGGCATGATTACTACGACCTTTGGTGTGTTGCTGGTGGGAGCTTTGGCCTTGGTGGCTGGGGTTCTGCAGCAGCAGGTTGGTCGTGGGTGGGGGTCGATCTCCGGTCAGTCGTGATCGGGGTGGTGGTCGCGGGGCTCTTGGCCGGGTATGGGGTTGCTATGCCGGTCGGGCCTGTCGGGACCTATTTGGTGGCGTTGACGGCGCGGAGTTCGTTGCGGATCGGGGCGTTCGCGGCGCTGGGGGTTGCTTCGGCTGATGGCGTGTACGCGGCGGTGGCTGCGGGCGCCGGCTCGGTGTTGGCCCCGCTGTTGGTGCCTGTTGTCGGGCCGTTGCGGTGGGCATCGGTCGTGGTGCTGATCGGTCTCGCGGTGATGGGAGCGGCCAAAGCGGTACGGCGTTATCGCGAGCGGCGGATCGTTGCGCTGCAGCAGGAGACGCCGATCGGGGCGTGGGCGGCGTACTTCGGGATGCTCGGGATGACGATGCTGAACCCGTGGACCGTGATCTACTTCGCGGCGCTCGTGCTCGGAGGATCGGGCGTCGCGGGGCTTGGCGAGCGGATCGTGTTCGTGGCGGCCGCGTTCGTGGCGTCGGCCAGTTGGCAACTGCTGCTCGCGGGCGGCGGTGCCTTGCTCGGGCGGTTGCTGACCGGTCCGTTGGGGCGACTGGTGACCGCGTTGGCGTCGGCAGCGGTGATCGTCGTCCTGGCGGTGAGGATCGTTGCCTAGGGCACCTGTCGCTCGATCGCGCCGTTGGGGTTGAGGAAAAGGAGGATGGGCGGCGCCGTGTTCGGGAGGATCTCGTCGTACGCCTGGAGCTGGGGTGCGTAGTACGCGACCCGGCTGTCCAGGGCGGCGGCCGGGATCGCGTCGGTCTTGTAGTCGACGATGGTGAGACGGCCGTCGTCCTCGCGATAGATGAGGTCGACGAAACCTTCGAGCACGGTGCCGTCCGCTTGGACGGTGCCGACGTACGACTCGCGCCAGTGCTCACGGGCGGCGGCGCGTTTCACCACGTCGGATGCGAGCGCCGAACGAACGAGTGCGGTGACGACGTCGGCGTACTCGAGGACTCCCTCGGCGAGGCATTGCGTGGACACGGCGGCTTCGAGGCCGGCGCCGGTGGAGAGGTCGACGACCTGGAGTACGGCGTGCACGGCGCGGCCGATCGCGGTGCCGTAGCGGCCCTTGGACCACGGCGGGAGCTCGAGGTCGCGGGCGCCCTTCGCGGTCCCGGGGTCGATGAGGACCTCGTCGGTGCCGGCGGCAACGGACAGTTCCGGGGCGGTGCCTTCGAGACCGGAGGCGCTCTGGGCGGAGCGGGCTCGACTCGCGGCTTGGGCGGCGGCGGCTCGGGTCTCCCACTCGGTGCGGGAGATCGGCGGGTTGACGTCCGGGCTGCCGGTCGGCTCGCGGTCGGGGACCGGTGGGCCGGTGAAGAGCGTGGCGTGCGGCGCGTCGACGCCCCCGGCGTTCGCGAGGAGCTCGGCGTTGCTCGTATGGCGGCGGTTGCCGGAACGGTGCAGGGATACGACCAGGTGGTCGCGAGCGCGCGTCGCGGCCACGTACAGCAGGCGGCGGCGTTCGTAGTCGTCCATCTGCTCGTCGACGGGTTGGACGAGGTCGAAGTCTTCTGTCTGGACGGACGACTTGAGCTTCACCGCGTAGCCGCCGGGCAGCGGCCACAGGACCTGGACTCCGCGCTGGCGGTTCGGAGAGGCGGTCATGCCGGAGAGGATGACGATCGGGAACTCGAGGCCCTTCGCGGCGTGGATCGTCATCACCCGGACCGCGTCGGCGTCGGTCTCAGGCAGGACGGCCTCGGCGACGCGGGACGTCTCCTCGCCCTGGTGGGCGGCCCAGGCGAGGTACGAGCGGAGGCCGCCGTGCTCGACCTCCGACCAGGCGCGGGCCTGGTCGACGACGAACCGGATCCGGCGCCAGGCGTCGCGGGCGCGGGGGCCGATCGCGGCGACTTCCAGCATGCGGCGGTCGGCGACGATCTTCGCGAGGACCTCGCTGGGGGTGAGCCAACGGGCGGCGTAATACGTCCGGCGGAGCCACTCCATCGCCTCGCCGATCGGGTGCGTGAGCAGCTGGTCGGGGACCGGTGCGGTCAGGGTGAACGTGCCGCCGTTGCGCTTCCAGGTGTAGAGGTCGTCGTCGCCGCAGCCGAACAGCGGTGAGCGGAGAGTGGTGACGAGGGCGAGCTGGTCGCTCGGGTCGCCGAGCGCGCGGGCGCAGGCGAGCAGGTCGCGGACCTCGGCGGTCTGGTAGACGAGCGAGCTGGCTTCCGCGCGGTACGGGATGTCGGCGCGGTCGAGGGCGTCTTCCAGGAACGGGAGCGAGGTCCGGGCCGGCACGAGTACGGCGATGTCGCCGGCCTCCGCGGGGCGCCAGGTTTCCGCGCGGTCGTCGTACACCAGCCAGCCCTCGCGGAGCGCTTCCTCGATGACCGCGGCGACGTCGGTGGCTTCGCGTTCGCGGAGAACGGAGGCTTGCGCGCGCGGCAGGTCGTCGTGCGGTGTAGCGCCGAGGATCGTGACGGCGGGGCCGGCCGACGGGTCCTCGGACTCGTCCGGCAATGGTTCAGGCGGTAAGTCGGCGCCGCGCCGGCGGAACGGGAGAACCGCCGCGAGATCACTCACCTGCTCCTCGGAGTCTGCCGGGGTGTCGAAGAGGGTGGGCTCGTCGAAGATCGAGAGTTGCTCGCCCTTCACAGGTGCGTCGGGAGACGGCGCAGTGGGCTCGGGGCGCGCGGGGACACCGCGGGTCGGGTTCGTGCGGTGCGGGGAGAGGGACTGGTACGACGGCTGGGCGGACTCGTGGGGCTGGATGAGCGTCCCGAAGACGGTGTTGATCCAGCTCAGGATCGGCGGCACCGTGCGGAAGTTCGTGGTGAGAGCGACCGTTTCGCCCAGTAGCTGCTGGGCCGTGAGGTACGTCGCGATGTTGGCGCGCCGGAACCGGTAGATCGACTGCTTCGGGTCCCCGACCACGAACAGCCGCCCCTCCGGGACCTCGACGTCGTGCCAGTCGGTGGCGTCCGCCTCGGCGCCGCCGGCGATCCGCACCGCGAGCTCGATCTGGATCGGGTCGGTGTCCTGGAACTCGTCGAGCAGCAACCGCTCGAAGCGGTCCTGAAGATCCGCACGCACCTCGGGATCGCGCCGCAGCAGGTCGCGCGCGAGCACCAGCAGATCGTGGAACTCCAGCCGCCCCTCGGCGCGCCGGAGCTCGGCCGACTCCAGCACCCGCTCCGCGATCCAATGCGAAAGATGCCGGAGGCAAGCATCGAGGAGCAGCTCGACGAGCGAGCCGGCGACCTCGACGACCTCGGTGCAGTCCCCGCGGACCTTGGCGATGTCCGGCCAGTTCTCCTTGCGCCCGATCCTGCCCACCTTCAGGCCGCGGAACGTCTGGAGCAGCGCGAGCTGCGTCTCCTGATCGGACGCGGTGTCCAGCGTCAGACCGAGCTCGCGGATCTGCTGGACCTTCGGCAGCAGCCGGTCCTCCGGGTCCAGGCAGGTCTCGGCCGCGGCGCCGATCTGCGCCGCCGCGGCGATCAGGCCGCTGAGATCCGGCATCGCGACGAGCTCCGGAGGCTCGACCAGAACCCGATCCGCGATCAGGTCCCAGTCGTTGCCGAACAAGCGGGCGAGCGACCGCAGATGCTTCAGCTCGACCCCGACCGCCATCGCAAGCAGCAAGGGCTCGGCGATCGAGTCGTCGTCGAGGAGTTGCTGCTGCAGCTCGGCCCAGCGTTCCTCGAAGGCGACCGACGAGCCGACCTCGTCGAGTACGTCGATGAGCGGCGGCAGCCCGGCCTCGATCGGATGCGCGAGCAGGATCTGCTGCGCGAACGCGTGCAGCGTGCCGATCGACGCGGAATCCAGATCGTCCAGCGCGGCGTCGGCGAGCTGCCGGTCCTCGGTCTTCCGCGCCTTCTCGAACTCGACCCGCAGCCGGTCCCGCAGCTCCGCGCCGGCCTTCTCGGTAAAGGTCACGGCCGCGATCGATCGCAGCGGTACGCCGTCTCGCAGCACCAGTGTGCAGACCCGCTCGACCAGCGCGTGCGTCTTCCCGGACCCGGCGCCTGCCTCGACGAACAGGGTGGTGTCGGTGTCCGAGCGGATCCGGTCCCGAGCGGACCCGTCGAGCAACTGTTCACTCATCGCCGGCCTCCAGGGCAGTCGGGTCGATGAGCCGCACCAGCCGTTCCAGCACCGGATCGTGGCGTTTGCGCTCCCAACGCGCCCGGACCTCGCTGTGGCCGAGGCTGTCGGGGTTGCAGTACGGGCACTGGACCCACAGGAAGTCCGGTACTTCGGGTGCCTTCGGCGGGAACAGCCCGGCCGCGATCGACGACACGATCACGTCGAGCGTCTCGACGTACCGGGCCTCGACGTCGGGGGTCAGCGGGACCGGGATCCGCTTGCCGCCGCGCCGGACGAACCAGTACGACGCCTCGACCGGAGTGGACGGTTCACCCAGCCGCGCGCGGGCCGCGTACGCGTACACGGGCAGCTGCAGTTTCGTGCCGCCCGCGACCGGATCCGCCTCGATGCCCTCGTAGCGCGAGAAGCCGCCGGTCTTCACGTCCGTCACGTAGATCGTGCCGTCCGCGCCGAGGTCCACCTTGTCGGCGGATCCGCGCAGCAGCACCCGGCCGGACGGCACCGGGATCTCGACCGGCGGCTCGCCGTCGAACCCGAACGTCAACTCACTGGCAACCACCGACGCGTTCCGCGAAGCGCGCCAGCGATCGTCGTCGGTGAGCAGCACCATCAGGTCGCCGAGGATCCGCAATCGCTCGCGCTGCCACAGCCGGGGATGCCCGGTCAGCCCCTCCGCCTCGAACTGATCCGCGAGATCCGC
Organism: Kribbella sp. VKM Ac-2571; assembly: GCF_004362255.1. Lineage (NCBI taxonomy): Bacteria > Bacillati > Actinomycetota > Actinomycetes > Propionibacteriales > Kribbellaceae > Kribbella > Kribbella sp. VKM Ac-2571. The sequence goes on from NZ_SNWS01000015.1 coordinate 107,657, forward strand.
CCCGATCGCCAGCAGCAGCTTCCGCTGATCCTCCGTCCACGGCTCGCCGTACCCCGGCAACGAACCGGCCAGTCGCCTCACGAACGCGTCCAGGCTGTTGTGGATCAGGTTACCGATCTGGATCGGTGAGATGACGAGCAGATCCTCCGGCGCCTCCAACGGCTCCACCTGCAGCAGCCGCTCGACGAAGTACGCGTGCGGGCACGTCGCATACGACTCGAGCGACGTGGGTGACGCGATCCGGTCCTCGACAGCGAACTCGGGCAGCCCCGAGACCCCCGACAAGTCCCCGTCGAAGCGCGTGAAGGCAGCCGATGCACGCCCTCGGAGCAACTCCCGGGCCCGCACGAGGACCCCGTCCTGGACCCACAGTCGCGCCGCGGCTGCGCGCGTCTGCCACTCCTGCTCGGTCGCGGGCATCGTTGCCGTCGTCAACGAACCGGCGTACGACGCCGACGTCCGCAGCACCTCGCCGTACCGGTCCCACTGCGTCGCGGGCAACGCGTGATCACCGGTGAGCTCGCGCAACGACCCGAGCAGCCAGCGCGTCGGCAACCGCCGCGACGACCGTCGCAGATCGCCGCGTGGGAACGACGCGACCACCCGCGCACCCGCCGAGAACGCGACGAGCAGATGCCGCTGCTTCTCGTCCAGGCGATCGCGGAACGACGCCAGCTCGGGCGCAGCCGCCTCACGCACGCGGTGGGGGAGTAGCGCGTCCTCGTGTACTCGTCCCGGATACAGGTCCTCGGACAGGCCGACGACGTACAAGAGGTCCGCCGACAACCCGACACTCGCGGACAGCGGCGCGACCAGCACGCCCGTCCCGAACGTCCCGACGCGGGGCAGCGACTGCTGCAGTTCGAGATCGAGTACGTCGCGCAGCACCGCGAGGCTCGCCGCCGTACCGAGCTCGTCGAGCGTGGACAGGCCCTTCAACGATCCCTCGACGGCGGCCGCGGCGTACTGCTCCTCGATGGGCAAGGACGAGTAGTCCCCGAGCAGATCGTGAAACAGTTGCAGCACACCTTCAGACAACGATGACCAGGTTTCCAACGACGCAAGGGCGTTCAGCCGCGCCCGCAACGTCGACGCGAACGTATGCAACCGCTCGGCCGTCGACGCGTTGTACTGCGCGCGCCGTACCGCGGCCGGCCGTGGATCCTCGGCCGCCTCCTCCTGGTCAGCGGTCCGCCGCTCCGACTGCGCGTACCGCGCCAGCCGCGTGTCCCAGTCGTCTCCACGCACCACCCCGGCCGCCCGTGACATCCGCTCCCACTGCGGCACCGGGATGCGCTCGCCGGTGAAGTCGCGCGTCGGCGCATTCGCCAACGCCCGGAACACGTCCGCGCGTGGCAGATCCTGATCGACCAGCGCGAGCACTTCGAGGAGCGTCCGCGCGATCGCCCGCTCGTGCACCGGACGCGTACCTGGACCGTTCACCTGAATACGCGCCGCCGACAGGTGCTCGTGCAGCAGACGTGCGTACGGCGAGGCCGCGGCATACAGCACCGCGATCCGATGCGCCGGCGTGTGCTCGAGCGCCGAGACGACGTCCCGCACCACGCAACGCACCTCGTCGTCGGCATCGGATGCGTTGAGGATCTCGGTCGCGACCGGATAGTTCTTCGAGATCGACGTCGGCAGATCGATCCCGATCCGTTCGAGCGATCGCCGCACGGCGCGGTCGGCGCGGCGTACGTCGGTCAGTCCGACGATCACCGTGAGATCGGCCGCCGCTTCACCGAGCGCGGCGACGAACGCGGCCTCGGACTGGGTCAGCTCTTGCGGGAGGTACAGCACCAGCGCGCCCAGCTCGTCGACAGTTGAAGGCGAGGCCGCGATCCGGGCCGCAGCGGCGCGGAGCAGATCGGTCGCGTCGTACCAGTCCGCGGCCAGCTCGGCGGTGACGTGCCGGTGCAGACGGACCAGATCGGGGCCGAGCGCGGACGCCTTCGCGACCTTGTCGAGTGCTGGTTCGGAGAGGTCACGGAGCTCGCGATGGGCCGATGCAAGCGCTTGGATGGTCGACGGATGCTCGGCGACCTCGTCGAAGACGCCGGGCGATTTCGCGAGCGCCGTACGCCAGGTGGCCGCCACGATCGGACGGGTCGCGGGACGTCGCGGCGAAAGCAACCCCGCGGCGATCTGCTCGGCGAGCCGCTCGAGGGTCGCCAGGTACAGACCGGCGACCGAGGAGCGGGCGAGGTGGCGTCGGGCGATGACGCCGGCCAGGTTGTTGGGCAGGAGCAGGGTGACAGGGGTCATCGGATCGTCGGCCTTCAGCCGTGCGACGACGGCTTGCAGGCGCTCCAGAGCCGCGGCGCCGTACGCCGTGCTCTCGATCCGGGTGGTACTCACCAGGACCCCCAATCTGTCGACTGTCACCGCAGACGCTAAACCCTCCCACGGACACAAACCGAAACACCCGGCGGCCGCGCGGTGGACAACCCGACTTTGAGAAGCCACCGACCAGAAATCCGCGACGGAAATGGTCGGTGGCTTCTCAAAGTCGAGGTTGGCGGCGGGTGCGAGTCGTGGGCGAAACGCCGTGGGCAGCGCGGGGGCGGCAGGAGCCTCGCACAATGAAGAAATGAGCAGGGAGACGAGGTTCGCACGATTCGTGCCGGTGCTCGTCCTCGCGCCCGCGGGCGGACTGTTCGGCAAGGCCGTCGCCGAGGCCGCGCAGGCCCGGCCGTGGTGGCCGTGGCTGCTCGCCGCGCTGGTCTGGCTGCTGCTTTCCGGAGCGATCGCAGCAGTGATCTCGACGGCCGTGACGCACCATGCTGTGTCGCACCATGCTGTGTCGCACCATGCTGTGCCGGACCATGCTGTGTCGGACCATGCTGTGCCGGACCATGCTGTGCCGGACCATGCTGTGTCGGACCATGACGTCGAGCACAGATAATGCTCCGATGGCTGCCGCGGTGCATCACGTCGAGATCTGGGTCCCGGAGCTGTCCCGGGCCGTCACGAGCTGGGGCTGGGTCCTCAACCGGCTGGGCTGGAAGGACGGTGACGGCTGGCCGGGCGGCATGACCTGGACCGCCCCGGACGGCTGCTACGTCGTCGTCGAGCAGAGCCCGGCGATGTCGGCCGCCGAGCACGACCGGCTGCGGCCGGGGATGAACCACCTGGCGCTGAACGCGGCCGACCGCGCCGAGGTCGACAGCATCGTCGCGGAGGCCGCCGAGCACGGCTGGACGCTGATGTTCGCCGACCGCCATCCGTACGCCGGCGGCCCGCAGCATTACGCCGCCTTCCTCCACAACACCGACGGCTACGAACTAGAAATCGTCGCTCCCGCTTAGCAGGTGAGACTACTGATACCTGGAGTGACCACTGGGGCCACTGGTGTGACATGGTTACACCAGGCAAGAGATAGTCACGGGGCAAGTGTTGGAGGTCGGTGCTCGTGACGGAGAAGCCTGACGGGGGACCGGCCGCACCGGAGCTCCTGGAAGCGCGGATCCGCGGTTTGCAGCACGCGCTGGCGCAGTTGCTGGACAACGCCCGCCGGCTGACGTACGGCGAGCATCAGCGCGCCGTGAAGCTGCATCGTCAACTGCAGGAGCAGACCGCCGCCGCCCGGCGTGAGTCGCGGGCGCTGGTCGACGCGAAGACCGCGGAGGCGTTGTCCGAAGCCGAGCCCAAGGCACGGCTGCTCGCGGACCGCCTCGCACCCGGCCTGGCATCGATTCCGCCGAACGACGCCCGCTGGCGTTCGCGTCAACTGGTCGGCGCGGGAGTCCCGGCGTACGTGCGGGTCGGCGAGCTGGAGACCGGTACGCCGGTGGTCGCGCCGCTGCTCCGCACCAACGGCTGGAAGGTGACCGGCGACCGCAACGAGTCCGCGCGCCGCCTGCTGCAGAGCGTCGCGCTGCGGCTCGTCGCGGCCGCGGAACCGTTCCGGCTCCGCATCGACGCGTACGATCCGCGGCTGACCGGGATGATGGGGCTGCTCGGTCACCTGACCACGAAGTACCCGCAATTGGTGCCCAGGGCAACACACACCGCGGAGCAGCTGCACACCGTGCTGTCCGGCCTGGTGGACGTGTCGTCGCTGCGCGCGAGCCGGCAGGCTCAACTCGGGCACGAGCGCTTCGAGGACCTGCTGAAGGAGACCGGCCAGGTCACCGATCCCTACCGGATCGTCGTCCTGTTCGACTACCCGTCCGGGATCGACACGCTCGCCCAGCGCGACCTGCTCCGGCTGGCCGCGACCGCGGGCAAGCGTGGCATCTGCTTCCTGGTCCACTACGACGCGTCGGCCGCGGCCGAGCTCGACGTGGACTCGCGACAGTTGCTCGATCTCCTCAACCCGGTTGCCATCGTCAACGATCGCGTCGAGGTCGCTCAGCTGCCGCCGGCCCGGCTCGATCCGCCGTTCGACGCGACAGTTGCCGCGGGCATCTGTGACGTGATCGCCGAGCAGGCGGAGATCGCCGTACTCCCGACCATCGACTTCGACCGGACGCTGCCGGACCGTTCGACCTGGTGGCAGCCGGTCAAGGACGAGGTCGGGACGGTGATCGGGTACGACGACCGCACGCCCGCGCTGGTGCGGTTGCGCAGCGGCAACCCGGCACTGCCGCACGTTCTCGTCGGCGGCGCGGTCGGTCAGGGCAAGTCGAACCTGCTGCTCGTACTGATCCACGGTCTCGCCGCGCGCTATTCCCCGGCCGACCTGGAGATGTACCTGCTCGACTTCAAACACGGTGTCGAGTTCTCGGCACTCGGCCCCGGCCCGGACCGGCCGCACTGGCTGCCGCAGATCCGCGTGCTCGGGGTGCACAGCGATCGCGCGTTCGGTCTCGCCGTACTGCGTCATCTCTCGGACGAGCTCGCACGGCGCAGCGAGATCTTCAAGTCGCACGGCAACGTCGCCGATATCGCGGAGCTGCCGGCCGGCCCGGATCGGCCGCCGCGGATCCTCGTCGTACTGGACGAGTTCCAGGTGCTGCTCGAGGACGACGACGAGTTGGCGGACGAGGCGGCGAGGCTGCTGGAGCGGTTGGTCCGGCTGGGGCGCGCGTACGGCGTTCACGTCGTACTGGCGACGCAGACGATCGAGGGCGTGAAGCGGCTGTCGACGCGGCGGGACTCGATCTTCGGGCAGGTGCCGTACCGGATCGCGCTGAAGACGACACCGGCCGATTCGCAGGCGATTCTGCGCAGTGGGAACACGGCCGCGGCCGAGTTGCAGTTCCGCGGCGAGGCGGTGCTGAACGCCAACTTCGGGTCGCCGGACGACAATCAGCACGTGCTCGTGAGCTATGCGGACAAGCTCGTGCTGGACTCGCTGCGGCAGGAGCTGTGGACGCGTGCGGGTACGGCGGTGCATCCGCCGCGGGTGTTCCATCTGGCCGAGCCGGCGCGGTTGACGGACACGGCGTCGGCGGTGAAGCCCGAGTTGGGGCGGCCGTGGACCGGGCTGCCGATCGCGGTGACAGAGGAGCCGGTTTCCGTCGAGGTGCGTCCCGAGCCCGGCGCCGGCGTACTCGTGCTGGGGGATGGGGCGCCGGATGCCCTCGGTGTGCTGACCGGGCTGGCGGTGTCGACGGCCGCATCAGCGGTGGAGCCGCCGCGGTTCCTCTTCGTGGACGGTACGAACTCGGCGCCTTCTGTTGCTGAGGGCAAGGATGCATTGGTGCAGGTGCTGCGGCAGCTCGGGTGCGAGGTCGAGACCGTCGACAAGCACGACGACATCGCGCCACGCCTGTTCGCGCTCCGGGACGCGATGCGGAGCGGGGAGGTCGGCGGCACGTACCTGATCGGCTTCGGGTTCCACGGCGTACCGCGGATGCAGTTGCACGCCGAGGGGTACTTCGAGAGCCCGGCGAACGCGTTGCAGGACATCGTGCGGGACGGGCCGGCGCAAGGCCTCATCACGTTCGGGTGGTGGAACCGGCTGCATGTGTGCACCGAGCAGCTCGGGTACGGGCGGGCGAACGTGGCGACCCACCTGTTCCTCCGGCACCCGCAGGACGGCGTACGTGCGGTGGCGGGTCCGCTGGTGCGGTGGGCCTCGGAACCGCATCGGGCGTTGCTGTGGGACGGGTTGCATCCTGAGGCACAGGTCGTCGTACCGTTCGCCGCGCTGCGGTCGGACGAGGTGGATCGCACGGTGGACCTGGTGCGGCGATGAAGACTGTGGAGCAGGAGTGGTCCGAGTACGTCCGCGCGCTGCGGACGGTCGCGAGCGCGCGGGCCGACGCGCAGCAGGCGCAGGACCGGGTGACGGCGCACAAGTCGAAGGCCGAGGCGACCGCCGCGGCCGAGGCCGATGCGATGGCCGAGCGGGGACGGAAGCTGCAGACGCGGCTGAACGCGCTCGCGGACAAGGCAGCGGAGAGTTTGCAGCGCGCCGGGCTGCCCGCGGAAAGCAAGCGGGCGAACCACACGCTGCCCGAGATCCGCGCGCTGAACGACATCGAGACGGTCGCCGAGCGGATCACCAAGCAGCTCGCCGAGTCGGTCGACCAACTGGAGGAGCTGCGGACGAAGGCCCGGGCGCTCCAGGAGCAGCGCAAGCGGCGTACCATCAGCGCGGTCCTGGCACTGGTCGGGTTCGTGCTGGTGTGGGTGCTCAGTGGGTCGTTCCTGGCTGGGGTCGAGGCTGCGGCGATCGCCGCCGTCACGATGCTGGCAGCGTCTCGGATGCTCGGGCTGCCACGACTGCCCGGCGCGCGCTGGTGGGGCTGGGGAGGCGCGGTCATCGTCTTCGTCGCGATGGCGGCCGGACTGCCGTGGTGGCTCGGGATCCTGGTCCCGGTCGTCGTGGCGGGCACGGCGATCGTGCTGCCGAAGAAGCGCAACTAGATTTGGGAGTGGGTTGAGGTGTCCGACGTACTGCGGCTCAAGGAACAGCTGCACCAGGTCTCGATGGAGGCCAAGCAGGCAGCGGGTGGCCTGGCCGGATTCAAGCTCCGGTTCACGCAGCACAGTCAGTTGGTGGAGAGCCTGATCGCGGGCACCGCCACCGGCATCGACCGCGACATCACCGAGATCCTGGAGGCCGCGAGCAAGGCCGTCGAACAGGCCGCCGAGGCGCTGGAGATCGCGTCGGCCGGCTGCAAGAACTACGCCGACCAGATCTGACCTGTCAAGGTGCCGTCCGAGCTGCAGCGGGTCGCCCGCGGCCTGGTCGACTGCTTCGACGAGATCCCCCGGGTCGTCGACCAGCTCCTGCGTACGGCGGCGCGCTGCCGGGAGAACGCACAGATCGCGCTGATCGCCTCCCACGGGCAGGCAACTGTCGCCGCCCAGCAGCTCGACGCCGCGGCACGCGCATGCGAAGCGGCTGCGCACTACTTGTCGATGGCACCGCCTAAAGCACGCGGCTGGGCCGAAGGCCTGATCGGTACGCCGGGCCCGTCGACCAACCGCCCTTCATCCGACTCCGCGGACCGCAACAAGCTGACCAGCGGCAGTGGTACGAAGATCCGGGCAAAGCGATTGGTGGTCGCTTACGAAGACCTGGAAGTTGCCGAAGACAACGAACCGCCGTTGGTCACGGTCGCCCGCAAGGCCTTCGAGCAATACCAGAAGGCCCACGAGAACGACGAGCCCGAAGAGCGCGAACCCCTGGAACTCGAGATCACCGTCACCGAAACCGGCGAAGTGATCTTCGAAGAACCCGACGAGAAGGAAGATCAGAAGCGCGAGGAGCGCCTGACCCGAGACTTCGAGCTCGACGCTGCCCTGGCCGAAGCCGTCAAGACCCTCCTGGAGACGATGGCCGGCTCCGAGGACCGGCAATGGGGCCACGCCACCGTCACCATCACCCCAGACCGCATCGAAGCCACCTTGGACGGCCCCGAGGAGAGCCGCCCCGGTCCCATCGTCGTCGACATCGAGCTGCCCGATCTCCCGGCCGCGGACGACCTCGAGTTCGACCCAGCCGTCGACCTTCGGCCGCTCGGCGGTGACTTCGCACCGGGAGTGCACGATCCTATGAGTCGGTTCGAGCCGAAGGAGCGCGAGATCGCGGACTTCCTCGAAGGCGAAGGGTGGCGCATCGACGCTCGACCGGAGGACCACACGGTTCACGGGCAGAAGAATCCGGATGCGACCCTCCGCAGAAGTGGGTCGACCGGCGGCGTGATCGTCGAGTTCAAAACCTTGAACAGGGCTTCGCTCTCGGCTGTCAAGCGCAACATCAACGAAGCCTGCGATCAGGTCGGCGCCGCTGGTGAGGTCTTCATCGACGGCCGGAAGGTCGATCTCGACGAGGCCACGGCACTGCGGGGATTCCGGAAGGCGGTCGGCCAGCCGGGCAAATCCGTCGACGCGGTGATTCATGTCATTCTCGGTGACGGGCGAGTGGTCACCTTCAGGAAGGAGCGGTGATGTCGACGAGTGACAACGTGTTCGTGGCTGCGGGTGATCCTGTCGCAGCTGTGGCCGAGTGGTTGGCCGACGTACTCGAGCTGGAACCGGTCGCGGACGCGGATCCGAAGGACGACGAACGCGTGTTCCGGCGCACGGCGCGGACGGAAACGGGGACGGTGGCTGTGCGGGTCCGTCCGAACGGGTTTGCCGTCGTGGACCCGCAGGAGCCGGACGAGATCCAGGCGATCGATCGGTATCCCATCGACCTGAGTATCTGGCTCGTCGGCAGGAAGGACGAGGAAGGGCAGCTGCGCGAGACCACCGCCATCTTCGTCGATCTCGTGACCGCGCGCCCCGACGTACCGGCGTTGCTCGTTCACAATCTCGACACGTTGGTGTCCGCGCACCTTCCCGGTGCCGGCACGCACACCTTCGACCCGCCGATCACCCCCGACATCGAGGACATCGACACCTGGCGGGACTGGACTGTCAGCTGATGTCCAACAGCGACACGATCTTTGTGGTCGGCGAGGAGCCGCTGGACGCGCTGGCCGACTGGATGGCTGACGCCCTGCAACTCGAGCGCCGGGATGATCCCGGGCTGAAGGAGGACGAGCACTTCTTTGCCGGACGTGCCCGGACCGTCGACGGACGGGTTCTGCTTTTCGTCGGGCCGAACGTCTACGGTGAGTCCGACCCCGAACCCGAAGACGTTTCCGCGATCGATCGGTACACCGGAGCGGTCAACGTCCGCATCTCCGGTTCGAGGAACGAGGCGGTGCAGGCGAAGGAGGCGCGTGCGGTCTTCGACGAGCTGGCCGCGACGCAGCCTCGGGTCGCTCTCGTGCTGGCCACCGCGATGTCGTGGATCGTGGCGGCGTACCTCCCGGGCGCGGGCGTCCACACCTTCCCACCGCGGACGTCGCTCGACGTCGACGACATCGACGCCTGGCGCCCCTGGGTCGTCGCCTGAGGTCTGACCCGTGGTCGGGGCTGGTCCTCACGGGCTGTGAGAAATTTCTCGGGGATCGCGTCATGAACGGCTGAGACGGTCGTCACTACCTGTGAACCCATCCCCACAGGGAAGTGGAAGTGATTGCCGTGAAGGGTTGTGTTACGAGGTCGCTGATGGGATCCGGCTCGAGTGGGCGCCGGGTGTATTGAGATGCCTGACGGTGGTGATCCGCACCCGGCCGCGGTCCGGGTGGAGCGTCGTCGGGTGAGGGTCTGGTTCGGGGATCACGTGGTCGCCGACTACCGGGCCGAAGCAGAGCTGGCCGAGCGGTACGCGGCGGCCATGTCGCGCAGGTTCGCCGGGTTGCGGGTGACCAGCGACCCGGTTCCGGACCATGATCCAGAACCGGAACGGAAGCTGCCGGGGGAGCGGCTGTGGGAGGTAGCGCCGAAATGAGCTCCCGTCGCTTCCGGCTGATCCGTCATCAAGATGTCTCCGGTGTCAGCGGCACCGGACCCGTCGCCGAGGGTGTGCAGTTCACCGACGGCTCGGTCGCGCTTCGCTGGTACGGCGACTATCCGACCACGACCGTCTGGGACGGTATCGAGTCGGTCGTCGCGATCCACGGGCACGGCGGGGCGACGACGGTCGAGTGGCTCGACCCCGAACGGGGTCCCGATCCCGACCTCCAGTTGCCGCCGCGCGAGTCCCTCCGGCCCCGGCCGTGGCCGGACCTGCACTCGGCGCCCGAGCCGCAGGACCCCGACCCGCTGCACTCCGAACGCGACCTCGGGTCGAACGGCGCGGCGCCGCCGTCCACCTGGTCGTCGTACCGCGTCTTCGGCTGAGGTCCCGATCCACCGGTGCCGGCTCATCCCCCTCCCGGCGCCGGTCACCTCGGTACGGCGTACGCCCGGGCGAGCCGGCGTACGCCGTACCTGAGGAATCACTGCGTCGAGGCGACCACGTCGAGGTTGTAGAACTTTCCGGGACCGTCGCACAGCTCCATCATCTTCTCCGACATCTCGGTGGTGTCGGCACGCTGTGAGTTCTCCATCGCCGACTCGTACGACTCGAACTCGACGATCGCGAAGTAGCGACCCGGCTCGTCGCGGTCGGCGCAGGCGATGCTGCGGGCCGGCGCCGGCCCGTCGCCCTCGGCCTCGCGTTTCGCGCGGAAGTCCTCCATCAGCGCCGCGATCTCGTCCGGCTTGGAGGTCCGGTACTCGATGATCTGAACGAAACCAGCCATCACTTCCCCCTGCTTCCACAGACACTCACCCCTGGGTGTCCTTGTGGTACGACAGTGCGCCCGGATCGTCTGCCTGGCAAGGGGACGGCTATTACAGTGACGTGACGAGGGCAACGAATCACGCACGGGAGTTTCTGCCCTTGGCAGAGGCGCCTGGGAATTGCCGGCCGGGCCTGATTGGCTTGCCCGTATGGAGATTCTGATCCTCGGTGGTACGGCGTGGCTCGGTCGCGAGATCGCGACGCAGGCGATTGCGCGCGGGCACTCGGTGACCTGTGTGGCCCGTGGCGAGAGCGGCACGGTTGCCGACGGCGCCACGCTGGTCGCGGCCGATCGCAGCAGCCCGGACGCGTACGACGCGGTGCCTGTGCAGGACTGGGACGCTGTGTTCGAGCTCTCGTGGCAGCCAGGTTTTGTGAAGGGTGCGCTGGCCGCGTTCGGCGTCCGCGCCAAGCACTGGACGTACGTGTCCTCGGGCAATGCGTACGAGAAGTTCGACACGCCCGGCGCGGACGAGACCGCGGCGCTGCGGGAGCCGAGTGCGGACGACGTGGCCGATCGGGAGCAGTACGGCGAGGCGAAGGTCGCGCGTGAGCTTGCGTCCCGTGATGTGGTCGGGGATCGGCTGGTCATCGCGCGCGCCGGGCTGATCGGCGGGCCGGGGGACCCAAGCGATCGCGCGGGTGCCTGGGTCGCGCGCGCGGCGCGGGCGCCCGAGGAGCCGTTGCTCGTGCCCGACACGCCTGAGCTGCCGACGGCAGTGATCGACGTACGGGACCTTGCCGGATGGCTGCTGGACAATGCGACCGAAGGGCGCACGGGGACGTTCGACACGTACGGACCGGTGGTGCCGTTCGGCGAGTGGATCGAGTTGACGCGCGAGGTCGGCGGTCACACCGGGCCGGTGGTGCTCGCGCCGCGGGAGTGGCTGGAGGAGCAGAAGGTCGAGCAGTACATGGGGCCGGACTCGTTGGCGATGTGGCTGACCGAGGCCGGCTATGAGGGCTGGTCGTCCCGCAGCGGCGCGGCGGCGGTCGCTGCCGGCCTCACACACCGGTCCCGCCGGGAGTTCGTCGAGGACACCCTCGCGTGGGAGCGCGAGCTCGGCCTGAACCGCGAGCGCAAGGCAGGCCTCAGCCCAGCCAAGGAGAAAGAGTTGATCGAGGCTTTGAAGGCGTAGAGAGTGGGCCCATGCGCCTGGTGCTGATCTCGGACACTCATCTGCCGGTGCGGGCGAAGAGGTTGCCCGCACCGGTTTGGGACGCAGTTGACGAAGCCGACGTGGTCATCCATGCGGGCGACTGGGTGAGCGTCGAGCTGCTGGACGAGTTGGAGTCACGCGCGGCACTGCTGGTCGGGTGCTGGGGCAACAACGACGGAACCGAGCTGCGGGCGCGACTCCCCGAGGTCGCGCGGGTGACGCTCGACGGGTTGTCGGTCGCCGTGGTGCATGAGACAGGTCCGGCCAAGGGGCGTGAAGAACGCTGCGCTGCGGCGTACCCGGGGGTTGATCTGCTGGTGTTCGGGCACAGTCACATCCCGTGGGACACGACCGCACCAAGTGGGCTTCGGCTGCTGAACCCGGGGTCGCCGACCGACCGGCGGCGGCAGCCGTACTGCACCTACCAGACCGCGACGATCACCGCCGGCCGCCTGGAACAGGTTGCCCTGCACAACCTTTAAGTTGCGTATTGCAACGACTGTGGCCGGGCAGACGTGGGCGACGCCGTACCACCGAGCTACGGCGCACCGCGACTGCCCGGCCGATTGTCGTCCGGGGTCAGGCGTTCGCTGCTTCCTTGACCCGGGTCTTGAGGCGATCGCGGACCTCTTCCGGCGTGTACGCACGGCGCTTCCGCTCGCCCCGGGCGATCACGACGCCCGTCGCGGCGACGCCGACGAGTCCCGCAAGCCCTACCACCTTCCATACCTTCATGCCGACTAACCTAGCGACGTGAACAGCCGGATTTCACTGGATGACGCTACGGAACTGACACGAACAGGTGACATTTGGCTGTTCCGCGGTGGCAGCGCGGCGGATCGCGCCATTCAGCTGACCACCAACAGCCCCGTCAACCACGTCGGTATGGCGATCGTCGTCGAGGACCTCCCGCCGTTGATGTGGCACGCGGAGCTCGGGCGCTCGCTGCCGGACATGTGGACCGGCCAGCACCAGCGTGGTGCGCAGTTGCACAATCTCCGTGACGCGGTGCTGGTGTGGGCGCGCAAGTACGGTCAGCGAGCCTGGCTGCGGCAGCTCGATCATCCCGTCACGCGGGAGATGGAGGACGCGGTACTGCGGACGGTCGCTCGCCTGGACGGTACGCCGTTCCCGTCGACGGCCCGACTCGCATCGCGATGGGTGCGCGGGCGGGTGCCGGCGATACGTCGCGGATCGCGCGAGCTCGAGCTCGAGTCGGCGTACTGCGCCGAGGTGGTCGCGGTGACGTACGAGGAGATGGGGTTGCTGCGCGGGCGGAAGCTCAACTGGTACGACCCGGGGCGGTTCTGGAGCGGCGACGAACTCCGGTTGGCGCACGGAGCGCGGTTGGGCGCGGAGATCGAGGTCGAGATTCCGTCCGATACCTGACGGAACCGAAACTGTCGGCGGCGTGTGATTGGGTTTTCTCAGTCGGTCAGCGAGCCGGAGGAGGCCTGGATGTACGCGGTCATCGACACCGAGACGACCGGTCTGCTGCCGACGCATCGGCATCGGATCATCGAGATCGCCGTCGTGCTGCTGGACGCGCGCGGGCGGGTCGAGCGCGAGTGGGTGACGTTGCTGAATCCCCAACGCGACCTGGGCCCGCAACACATCCACGGGATCCTCACCGCCGACGTGCTGGCGGCGCCGGAGTTCCGCGATATCGCGCGGCAGTTGGGGGAGTTGCTCGCCGGACGGATGGTTGTCGGGCACAACGTCGAGTTCGATCTCGGATTTCTGCGGGCCGAGTTCGCGCGCCTCGGGGTCACCGTTCCGCTGATCACCGAGCGGTCGATGTGCACGATGGCACTGGCCGGATATCTGCATCCAGGCGCCAAACGGACGCTCGGCGCCTGTTGCGCGGCGGCCGGGATCTCGATCGAGGGCTGGCATTCGGCGCTCGCGGACACCCGGGCGACGGCGGAGCTGTTCGCGCAGTATCTCGGGGCTTTCGCGGCACCGCCACCTTGGCAGTGGGCCTACGAAGAGGTACGTCGGTTGCCCTGGCCGGAGCTGCCGGGCCGGGACGTCGCGCCGACCGTGCGACCGGTGCATGCCGGTGGAAGGCACGGCTGGATGAGCCGACTCGTCGACCAGCTGCCGCGCGTCCCGGAGCCGCCGCAGGCCGACTCGTATCTCGTCCTGCTCGACACGATCCTCGGCAAGCGCGAGATCACGGCGGCAGACGCCGATCAACTGGTGCAGGTGGCGACCGAGCTGGGGATGACTCGCCCGCAGGTCGATCACCTCCACCGGTGGTACGTCTCCGCGCTGGCGACCGCGTCGTGGGGGACCGGCGAGATCTCACCCGACCAGCGCAGCGATCTCGACCGGGTCGCGGTGATGCTCGGGCAGCGGGTGTCCGACGTCGACGAGGCACTGCTCCGCGTGAGTGCCGGGCAGTACGTCGTACCCGATCGTCCTGGTGCGCGCGGGTATCCGCCGGGGAGCACGCTGGTGTTCACCGGGGACATGGTCGAGCCGCGCGAGGTGTGGTGGGACCGGGCGGTGGCGGCCGGATTCGTGCCTCAGGAGGCGGTCCGCCCCGATACCACGTTCCTAGTGGCCGCCGACGTGGACAGCCTGTCGGTCAAGGCCCGCACGGCCCGCGAGTTCAACATCCCCATCATCTCCACCGACGACTTCCGCCGCCTACTCCCACAAGACCACCGCAAGGCCGGCTGAGCCGACCCAGGTGTTCGCGCGGCCTGCCTGGACCGGGCGGGCCCTCCGGATCAGGTGCCCGGGACGAGGTGCTTCGGGGGCGGCGGGTCAGGTGCTCGGGACGAGGCGCTCCAGGGCTAACAGGTCAGGTGGTGGGGCGAGGTGGACCGGGGGCAGTAGGGCGTGCGGGGTTAGCTGGCTGAGCCTGGCTCAGATGTCTGGCGGGGCGTGCCCTGGAGCTGACCGGGTCAGGCTGTTGGGGTGAGGTGTTCTGGGGTCAGGAGGGCGTGGAGGGTTAGGCCGGCTTCGGTGAGTTGGCTGGGAGTGGTGGGGTTGCGGTTGATGACGCAGAGGGCGTCGGTGATTGTGGCGCCCAGGGTGCGGAGTTCGTTTGTCGACAGGACGATCTGGCCGCCGGTGGTGACGACGTCCTCGACGATCGTGACCTGGCGTCCCCTGGTATCGGCACCCTCGGCCAGCCGGCAGGTGCCGTAGGACTTCGCCTGCTTACGGACGAACGCGCAGGGCAGGCCGGTGTGCCGCCCGAGTGCGGTGACGACCGGGATCCCGCCCATCTCCAGCCCGGCCAGCACTTCCGTGCCGTCCGGGATCAGCGGGACCATCGCGGCGGTCAGCTCGTCGAGCAGCACCGGATCGGCCTCGAACCGATACTTGTCGAAGTACTCCGTCGTCGTCTGCCCGGACCGGAGCAGGAACTCCCCGGTCAGATGTGCGGTCGCATAAACCCGACGCCCCAACTCAGCAAGCTCCACGCCCCGCACCCTACCTGCACCGCGCCGGGCTCCTGGTGGGCCGCGGGTCAGTCTTCGTCGGGGACGGGTTCGATTTCGAAGCGGAGTTGTTTGCCGGAGCGGATGCGTTCGATCGCCGACAGGCAGGCTTCGTCGCTCATCTCGACGCCGATCTCGCCGAGCTTGTGGCGCAGCACCCGGGCCGCGTCCTCGGCGGAACGGGCACTGGACTCGTTGATCGCCTCGATCGTGGTCGCGGTGAGCCGCTCGCGAATGTCCGGGTGTGTCTGGTGGATCTCGTGAGTGATCCGGAACTCGGTCATCGCGCTCTCCCTGGTACTCCGCGGCCGATTGTGCACCACCAGGGTAGGGGGTGTCTGATGGTTTCGCGCCGTCAGGCGAGGACGCGTTGGACGAAACTCTCCAGGCGAGTTGCGAGGCGTTTCGCGCGGACGTCCGGGCCGGCGGTTTCGCCCTGCGGGAGGTCGAGGTCCTTGAGGCCGCGGATGTACAGCGAGCAGGCCAGGTCGGCGCAGATGTACATCCCGACCGTGTTCCCCTCCCGCCCGGCCGAACCCGCCCGCCGGGCCACGAACAGCGCGACGTCGCTGACGTGATGGGCGGTGTTGCACAGGTCGCACAGCCCGGCGAACCGGCGCGCGGCGCCCGACGTCTGGGTGCTGACCGCGATCCCGGTGACGCCCGTGTCCCGTCGTACGACGAGGTAGCCGCGGTTCGGTGCCTTGCCGTCACGCCAGCCGAGGAAGTCCAGCGACTCCCAGGGCAGCTCGGTGAACCTCGGCGGCAGCGCCATCGCCTTGACCTGGCTCTTGGACGAATTGACGAACGAGCGCCTGATGTCCTCGGCGCTGAGCGGTTCCACGACTGTCCTCCGATCTTTCGACCACCCATGAGACAAGCCCGGCCCGGGTCGGCGCAACCGGTTAACTCCGTTGCTGCAGGCAACAGTCAGCCCGCGGGGCATGTCTATTTCCCGGTTCGATCGGGTCCACGACTCGGACACGCCGGGTGTGGGGTGGACTTCTGAGCGTTAAGGGTGAACTCTGTACTATCTAAACTTCAACTACCTTTCTGGAGGAATCCGCGATGTCCAGCGAGTACGCCGCACTCAGCGGTGACTACACCCTCGACGCCTCCCACACCCGGATCGGCTTCAGTGCCCGGCATGCGATGGTGACCAAGGTTCGGGGCGCGTTCGACGAGTTCGAGGGCTCGTTCCACATCGACGGCGAGAACCCGGCGAACTCGTCGGGGAAGGTGACGATCCAGGCGAAGAGCATCAACACCCGCAACAGCCAGCGCGACGAGCACCTGCGCAGCAACGACTTCCTCGCGATGGACGAGAACCCGGAGATCATCTTCGTGTCGACCGCCGTGAAGCCGGTCGGCGACGCCGAGTTCGTGGTGACCGGCGACCTGACGATCCGCGGCGTCACCAAGTCGGTCGACGTCACGTTCGAGTACACCGGGACGGCGACCGACCCGTTCGGCAACCAGCGGCTCGGCCTGGAGGGCTCGGTCGTGATCAACCGCAAGGACTTCGGCGTCAGTTGGAACGCGGCGCTCGAGGGCGGCGGCGTACTGGTCAGCGAGAAGGTCACGCTGGAGCTCGAGGTCTCGGCGATCAAGAACGCCTGACAGCGAACACCTCATGGGGACCTTGCACAGGCAATTGCCTGTGCAAGGTCCCCATTACCTGTTCCAGGTCCCCGCTGGTCAGGCGTGGCGGGTGGTTTGCCGGAGGAGTGACTCGACGGCCTGGCGGAGTTCGGTGTCGTGGTGCGGACCGGACCAGACCACGATGCGGCCCTTGTCGCCGAGCTTGGTGGTGATCAGGTCGCGGGCCGGGGTGGGGTCGCCCTGGTTCACGAGGACGACGAGACGGCGGCCGTCACGCTGCAGCCGGTCGAGCAGCGGCGGAAGGGTCGAGCCGCGGAACAGGCCCGGGTCGCTCTTGACCTTGGTCTCGATCATCACGCCGCGGCCGCGGACCACCAGCAGGAAGTCGGCGCGGTCCCGGGTGAACTCGCGGTCGTGGTAGATCCGCGCCTTCGGCCACAGGCGTTGCAGAGCGGCGTCGACGTCGACGTCGTACTGCGCGGCGAGCCGGCTGACCCGGGAGCTCGTGCCGCGTGGCCGCAGCGATTCCGGCGTACGGCGGCGGCCGAGGAACGGCAGCCAACGCCCAAGACTCGTGTCGATCATCGGTGGACCCCTCGACCTGTTCCGGCACTTGTCAGTGAGTCTGCCCGCGCCTAGGCGGAGGAACCCGGGGGCCGCGCAATCGTGATCCCACTGCCATAAACGGGATGTGTTCAGCACGCGTTCGGAGTGGTGGTGCCGCCGTCGACGATCCAGCGGGACTGCTGGTTGAGGACGCGCATCTGGTCGAGCCAGCGGGTCGGGGTGGTGTTCGGCAGGACGCCGCGACCGCGGACGTTGACGGTGCGCGCCGCGGAGGTGTCGTAGCAGGCGTTGACGATGACGCCGTTCGCCGCCAACGTGCGCTTCGCCCACAGCACCTTCGTGCTGCCGGTGTTGCGCAGCTTGTGGGTCCGGAAGTACTTCGCCTGGGCGCTGATCGCCTGGAACATCGCCGGCGTCATCGTCGGCTCCAGTTGCTTGGTCTTGCCGCCCCCGCTGCGCATCATCACGTCGAGCGCGACGCGGTACGTGTAGTACGCGTTCAGCACGGGGTCGTCGGAGCCGGCCGCCTCGTCGGCGGTCGTGGTCCGGGCCGCCTTGTGCGCCGCCGGAGCCGCCGCGGCGACATTGCTGTCGGCCTCGTTGCCGCAGCCGGGGAGCAGCAAAACCGGGGTCAGCGTGGCGGTCAAAACCAGGTTCCGCATGCGCATTGTGTCCGAGTACCTCCTGTTGGAGTCACCGCTCGCGCCGTCGGCGGCGTAGCACACCGTTCGGCACTGACCGTGTAACGGCGCGACACGCATCGTGGTCACTGTGACCTGGCTCACAGCGGACCCCTACCCGGGTACTGGTTACGGATCGGCTCCGTGGCTGGAGGTGCCGGCGGCCGCGAATTCCTAGCCTCGATCTCAGGACTTGAGACCGAGGAGATGACGATGACGGACGTACTCACCCGCCCCACGGCACCCAGCGCCGGCCGCGACCGCAGGGTCCGACCGCTGCGACGCCTGGGCCGTTCATTGCTGTACGACGCGCTCCTGATGCCCGTCGGCGTACAGGTAATGGCGGACGCGATGCTGGGCGAGGAGGAGACCGCAGCGAGGCGATGGCGCCGTCTCGGTGCACGTGGTGTGCAGTCGATGAGCAGCGCGCGGACCTTCGGGTACGGGCTACTCAGTGCGGTGCTCGGACTGACCAGCTGGTTCGTGATGCTGCTCCTGGTGCTGGCAGTGGTGCGCGGGCCGTTCTGGGGGCTCGTCGAGCACGGTCCGGTTCAGCCAGGGACATGGGGCGGGCCGACGCGAGCTGGAGCGTGGGTGGCGCACGGTCTGATCGCCGTACCGTGCATTGTCGTGTTCCTGTTCGCGCTGCGCGGCATTGCGGCACTCCAGATGCGCCTGGTGCAGGGGACGAACAGGTGGGTGCTTCCGGCAACTATCGTGGTGGCGGCCGGTAGCTTGGCGTTCTTCTGGTCCTGGCTGCAGCAGCTGTGAGTAAGGTCCAACCGTGCAGATACCGATGAGGCGGCCGTGGGGCGCCGGGCTGGCCGTCGCTGCGCTGCTGGTGCTGACTCTCATGGATCTCGCACAGCACTATGACGTACCGCTCGCGGCGGTGTTGAGCCTTGCGATTGCACGGGCGCTGTCGCTGAGCCTGTCGTGGCTGCGGCCGCGGGCGGCCGTGGTGGTCTCGCTGGTCACGACCGCGGTCATGGCTGCGCTGACGACTCCAGTCAGCTCGAGTGAACCGTGGCCGTGGGGTACGACGTCAGCGTTCGGGCATTCGCTCGTCATTGCGATCTCCGGTGCGCGTGGACTCGGCCGCCGGGAGCTGGTCGGCTGGTGGGTGGCGACTCAGGCCCTGGGTGTCGTTGCGCTCGGGCTGGCACCGGACCGTGGCAGTTGGCCCGGTCTGATCACCATGGCGGTGCTGTCGGGCGTAGCGGGAGTGGTCGGCGACCTCCTCCGTTCGCGGGCCGACACCAACCGTCGACTTGTCGAGCAGGAGACGATCAGCAAGGCCGAGCGTGCACAACGCGAGCGGCTGCAGGAGCGGGCCAGGATCGCCCGCGAGCTGCACGACGTCGTGGCTCACCACCTGTCCGTCGTGGTGGTCCGCGCGGACAGTGCGCCACACCGGCTGCCCGACGTACCGGACGCCGTCCGTGAGGAGTTCACAGGCATTGCTGACGAAGCCCGGGCTTCGCTGACCGAGATGCGTCGCGTACTGCGTTTACTGCGCGAGCCGGTCGAGCAACCGCAGACTGGACCGCAGCCTGGTCTGGACCAGGTGGCTGAGCTCGTCGAGAGCACGCGGCGGGCTGGAGCAGACGTGCGGCTGGTGGGTGACGTGCCAACCGGGTTGGACCCTGCTGTCGAGCTGACGGCGTACCGCGTCGTGCAGGAGGGGCTCAGCAACGCCGTACGGCACGCCTTGCACGCGGCCGTGGAGGTGGCGGTACGGCGTACTGCGGGCGAGCTGGAAGTGGTCGTGCAGAACGGGAAGCCGCCGCGGCCCGTCGTACCGGCGCCGGGGAGCGGGCATGGGCTGACTGGGATGCGGGAGCGGGTGGCACTCGTCGACGGGACTGTGAGCACCGGGCCGACCCCTGAAGGCGGTTATCTGGTGCGGGCGTTCATTCCGGTGGTAGAGGAGGTGGAGCGTGGCGATCACAGTGTTGGTGGTTGACGACCAGGAGATGGTGCGGGCCGGGTTCAGTGCGCTGCTCGATGCGCAGCCTGACATCGAGGTCGTCGGACAGGCCGGCGACGGTGCCCGGGCGGTCGAGTTGGCGGCCGAGCTGATACCTGACGTGATCCTCATGGACGTCCGGATGCCGGTGCTCGACGGGCTCGCCGCGACTCAGCGCATCCTCGCCGACTCGACGCCTGGCCAGCCGCCGCGGGTCGTGATGCTGACAACGTTCGACCTGGACGACTACGTGTACGCAGCGCTCCGCGCCGGTGCGAGTGGCTTCTTGCTGAAGCACTCCACCCCGGACGAGCTAGCCGCAGCAGTGCGGGTCGTCGCGGCTGGTGACGCTCTGCTGGCACCGTCCGTCACCCGTCGACTGGTAGAGGACTTCGCTCGCGCGCAACCCGTCGTACCGACCACACCGGCACGGCTGACGCCGCGAGAGACCGACGTACTGCGGCTGGTCGCACGCGGACTGTCCAACCGGCAGATCGCCGACGAACTGGTGCTGGCCGAGCAGACCGTCAAGACGCACGTCAGCAACATCCTGACCAAGCTGGACCTGCGTGATCGCGCGCAGGCGGTCGTTTACGCGTACGAGGCGGGTGTGGTGATCCCTGGCCCAAGACACTGAGCAGGGACACTGAGCAGATGGACGTTCTGGAACACGTACGCAGCCTGTGCCTCGCACTGCCCGAGGTGACCGAGCGGCCGAGTCATGGTGAGCCGACCTGGTTCGTCCGGGACAAGAAGACCTTCGTGATGTACGCCGACCACCACCACGACGACCGCCTGGGTGTGTGGATGGCGGCGCCTCCTGGTGTGCAGGAGTCGCTCGTCGCGGATGACCCGGAGCACTTCTACCGACCGCCGTACGTCGGTCACCGCGGCTGGCTCGGCGTGTACCTGGACGTCGACGTGGACTGGGATCACTTCGAGGACCTGGTCGAGACGGCGTACCGCCAGATCGCCCCGAAGACCCTCATCGCCCGCCTGGACGAGGTCTGAGCGTTCTATAGGGTTACGCGGGTGTACATGGGTGAGGGTGGGCCGGTTGGGCAGAAGCTGGCGGTTGCGCTGGCGTTCGGGAGTTCGGCCGCCGTCATGGTCCTGGAGCTCGTCTCGCTCCGGCTGGTGGCGCCGTACATCGGCCTGACGCTGGAGACGAACACCGCGGTCATCGGAGTCGCACTGGCCGCGATCGCGACCGGTGCGGCACTGGGTGGCCGTTTCGCGGACGTGGTGCCGCCGCACCGGACGATCGGTCCGCTGTTCCTGCTCAGTGGGGCATTGGTGATGCTCATCCTCCCAGTGGTCCGCTGGACGGGTGAAGCGCTCCGGGGTGGCGCGAGCGAGCTGGTGTTCCTGGTACTTGCTGTCACGCTGTTCGCGCCTGCGTCGCTCCTGGCGGCCGTGACGCCGATGGTGACGAAGCTACGGCTGGCCACACTGGCCCAGACCGGAACCGTCGTCGGCCGGCTGTCCGCGTACGCGACGGTCGGCGGCATCGTCGGCACTGTGCTGACCGGGTTCGTGTTCGTGGCGACGGTTCCGATCAGCACGATCGTTCTGACCCTGGGCGCCGCACTGGTGGTCGTCGGAGCCGCGCTGACCTTCCTGCTGCGTGGTGTGCAGGCAGCGGTGAAGCCGGTCGCTCTCGCGGTTGTCGGCGCCACGCTTACTCTTGTCGCGCCACGGCCGTGTGAGGTCGAGACGGCGTACCACTGCGCTCGTGTCGTCGCCGACCCGAACCGGGAGAGCGGGCGGACCCTGTACCTCGACCAGGCGCGGCACTCGTACGTCGACCTCAAGGACCCGACGTACCTGGAGTTTGAGTACATCAAGAGCTTCGCGGCCGCCATCAACGGCACGTGGGCCGAGGGACGGCCGCTGAACGCGCTGCACGTCGGGGGTGGCGGTCTGACCATGACGCGGTACGTGACGGCGACGCGGCCCGGCAGCAAGCACCAGGTGTACGAGATCGACCCGGCCGTGGTCGAGCTCGACAAGCGGGAGCTCGGCGTTCAAACCGGTCCGGATCTGGCGGTGAAGGTGCAGGACGGCCGGCTAGGCGTACGTGACGAGGAGACGGACAGCCGAGACCTGGTCCTGATGGACGCGTTCAGCGGGCTGTCCGTGCCCTGGCACCTCACCACCCGCGAGTTGGTGGCCGACGTACGACGTGTGCTGCGGCCCGACGGGCTCTACCTGATCAACGTCATCGACTACGGCGCCGCCAAGTTCGCGAAGGCCGAGATCAAGACGGCGCAGGCCGTCTTCCCGTACGTCGCGGTGATCGCGCGCAAGGACGAACTGTCCGGCCACAGCGGCGGGAACTTCGTGGTCGCGGCGTCCGGCAAGCCGATCGACGTACCGGCGATCGTGAGCCATCTCGAGCCTTCGATGGGCGTCCTCGACCGGCCGGACGGCTTCGTCGGCGACGCACCGGTGCTGACCGACGACTACGCGCCCGTCGACCAGTTGCTCACGCCGTACAGCGGCTGACCGTCTTGTGATTGCATGTGGTCATGCATCCACGCGCAGGCCAGCCCGCACAGCCCGAGGACCTCGTCGACGTCGACGCCATGCTGGCGGCGTACGGAGACCTCACGCCGGACGTGGACAATCCGGCCCAGAAGGTGGTCTTCGGTACGTCGGGACATCGCGGCTCGAGCCTCGACAGCGCCTTCAACGAGGCGCACATCCTGGCGATCACGCAGGCCGTCTGCGAGTACCGGGCCGGCCAGGGTACGACGGGTCCGCTGCTCGTCGGCCGGGACAGCCACGGTCTGTCCGAGCCGGCCTGGCGCACCGTGCTCGAGGTGCTGGCGGGCAACGACGTACAGACGCTCGTGGACAGCGCTGACCGGCTCACGCCGACGCCTGCGGTGTCGCACGCGATCCTGCGGCTCAACCGCGGCGCGGGCGCCGACGCGGACGGCATCGTCATCACGCCGTCGCACAACCCGCCGCGCGACGGCGGCATCAAGTACAACCCGCCGCACGGCGGCCCGGCCGACTCCGACGCGACCAGTTGGATCGCGAACCGGGCCAATCAGCTGATCGCGGGCGACAACCGGGAGGTACGCCGCAAGTCGTTCGAGCAGGCCCGTGAAGAGGCGGGTAACTACGACTTTGTCGGGCATTACGTCGACGACCTGCCGTCGGTGCTGAACCTGGCCGCGATCCGCGACGCCGGCGTGAAGATCGGCGCCGACCCGCTCGGCGGCGCGAGCGTGGACTACTGGGCCGCGATCGCCGAACGGCACGACCTCGACCTGACCGTCGTGAACCCGCGGGTCGACCCGGCCTGGTCGTTCATGACCCTGGACCACGACGGCAAGATCCGGATGGACTGCTCCTCGCCGTACGCGATGGCCTCGCTGGTCGCGCAGCGGGACAAGTACGACGTGGCGACCGGGAACGACGCGGACGCGGACCGGCACGGCATCGTCACGCCGGACGCCGGCCTGATGAACCCGAACCACTACCTGGCCGTCGCGATCTCCTACCTGTTCAGCAACCGCCAGTGGGGCCCGGACGTCGCTGTCGGGAAGACACTGGTCTCGTCGTCGCTGATCGACCGCGTGGTGGGGGACCTGGGCCGGCGGCTGTGGGAGGTGCCGGTCGGCTTCAAGTGGTTCGTACCTGGTCTGGTGGACGGCTCCGTCGGCTTCGGGGGAGAGGAGTCGGCCGGTGCGAGCTTCCTGCGTTTCGACGGCACGGTGTGGACGACGGACAAGGACGGGATCCTGCTGGCGTTGCTGGCGAGTGAGATCACCGCGGTGACCGGCGAGACGCCATCACAGGCCCACGCCAAGTTGGTGGAGCGGTTCGGTGCGTCGGCGTACTCGCGGGTCGACGCACCGGCCACGCGCGACCAGAAGGCCAAGCTGGCCGCGCTGTCGGCAGATGCGGTCACCGCGACCGAGCTGGCCGGTGAGCCGATCGTGGATCGGCTCACGCACGCTCCCGGCAACGACGCGGCGATCGGTGGGCTGAAGGTCACTACCGAGTCGGCATGGTTCGCCGCTCGCCCGTCAGGCACCGAGGACCTCTACAAGATCTACGGCGAGTCGTTCAAGGGCGCCGAGCACCTGGAGCAGGTCTTCGAACAGGCCCGCGACGTGGTGTCCGCCGCCCTCGCTTAGCGCACGAAGGAGTCGAGCAGCCGTTCAAGGTCCGCGGCGGGATCCTCAGTGATCCCGCTGTGGATCGGTCCGGGATGTACGACGGTACTGCGCGGTGCAGCGAGCCACCGGAAGCGTTCGCTGATTGTGGTGCCCGCTGCCGGCCCTCCCGCGGCGTCACCCGCACAGATCGCTCGAATCTGATCCAGCGATGCACACACAACGTCGACGTCCACTGCAGGGTCCAGTGCTTTGAGACGCTCCGGATTCACATCCCAGCCGGCACCCAGGTAGTCCAGAGCCCGGCAGTACAGGACAGCGCCCACGTTGATGAATTCACCCCGCTGGATGCGCGGCGCGGCCCGCAGGATCACGTAGTCGAAAGGCTTCACTGCGCACCTCCCGGAATCCACGCGGCCCGGTTCTCCAACCGCGCCAGCAGGTGAGCCAGGTACCGCTCCCGGTCGCCTTCACCGAGCCACTCGTCCGGCACCAGCCCGATCACCTCGGTCAACAGTTCCGGCGTGATCGCCGCTGTCAGCTCGGCGTCCACCTTCGCGACGCCAGAGACCGCAACGGAGAACACGTGGTCGGAGGCGTCGTACGGCAGCGAAGCGAACTTCTCCGCCGACATCCACGAGTGGTGGAAGTACAGCGCGGCGCCGTGGTCGATCAGCCACAGGTTCTTGTGCCAGACCAGCATGTTCGTGTTCCGCCACGACCGGTCCACGTTGGCGACGTACGCGTCCAGCCAGAGGATGCGGGCCATCGCTTCGTCACCGGGGTTGCCGGCCGATCCGTCGTACCCGAAAGAGCCCGGGAGGAAGTCGACGGCGAGGTTCAGCCCGGCGCTGCGGATCAGCAGTTCCTGGATCTCGAAGTCCGGTTCGGACTTGCCGATCGCCGGGTCGAGCTCGATCAGCTTCAGCTCCGGCACCCGCAGGCCGAGCCGGCGGAACAGCTCACCGACGATCACCTCGGCGACCAGCGCCTTCGGGCCCTGCCCGGCGCCGTGGAACTTGATCACGTACGTGCCGAGGTCGTTGCCCTCGACAACACCGGGCAACGACCCTCCTTCACGCAACGGCAGCACGTACCGCGTGGCGGTGACAACAGGCAAACTCACGCCGGAGAGCCTAGCCCGTTAGCGGCCGGGTACCGGTTCAGGGTGAACCTACCCTCTGTCGGAGTAGAGGAAGAACTACTCCTGGTGTCCGCGACCGGTGACCCCCTGCCACGGAGCAAAGCTGTGGTGGAGGACGCCGGAGAACTCGACGTTGCGCTGGAGCTGACCAGAGCGATGGTGGAGATCAACACGCCGGTCTGTACGACGGCTGACGAGCTCCGCGGCCACCTGCTCCGGATGCGCTCCCATCTGGCCTCCGCCGCCGCAGAGGAAGGCGCTCGGCTGCTGGCGATCGCAGTCCCGCCGCACGGACGGGCGGCGCAGTTGATCACGAGGAAGCCGCGGTACCAGGCGCTGGTCCGTGAGTGGGGGCTGCTGGCCCGAGAGCAGGGCGTGTGCGGTTGTCACGTCCACGTCGGTGTGCCGGACAAGGAGGCTGCCACCAAGGTCAGCAACCACTTGCGGCCGTGGCTGCCGGTTCTGCTTGCCCTTAGTGCCAATTCCCCGATCTACCTCGGTCAGGACACCGGATTCGCCAGCTGGCGATGGTTGATGACGACTCGGTGGCCGAGCGCCGGTCCGCCGCCGTACCTGGAGTCGGCCGAGCACTACGACGCACTGGTCGCCATGCACCTGGCGGCCGGCACGTTGATCGACGAGAAGATGGTCTACTGGGACATCCGGCCGTCGTCGCACCTGCCGACGGTGGAGGTCCGGGTCAGCGACATCCCGCTCACAGTGGACGAGACGGTGCTGATCGCGACCCTGGTCCGCGCGATCGTTCTGACTGCGCTGGAGGACGGCACGAAAGGCCCGACGCTCGAGCCGGAGGTCCTGCGGGCCGCGTACTGGCTGGCTGCTCGAGGCGGTCTCACCGCGAAGGGGCTCGACGTCCTGAGCGCGGAGGCGATGCCGATGGCCCAGGTGATCGAGAAGCTGCTGCGGCACGTCGAACCCGCGTTGAAGATGCTCGACGCGATCGACCTGGTGCGCGACGGTGTCGAACGGTCGCTGCGTGAGGGCAACGGTGCGATCAAACAGCGTAAGGCGTTCCGTGAGGGCGACGACCTGGTCGCCCTCACGGAGGTCAAACCGCCTAGCCTCGAAGGAAGTCCTCGAGGCCGTGCAGGTCGTCGGTGTTGAGGTAGTCGACGCCGGCGGCGACGAGCTCGCGCCACAGGGCCTCACGAGCGGCGCCCGGTACGTCGGGGGTCGCCCAGAAGCGGACCTTGTAGCCGGCGTGGTGGGCCGCGACCACGATGTCGTGCAGCTTGGTCTTCTCGTTCTCGGGCATCGGCCCGACGCCCTGCCAGGTGAACACGTTCGTCCAGTTGTCGCTGACGAGCGGCATCAAGGACGCCGGCATCCCGGACTGCAGGTCGGCGAGGCGTCGGTCGTACCCGGCGTACCGGATCTTCTGCGCTTTCATGTCGTCCAGCGGGCGGTTGCCGCTGATCACCGAGGTGACAGCGCCCGTGAACACCCGTCCGTCGACGAAGATCGTGCTGATCCCGCGGTACTTCGCCAGCGCCCTGTCGACCGCGGCGTACGTCGACGGTCCGTCGCTCTTGATGTCGATCAGCAACTGGAACCCGCCACCGCGCTTGTACACCTGACCGTGGTTCTCGCGGACCCGGTCCGCCAGCGGCTTCAGGTACAGGCTCTCCAGGGTGCGGCCGGGCTTCGCGTCCTCCAGGTCGTGGGCGACGCGGAGTTCACCGTCGATCAGCCACACGTCCGCCTCGACGCTGTTGAACCCACGGTCCAGCGCGTCCTGCAGCGGCCGCCGGTGCTCGTAGTCGTTGTGCGCGTGCGCCGACGGCAGCGCCCGGACCGCCGGAGCGTCGTACGACTTCGGGAGCTTGAAGTGATTGGCCCGGGCGACGTCCCGCACCCGGTCCGGGTAGTCGCTGATGATCCCGTCGACGCCCTTGTCGATCAGCGACTGCATCGTCGCCGGGTCGTCCACGGTCCACGGGATGACCTTCATCCCTGCCGCGTGCGCCGACTTCACCATCTCGGCGGTGACATACGGCCGGTACGTCGGGTCGGTGACCTTCCCGTCCTGCGGGAAACCGTGCACCGGCGAGATCGCGGACGCGCCGAACGACTTGGTCGCCTTGACCAGGTCACCGCCGAAGTCGTCGATGTCGATACCGCCCAGCCACGGGGACCTGCCCGGCTGGCCGACCTGCAGGAAGTCGTAGTTCGTCAGCGCGACCAGCGGCAGCTGCGGCATCACCTGGCGCATCCGCATCAGCGAACCCCAGTCGAAGCTCTGGATCGTCACCTGCCGGGCGATGTTCGCCTTGCGGATCTCCTGGGCGACCACCTGGACGAACTGCTCGCGCGGCGCGGTCTCCGACGGCGCACCGGCCTCGACCTTGGTCTCCACGTTCAGCTTCACGCCGTACGCGTGGAAACGGTGTACGAGCGCGAACACGTCCCGCAGCTGGGGCATCCGGGCACCCGGGTCGGGCTGCTGGCCGGGGAAGTTCGGCAGTGTCTGCGAGCCGCAGTCGAGCTGCTTCACCTGGTTCAGCGACAGCGTGTTGATGAACTTGCCGACGTACGGGTACTCCGGGTCGGCCGGCGTGTACGGCGCTGTGTCGCGGCACTTGCTGCCCGTGACCTTGCGGTCGTGGGTCACCACGGCGTACCCGTCCTGGGTGATCTGCACGTCGAGCTCCAGCGTGCTGACGCCGAGCTCGAGACCGTGCGAGAACGACGCGATCGTGCTCTCCACGGTCAGGCCGAGACCACCGCGGTGGGCCTGGATGTCGAAGTCACCGCGCGTAGCGGCGGCCGGAGCGGCCGGAAGCAGTACTCCGGCGATCAGCGCGCACGGGAGCAGTGCGCGGGGAAGGCGGCGCATGAGGGGGTCCTTCCGGAGGGGTTATGGGCGGACACAGCCTGAGGCTGTCGTGCACAGGCATACCCATGTCCTCGCAAAGGTAGCCACCAGAAGGACCACCGGTTACCAGACGGCTACTGGCAGCTCAGGGGGCGGAGGTGATCCGCCGTACCGACTGACTCTCCGCAGTGATGTGCCCGTCCTTGAAGGCCTTGTCCAGCGTGCCTTCGGTACGCCGGGTCAGTGTGACGTCGACCGGACAGGTCGTGGCCGGCTTCACTCCCGGCGTCGGCGTTCCCGTGGCCGGACGGATCGAGCCGGCGGGGACGCTGGCCGACGTATGGCCGGGTTCCAGCTCCAGGCTGCCGGTCTGGATGCATTCGCCGGCCCAGGTGAGGAGGGACGCCTGCTCGGACGGCCGGCTGTCGAAGCGGACCGGGACCGCGGCGCGACGCGAGTACGTCGTACCGGCCAGGGGAGCGGTGAGCCGCACGCGCTCGGGGAGCTTCACCGTCGACCGCGGCGCGGAGTCGTCGTCCTTCCCGCGGGTGAGGCTGAACGTGATCTCGGTGCCCGCATCGACCACGCCGTCCAGTTGACCGTCGTAGTCGGTGACCCCGGCGGACCGGTGATGCGTGAGCTTGACGTCCTTGCCGCCGCCGGACGACGTGACCGACTCACCGTCGCCGAGCTCGACGAAGGTGAGCGTGCCGACGCGGTACGACGCACTCACGCTCGCGGCATCAGCCGTTTCAGGCACCGAGACGACGTAGTTGGCGGTGATCCCACTGGTCCGGATGTCCTTGGACTCGACGGTCGAACATCCGGCCAGTACCACGATGAGCGCTAGGGCCGCGATTCGCTTCACAGCTGGCGAAGCTAGCAGCGCCAGGGGTTAGGGATCGTCCGTACAACTACTCATACTGCAGCGCCTGGAGCGGGTCGAGCTTTGCTGCGCGGCGGGCCGGCCAGATGGCGGCGACGATGCCGACGACGACCGAGACGACGGCGAACGCGACCAGCTGGCCGACCGGGACGGTGAAGCTGATCTCGTCCAGCCGTGCGGCCAGCAGTGACGCGAGCACCAGACCGAGGACGATGCCGATCACCGCGCCGATCAGCGCCGTCATCACGGACTCCTGGCGGATCATCCGTTTCACCTGCCCGCGGGTCAGGCCGATCGCGCGCAGCATACCGAGTTCGCGGGTTCGCTCGAAGACGGTCAGGACCAGGGTGTTCACGATGCCGAACAGGCTCACCAGGACAGACAGCGCCAGCAACACGTAGAGCACGTTCAGCAAGCTCTTGATGCCGTCGGTCTGATTGTCCTTGAACTGCTCGATGGTCACGGCCTTGGCGTTCGGGAACGAGGCCAGGGCAGCGTTCAGCGTGGCGGTGTTCGCCGGCGTCACGGCGCCTTCGATGTTCAGGAAGCTGTAGATGTTCTGCGGCTGGGTGGTCGTGGAGTCGAAGGTGCCGGTGGAGATCGTGACGTTACCGAACGGCGACCCACCCGCCGGCGGCTTGAAGATGCCGCGCACCGTGAGCTGCAGCAGCTTCCCGGTCACCGTCTGCATCTGGAAAGTGGACCCGAGAGCGAGGGAGTGCTCGTCCGCGTAACCGGAGTCGACGATCGCGCCGTTCGCCGCCAGTTCGGACAGCGACGCCTGGGAGCCGGAGCGCCAGTCGAACCGCAGCAGCTTGGGCGCCGTCTCGTCGATGGCGGTGAGCGAGATCGTCTTGCCGAACGCCCGCGCCTGGCCGGCGCGAACACTGGTCAGTTCGGTGACCGACGGTATCCTCGCCGCCGCGGCGGCCACTGTCGGCGGCAACGGGCTGAAGTTGTTCTGCGCGGTGAGCGCGTAGTCGGAGCTGGAGATCTTGTCGACCGCGTCCTCGAACGGCTTGATGATCCCGGCGCCGAGGGTCGCGACGAGCGTGACCAGTGCCAGCCCGATCATCAGCGCCGCGGCGGTCGACGCCGTACGGCGAGGGTCGCGTCGGCTGTTCTGCCCACCGAGCGTGACCGCGGGGCCGTCCGGGAGTACGCCGGGGAACTCGGCCGGCCGCCCGAACAGCCGGCGGATCAGCCAGAGCGGCAACAGGATGAACGGCCAGGCGATCGCGGTCAGGACGACGACGGACCAGCGCGCCACCGGATCCGACACGGCGGCCATCGGCCGGACGAGCCGCGCCGAGAACGCCGCGATACCGACGAACAGCAGCAGGACGCCGAGTCCCAGCAGGATCAGCAGCGTCTTCGTGGCCAGACCGTCGACGAAGAGCCCGGCGAGGATCGTGCCGATTCCCACCATGGCCACCGCTACGGCACCCGCCGAGCGATACCTGTGGAACCGCCCAGGCGGCAGCGCCGCGCCCTCTCGTACGGCGGCGATCGGCGGTACGCGCGTGGCTCGCATGGCCGGCCGCAGACTCGCCAGCACGGTCACGACCACGCCGACGATGAGCGCGACAATGATCGTCCGCGTCCGGAACACCAGGCCGTTGTTCGGGAGGGTGAATCCGATCGCGTCGAACAGCTTGAACAGCCCGGTCGCGATCCCGAGCCCGAGGAACAACCCGGCCACGGCCGAGACGATGCCGGTCACCAGCGCCTCGAGCACGACCGTGCCGAGGATCTGCTTGCGCGCGGCGCCGAGGGTCCGCAGCGTCGCGAACTCGCGGGTGCGCTGGGCGATCGTGATCGACAGCGAGTTGGCGATCACGAACGATCCGACGAACAACGCGATCCCGCCGAACACCAGCAGGAACGTCTGCAGGAAGCTCAGGAACTCGCTCGTGCCGGCGGCGTCCTCGGCGGCCTGGTCCTCCGCACTGCGGACCTGCGTCGCGGGCGGCAGGATCTTCTGGACCGCCGCGAGCAACTGCGGCCGGTCGACACCCTTCTTGGCGGCGACCAGGATCTGGTCGAGTTTCCCGGTCTTGTCGAACAGGCGTTGCGCCGTACCGAGGTCGAAGCCGGCCAGGGTCGCGCCGCCGATGGACGAGACCGCGCCGAAACTGACCAGCCCGGAGATCCGCATCGGCTGCACCGCGCCGCGGGCCTGGACGCCGATCGTGTCGCCGGCCTGGAAGCCCTTCTCCGCCGCGGTTTTCGTGTCGATGACCACTTCGCCGGCTCCGGGCCAGCCGCCCTTGACCAGGCTGAGCGAGTTGAACTGCGGCAGCGACGGATCGACGCTGAAACCGAGGTTCGGTGCGCCGCCGAAGACGATCGCCTTGCCGTCCTTACCGATCAGTTGCGCTTCGCCGTTCACGGCCCCGCCGGCGGCGCCGACCTCCGGAAGGTCGCGGACCTTCTGCAGCAGGTCGGCCTGGAACGGCGGTGCCTGCTGGGTCCCGTCGCCGGACAGGTCGAACGCGGACTTGCCAGTGATCGCGGCGTCGGTGTTCTTGTAGTTCTGGCTGAAGATCGAATCGAACGCACTGGAGATCGAGTCGGTCAGGACGTAGGTGCCGGAGATCAGGGAGACACCGAGAACGATGCCGATCGCGGTCAGCGCCGTCCGTAGCTTGCGAGCGAGCAGTCCCTGCAGCGCGAACCTGATCACTGCAGGTCCAGCGTGTCGATGATCTGCAGGATCTCGTGCTGGCTGGACCGCCCGGTCTCCTTGACGATCTCGCCGTCGGCCAGGTACAGCACCCGGTCGGCCATCGCGGCGGCCTTGGCGTCGTGCGTCACCATCACCGTCGTCTGCCCGTACGTCTCGACCGAGGACCGCATCAGGTCGAGGATCTCGCCGCTGGTCCGGGAGTCGAGGTTGCCGGTGGGTTCGTCGGCGAACACCACGGTCGGACGCGACACCAGGGCCCGCGCGATCGCGACCCGCTGCTGCTGACCGCCGGACAGCTCGGCCGGCCGGTGCTCGAGGCGATCGGTGAGACCGACCCGCTCGACCAAGTTGTCGAAGAACTCCGGATCCGCCTTCACACCGGCGATCGTCAGCGGCAGCAGCATGTTGTCCCGCGCGCTGAGCATCGGCAGCAGGTTGAAGAACTGGAAGATGAAGCCGATGTGCTGACGACGGAGCTTCGTGAGCGCGTCGTCGCCCAGCGTCGTGATCTCGATACCGTCGATCATGACCGAGCCCGACGTCGGCCGGTCCAGACCGGCCAGGATGTGCATCAGCGTCGATTTCCCCGACCCCGACGGGCCCATCACCGCCGTCAGCTGTCCGGATTCGATCTCCACGTCCACTCCGTGCAGCGCACGGACCGCAGCGTCACCTTCGCCGTACACACGCACGACACCCTCCGCGTGCACAACTGAGTCTGTCCCCTCCATGCCGATCGCCCTCCCTGGCTGATCAGCGGCCCCCCAGCAGACCGGCCAACAACTTCCACCGAGTCTGCTCGTCTTCGGGCTGGACCGATAGGGGGTTGTCCCGGGCCGGACCCTGAGCTGCACAGCTTCAAAGGGCGGTGAGCGGGGAGTCAAGGGTGCCGGACCGGGAAGCGCCTCACGGCGCGTGGCCGCTCGTAGCGGCTTAATTTGGGACCCGGGGCTTGCACCGGCCCGACACCTCGAACAGTGTAGCGGGTGCCCAAACCCCTTGTCCTGTTGGGAATCCAGGCCGCGAGACGCTATAACACCGCTCGCCGCCATATGCAACTAAGGGCGGGCCGCAACTACCACAGGCTCCCGGCGCGTTCGGCGCGTGCCGCGGTCTGCAGCTGATCAGCGGTCTCGACCAGTTTCGACGCCGACAGCACCTGGTCGTGGCCGTCGTCGGCGAGGTGCGCCCGCCCGGTCGCCACGATCCGCGCGAACGCGGCCGCCCGGTCCAGGGTGGTAGCGAAATCACCGGTCGCGACACCCCGCAGTACGGCGTCGACCATGTCCCGCACCTCGGCCGGACCGGGTGGTTCGGCGACACCTGCGACGACCGCGTGCACCTCGGCGTACTTGCGGCCGCCGGCGAACTCACGGGACACGGCCTCGGCGTTCGAGTGCACCCAGGAGCGCAGGACGTACAGCCGCCAGAGCGCTCCGGGCAGCGAGTCGGCGGGGGAGTCGGACCACAGTTCGGCGAGCTCGTCGAGACCGTACTCGTCGGCGAGTTTCACCACTCGGGCGTGTACCTCGGTGTCCTCGGACTTGCGCACCCCGCGGACCAGCAGCTCCGCGGTCCGGTGCGCGGCCTCGGTCACGGTGGCCGGGTCGGCGGCACCGGGCAGCGACTCGAACAGCTTGTTCCCGGGCAGGATCGGCCGGCGCGGATTCGGGGTACTCACGGCCTCCATGGTGCCTGACCGGACGAACCACCGCATGCCGACCCGGTCCGGTCAGTACGCTCGAGACATGGCGGGTGGAGCGGCTGGTGCGGGCAAGAGCAGCAAGCTGGCGAAGAACTTGGTGAAGTACGGCGTGCGGTACGGGCCGCTCGTCGTCGAGGCGGTCCGGCACGGTCGGGAGCCCGCGCAGCAGGCGGTCCAGGCCGCGTGGGCGAAACGGACCGCGCGCCGGAAGGCGATCGAGCACGCTCTCACCGTGCGGGAAGGGTCCTTGCTGAAGGTGATCAAGGACGGTCAGGCGATCTTCTTCGTGTTCTCCGGGGACGCGATCGTGACGACGTACCCCGTCGTACCGCAGAGCAGCTATCCCGAGCTGCTGCGGCACGCGGACCTGGACAAGCGCGAACCAGCCGCCGTCCTGGCGGCACACAAGCAGACGATCCTCCCCAAGATCCGCCGGAAACGTTGACGCGGGCGTAACATTCCGGACCCGGCCGGGCAACAGGTGGGACGCACAGTGGAAGGACGTTTCCACGAGGGAGGGCGTCCGCATGCTCTGGAAGATCAGGACCGAACTCGCCGACCGGCCCGGTGCGCTGGCCGAACTCGCTGCACGGTGTGGTGCGGACGACATCAACATCCTTCACCTGGAGGTCTTCACCTCCGAGACCGGTGCGGTCGACGAGCTGGTCGTCTCCACCGGCGTCGGCTGGACCGCCGACGACCTGAAGGCGCTGGTCGCCGAGGCCGGCTGTGGCCGTACGACGGTCCGCCCGTGCCAGGCCGACGTACTCCATGACGCGCCGACGCGGTACCTGCGCGCCGTACTGCGGCTGATCGACGACCCGGTGTCGGTCGACGACGAGCTGGGAAACCTGCAGGGGTTCGACGAGTACACGCCGGCCGAATGGGCTCGCGCGGACGTGCTGGTCGAGATCGCCGGCCGGCTGGCCGAGCGGTTCGATACGCCGGAGGGCCCGCGGCCCGGGAGCGGCGGCGTACCCGAGCTGCGGACCGCGACCGTCGAGGACGCCGACGCCGTCGTCGCGATGCATGACCGGTGCTCGTACGAGAGCCGCACCCGGCGGTACCACGTGCCGATGCCGAAGCTCACCGCCCGCACCGCGCGGCACCTGTCCGCGCCGGCCGGCGGCGTGTCGATCGTCGCCTGCGTCGACGACGCCGTGATCGGGATGGCGACGGCGGCGCCGTGGGAG
The DNA here is from genome assembly GCF_004362255.1 of Kribbella sp. VKM Ac-2571. Classification (NCBI taxonomy): domain Bacteria; kingdom Bacillati; phylum Actinomycetota; class Actinomycetes; order Propionibacteriales; family Kribbellaceae; genus Kribbella; species Kribbella sp. VKM Ac-2571. Next base: position 142,261 of record NZ_SNWS01000015.1, read on the forward strand.
GAGCTGGGCAGTACGACGATGGAGGTCGCCGTACTGGTCGAGGACGGCTGGCAGGGACAGGGCCTCGGGCTGCGGCTGCTGCGCCAGGTGGTGGGGGAGGCCCGCGCGCTCGGTGCCGACCGGGTGGTCTGCATGGTGCAGCCGGAGAACCAGGCGATGCTCCGCACCCTCGAGCGGCTGCGGATGCGGTCCCGGGTGATTCGGGACGGCGACAGTCTGATGGTGAGTGTCGCACTGACCGACCGGAGCCTGTCGTATGCGGTGGATCGGCCACCGGTGGAATATCGTCTGAACCGTGCCACCCCTTCCCACCGGTCGCAATCCGCACGGCCTACTGGTCAACCTGCCCGCGAGCACGCGCTCGCCGCTCTATCAGCTCTTCAGCCGGGTGCTGATCGCGCTGGGGCTGCTGACCGTGATGGTGCTGATCGTGGTGGTCGACCGTGACGGGTACAAGGACAGCTACGACGGCCGCGTCGACCTGATCGACAGCATCTACTACGCGACTGTCACGCTCACCACGACCGGGTACGGCGACATCACGCCGGTGACGCCCCTCGCCCGGCTGGTGAACGCCTTCATCGTGACTCCGCTGCGGATCGCGTTCCTGGTGGTTCTGGTCGGTACGACACTGGAAGTGCTGGCCAACGAGGGTCGCCGGATCATGCGCGACACGCGCTGGAGGAAACGGATGAAGGACCACACCATCGTCGTCGGCTACGGCACCAAGGGCCGGTCCGCCGTACAGACGCTGATCAGCAACGGCATCAAGCGCGACAGCATCGTGGTGATCGACCCGCGGGCCACGGCGATCGGTGACGCGGGCAACGATCAGATGGCCGCGTTCCACGGCGACGCGACGAACCGGACGGTACTGCGCCGCGCCGAGGTGATGACCGCGCGCGAGGTGATCGTGACGACCGACCGGGACGACTCGGCCGTCCTGGTGACGCTCGCGGTGCGGCAGCTGAACCCGAACGCGCACATCGTGGTCGCGGTCCGCGAGGAGGACAACGTGCCGCTGCTGCGGCAGAGCGGCGCGGACGCGGTCGTCACCTCGTCGGAGGCGGTCGGCCGGCTGCTTGGCCTGTCCGCCGTCAGCCCGAACCTCGGCGAGGTGATGGAGGACCTGCTCACGTACGGCGAGGGTCTCGAGGTTGCCGAGCGCCCGGTCCTCGGCCGCGAGGTCGGCAAGCCGCCGTCCGCCGTACCCGACCGGGTCGTGTCGGTGGTCCGCGACGGCAAGGTGCACCGCTACTACGACTCGAACGTCTCGGTGCTGGCCGCCGGCGACAAACTCATCGTCGTCCGCCCCGCCAAGGAAACCCCCTGGGCCGAACGCCCCGGCGCCGACGAGGACGACGAGTAACCCCTCCGCACGCCCGCCGGGCCGTCCGCCGGTCCCAACTTTGTGAAGCCACCAACCGTTTCGGTGCTCCCGAGATGGTTGGTGGCTTCTCAAAGTTGAGCTGGGCGGGTCACGGTGTGGTTTCGGGCGTGGGGTTGGGGGGTGCGTGGTGTTGACGGGGTTTTGGGGGGCGGTTTAGTGTCGGGCTTGTAAACGATTACAAGAACGATTACAGGAGGTCGGCGTGAGTCGTCCGACGATCGCTGGGGTGGCCCGGGCAGCCGGGGTCTCGGTGGCGTCGGTGTCGCGCGTGCTGAACGGGCTGCCGGCCACCGAGGAGATGGTCGAGCGGGTCCAGCGGGCGGTCGACGAGCTCGGCTACGTGCCGGACGCGCGGGCGCGGTCGCTGAAGGTCGGGCGGACGTTCCAGCTGACGCTGGCGGTCGCGGACGTCGGCAACCCGGTGTACGTGACGATGATGCGGGCGGTCGAGGAGGTGGTCTCCGCGGCCGGCTACCGGCTCGTGGTGACGACGACCGGGCCGGACGTGGTGGACGAGGTCGCGCTGGTTCGGGGGATGGCGCGCGGGTACGCCGACGGCTTGCTGATCAGCCCGATCCGCGTCGACGAGGACCTGGTGAAGTCGATCCGCGAGTGCGAGGTGCCGGTGGTGGTCGCCGGTAACGTCCCCGCCAAGGCAGGCGTCGACACCGTCCGGGCGAACTCACCCAAGGGCATGCTGGTCGCCGTCGACCACCTGGTCGCGAAAGGCCGCCGACGCATCGCGTTCCTGAACGGCCCGGCCGACACGGTCCCAGGAGCTGCCCGGGCCAAGGGTTTCGCCGAAGCGCTCAAAGCACACGAGCTCCAGCCCGTCGCTGTCGCCGAGGCAACAGACTTCACTTTCGCCGCAGGACGTGCGGCCGCTCCCGACCTACTGGCCGCGGGCGGGCTGGCTGGCGCGTTCGATGCTGTCATCTGCGCGAATGATCTGCTCGCCGTGGGCGTGATGCATGAGCTGGCTGCGGCCGGGCTGGAGGTGCCCGCCGACGTCGCGGTCGTCGGGATGGACGACAGCGAACTGGCCGAGCAGAGCTTCCCGCCGTTGACAAGCGTGAACCTGGGCTCCGCGGAGCGCGGTCGCCGAGCGGCCGAGTTGCTCTTGGCAAGGATCGAGGACAACGAACGGACCCCGCGACGCATCGTCGTACAGCCCTCCCTGAGCATCAGGAGGTCGACCCCGTGACGGCCACGTTGACCGCGCCCGCCCCGGTGAAGAAGAAGAGCGGGAGGCCGAGGCAGAATCGCGAGGCGATCCTGCTGTTCCTGCCCGCGCTGCTGCCGGTGCTGATACTGAGCGTCTACCCGCTGATCCGCGGCATCGCGCTCGGCTTCACCGATGCCCGTGCCGGGCTGCACGTCGAGACCAACTTCGTCGGCTTCGACAACTTCGGCAAACTCCTGCAGAACCACCTCTTCTGGGACTCGTTCCGGATCGGCGTGATCTGGACCCTGTCGGTGACGATCCTGCAGTTTGTCGCCGCGCTCGGGCTCGCGCTGCTGCTGAACACGAACCTCAAGTTCCGCGGCGTCGCGCGCACCCTCGCGCTGATCCCGTGGGCGATGCCGCCGGTGGTCGTTGCGATCATGTGGCGCCTGCTGCTGCACCCGACCAACGGCCCGGTCAACGAGCTCCTGCAGAAGCTGCACCTCACCGACCACCCGATCAACTTCCTCGGCGACTTCGGTACGGCGCTCCCGGCCGTGATCGTGGTAGGGATCTGGGTCGGCATGCCGATGACGACGATCACCCTGCTGGCCGGCCTGCAAGGTATCGACCGCACCCTCTACGAGGCGGCGGCGGTCGACGGCGCGAGCACTTGGAGCCAGTTCTGGAACATCACGCTCCCGCAGCTGCGAACCGTGATCGTCGCGATCACCAGCCTGGACATGATCTGGAACTTCAACTCGTTCGGCCTGGTCTACGTGCTGACCGCCGGCGGTCCGGGCGGCAAGACGATGCTGCCGATGCTGTTCGCTTACAACGAGGCGTTCCGCTACGGCAACTTCGGGATGGCCGCGGCGATGGGTGACGTGATGGTGGTCATCATCATCGCGTTCCTGTTCTTCTACCTGCGGAACCGGCTGAGGAGCGAGGCATGAGAACTCGTCCCGGGATTCGCGCCCTGCAGTACGTCGCTGTCGTCTGCTACCTGGTGTTCCTCGGCTTCCCGCTGCTCTGGCTGATCTCCAGTTCGCTGAAGTCGCCGCAGGAGTTCGCGAGCATCACGCCGAGCCTGCTGCCGAAGCACTTCGACCTGTCCAACTACAGCGACGCGCTGAACGAACAAGGCCTGGTCCGCGGCCTCGGCAACAGCCTGCAGATCTCCGTCTACAGCACGATCCTGGTGCTGATCGTCGCTCTCCCGGTGTCCTACGCGCTGGCCCGTTTCCGCAGTCGGCTGCGGCCGCTCACGAACGGCTGGATCCTCGTCAGCCAGGTGTTCCCGGTGATCCTGATCGTGATCCCGCTGTTCATGATCCTCCGCCCGCTGCACCTGACGAACACGATCCCCGGCGTCGTGATCGTCTACATGGTCTGGTCGCTCCCGTTCGCGTTGTGGATGCTGCAGGGGTACGTCGCCGCAGTGCCGCGGGAACTGGAAGAGGCGGCGTCGGTGGACGGCGCCGGCCGGATCCGGACGATCGTCTCGATCGTGATGCCGCTACTCCGGCCGGGGCTGATCGCGACCGCGATGTTCACCTTCATCTCGGCGTGGAACGAGTTCTTCTTCGCCCTGGTCCTGTTGCAGGACCCGCAGCTCAAGACGCTGCCGCTGGTGCTCGCCCGCTTCGTCGGGGCCGAGGGCCAGGTTCAGTTCGGCCCGCTCGCCGCCGCCTCTGTTCTTGCGACCGTGCCGAGTCTCGTGTTCTTCGCCTTCCTCCAGCGCCGGTTGACCTCCGGCCTGCTGAGCGGCGCAGTCAAAGGTTAGGAGAGGTAATGAAGAAGGTCATGACCGCGTTGTTCGCGGCGGGCGCACTGGTGGCGCTCGCGGCGTGTGGGGGCAACAGCAACAACAACAGCTCAAGCAATTCAGATGAGAAGGTGACGCTGAAGTTCCAGAGCCTCGCCTTCCAGAAGACGACGGTCGCCGCGACGAAGAAGATCGTCGCGGACTGGAACGCCGCCAACCCGAACATCCAGGTCGAGTACGTCCAGGGCAGCTGGGACTCGGTGCACGACCAGCTGGTCACCCAGTTCCAGGGCGGGACCGCGCCGGACATCATCCACGACGAGTCCGCTGACATCACCGGTTTCATCAACCAGGGCTACCTCGCGGACCTCTCGCCGTACCTGAGCCAGGAGACCAAGGACGCCGTCTCGCAGGGCGTCTGGGACACGGTCTCCAAGGACGGCAAGGTGTACGCCGCCCCGACCCTGCTGCAGTCGTACGTCGTGTTCGCGAACTCGGCGGCGCTCAAGACGGCCGGGATCACGGCGACCGGTGACTCGCTGAGCTGGGACGACCTGGCCGCCGACGCGAAGAAGCTCACCGCGGGCGGTAAGTACGGTCTCGGCTGGGGCCTGAAGAGCCCGACCGCGACGATGCTGAACCTCGGCCTGAACTTCGACGCGAAGTTCTTCGACGGCTCCGGCAAGGACGCCAAGGCGACCATCGGGGACGCCGAGCTCGAGGTGCCGAAGCGGATCCACGCGATGGCGTACGACGACAAGTCGATCGACCCGACCTCGCTGACGCAGAGCGGTTCCGACGTACTGCCCGGGTTCTACGCCGGCAAGTACGGGATGGTGGTGGCCGGCAACTACGTCGCGCAGCAGATCCTCGAGGAGGCGCCGAAGACCTTCCAGTGGGAGGTGCTGCCGCCGCTGAAGGGCACCAGCACCAAGCAAGCCGCGAACCCGCAGACGCTGTCGGCGCCGGCCGAGGGCAAGCACATCGAGCAGTCGGCGAAGTTCATCGACTACTTCATGAAGGCCGAGAACCTGGCCGCGGTCGGTCAGGGCGACTGGCTGATCCCGACCACGCAGGCGGCCCGGGACGCGGTCCAGAAGGCGACCGGCGGCAAGAACGGCTGGCAGCAGATCCTGGCCAGCGGCTCGGAGCTGACCAAGGCGCCGTTCCAGAGCGTGGAGAACTACCCGCAGTGGAAGGACCAGATCGCGACGCCGGCGTTCCAGCAGTACCTGGCGAACAAGACCGACGCCGCGGCGCTGGGCAAGAAACTGAGCGACGGATGGGGCCAGGTCAACAACTGATGACCCAGTTGGAAGAGAAGGCGGTCGGCGCTCTCGTCGGCTCCGCGGTCGGTGACGCGATCGGTGGGGCCGTCGAGGGCTGGGCCCCGGAGGCGATCCGGGAGCGGCACGGCGGCTGGGTGACCGGCATCGTCGGCCCGTGGTACGACGACTGGCGGACGGCTCGTCCGATCGCGCCGTACCACAAGGGCGACGGGCACATCACCGACGACACCTTGATGACGCACGCGTTGGTCGAGGTGTACGACGAACGCCGGTCGCACCTGGACGCGTACGCGGTCGCCGAGTCGCTGGTGCCGAAGATGATCGACGGGACCCGCTGGATTCCTGAGCTCGAGGCGGACGCGCTGCTGCTGCAGCGGGTCTTCCTGGCCGAGAAGTGGCTGGTCGCCCGCCTGCACTACGGGCACGTCGATCCGCGCGAGGCGGGCGTCGGCAACATCGTCAACTGCGGTGCGGCGATGTACATGGCGCCGGTCGGGATCGCCAACGCGGCCGATCCCGAGGGTGCGTACGCCGAGGCGCTCGACGTCGCCGGTGCGCATCAATCGAGCTACGGGCGGGAGGCGGCCGCGGTGTTCGCGGCCGCCGTCGCCGCCGCGATGGCGCCGGGGGCAACGGCTTCGTCGGCGGTCGAAGCGGCGCTGCGGCTGGCCAAGGACGGCACTCGGAGGGCCGTCGAGGCCGTGGCAGAGGCGGCCGCCGGCGTCACCGATTGGGAACAGGCGATTCCCGTGCTGCGCAAGGCGATCGAGCCGTACGACACGGTCGGCCCGAACTACCGCGAGCTGTCGATGGACGCCCGCCGCCCCAGCCGTACCAAGGCGATCGAGGAACTCCCGGTCGCGCTCGGCTTCGTGCTCGTCTCCGAGGGAGACGTACGCCGGGCCGTGCTGGGCGGCACGAACTACGGCCGCGACGCGGACTCGATCGCGTCGATGGCCGGCGCGATCACCGGCGCGTTGAGCGGACAGAACGGCGTACCGGCGGACTGGGCAGACCAGATCGCCGAGGCGAGCAAGACCGACCTGGTACAGCCCGGTCTGGTGATGGCATCGGTCGCGCAGGACATCCGAGCGTCCGACGCCGAGCGATGGGCCCGGCGTACGGCGGCGTTGGACGCGCTGGTCTGAATGTCAACTGCTATACCCCTCCAACTCCACGATCCGCGAGTAGCCGTGGTCGTTGGAGTCGTGGATGACGAGCCGGACGGCGTCGACGGCGCGAGACTCGAAGGTGATCGTCACGCGGCCTTGGACATTGCCGCGGACCTCGTCGACCGTCGTCCAAGCGCTCCCGGTGCGGACCTGGAGGTCGAAGTCGCGGATGCCCATCACTGCGGCGGGGTAGGTGGTCGAGTCGAGGGTCTGCAGGACCACCCGGCCGATTGTGGTTGGTTGGACGAAGCCGACGCCGTATGTGTCGGGGAAGACGCCCTTGGTGTTGTCGTGCCAGCCGCTGGCGCCCCACTGCGTCGAGTCGGCGTTCCCGTCGACGCCGCCGCACAGCCGCATGTTGCCGTTGGTGGACGACGCGACGGCCTGCTCGCCGAGCAGGACGTTGTCGCGCGCCGGGACGGGCTTGATCACCACCGGCACGTCGACGTGTTCTTTTCCGACGGTCAGATTGACGGTGTGGGTCGCGGGCGCAGTGTCGCGCGGGACGGTGATCTCGAGCGGTGCCTTCACCAGTTGGTCGACGGGCAGGTAGCTGGAGAACTGGTGCCTGGACAACGTGAGCGCATCGTTCGAGGAGATGCGCATGTCGGCGATCGTCGGTTTGCGGCCGGTGTTGGTCATGCCGAGGGTCAGTTTGCCGGCCGGGAAGCACGGCAGCGGAACGACCTCGACCGGTTGCGGGGTGGCACTGATCCCGATCTGGTTGTTGCCGGTAGCAACGAGGAGTGTCAACGGGACGGCGACGAGGGCCAAGCGTCGAAGCATGGGGCGGTCCGTTCAGACGAGGTGGGTTCCGGGGCGGCCGTCCTCGACGACCAGGGTGGCGCGGGTGGACGCCGTACCGCCGGGTGTGACGACGCGGTCGACGATGCGGAACTCCGACGTCCACGCGGTGCGGTCGAGGCGGCAGCTGAGGTAGCCGCGCTGGACGTTCTGGTACTTGACGTGCGGGTTCTCGGCGAGCAACGCGCGTCCGGTCGCGTCCGCGTCGACACCGTCCTTGCCGGAAGAGATCGACGTGGTGACGAACTCCGTCCCGATCGCCGGAGTGGACGGGTCCGTGAAGTTCACCCGCAGGTCGGAGGCGACACTGCGGTGCAGGTCTCCGGTGAGTACGACGAAGTTCCGCACGTCCTGGTCGCGTACGCCGGAGAGCACGCGGTCGCGGGATGCGGCGTACCCGTTCCAGGTGTCCATCGGGAGCTCGAGGTCCGGGCCGGTCTTGCGGTCGAGCTGGGCCATTGCGACCTGTTGCGCGACGACGTTCCAGCGGCTGGTGGAGTTTCCGAGCGTGTCGAGGAGCCAGCGTTCCTGGGCGTCGCCGGTGATCGTGCGGGCCGGGTCGGTCGATACCTCGTCGGGCGGCAGCCACCCACCGGTCGAGGTCTGGTCGTCGCGGAACTGCCGCGTGTCCAGGACGCTGAGGTCGGCGGTACGGCCGTACCGGAGATGGCGATGCAAGCGGATCGACGGGCCGTCGGGGGACTGGTCGAGACGCAGGGGCATGTGTTCCCAGTACGCGCGGAACCCGTTGGCCCGGCGTACCAGGAAGTCGTCGTGCGGAATGCCGTCCTCGGACACGTACCCGGCCCAGTTGCCCTCGACCTCGTGGTCGTCGAGGGTGACGATCCACGGTGCCGCCGCGTGCGCGTCCTGCAGGTCGGGATCGGTCTTGTGCAGCGCGTAGCGGGCCCGGTACTCGTCGAGCGTGAAGATCTCGCCGACGAAGTCGACCGGAACAGCCTGGTTCCGTACGCCGGCGGTCGCGCCGACACCGACCTCGTAGATGTAGTCACCGAGGAACAGCACGACATCGTGCTCCCGGCGTACGACGTCTTGGTAGGCCGTGTAGAACCCGTCGTAGTAGGCCTGGCAGGACGCGACCGCCATGGTCACGACCGGCTCGTCGGACGGCGCGGGTGCGGTCCGCGTACGACCCACCGGGCTGATCTGTCCGGCGGCGCGGAAACGGTAGAAGTAGTGCCGCCACGGACGCAGCCCGCGTACGTCGACGTGGACCGTGTGGGCGTACTCCGCTCGGGCGTGCGCCGTGCCGCGACGTACCACTCTGCGGAACGTCTCGTCCTCGGCGACCTCCCACTCAACGTTGACCGTGCGGTCGTCCATGCCGCCGAACGGTTCGAGCGGACCGGGTGCGAGCCGGGTCCAGATCACCACGGCGTCCGGCAACGGATCGCCCGAGGCGACGCCGAGAGTGAACAGCGGCCTTTTGTCGGTGCGATGCGGTATTCCTGCTGCATCGACGAGATCAGGGAGGTTGCCGGTCATCGCGAGCGCTGCGGCAGCGCCCGTGGCGGTCAGAAAGCTGCGGCGGGTGACCATGGGCCGAAGTATCGGCCCGCGCCGATGCAACGATCCAGGTGGGCGTTTCGCCTGGCGCAACAAGGGAAGGAAGCAGTCCGATGAGAATGACCTGGGTGCAGCCGGAGGACCTCCTCCCGCACCAACTGGTCCAGGCGCGGTCGGAGGGCGTTGACGTCACCGACGTGCAGGCCCGCTGGATCGCCGCCGGAGGTACGACGGACGCCCCGGTGTCCGGTGCCTCCGACGAGCCGGCGACGCCCGCGCTGCGTGCGCTTGCTCGCGAGCTGCTCGACGTGCTCGACGCCAGGACAGGGGAGTGGCGCGAGCCCGCGATTCCGGAGTTGCCCTCGCTGGGCGAGTCGGTCGAGCTCGAGACCCGGACGTTGAACGCCTGGCTCGGGCGGATGGCCGGGAATCTCCTCGGGAAGCCGGTGGAGAAGATCCCGCGCGAGGGCATCCGGGAGATCCTGGCCAGCTCCGGGCAGTGGCCGTTGACCCGGTACATCACCGCCGTCGGCGTACCGGACGAGGTGCAGCAGCGGTGGCCGTGGAACCGGCGGTCGAAGGTGAACAGCCTGCGCGAGGTCATCGACGGCATGCCCGAGGACGACGACATCAACTTCGCGATCCTGGCGCTGTTGATGATGGAGCGGTTCGGGCCCGGGCTGACCACGGACGACGTGGCGCAGAGCTGGTTGAACGACCTGCCGGCCGGCCGCGTGTTCACCGCCGAACGTGTTGCCTACCGCAACCTTCTGGAGGGGGTCGAGCCGGCCCGCGCGGCCGTCGTCGGGAACCCGTTCCGGGAGTGGATCGGTGCCCAGATCCGGACCGACGCGTACGGCTGGGCGCATCCTGGCGACCGGACCGCGGCGGCGCGGCTCGCGCTCGTCGACGCCCGCCTCAGTCACACCGGCGCCGGCGTCGACGGCGCGCTCTGGGTCGCCGCGATGTCGGCCGCCGCTCTCGTGCTCGACGATCCGGTCGAGGCAGCGGTCGCCGGCCTGGACGTGATCAGCGGACAGGGCGCGATCGCCCGCGCGGTCCGGTTCGGACTGACCCTCGCCGATGCCGGGCTGGACGACGCGCTCGACGCCTTGCACGCGGAGTACGGCGACCTGCATTGGGTACATGCGGTGAACAACACCGCGCTCACCGCCTACGCGCTGACTGCTCCGGATTTCACCACGGCGATCGGACGTGCCGTGATGGGCGGCTGGGACACCGACTCGGCCGGCGCTACGGTGGGCGCGGTTTTTGGCGCGACGCGGGGGATTCCGGCACAGTGGTCTGCACCACTGGACAATCGGGTGGCCACCAGCCTCCCGGGGATGAACCAGATCGCGATCGACGAGCTGGCGCGGCGGACTGTGGAGGTGGCCCGGGGTGGAGCCTGAGGTTGTGGTTGTCGGTAGCGCGAACGTGGACCTGGTGCTGCCTGTCCAGCGGATCCCACGGCCGGGGGAAACGGTCCTGGCGGGAGCCATGACGCGTGGCCCGGGCGGCAAGGGCGCGAACCAGGCGGTGGCCTCGGCGCGGGCCGGCGCGCGGACCGCGATGGTGGTCGCCCTGGGCGACGACGAAGGCGGTGCGCTGCTGCGGGCGGCGCTCGAGGGCGTGGATCTGACGTTGGCGACGACCAGCGACGCCCCGACCGGTACGGCGATCATCACGGTCGAGGAGAGCGGTGAGAACTCGATCGTGGTCGCGCCCGGAGCCAACGGTGAGCTGACGCTGTCGGCCGAGGCTGTGGCCGCTGTCGGACAAGCGAAAGTCGTGCTTTCCCAATTGGAGATCCCGTTCGGGACCGTCGCGGCGGCGGCCGCTGCCTCGTCGTACTTCATCCTGAACGCGGCGCCTGCGGCCGAACTGCCGGACGAGCTGCTGGCCGAGGTCGATCTGCTGGTGGTGAACGAGACCGAGGCCGAGGCGATCGCCGGGGCGGACCGGTCCGCGCTGCTGAAGAAGGTGCCGGCCGCGGTCGTCACGCTCGGCGGGGCCGGCGCGGTGATCCTGACCCGGGACGCCGACGAGATCACGGTTCCCGGCGTACCTGTCGAGGTCGTCGACACGACCGCCGCCGGGGACACGTTCTGTGGAGTGCTGGCCGCTGCGTTGGCTGCCGCCTCAGCTAACGACTCGATCACGGCCAGCGACCTGACGAACGCGGTCCGACGCGCTAACGTTGCTGCTTCATTGAGTGTTCAGGCCGCGGGGGCGATTTCCTCGGTGCCTCACGGGGATGCAATCGACGCGCGTTATGCGGAGGTGTACCTGTGAATCCGCTCGAACCGCGGCCCATCGATCGACCCGCCCGGGTCGATGTGGGGCTCGGGACCGACTTGTCCTTCCTGGACGACGCCAAGATCGTCGGCGCGCCGGAGGACCCGGCCGACCTGCCGCGGTGGCGCGCGAAACTGGCCGAGTGGCGGTTCGGCGCCATCGAACGGACCCGGTACGACGGATCGCACTACGACGAGCCCGGCCGCGAGTGGACCCAGACGACGTACTCGGTGGCGCTCGTCTGGCTCTGGGACGACCTGCTCTACAACGTCGAGACCGGGAAGTTCACGCCGGAGAAGTTCGTCGAGCACGGGGTCGCCGAGTTCGGCGGGTACGACGCGATCGTGCTCTGGCACGCGTACCCGGTGATCGGGATCGACGACCGCAACCAGTTCGACTTCTACCGCGACGTACCCGGTCTGCGGGAGCTGATCGACGACCTGCACCGGCTCGGCCTGAAGGTGTTCTTCGACTACAACCCGTGGGACGTCGGCACCCGCCGGGCGGACCGCTCGGACGCCGACGAGTTCGCGACCCTGGTCACGGACTACGCGGTCGACGGCGTGTTCCTGGACACCCTCAAGGAGGGCGACCCGAAGTTCACCCGCGCGATCCGGCAGGCGAACCCGGCGATCGCGCTGGAGGGCGAGTCACGGTTGCCGATGGCAAGGATCAGCGACCATGCGTTGTCCTGGGCGCAGTGGTTCGCCGACACGCACGCGCCGGGCGTACTGCGGGCGCACCTGTTCGAGCGCCGGCACATGATGCATCACACCCGCCGGTGGAATCGTGACCACAGTGACGAGCTGCAGTCCGCCTGGGTGAACGGCGTCGGCATGCTGGTGTGGGAGTCGGTGTTCTCGGCGTGGGTCGGGTGGAACGCCCGCGACCGCGCGACGCTGCGCCGGATGGTCGCCGCCCAGCGGGCGTTTGCGCCGGTGCTGATCAACGGCGACTGGATCCAGCTGACGCCGGAGATCCCGGAGAAGGCCCGCGACCACGGCGTCTACGGGTCCCGGTTCGACCTGGCCGACATCACGTTCTGGACGCTGATCAACCGCCACGACGAGGACTTCGACGGCATCGTGCTGCGCTCCGAGGACCAGGTCGGCGACTGGTACGACGTCACCTCGGGCGTGCCGATCACCGCGGACGACGACGGCGTACACCTCACCGTGCCGGGGCGCGGCGTCGCCGGGATCGTCCGGGTCGGCGCAACCGCCGGCGCGTCCTGCCGGGCAACCGCACGCAAGCTGGGCACGATGCCGCGGGCGCACGTCAACGAGTCCGCGTTCCCGATGCGTCCGGCGGAGCGGATTGTGGTGCCTGGCGTTTCAGGTCCGGCGGAGATCGGTCCGACGCTCGACGTGCCGGCCGGGGAGCGGACGTTGACCGTGCGGCACCGGCGGCGTGAGACCGGGCTGTACGACACCGCGCCGTACGTCGAGGAGTGGAAGCCGCTGCCGCCTCGGCTGCACGACCTGCAGACGGTCGAGCGTCAGGTCTCGTTGCCGGGCGTCGCGGTGGCTGTTGCCGAGGTGACCAACGCGGAGTACTTGGCCTTTGTGCAGGCGACCGGCTATCGGCCGCTGATCGCGAACCGGTTCCTGAAGCACTGGATCGACGGTGCTCCCGTCCCCGGGACCGAGGACCAGCCGGTGACGTACGTCGACCTCCCGGACGCGCGGGCGTACGCCGCGTGGCGTGGCGGCCGGCTGCCCACCGAGGACGAGTGGCAGATCGCCGCCCTCGAAGAGGGATTCATCCGGCGCGAGCCGCTGGTGTGGAACCTGACCGAGAGCGAGCACCGCGACGGCCGCAGCCGATTCTGCATTCTCAAGGGCGGTTCGCACTATGTTGCCGAGGGCTCCGACTGGTACGCCGACGGCGGCCCGCAGGAGCCGGACGTCAGCTTCAAGCTGGTGCTGACCGGCGGCGGGCTCGACCGCTCGGAGAACATCGGCTTCAGGTGCGCCGGATGAGGCCTGCTCCGCTCGACGGGGTGAAGGTGCTGGAGGCGGCGACGCTGTTCGCGGGACCGCTGGCGGCGACCTTCCTCGGCGACTTCGGCGCCGACGTCACGAAGATCGAGCACCCGTCCCGGCCGGACGCCGCGCGCACGCACGGTGCTTCCAAGGACGGCGTCGGGCTGTGGTTCAAGACCCTCGGCCGCAACAAGCGGCTCGCGACCCTGGACCTGTCCCGCGGCCGGGAGCTGTTCCTCTCGCTGGTTCGGGACAACGACGTCCTGGTGGAGAACTTCCGCCCTGGGACGTTGGAGCGGTGGGGCCTCGGACCTGACGTGCTCCTGGACGTGAACCCGCGGCTGGTGATCGCGCGGGTGACGGCGTTCGGGCAGGTCGGGCCGTGGTCCCGGCGCCCCGGTTTCGGGTCGTTGGCCGAGGCGATGAGCGGATTCGCGGCGGTCACGGGCGAGCCGGACGGGCCGCCGACGCTGCCGCCGTTCGGACTCGCGGACGGGATCACCGCGCTCGCCACGGCGTACGCCGTCCTGGTGGCGCTGCGCGAGCGCGACAGGTCCGGGACGGGGCAGGTGATCGACATGGCGATCATCGAACCGATCCTGATGATGCTCGGCGGCGGCATCACGGCGTACCAGCAGACCGGGTACGTGCAGCCGCGGCTCGGGAACCGGTCGTCGAACAACGCCCCGCGGAACGTGTACAAGACGCTTGACGGGCGATGGGTGGCCGTGTCGACGAGCTCGCAGAGCATCGCCGAGCGGGTGGTGACGCTGGTCGGGCGCGCGGACCTGGTCGCGCAGCCGTGGTTCGCGACCGGACGTGAGCGGGCCCAGCACGCCGACGAGCTGGACGACGCGGTCGGCTCGTGGATCGCGGCGCGGCCGCTGGAGCTCGTGATGGAGGAATTCGAGAAGGCCGAGGCCGCGGTCGGGCCGGTGCACGACATCCGCGGCATCATGACCGATCCGCAGTACGCCGCGCTCGGGACGATCGTCAGCGTGGACGACGACGAGCTCGACGGACCGGTGCAGATGCAGAACGTGCTGTTCCGGCTGTCCGAGTCGCCGGGGGCGATCAAGTGGGCGGGCCGGCCGCACGGCGCGAACACCGACGAGGTGCTCGCCGAGATCGGCGTCACGCCGGATCAGCTCGCGGCGCTGCGCGCAGCTGGAGTGGTGTGAAGTGCTGACGGCACTGTATGTTCCGGCGAACCGGCCGGACCGGTTCGCGAAGGCAGTTGCCGCGGGCCCCGATCTGGTGGTGTTCGATCTCGAGGACGCGGTACCGGTCGCCGACAAGGCGGACGCGCGCGGCTGGGCGGTGGCCTGGATCGCGGTGAACTCCCACCGGCCGGTGGAGGTTCGCGTGAACGCGCTCGGCACACCGTGGATCGCGGACGACCTGGCGGCGATCTCCGCCGTACCCGGGGTGCGGATCCGGGTGCCGAAGGTCGAGAGCGCGGCGGATGTGCGGGCGGTCCTGGAAAAGGTGCCGTCGGCAAGGATCACAGCGCTGATCGAGTCGCCGCTGGGCCTCGAGCGCGCGTTCGAGATCGCGACTGCCGATCCGCGTGTCATCGCGATCGCGCTCGGTGAGGCGGACCTGTCCAGTGCGCTCGGGGTGGACGGCCCCGAGGGTCTCGCCTGGGCGCGCGGCCGGCTCGTCTCGGCGTCACGGGCCGCGGGCCTCGGCGCGCCGATGATGTCGGTCTACCCGAACGTGCAGGACCAGGACGGTCTCCGCCGCACGTCGCAGGAAGGCCGCGCGCTCGGATTCGTCGGCCGTACGGCGATCCACCCGCGGCAGCTCGCCACGATCGTCGAGGCGTTCACCCCGTCGGCGATCCAGGTCGCCGAGGCGGAGGCGCTGCTGGCCGCCGTCGAGAAGGCGGATGTCGCCCACGGCGGCGTGATCGTGCTCCCCGACGGTCGCATGGTCGACCCCGCCATGATCGGCCGCGCCCGCGAGCTCACCACCCTCATGCAAGAGATCGAAGCCCGCTCCGGTTAGGCTCGAACCATGCTGCCGCGCAGTGTTGATGCCGTGGTGATCGGTTCCGGGCCGAACGGGCTGGTGAGCGCGATCACGCTCGCCGATGCCGGCTGGGACGTGCTGGTGCTGGAGGCCGCCGACACGTTCGGCGGTGCTGTCCGCTCGACCGAGGGCGGCGGCTGGATCAGTGATCGTTTCAGTTCGAACTACCCGCTCGGGGTAGCGTCACCGGTGCTCCGGGCGCTGGAGCTCGAGAAGTTCGGCCTGAAATGGGCGCATGCGCCGCTCCCGCTCGTCCATCTGCTCGACTCCGACGGCGCCGCGGCCGCGATCCACCCGGATCCGGAGGACACCGCGAAGTCGATCGGCGCGGAGCACCCGGGCGACGGTGACGCGTGGTTGCGCCTGTATCAGCAGTACGTGTCGATCCGGGAGCCGTTGCTGAAGGCGCTGCTGACGACCTGGCCGCCCATCGGTCCTGGGGTGAAGCTGGCCCGGAAGCTCGGTTCGGCCGGGGAGCTGCTGCGGTTCGCGCGGTTCATGGCGATGCCGATGCACCGGATGGGCCAGGAGCTGTTCGACGGGCGGCAGGGCCCGGCGATCATCGCCGGGAACTCGCTGCACGCGGACGCGCCGCTGTCGGGCGCCGTCAGCGGGACGATGGGCTGGCTGCTCGCGATGCTGGCCCAGGACGTGGGCTTCCCGGTCGTCGCCGGCGGATCCTCCGCGTTCTCCGGCGCGATGGTACGACGGGCCGAGCGGGCGGGCGCGTTGCTGGTTTCGGGCACGCCGGTGACCGGTCTCGAGGTGTCCGCGGGCCGAGTGACCGCCGTACACACCGCATCCGGCGAGAGCGTACTCGTCGAACGCGCCGTCGTCGCGGACACCTCCGCGCCGGTGCTGTACGGCGAGTTGTTGCCGCAGGTCCTCATTCCGGGCGGGCTGCGGCGGGATCTGGACGACCGGTTCGAGTGGGACTACCCGACGGTCAAGCTGAACTTCCGGCTGAACGGCCCGATCCCGTGGCTGGCTCCGGAGGCGCGGTCGGCCGGCGTGGTGCATCTCGGTGGGACGGCCGACGAGCTCGTGCACTTGTCCGCCGATCTCGACACCGGGCGGGTGCCGTCGCAGCCGTTCCTGTTGATCGGCCAGACCACGAAGTCGGATCTGACCCGGTCGCCGGACGGAACCGAGGCGGTCTGGGCGTACGCGCACCTGCCGCGCGGGGTCGCCGACGACGCCTCGGCGGAGAAGCTGGCCGGCCGGATGGAACGTGCGATCGAGCGATTCGCCCCCGGCTTCGGCGATCTGGTCATCGACCGCGATCTGCAGCGTCCGTCCACGCTGGAGTCGGGGAACGCCGCGCTCGGGCTCGGCGCGGTCGGCGGCGGCACGATGCAGCTCCACCAGCAACTGATCTTCCGCCCGACGATCGGCCTCGGCAGCGCCCGCACCTTCGTCGAGGGCCTGTACCTGGGCAGCTCTGCCATCCACCCCGGCGGCGGCGTCCACGGAGCCTGCGGCCACCTCGCCGCCCGAACCGCCCTCCGCGACGCCTCCCTCCTGGGCCCCCTGACCCGCAAACTCCCCACCGCCACCCTCCGCCACCTCCAACGGTGAGGCTTGACGAAGGAGCATGTAGGGCTCGGGTGGCGGCTGCCCGGGTGGGGCGGTTGGCGACTGTGGGTGTGGACCTGCGACCGCACATTGTGCCGGTGACGTACGTCGTACATGGCGACGAACTGTTCATCGGCATCGACCACAAGCCGAAGTCGACGACTGCGCTGAAGCGGTTGCGGAACATCACGGCGCATGAGCGGGTCGCCGTGCTGGTGGACGAGTACGACGAGGACTGGACGCACCTGTGGTGGGTCCGGGTCGACGGGGTCGCGCGCGTGGTGCCCGAGCACGCGGCGGCGGTCGAGCTGCTGGTAGCCAAGTACCCGCAGTACGAGGCCGAGCCACCGCAAGGTCAGGTCATCACGATCCGAGCCGACGGATGGTCGGGCTGGTCGTTCAGTTGACGTGCAATCTCGACAGGACGTATCGCACTCCGATCCCAGCCGCCAGGCGGGCGATCGACGCAAGTCGGCCCGATCGGTCCGACACATCCTGTCGAGCTTGCACGCGGGCGGGAGTTGTACATGAGCCGACGCGTAGGCTGCCGGGGTGGAGGAGCGCGTGAGTGTGGAGGGGCTGCTGCGGGAGCTTGCGCCGCAGGTGCTGGGGTTTCTGGCTCGGCGGCACGGGCAGTTCGACCTGTGTGAGGACGCCGTACAGGAGGCGTTGCTGGCGGCGGCGACGCAGTGGCCGGTGGACGGCGTACCGGCGAATCCGCGGGGCTGGCTGATCACGGTGGCGACGCGGCGGCTCACGGACGCCTTCCGGAGCGAGAACGCGCGGCGGCGGCGCGAGGACAACGTCGCGGCGATGGCCGGGCCCGAGGAGCTGGTCTCGCCTGCAGCCGATGTGGGCGAGGCACCGGACACCGACGACACGTTGACGTTGCTGTTCCTGTGCTGCCATCCGGCCGTGACGCCGGCCTCGCAGGTCGCGTTGACGTTGCGGGCGGTCGGCGGTCTGACCACCGCGGAGATCGCGCGCGCGTTCATGGTGCCGGAGGCAACGATGGCGCCGCGGATCAGTCGGGCGAAGAAGAGCATCAAGGCGGCCGGCAGCCGGTTCGTGATGCCGCCCGAGTCGGAGCGAGCGGACCGACTGCGCGTCGTACTGCAGGTGCTGTACCTAATCTTCAACGAGGGCTACACGGCCAGCTCGGGCGAGGACCTGCAACGGGTCGAGCTGACGGCGGAGGCGATCCGGCTGACGCGGATGCTGCGCGCCGCGCTGCCCGACGACGGTGAGGTCGCGGGCCTGCTGGCGTTGATGTTGCTGACCGACTCACGCCGTGCGGCGCGGACGACCGCGGACGGCGGCCTGGTGCCGATCGACGAGCAGGACCGGTCGTTGTGGGACCGTGCGCAGATCACCGAAGGTGCTGACCTGATCCTGCACACGCTGCAGCAGGGCGCGGTCGGGTCGTACCAGTTGCAGGCCGCGATCGCCGCCGTCCACGCGGAGGCGCCGAGCGCGGACGAGACCGACTGGCGGCAGATCCTCGCGCTGTACCTGCTGCTCGAGAAGCTCGCGCCGAACCCGATGGTGACGCTCAACCGCGCGATCGCGCTCGCCCAGGTCGAGGGTCCGCAGGCGGGTCTCGACCTGCTCGCGACGCTCGAGGACGACAAGAACATCACCGAGACCCATCGGCTGGACGCGGTCCGTGCGCACCTGTACGAGCGCGCGGGGGACCCGGCCAAGGCACACGAGCATTACCTGGCCGCAGCCCGCCGTACGACGAGCCTCCCGGAGCAGCGCTACCTGCAGGCGAAGGCCGACGCGCTCACGGGATGACCACCCGGCGGCCGGTCTCGTGGGATTCGATGGCGGCGTGGGCGAGTGCGAGGGCCCGGCGGCCGGCGCGGGCGTGCACGGGTGGTGGGTCGCCGGCGCGGAGTGCGGTCAGCAGCGCGTCGACGTGGCGGTCGAAGGTGCCCGCGAAGTTGCGGGCCTCGTCGTCGAAGTACGTCGAATGCCAGCGCTGCTCGACCGGGTCGCCGGCCTTGGAGAACGTCAGCGCGCGGACGGTGTCGTGGATGACGAGGCGGCCCAACGTGCCGTTGATCTCGATGCGTTGGGTGTCGGGGTAGGCGTACGACGAGTCGTACGTGCCGAGCATCGTGCCGACCGCACGGTTCTCGAAGTCGACCGCGAGCGCGAGCGTGCTGAACGCGCCGTACGTCTTGTCGGTCAGGTGCGCGGAGACCGCGGAGATCGGGCCGACGAGGTGTTCGAGCATGTCGAAGCCGTGGCACTGGGTCTCGATCAGGTTGGCGTGCGGGGACCGGCCGTGGTTCGCCTCGCCGCCGAAGCGCCAGGTCGCGAAGATCAGGTCGCCCAGCTCGCCCGCGTCGATGAGGGCCTTCGCGCGTTGTACCGGCTCGGCGTACCGGTGGTTGAAGTTGATCGCGAAGAACCGGTCGCCGGCTTCGGCGAGCAGTGTGTCCGCCTCGGTGAGGTCGAAGACGAGCGGCTTCTCGACCAGCAGCGGTACGGCGGTACGCACGAGCTTCAGCGTGACGTCGTAGTGGTCCTCGTTCGGCAGGCAGACCGTGACGAGCTCGGGGTGCTCGGTGCGCAGCATCTCGTCGAGATCGGTGTACGGCGTCGCGCCGTACCTCTCGGCCCGTGCCTGGGTGCGGGCCGGTGTGCGGCCGCAGACCGCCACGAGGTCGGTGTCCTCGCGGCGGCAGAAGATGCGCGCGTGGTGCTCGCCCCAGCCGCCGGCGCCGACCACGGCGACCCTCACGAGGCGCCGTCCTGGGTGACGACGACCTTGCCCGTTTCGCCCGCCATGAACAGCCGGAACGCCTCGGCAATGTCCGCGACCGGGAAGCGGTGGCTGATCACGCGTCCGATGAGCTCCTGATGTTTCTGGAGGAGCGCGAGGTTGCCGGGCATCTCGTCGTACCGGAAGTACTCGCTGCCGATGACCGCGTGCTCGGGGCTGATCAGGTCGCGGGACACGTCGAGCGTGACCGATTCGCCGTGGCCTACGCAGATCAGGGCGCCGCGCGGGCCGAGGATGTCGAGCGCCGCGCGGCGGGCGGATTCCTTGCCGGACGCGTCGAACGCGAGATCGGGGTTCCCGGCCTTGGTGAGGTCGTCGGCGAGGAGCGGGATCGCGCCGAACGATTCGGCGAAGTCGAGCCGCCAGCGGGAGAAGTCGGAGATGTAGACGGGTACGTCGTACTTGAGCTTGCTCATCACGGTCAGCCCGAGCCCGATCGGTCCGGCGCCGGCGATGTAGACGCTCTCGACGTCCTGCCGGACCAGCGCGGCGCGGCCGAGGGCGTGGCTGCTGGTGCCCATCACGTCGAGCAGCATCGTCGCGTTGCCGATCTCGATGTCGTCGGTGATCGGGAAGAAGTTGGACTCGTGCACCAGTTCGTACGGGCCGTAGCCGCCGTCGTGGGTGAAGCCCATGTCGGCGCGCTTGGCGAGGCACTGGTTGGTCGCGTCGTACTTGCAGCTTCGACATTCGCCGCAGAAGTCCATCAGGAAGACGGCGCCGCGGGTGCCGACGGGTGTGGTGGTGCCCTCGCCGGTCTGCAGGACGGTGCCGGCGGCCTCGTGTCCGGGGACGACTGACGAGCCGTCGTAGAACTGGTGGCGGTCGGTGCCGCAGAGGGCGTTGGCCTGGACGGCGAGGAGGAGCTGCCCGGGTCCGGGGTCCGGGTACTCGTGGTCCGCGAACTCGATGGTGCCGGCCCCGGTGAACCTGGGGGCGAGGGCGGTACGCGTCATGCCGCCGGAATTTACTACGTAGCAAATCCTGCCCACAAGGGGCTGGCGGTGACCGATGTGTCAGCGGTTGGTGCTCTCCCGAACGCGGAGCTCGTACCCGGCCATCCGGTGCTGCGGGACATGATCCTCGTCCAGCTGCTCCTCGAGCAGGTCGAGTGCCATGCTCGCGATGTCGTCGAGCAGCGGTGCGACCGTGCTGAGCGACGGCGTGGACAGACCGGCCTCGACGATGTCGTCGAAGCCGATCACCGAGACCTGACCCGGTACGTCGATCCCGGCGCGGACCAGGGCGCGGATGGCACCGAGCGCGGCAGAGTCGTTCATCGCGAAGATCCCGTCCATCGCGAGGATCCCCGCTCTCCCGGTGGACAGCGCTCTCTCGGCGAGCAGCGCGGTGACGGCGTCGGCGGCCGCCGCGGTCGTCCAGTCGCACTCGACCACCAGGGCCGGATCTGGTTCGATCCCGTACTTCTTCAACGCCGCTTGGTAACCCTGCCTGCGCAGCTGGTACGAGCGCCTCGGTCCGTGGTTCGCGCCGAGCAGCAGGATCCGCCGGCGGCCGCTGTCGAGGAGATGGGTGACGGCAGCCTGGGCGGCCTCGCGGTTCTTGATGCCGACGTGGTCGATCGCGCTGCCCGGCTCGCGGTCACCGATCAGGACCACCGGGTGCGTACTGCGTTGATCGGTGCGGCCGAGGGAGACCGCGCTCATGATCACGCCGTCGGTGAGGATCTCGCCGCCGCCCCGGAGCAGCTCGAGTTCGGTCTCGTGGCTGCCGCCGGTGGTCTCGACGAGAACGGTCGTGGAGCGCTGTCTCGCGGCGGAAACGACCGCCTCGGCGAGGTCTGCGAAGTACCGCTCGCGAAAAGTCGGGACGGCCAGCGTCACGGTGCCGGTCCGGCCGCTGCGCAGCCTGCGGGCGGCCGTGTTCGGGCGGTAGCCGAGGGCGTCGAGGCTGGCCTGGACCCGGGCCCGGGTCGCGGGGGAGACGTGGACGTAGTTGTTCACCACGTTCGAGACGGTCCGCTGCGAGACGCCCGCGTGCCGGGCCACGTCGGACATGCTGACCGCCACCGCTGCACTCCTTCTGAGCCTGGGTTGGTCAGGTTACAACGGGTAAAGCGTGACCTGGGTTGTAACTTCGGTTTACAGTAGCGGCATGAGCATCGAGGAGCGGACGCGTGGGCGGCGGGACGCGATCGGAGTCGGGGTCGCCCTGCTGAACCGGCTGGCCCAGTGGCGGGCGATCGATCGGCTCGGGCTGCGCAAGCCGGCCGAGCGGGCGGTGTTCGAGGCGACCAAGACCGGTTTCCGGACGGCGGGGGTGCTGTCCCGGCGATTCTCGGCGGCGACGAAGCTGACCGCGCCGTCCCGGCTGCCCGCGGCGAAGGGGACCGGGCGGTTCGACCTGACGCCGACCGAGGACCAGCAGATGATGGTCGACGTCGTGCGCTCGTTCGCCGCCGACGTACTGCGTCCCGCTGCCGCCGCCGCGGACACCGCGTGCACCACGGACCCCGAGGTCCTGGAGTCGTCGGCCGAGCTCGGGCTGAGCCTGATCGAGGTCCCGGAGGAGCTCGGCGGCATCGTCACCGAGCGGTCCGCGATGACCGGCGTACTGGTCGCCGAGGCCCTCGCGCACGGCGACCTCGGGCAGGCCGTGGCGTGTCTGGCGCCGTCCGCGGTGAGTACGGCGATCTCGCTGTGGGGCGACGAGACGCAGCAGGCGACGTACCTGCCGGCCTTCACCGGCTCGTCGGTGCCGGCAGCGGCGCTAGCGCTGCTCGAGCCACGGCCGTTGTTCGATCCCTTCGAGCTGCAGACGCGGTTCACCGGCGGGCTGCTGAACGGCGTGAAGTCGCTGGTTCCGCGCGCCGCCGAGGCGGAGCTGTTCGTCATCGGCGCGCAGACCGACGCCGGGCCGCGGTTGTTCGTGGTCGAGCCGGATCATCCCGGTGTCACGATCGAGGCCGAGCCGTCGATGGGTTTGCGGGCCGCGTCGCTGAGTCGGGTGATTCTCGCTGACGTTCCGGCTGTCCCGCTCGGATCGGTGGAGGACTATGCCGAGTGCGTGCGGTTGTCGCGGCTCGGGTGGTGCGCATTGTCGCTGGGTACGGCGCGGGCGGTGCTCGACTACGTCACGCCGTACGTCAACGAACGCACCGCCTTCGGCGAGCCGATCAGCCATCGGCAGTCGGTGGCTTTCATGGTCGCGAACATCGGGATCGAGCTCGAGGGCATGAAGCTCGTGACGTACCGGGCCGGATCGCGGGCCTCACAAGGCCTTCCCTTTGCCCGGGAGGTGGCGTTGGCGCGCCGGTTGTGCGCAGAGAAGGGCATGCAGATCGGGACCGACGGCGTACAGCTGCTCGGCGGGCACGGGTTCGTGAAGGAGCATCCGGTGGAGCGGTGGTACCGCGACCTGCGGGCGATCGGCGTGATGGAAGGTGCGGTGCTGGTCTGATGATCAACCTCGAGACTCCTCGCAAGTTCAGGGCCTTCGTCAATCAGGCGCATCAGGTCGCGGCCGAGATGCTGCGCCCGAACTCGCGCCGCTACGACCTGGCCGAGCACGAGTACCCGGTCGAGCTGGACATGCTCGCCGCGATGGTCGACGGATTAGGGGCCTCAGGCACCGGTTCCGGCGCGGGTGCCTCCGGCGTACGGCGTACCGCTGCCGCCTCCGACGGCACCGAGGACGGCGTCGTGAACGGGTCGAACCTGTCGTCGGTGCTGTCGATCATGGAGATGTGCTGGGGTGACGTCGGGCTGCTGCTGTCGATGCCGCGCCAGGGCCTCGGCAACTCGGCGATCGCGTCCGTCGCGTCGGACGAACAGCTGCGGCGCTTCGACGGCGTGTGGGCCGCGATGGCGATCACCGAACCGGGCTGCGGCTCGGACTCGGCCGGCATCCGGACCACCGCGCGGCTCGACGGCGACGCCTATGTGCTGGACGGCGAGAAGATCTTCGTCACCGCCGGCGGCCGCTGCGACGCGGTCGTCGTCTGGGCGACGCTCGACAAGTCGCTCGGCCGGGCCGCGATCAAGTCGTTCGTGGTCATGAAGGACACGCCCGGCATGACCGTCGAACGACTGGAGCACAAGCTCGGGATCCGCGCCTCCGACACCGCGACGATCCGCTTGGAGAACTGTCGCGTCCCGCGCGAGAACCTGCTGGGATCCGCGGACATCGACAAGGGCTTCGCCGGGGTCATGCAGACCTTCGACAACACCCGCCCGCTGGTCGCCGCGATGGCTGTCGGCTGCGCCCGCGCTTCCCTGGAGCTCACCCGCGAGTTGCTGTCGGAAGCCGGCGTACAGATCGACTACGACCGGCCCGTCCATCTGCAGTCCGCCGCGGCCGCGACGTACCTCGCCATGGAAGCCGACTGGGAAGCCGCCTACCTCCTCACCCTCCAGGCCGCCTGGATGGCCGACAACGGCCAACCCAACTCCCTCCAGGCCTCCATGGCCAAAGCCAAGGCCGGGCGCTCCGCCAACGACATCACCCTCCGCTGCGTAGAACTGACCGGCTCCCTCGGCTACTCCGAACACCACCTCCTCGAAAAGTGGTCCCGAGACAGCAAAATCCTCGACATCTTCGAAGGCACCCAACAAATCCAACAACTAATCGTCGCCCGCCGGTTGCTGGGCAAGACGTCCGCCGAACTCAAATAGCCTTGATTGCCGGCGTCAGTTCGTGTGGCAACGGTCTGAAGCCGGTCAGGGGGGTTCGACGAGGCTGCGAACGGCGGTTTGCAGGGCGGTGCGGTGTTGGTGCAGTCGGTCGGGTGAGAGTGGGTCCTTGCCGCCGGCGGCGAGGAGTGCGGGCGGGGCGCTGAGCCAGCTCTCGGTCAGGCGGAGAACGAAAGCGAACAGGTCCGCGGCCGGGATGTCGGTGCGGATTCGCCCGGCGCGTTGGGCCTTCTCCACGGCCTCGATTCTCGCCTGGAACGCGCCGCGCTCGGCGTCGGACGGTTCGGTCTGCTCGAAGCTGCGCCAGGCGGCGATTCTGCGCGAGTCGGGGTTGGCCAGGATGTAGTCGAAGCGGGCGGTGGCGAACGCGCACAGGTCGCCGTCGTCCATGGGCGCGGACTTGAGGACTGCATCAGTCTGTTCTTGCACGACTGCGTCGAACAGTTGGTTCTTGTCGCCGAAGTAGACGTAGAGGAGGCGCTTGTTGGCGCCGGCGCGTTCGGCGATTCGGTCGATCCGTGCGCCGGCGAGTCCGTATTCGGCGAATTCTTCGGTGGCTGCTTTGAGGAGCAGTGCCTTGGTTGCCGCCGCGTTACGGGGACGTGGTTTTCGCGCGGCCGCCGCTTCGGACATGTTGATCACCTTACCTGCGTGGTAGTTCGTGCGCCCGGCAGCGCGCAAGGGGTGCCGGGCGCGGAGATGAGGAGCTCAGGTGAGGATCAAAGCGGTGAGCTCGTCGAGATCGCGAGCGCCGGCGGTGGCTCGGGCGATGACGTCACCCGCTTCGTCACCGAGGGGCGCGACAGCGTGGCTGAACAGTTGCATGTCGATGAGTTCGAACGGCTGTAGGTGGTGGACGTTGCCGGTCCGGCTCGAGGCGTTCGACGACGTCCTTGTCGCCGCCGACGATCGTGGTGAGTTGCCGGGCCAGTGCGACCGCGTGGCCGCCGCTGACGGGTGCGTCCAGGACGGCGACCCCGTAGGGCTTGGCGAGGTCGGCCAGGGTCTGGGCGGCCTGGGGCAGCCCGGTGCCGTGATTGACCAGGCTTACCAGGCCACCGGGCCGGCGGCGTCGTAGAAGCCGCCAGTCGGGCCGTCCTGGCCGATCCGAGCGAGGCGGACGATGCTCTCGGCGCCCTGTTCGACGGTCTGGGTCCCGGTGTGGTAGTTGAGGTCGGTGGCGGTGAAGCCCGGGTCCGCGGCGTTGATCCGGATGCCGGGGAAGGCCTTGGCGAGCTGCACGGTGATCATGTTGACCGCGGCCTTGGAGGCCGGGTAGGCGATCCCGGGGTAGAAGCTCGCGGGCGCGGTCGGGTCGGCCAGATCTCGTGTCAACCCCAGTCCACTGCTCACGTTGACGACGACCGGAGCGGCCGAACGTTGGAGCAGTGGCAGGAAGGCGTGAGTGACCCGGACCAGGCCGAAGACGTTCGTCTCGAACGCCGTACGGACGCTGTCGGCGGTGACGTCCGCGGCCGCGACGAAGCCGCCGTCGGGCGTGCGCTCCTCGATTCCGGCGTTGTTGACGAGGACGTCGAGTCCGCCGTCCGCCTCGATCTGCTTGACCGCGGCGGCGACCGAGGCGTCGTCGGTGACATCGATCTGGACGAATCGCGCGCCCAGGCGGTCGGCGGCCTGCTGGCCGCGGTCGGCATCGCGGGCTCCCACGTAGACCGTGTGCCCCGCGGCCACCAACTGACGGGCCGTTTCGTGGCCAAGACCCTTGCTTGCTCCGGTGATGAGTGTGGTTGTCATGACTGGCTCCTTGTGGCTCGTATCTAACTGGATAGTTACAAGCTAGCTCGAGCACCCAGGTAAGTCAACAGTTAGTTACATCCGAAGTGGAGCGCGTCTCCACGGACGCCCTGCGATCTGAGTTGAGATCGCGGTCACAGCGCGTTCTGCGGAACCCGGGACCAAATCAGCTGCCGGCGATGTTGTTACCGGTGACGGCGCAGCCAGCGACGTCAGAAAGGGAGAAACCGTGGCACACGACTACAGGAAGACTCCGGAGGCGGTCAGTCGCCTCACCGACAGCCAGTTCCGCGTGACGCAGAAGGACGGCACGGAACCCGCATTCCGGAACGAGTACTGGGACAACCACGAGCCCGGGATCTATGTGGACGTGGTCTCCGGCCAGCCTCTGTTCTCGTCGACCGACAAGTACGACAGCGGCACCGGGTGGCCGAGCTTCACCAAGCCGATCGCGGACGACGCGGTTCGCACAGTGACCGACAGGTCGCTGTGGATGACCCGCACGGAGGCACGGTCCACTGGAGCCGACAGCCACCTCGGTCATGTTTTCGATGACGGCCCCGCCGCGGCGGGCGGCCAGCGGTACTGCATGAACTCCGCCGCCCTGCGCTTCGTCCCGGTCTCCGAACTGGAGAGTCAGGGGTACGGCGAGTATCGGTCGCTGTTCGAGACAGCCGACACGTCCAGCGACATCACGAGCACCCAGGAGCCTGCATCATGACCAGCGGAATCGACGACAACGGGCAGATCACGCGTAAGCCCGGCACCGAGACAGCCGTCCTCGCCGGCGGCTGTTTCTGGGGTATGGAGGACCTGATCCGCCGGCAGCCCGGCGTACTCGAGACGCGTGTCGGGTACACGGGCGGGCAGAACGAGCATGCGACGTACCGCAATCATCCCGGGCACGCCGAAGCCGTGGAGATCGTCTTCGACCCGGCGCGGACGACGTACCGCGACATCCTGGCGTTCTTCTTCCAGATCCACGACCCGTCGACGGTGAACCGTCAGGGCAACGACGTCGGCACCAGTTATCGCTCGGCGATCTTTCCGCTCACGCCGGAGCAGGAGGAGGTCGCTCGCGACACGATCGCCGACGTGGACGCGTCGGGCCTGTGGCCGGGCAAGGCCGTGACGACGATCGAGCCTGCGGGTCCGTTCTGGGAGGCCGAGCCGGAGCACCAGGACTACCTGGTCAAGTACCCCGCCGGGTACACGTGCCACTTCGTACGCCCGAACTGGGTGCTGCCGCGGCGCGCCACCACCGCCTGATCCGAGGCTACTTCCCGGAACGCGTCCAGGTTGATTTGGGAGGTGCGCCGGCGGAGTTTCGGATGACCACGTGGGTGCCCATCACGGTGTGCTGGTTCATGGCGTGCCGGTCGCGGTTGAGGGCATAGCGTACGGCGGTGCGGCCGAGTTCCTCGTGGTCCACGTGGACTGTGGTGAGCTGCGGTGTGAGGTCTCTCGCCAGCGGGATGTCGTCGTACCCGACGACCGAGACGTCGTCGGGTACCCGCAGGCCGGCTTCTCGTAGCGCGACCAGCACACCGCTGGCCACGACGTCGGTCGCGGCGAAGATGGCGGTGAACTTCTGGCCGCGCCCCAGCAGTTCGCGGGTGGCCTGGTAGCCGGACTCGCGGTCGAAGGTGATCGCGCGGGCCGGTTGCGGCATCACTGGGAGGTGGTGTGCGTCGTGGGCGCGCTCGAACCCGCGCAGACGTCCGTCGATGGTCATATGGCCCGGTTCGCCGGCGCCCAGGAAGGCGATGTCACGGTGACCGAGGGAGATGAGGTAGCTCGTGATGGCGTAGGCGCCGCCTTCGTTGTCGTACTCGACGACTGTCGCGGGTACGTCGGGATCCAGCGGCGGGCGGCCGCACAGCACCAGGCGGGAGCCGGACTTGTCCAGCGCCCGGGCGACCTGAGTCATCCGCTCGACGTAGCTGCGGCTGTTGCTGCCGCCACCGACCAGGACCACTGCCTCGGCCTGCTGCTCGCGCATGAGCTCGATCAGTTCCAGCTCACGTTCGGGATCGCCGTGGGTGGTGCAGACCAGGCACAGCCGGCCCTCGGCGGTGGCCTGCTGCTCGACGCCTTGACCGACGTACGCGAAGGCAGGGCCGACCAGGTCGTGCACGATGAAGGCCACGGTCTTGGTGCCGCCGCCGCCCAGGGCCCGGGCCTGGGCGTTGATGACGTAGTCCAGTTCGCGGACGGCCTTCATCACCCGCGCGCGCGTTGCGGTCGAGACGGGATAGTTGCCGGCGAGCACCCGGGACACCGTGGTGGCGGACACCCCCGACGACGCGGCGACGTCCTTGACGGTCGGACGGTCGCCCGATGTCGGTTGGCGTGCCACCGTGGCCCCCTTCGCAGCTGCTGGAATGGGTCAACGATAGGTCAGGCGACCCGGTCCAGATCGGTGGCCACGATGGCGTGCCGGAACGGGCGGCCGTCCAGGACGCGCTCGAGTTCGTCGACGATGCAGTCGCCCATCCGCGCCAGTTCGTTGCCGTGCGAGCCGGCGACGTGCGGTGTCAGGAAGACGTTGGGCAGCTCCCAGAGTGTGGAGGTGTGAGGCAACGGCTCAGGATCCGTCACATCGAGCACGGCGTACAGCCGT
Source organism: Kribbella sp. VKM Ac-2571 (assembly GCF_004362255.1). NCBI lineage: Bacteria > Bacillati > Actinomycetota > Actinomycetes > Propionibacteriales > Kribbellaceae > Kribbella > Kribbella sp. VKM Ac-2571. Next base: position 171,092 of record NZ_SNWS01000015.1, read on the forward strand.
CCCGTCTCGAGGTGGTGGATCAGCGCATCGGTGTCGACGAGGCTGCCGCGCGCGGTGTTGATCAAGGTCGCTCCGTCCCGCAGCAGCGCGAGTTGTTCGGCCCCGACGAGCTGGTCGGTCTGTGCGTTCGCCGGCGCGTGCACGCTGACGATGTCGCAGTTCCGCAGCAGGGTGTCCAGATCGACCAGGCGTACGCCGAGATCGGCAGCGGTGACCGCGTCGACGTACGGGTCGAACAAGTACACGTCGAAGTCGAAGGGGCGGAGCAGTTCGATGACGCGCCGGCCGATCCGCGAGGCGCCGATCACTCCGACCGTCCGGCCGTAGTTTCCGATCCCTGCCTGGACTTCGGCCAGGGTGAAGTTTCTGCTCGCGTGGTACTGGTCGCGGAGACGGAAGACGTCCTTGCCGGCGAAGAGGATCGCAGCAAGGGTGTACTCGGCGACAGGTACGGCGTTGGCCGCGGCGGCCGAGGTGATCGCCAGACCGCGTTCCCAGCATGCCGGAGACAGCAGCGACTTGACCGAGCCGGCGGTGTGCAGGATCGCCCGCAGCTTCGGTGCCGCGTCGAGGACGGCCGCGGTGATCGGTGGGCAACCCCATCCGGTGATCAGGAACTCGGACGAGGCCAGGGCGGCCCGGACGTCATCGGTGTCGAACCGCTCGGCGACGACGGTCTGATCGATGCGCACGAGTTGCTGCAGGCGGTGCATCGATCGTGGTGGGTACAGATCCGGCAGATGGTGAGCACCGAGGGCGAAAAGTGCCGCGGGCCGGTCGGCCACGGGCTCCTCCGTTCATGGTTGGGAGTGTTACTTGACGCTGCCCAGCGTGATGCCGGAGCGCCAGTACCGCTGCATGGACAGCATCAGGGCGACGATCGGGATGAGCGAGACGATCGCTCCGACCATGACCAGTCCGGTCAGGTCGACGGACTGGTCGACCTTGATGTTCAGCCAGGAGTACAGGCCGAGCATGATGGTCCACTTCTGTTCGCCGCGCAGGAACACCAGTGGGCCGAAGAACGAGTTCCAGGAGCCGACGAACCCGAGCAGGAAGATGGTCGCCGAGCCGGTGGTCATCAGCCGTGCTCCGATGGTGAAGAAGGCGCGGTACTCGCCGGCGCCGTCCACACGGGCCGCCTCGAGCAGTTCCGGCGGGATGGCGCCTTCGGCGTACACCTTGGCCAGGTAGACGGAGAACGCGCTGAAGAAGTGGGGCACGATGATCGCCCAGGGCGTGTCGACGAGGTGCAACCGGGTGTAGAGAAGAAACGAAGGGATGGTCAGCAGCGCGCCCGGGATCAGGAACGAGGCGATGATGCAACCCATGAGAACGCCGCGGCCGCGGAACTGGTACATGGCCAGCGCGTATCCGCAGGCGACGCAGATGACGGTCATGCCGACCGTCCCGGCGACGCCGTACAGGAGCGTGTTCGCCATCCAGCGCAGGAAGATGCTGTCGTGATAGGTGAAGAGGTCCCGGATGTTGTCGAAGAGGTGGAAGTCCGCGAACCACAGGCCGTTGGTGGAGTAGAGGTCACGCTGGCTCTTGGTCGCGGAGACGATGAGGAACCACACCGGCGCGATCGAGTAGACGAGGAAGACGACAAGGCCCGTCCAGACCAAGATCCTGGAAAACTTGGACGGATGGTGGCCGGCCGGCAGATCGTCGTCGTACCGGCGCTTGGGAACTGTCACGGTTGTCATGTGGGGGCCTTGTTCGTGAGTTTGTAGAAGGTCGCCGAGACCAGGCCGACCACCAGCGCGAGGACGATGGACAGGGCCGCGGCGTAGTTGAAGTCGCCGACGGCGAAGGCCTGGTTGTAGATGGTCATGATCGGAGTGAAGTCCTTGGTGACGGTCTCCGGCGTCATCGAGCGGAACAGCAACGGTTCACTGAAGATCTGCAGGGTTCCGATGATGCCGAGAACGCTGACCAGGACCAGCGAACGCCGTACGTACGGGACTTTGATCGACCAGGCGATACGCCACTCGGACGCGCCGTCGACCCGTGCGCTGTCGAAGATGTCCCGCGGCACCGCTTGCAGAGCGCCGTACACGATCAGCATGTTGAAACCGATGCTGCCCCACGCGACGAGATTGCCGACCGAGACCCAGATCATCCCGCTGCTGTAGAAGTTCGCGTCGATCCCGAACAGCTTGAAGAACGGCGTGAGCGGACCGACGGCGGGGCTGTAGAGGTAGATCCAGATGAGGGTGGCGACGATACCGGGGCTCATGTAGGGCACGAGCATCGCGATCCGGAGCTTTCCGGCCACGCGTCTGCGAACCGAGTCGAGCAGCAGCGCCAACGCGAGGCTGGTGAGCTGGATCAGTGGGATGACCACGACGGCGAACAGCGCGACCCGCCAGAGGCTGCCCCAGAACTTCACGTCGTGCAGGGCGCGGTCGAAGTTCGCGAGCCCGCTGAACGTGACGGTCTTGTCGCCGAAGCCGAGGCCGGAGCTCTTCGCGGTGTAGAGGCTCTTGCTCAGCGCCATCAGCACCGGGATCACGGTGAAGAGCACGAATCCGGCGAAGAAAGGCGCCGTGAACGACGCGCCTTTGAGGGCTACCGTACTGCGCCAGCGCCCGACGGAGGCGCGGACGTCCCCGGACCCTTGGGCGGGTGGTGAGGTCAGCGGTTCGGACTTCAGGTCCAGGGACATCCGTACTCCTCCAACTCGGTCGTCGGTCTCAGTTCGTGACGCTGATGCCCTTGGCCTTCAGGTCGTCGACGGTGAACTTCTGCATGTTCTCGAGGAGCTGGTGGAACGTGATCTTCTTGGTGACCGCCTGCGCCCACTGGTCCTGCAGTTCCTTGAAGACGCCGGTGTAGTTGGGGCCGACCAGCCAGTTGTCCACGCCGGCCTGGGAAGCCTTGCTGATCACGGCCTTGGCCTCCGAGCGGTGGCTGCCGAACAGCTTCTGCGGTACGGCGGCGTCGATCCACGGCGACGGGTCGGGCATCGCGCCCGGCCAGGCGTACGATCCGGTGGCCTTGTCGTAGGTGGCGTCGATGGCGTCCTTGGTCGTGTTCATCCAGATGCCCGCCTCAGTTGCCTGCTCGGGGTGCTGGCATCCCTTCGGCACGAGCAGTGCGTTGCCGTGCGCGGGAGTCGCGAACTTCGGGGCGCCGGCGAACTGCGGCAGGTCGACCGGCTCCCAGTCTCCTATGGTCTTCTTGAAGTGGAGCTCGTAGTTGGTCAGCTGCCAGGTGGACGTCGGCAGCGAGACCATCTTGCCCTCGTCGAAGTACGCGATCAGGGCGGGCCGGTCCTGGTACGTCTGGTTGGCGACCAGACGGTTGTCCACCAGTTGCTGGAGAATGTTGGCGGCGGCAACGGACTCGGGCGAGAGGAAGTCGACCTTCCAGGCATCGTTCTGCACCGAGTACCAGGTCCCGCCGGCCTGGGTGATCAGGTTGACCAGCGTGCTCGGGTCCTCACCGGCCAGGTTCATCACCTGGACGCCGTGCGGTTTGAGCGCCTTGCCGGCGGCGATCACGTCGTCCCACGTCTTCGGCACCGGTACGCCGTACTTGTCGTAGGCGGCGCGGTTGATCATCATGAACGTCGGCCCGGTGCCGGTCGGGATGCCGTAGTACTTGTCCTGGATCTGGGCGCCCTTGAGTGCGGTGGCCTTGAACTTCGCCTCCGCGGGCTTCACGTAGTCGGTCACATCGGTGAGCAGGCCCTCCGACAGCAGGGCGGGCACGTCACCGAAGTTCTGCGCCAGGCAGGGGATCGCACTGCCGGCCGCGACGGCGTTGCGCAGCCCCGTCGCGGTGGTGGGCAGGTCCGCCTGTTTGACGAACTTGATCTTGATGTCGGTGTGGGTGGCGTTGAACTTGTCGACCACCGGTTCGGCGTCCGTCCAGGCCCAGTACTCGATCTCGACCGGGCCGGACGAGGTGTTCTTGCCGGCGTCGTTGCTGCAGGCGGCCGTGGTGGCGGCCAGGCACAGGGCGAGGCCGGTCAGCACAGCGCGACGACTGGTTCTGGGCATGCGCGTATCTCCACGGTGAGCTAGGGATCGGCGGGTGATGACGAGGTGTCATAGTTAACGATTTCTACGGAACTTAGGAGATGAAAGCCCATAGCGTCAAGGCCTTGTGGTCTTGCCGTACCTCTGGATGCTGCCTAACGTAGAAATCGATAACTACGAGTTCAGCGGCTTGATGGTCGCGTTCGCGGCAGCGCTCCTGCCCGTCACCGAACTCCTCCGCCCATGGAAGAGGTGCTCTCTGTGAATCCGACTCCAGCCGCCACCGGCGGCCAGGTCCGACGCTTCGGTGCGTTCGCCGCGGCGCTCGTGCTCGTCACCGGACTGCTCTTCGCGGTCGGCCGGCCGGCCGCCGCGCAGGATCTCGGCACGTGTGCCGTGACGTTCCGGTCCACGGTCAGCGCGCAGGGGTTTGTCCACCCTGGCGTCGGCCTGAGCGAGCCGATCCTTCAGAACGCCCGCCAACAGATCGCGGCGGGCGCCGAACCCTGGACGTCGTCCTTCCGTGCGATGCAGCAGTCGTCAGCGGCCGGTACCGGCGTGACCTCGTCGAACCGGAGCAGCGCCGATCCGACCAAGCCCGCCTCGGATGCGTTCAACAGCCAGGGCTTCAACGGCCGCTTCATCGCCGACGGACTGAAGTCCTACACGCAGGCAGTGCTCTACGTGCTCACCGGTGAGGAGGTGTACCGCAAGAACGCCCTCGACATCATTCGCATCTGGGAGCAGATGGACCCCGCGAAGTACGAGTACTTCACCGACGCGCACATCCACACCGGTATCCCGCTCAACCGAATGGTCTCCGCCGCGGAGCTGTTGCGCTACACCTCGTGCGCCGACGAGGCGTACCCCTGGACCGACGCGGACACGCAGGCTTTCACTCGCAACCTCGTCGTACCGGTTGTCGAGACCTTCCAGAACGACAACAACCACTTCATGAACCAGCACAGCTACCCGCTCATGGGCGCGATGGCCGGCGCCATCTTCATGGACGACCCAGCCCTCTACAAGCGGTCTGTCGAATGGTTCACCGTCAACGCCGGCGCCAAGGACCAGGGCTTCAACGGCTCGATCGCCCGGTTGTTCCGATGGGTCGACCACAACGACAAGACCGGCAAGCCGATCAAGGACCCGCACGTGCAGCACGCCGAGATGGGACGCGACCAGGCCCACGGCGGCGGTGACCTCACCAACGCCGCGATCATTTCCCGCATGCTGCTGGCGCAGGGTACGAAGGTCGATCCGGTCGCCGGAACGGTCTCCGACGCCCCGAACGCAGTCGGCCCGTACGAGTTCCTGAACGACCGGATTCTCGCCGCCGCCGACTACTTCTGGCGATTCATGCTCGGCTACGACACCCCGTGGACCCCGATGGCCTACGCGATCTCGCCGGACGGCACGATCCGCGACACCTACGACCACATCTCGAACAGCTACCGCGGGCGCTACAACACCGCGAGCTTCTGGGACGTCTACTATCACTACGCGTTCAGCCGCGGCGAGGACGTCAAGAAGGTCGCGCCGTACTTCGCCGAGGCGTACGGCAAGCGCAACGGCCCGCTCTTCTACTACGGCGGCAGCCGCAACAACGCCTGGGACAACGTGGACGGCGGCGGCGACTCCTGGCTCTTCGCGCCGGCCGCCGCGGCCGGGCAGGTCGTCCCGCCGCTGCCGGACAGCCCGACGAGCCTCGAGGTCGAGAACAAGTACACCCGCCTCGCCGGCGACGTCGAGCGCCGAACCGACGGCAGCACCGGATACGTGCGGATGTCGACCGCAGGCCACGGCTCCGAGATCGCCTACCTCAGCGGCTCGACCAGCAAGCAACTTCTCGCCTTCCGGGTCCGCACCGACGGCGAGGTGCGGCTGCGGATCGACCGGCACGACGACCGCACGATCCTCGTGCCGGACACCGGCGGCCAGTGGCGCTACGTGATGTACCCCCGCTCGATCGGGGACATGCTGTTCGTCCAGGCGACCGGTGACGGGGCGACGATCGACATCGATCAGATCGACACGAACGCCGCCGCCGGACTGACTCCACCGACCTTCGACGACACGTCGACCGCGCGCGTCGTGAACTGGAGGGGCGCGACCGCGACCGCCGACCTCTCCGCGCACTACGCCGGCACCGGCAACCTCGCCTACACGGCGCGGGGGCTACCGCCGGGCGCAACCCTCGACACCTCCACCGGGAAGCTGACCTGGACCGCCACCGCAGCCGGCTCCACCACCATCGCCGTGGCGGTCTCCGACGGCACCACGGTGGCGAGCCACCACGTCGTACTGGCCGCTGCCCGCAACCGCACCGATGCGCTCACGCTCGCCGAGCAGGGCCACGACGCGGACGCCATTTACGTCTCCGACACCAAGGCCACCTTCGACCAAGCGCTCACGACTGCACAGGACTTGGGCAAGAAGGGTACGAACGACGAGTACCTCACGGCGCTGGCGCACCTCGTGACAGCGGTCGACGGCCTCGCGCTCGTCTCGCCGCGCACAGCCGCGGACGGCAGCCTCGACTATCCCTCGCTCGTGGTCAGCTCCACGACCGGGGCCAGCATCGGCAACCTCGTCGACGGCGACAACCAATCGGGGACGTCGTACGGCCAGGCGGTCAACCTCTCCCACACCTTCGACTTCGGGCCCGACTTCCGGGTCTCGGCGACCCGCTTCGGATTCCAGAGCAACATCTTCGCCGACCGGCTCGCGAACTCCACCGTCTACGGCTCGAACGACGGCAAGAGCTGGACCCGGTTGACCCCCGGCGTCACCCAGTTCACCCAGGACTTCAACACCCTCGACGTCGACCCGGCGCTGCGGGACCGACAATTCCGTTACCTCAAGGTCCAGCTGCTCAAACCCCTGCCGGACGTGCTCTACGGCATCGTCCGCAACCTGTTCGAGCTGACCGAGTTCCACATCTACGGCGAACGGCACGAGATCGGCAACCAGGTGTTGGCGACCTCGATCACGTCCGCCCAGGCCATCGCGGGCAAGATCATGACCGGCGACACCGTCGACGTCGCGGTCACCGCGAAGCAGCCGCTCCGACAAGTCACCCTCACCGTCCAAGGCCTTACAGCGAAGGCGAACTCGGCCGACGGCGTCAACTGGACCGCCGCGGTCAAACTGGACAACGTGCCACCCGGCGACATCCAGGTCGCGGTCGACTACCTCGACGCCGCCGGTAAGGCCGGGCCGACCGCCTACGGAACCACCGACGGATCGAAGCTCTACATCGCGGGCGACCCCGCGCGTTTCATCGACGTTGCCAAGACGGCCACAGTCACCGCCTCCGACAAGCAGTGGCCGGGCACCGGACTGGGCGCCGACAAGGTCGGTTACCTGCTCTTCGACCGCGACCCCAACACGTACGGCGACCTGAACAGCGGACCAGGCGCGTACTACGTCATCGACTTCGGCGTACACGCGACCGTGCAGCCCGAGGAGGTGCTGTTCCTTCCGCGGGCCAGCCACCCGCAGAGGGCCAACGGCACGGTCGTGCAAGGGTCGAATGACGGCCAGGCCTGGACCGACCTCACCAAAGCGCTCACCGGGGCCGTCGCAAACAGCTGGAGCGACCAGACCACCTCGGGCGGCGACCACTACCGGTACCTGCGGATCTACAACGCCACCAGCTGGTACGGCGACCTCTCCGAGGTCGAGCTCTACGGCGACATCAAGTACGACGCTTGAGCGGCAAGGTCGAGCAGCGCGAGGACCAGGAACTCGCGCTGCTCACCAGCCAGAGATTGCGGCTCAGAGGCGCAGGGTGAGTGTTGCGGTGGTGCCGTCTCGGTAGGAGACCTGGACCGGGACACCGGTTCGGTTGGCGTCTGTCAGGTCGTCGCCGGGGAGCCAGAGGGCGAACTGGGAGGCGTTGACGGTTGCGGTGATCTTGCCGCGGGTCGGGCTGGTGTAGGTGACGGCAGTGACGTCCGCTCCGGCCAGCCCGGCAGCTACCGACAGACTGTGGTTGTCGATCGAGCCGGTGCCGAGGCTCGTAGGGGTGAGGGCGCGCGGGGCCGGCCGGTCGGCCGTCGGCGTTGTGCCGATCGAACCGATATAGCTGCGGAAGAGGTGTCGCGAGTCGTCGGTGATGCACAGTGCGCCGAACCCACTTTGGTCCGCGAGGACGACGAGCGTCCACACACCTCGACGTTCCGCGATCGCGGTTGTTGCCTTGGACAACTGATCGCGGTAGTCCGGGCTGCCTGACTTCTGTTCCTTGCGGCACGAATCGGCGGCGTCGGCACGCTCGCCTGCCGACAGGCCCGTCGGCGTCGCGGTCCACGTGGCGAACGCGCGATCGCCACCGAGGGCCGAGGTCAGCACAAGGACAGCGGCAGTCGCGGCAGCAACCGAGGCGATGGCCACGGCAATCCGCCGAGCCGACCGCTTGCGCGCAGGCACCGGTGTGGGTTCGGTCGCAAGGATCCGCCGCAGGTCGGCCTGCGCGCGTGGGCCGTTCGGTTCGGCGTCGGTACTCGTCGGATCCAGGCTCTTGAGGACGTCGAGTTCGTCGATACGGGTCATGAGAGCTGCCTTTCGGGCGAATGGGCCGGCACAGGTCCGAGGAATGCACGTAACGCTCGGCGGGCGCGGCTGAGTCGCAACCGGAACGCAACGGGGGAGATACCGAGGACAGCCGCGGCCTGGGGTGCGGTGAGGTCGTCGAGTACTGCGAGCGCCAGCGCCTCCTGATGAACTCCGGAGAGCTTGCCCCACGCTCGCGCGAGATCGATCTGCCGGGCCACGAGCTCGGAGTTGTCGGCAGTGACGGTCGGTGCCTCACTGAGCCGGACAGCCAGTGCCGTCCGCCGTCGTGCTCCGCGATGAACATTGAGGATGACGTTCCGCGCGATGCCGAACAGCCAGGCCCGCGCGTCCGGCAGGCTCGCCGGTACGTCGTCGGTCCGCCGCCAGGCGACCAGGAACGCCTCGGCAACGATGTCCTCGGCCTGCTCGTCCGGTACCCGTCGCTGCGCGAACCGGACCAGGTCGGCGTACGTCGCCTCGAACAGCCCGGTGAACCGCGCCTCTCGCTCCGGCGGTGAATGCTCACTCATGACTCGGACCTGTCCAGCACGGCACGGAGTGTGTCGCCGTCAGGCGGACTCGCGGATGACCAGTTCGGTGGGGAGGATGACGGCGGAGCGGGTGTTGGTGCCGATGCTGTCGAGCAGGAGGCGGACCATTTCGGTGCTGACGCGGGTGAAATCCTGGCGGATGGTGGTCAGTGGCGGGTCGGCGCTGACGGCGACCTTGGAATCGTCGAAGCCGCCGACCGCGACATCCTGCGGGATGCGCTTGCCCACGCGATGCAGGGTCGAGATCGCGCCGAGGGCCATCAGGTCACTGCAGACGAAGACGGCGTCGAGGTCAGGGGCGCGGTCCAACAGGTCCGCCATCGCCCGCTCGCCGGACGCCTGGGTGTAGTCGCCGTGGGTGATCAGTCGCGGGTCCGGTTCGTCGATCACGTCGCGGTAGCCGGCCAGCCGGTCGACGCCACCGGGGGTGTCGGTCGGTCCGGTGATGATGCCGATGCGCCGGCGGCCGCGGGAGCCCAGGTAGCTCACCATCTGCCGGGCACCGTCGCGGTCGTCGGCCGCTACGTAGGAGATCTCGCGCTCGTGCCCGATCGGCCGCCCGGCCGCCACGATCGGCAACCCGCGGGATCGGAGTTCGTCGGTCAGCGGGCTGCCGGCGTGCTCGGACACCAGCAGCACGCCGTCGACGTGCCCGGCGGTGACCCAGCGACCGACGCGCCGCCGGTCTTCCTGGGTGCCGGCGATGGTGAGCAGCAAGGTGATGTCGCGCTCGGCCAGGGCTTGGGTGCAGCCTTTCAGGAGGATGTTGAAGTTGGGGTCCTCGAACAGCCGGTCCTGCGGGTCGGACAGGATGAAGGCGACCGAGTTCGACCGTTGGGTGACCAGGCTGCGCGCGTGCTGGTTCACGACGTACCCGGTCTTGCGGATCGCGCGCTGTACGGCGGTCAACGCGTCGGGGGAGACGTAGTGGCCGCCGTTGAGCACGCGGGAGACCGTTCCCCGAGACACGCCGGCGACTTCGGCGACGTCCTCCATGGTCGGGCGGCGGGAAGCGTTCGAGGAGCTCATGGTCACATTCTGCGTCGAGGCGAGCGGAGCACCCGCACGCCACCCGCAGGTACGACGAGATCGCCCGAGCAGGACGCGCCGGTGAGCAGTTCGTCGCCGGCACCGGGAACCGTGGCGTCACGCTCTCCGTGGTTGATGACGATCAGGTACTCGTGCTCCGGCCCGATGCGCCGTACGACCTCCAGGTCTTCAGGAACGTCGGTGTGTGGTGGGAGACCGGCGTCTCGCAGTACGGCGGCGAGATCGGGGGCGCTGAGGCGGGTCGAGATGTACCACGCCGTACCGCGTCCGAACCGGTGACGGGTGATCGCGGCTTGCCCGGCGGCGGGTCCGTCGATGTAGTGCCGAATGGCCTCCGCGCCGTCGAGAACGAGGTCTTCGGCCCAGACGTCGCCGCTGGAGCCGTCGTCGAGACGGACCCGCTCGCCTTCTCGCAGCGGCAGGAACTCCTCGACGGACAGGCCGAGCAGGTCGCGGAACGCGCCGGGGTGGCCGCCCGGATGTACCGCGTCGTTCCCGTCGACGATGCCGGAGAAGTACGAGACCACGAGCGTGCCGCCGTTGCGGACGTACGTCGTCAGGTTGTCCGCAGCTGCCGGGGTTGTCAGGTAGAGGCTCGGTACCAGAACGACGGCGTACTGCGAGAGGTCGCCTTCGGGGTCGACGAAGTCGGCGGTCAGGTGCGAGCGCCACGTCGCCTCGTAGAACGCCGAGACTCTGTCGAGGTACGAGAGGTCGACGGAGGGACGCCACTCGAGCTCGAGCGCCCACCAGGACGGCCAGTCCCAGGCGATCCCGACATCGGCGACAACGCGAGTGCCCCGGAGTTCACCGAGCCGCGAGAGATCGGTGCCCAGGGCAAGCACCTCGCGCCAGACCCGGGTTCCGGTGCCATTGTGCGGGACCATCGCGGAGTGGAACTTCTCGCCACCGAAGCGCGAGGCCCGCCACTGGAAGAAGAGCGCCGACTCCGCGCCGCGAGCGAGGTGACTCAAGGTGTTGCGGCGCAGCTCACCCGGACGCTTGGCGACGTTGCGGGGTTGCCAGTTCACCGCACTCGTCGAGTGTTCCATCAGCAACCATCCGCGGCCGCCGGCGACCGATCGGGTCAGGTCCGCCGACATCGCCAGCTCGATGTGATTGGCCGCCTGCTCGGCGTAGAGATAGTGGTCGTTGGCAACCACGTCGACCTCGGCGGCCCACCGCCGGTAGTCGATCCACTTGCAGTTGTTGATCATGAAGTTGGTCGTCACCGCGACCCCGGGAGAGAGCCGGCGCAGGAGATCGCGCTCGGCGATGTAGTTGTCAAGGTGCGTGTCGGAGCTGAACCGGAAGAAGTCCAGTTGCTGCGCCGGATTGACCGCCATCGGGGAGGCGAGCGGGGGCTCGATCTCGGCCCAATCACCGTAGCGCTGCCCCCAGAACGTTGTGCCCCAGGCGTCGTTCAGGTTGTCCAGACGGTGATAACGGCGTCGCAGCCAGCCTCGAAACGCCTCGGCCGACGTTGCGCAGTAACAGTGTGTGTTGGCGCCGCCGTACTCGTTGTGGACGTGCCACATCGCCAGTGCGGGATGACCCGCGTAGCGTGCCGCGAGCTGCTCGGTGATGGCGATCGCGGCTTCCCGGTACTCGGGAGAATGCGGGCAGAACGCCTGCCGTCCGCCCGCGCCGAGCAACCTTCCGTCACGGTCGACGAGGCGTGCCTGCGGATGGCGCCGGAAGAACCAGGGCGGCGGGGCCGCGGTGGGCGTGGCCAGGTTGACCGAGATGCCGCCGTCGTGGAGCAGGTCGAGAACCCGGTCCAGCCACCCGAAGTCGTACGTTCCCGGCGACGGCTCCAGCAGGGCCCAGGCGAAGATCCCTACGTTGACGAGATTGACACCCGCGTCCTGCATCAGCCGGACGTCCTCGGACCACACGTGCTCGGGCCACTGCTCGGGGTAGTAGTCGCCCCCGAACGCGATGCCGGTCAGCTGCGGCAGGACTGGCTCGGCGCGGCCGGCCGATCCCGAATGAACCGGTACGACGATGCTCATCGACAGGTGTCCGATCTGGGAGCGCGAACAGAAACGGCACTCATCATGACATGAGGATCCGAGGTTTTCGAGCTATTGACAGCGGTATGGACGGCAAACAAACTGTGAGCGCTCCCAGTCAGGAGCACGGACTGAGGAGGTCGGGATGAACGGATCGGCGCGGATCAGCAGGCGGCGACTGCTCGGCGGGGCATCCGCTGTGGTCGGCGGCGCGGCGGCCGGGGGACTGCTGAGCGGCTGCAACGCCAACTCGTCGGGCAGCTCGTCCGGCAACGGCGGCGGGGGCGGCGGGAGCACCGTCACGCTGACCGTGATGTACAACAACAACGAGCTGACCAAGGACCACATCGCGGACTTCGAGGCGAAGAATCCCGGGATCAAGATCAACTTCCTGCAGACCGACGCCACGCGGCTGAACGCGATGCTCGCGTCCGGCACTCCACCCGACTTCGTCCGCGGTGCGGCCGTCGGCAGCGCCAACGTCAACGCGCGCGGACTGGCGACCGATCTGACGCCTTACCTCGAGAAGAGTCAGGTGCTCAAGAAGGACGATCTGCTGGGAGTCAACGACAGCTTCCGCTGGGACGGCAGCAGGATCGGTCAGGGCTCGTACTACGGGATCGTGAAGGACTGGAGCCAGGACGCGACGCTGTGGTACAACGCCCAGCTGTTCGACCAGGCGAAGGCCCCGCACCTCAGCGAGACCGAACCGATCGGCTATGACGATTTGCTTGCCGTGGGCAAGAAGCTGACCAGCAAACAGGGCGGCAAGACGAAGGTCTACGGCCTCGGAGTGGAGTGGGCGTGGAACCTGTACGCCCCGCTCGCGACGATGATCCTGCAGCAGGGCGGACAGATCTACAACGGCGACCTGACCGAGACGGACTTCACCAGCGCGGCTGCTCGCCGGGCGGTGGCGTGGTACGTCGATTTCGCGCAGGCCGGCGTCGGGCCGAGCTCACTCGATCCGCTGCCGGACGGCGCCGACCTGTCTACCTTCATGGCGAAACGGATGGCGATCAGCCAGGACGGCTACTGGTACGGCGGCAACTTCGTCAAGGAGACCGCTCTGCAGCCGGTGATCCGGATGGCGCCTGCGCCCGTGATGGGGGATCACCGCGTGAGTCCGACGTACGCCGGGATGGGTGCCTGGATTCCCGCCAAGTCCAAGCACAAGGACGCGGCGTGGAAACTGATGGAGTACTTCATGGCGGGCCCGCCCGCGGAGGAGCGCGCGAAGAGCGGCTGGGGGCTGCCTGCCTTGAAGTCGCTGCTGCCGAAGCTGCCGCAGGATCTGCCGTACCAGAAGCAGGCGTACAAGACGGCGCAGAACGAGCTGCAGTTCAGCGCGCCGCTGCCGGACTCGCCGTACGCGACGGTGGATACCTGGAACCTCACGCTGGACAAGCACCTGCAGAGAGCGATCAAGAGGCAGGCGACGGTCGACGCCGCCTGCAAGGCGATCACCGACGACGTGAACAAGGTGCTCAAGCAGGGCAAAGAGCAGATCGGCTGACCGCGACATGGCCCGAACCAGCTGGTCGCGGTACTCGAACCGATCCTTCTACCTGTTCGTCTCGCCCTGGGTGCTCGGCTTCCTCCTGCTCACCGTGGTGCCGCTGGGCTACGCGTTCGGGATGAGCTTGACGAACTTCGACGGCAGCTCGCCGCGCTGGCGATGGGTCGGGATCCGCAACTACACCGAACTCTTCGGCGACAGCGAGGCGTGGCATGCCCTGCTGCGGACGATCGCCTACACGGCAATCGCCGTACCGCTGAGCGTCGCAGCCGCCCTCGGACTCGCCGTACTGCTGAACCGGCGGCTGAAGGCGCTCGGCCTGTGGCGGACGATCTTCTTCCTGCCGTCGGTGGTTCCGGCGGTGGCGATGGCGATCATGTGGAAGCTCGTCCTGAACCGGGACGCCGGCATCGCGAACGCGCTTCTGCACATCGTCGGGATCAAGGCGATCGCGTGGCTGATCGATCCCATGGCCTTCTATGCGCTGATCATCCTGACGCTGTGGGGTCTCGGGGGCGGCATGGTCATCATGCTGGCCGCGCTGCAGGGCGTTCCGGCCGAGCTGGAGGAGGCGGCGGTCGTCGACGGCGCGGGCCGGTGGCGGGTCTTCCGGCACATCACGGTACCGATGATCTCTCCGGTCATCTTCTTCCAGGTCGTGACGGGGGTGATCGCGACGTTCCAGATCGTCGTACAGCCGCTGCTGCTCGCCGAGACCAACAGCATCGCCGGGGTCGGGCAGGTGCCGCGGAGCACCCACTTGTACATGGTGCAGGTGTATCAGGAGTTCTTCACCAGCAACCGGTTCGGCTACGGGTCGGCGATGCTGTGGGTGTTCTTCCTGGTGATCCTGGCCTTCACGCTGCTCATCCAGCGATCCAGCCGTCTCTGGGTGCACTACGAGGTCGACACCGAGTCGGACCGTTAGGAGAACGTGCTGTGCACGACCGCCGTACCGCATCCGCCGCTGTCCACCGGCTGCCGCTCGTCAAGGTCCGTTTGAGTGCGGGGGCGATCTACGTCCTGCTGATGGCGCTCGCGGTGCTCTTCGTCGGGCCCTTCGTGTGGTTGCTGCTCGCGGCCTTGAAGACCCGGGACGAGTGGGCCGCCGTGCCGACGCACATCCTGCCCCGGCAGGCGCAGTGGGGGAACTTCGTCCACGCGCTGACCGACATCAACTTCCCGGCGTACGCCGTCAACTCGCTGTTCCTGTCGACGATGTACGCCGTACTTGTCACAGCCTCCAGCGCCGCCGTCGGATTCGGGTTCGCCAGACTCCGCGGCAGCGGTAAGCGTGGGCTGTTCGTGGTTCTGTTGTCGACGATGATGCTGCCGCAGATCCTGACGCTGCTGCCGACGTACGTCCTGTTCTCGAAGCTCGGGTTGGTGAACACGTACTGGCCATGGGTGCTGTGGGGCTTCGCGGCGTCGCCGTACCTGATCTTCTTGTTCCGCCAGTTCTTCGCCGCGATCCCACGCGAGCTGGAAGACGCCGCGATCATCGACGGGTGCGGCTGGACCCGGATCTTCCTGCGGATCTTCCTGCCGTTGTCGCGACCGGTGCTGATCACCTCGTTCCTGCTGTCGTTCATCTGGACCTGGGGCGACTACATCGCGCCCGCGCTCCTGCTCGACGTCGACCACACGACATTGTCGGTCGCGATCACCGCCTGGTACCGCGATCCGCACGGCAACGCGATCCCCACGGTGCAAGCCGCGGCCGCCGCCCTCTACGTCCTCCCCGCGCTCCTCATCTTCCTGTTCGCCCAACGCCACTTCGTCCGGAGCGTCGTAGCCTCAGGCGTGAAGGGATAGCGCGAAGGAGGGCGGCGATGCGGACCGGAACGGTCACCAGGATCGCTCGAGTCGCAAGCCAGACGTGCTGCGGAATCCTTGTCGGGGTCGCCGGCACCGTGCTCGTGCTCGAGCTTGCGCTTCGGTCGCTCGACGGGCCGCAGTACGTCGCTGTGCGCCAGGCGGAGTACGAGTACTTCACCTGGTTCATCGGCACGGTCTTCGCGGCGACGCTGATTGCCGTTGTGACGCTGGTCGTTCAGGCGTACAAGACGGACAGGACGCTGCTGCGGCCGGCGCTGATCGCCCTGATGCTGATCCTGGTCGCGGTCGTCGTCACGGTGGTGGTCAACGGCCCGATCAACCTGGAACAGCAGGGATGGACAGCACAGGCTCCACCGGCGGACTGGGCGCGCCTACGCGATCGGTGGCAGATCGCACACGCCGTACGGACGGTCGCGCTGTGCGCGGCGCTGGGATATCTCACGGCCCGGGCGCGCCGTGGAAAGAATCTATGACTGCGGAGGTGCGGTGCTGCCTCGGACGACGAGTTGGGTGGCGAGTTCGAGGCGGTGGTGGGCGAGCGCTTCGCCGCGATCGAGGGTGAGCACCATGTCCGCGGCCGCGGCGGCCATGTCCGTGAGTGGTTGCCGGATCGTGGTCAGCGGAGGCGTGACCCAGCCTGTGATCGGCAGGTCGTCGAAGCCGACGACGCTGAGGTCGTCGGGGATGCGCAGTCCGGACTCGGCGGCTGCGCGATACACGCCGAAGGCCTGCAGATCGTTGTGGGTCACGATCGCGGTCGGCCGGTCGGTGCGACCGAGCAGGGCGCGCCCGTGCGTCAGGCCGTCCTCGGCCTGGAACGTCCCTTCGAAGACCAGTTCGGCCGCGAACGGCGTACCCGCGTCGTCGAGTGCCGCGCGGTATCCGTCGAGCCGGGCTCTGCTGGACAGCATCCGGGTCGGTCCGGTGATGGTGGCGATCCGCCGATGCCCGAGCTCGAGCAGGTGGCGGGTGGCGGAGAATCCTCCACTCCAGTTGCTGGCGACGACCGAGGGGAACTCGTGTCCGGGGTCGCCGGTGGGGTCGACCAGGACGAACGGGATGTCGCGACTACGGATCTGGTCGCTTTGCGCGGGCGTGAGTCCGGAGAACACCGCGATCACTCCGACGGGCCGCCGGGCCAGCACGCCTTCGATCCAGCCGCGCCCGGGTGTGTGGCCGTGCATCTCGGACAGTACGACGGCCAGCCCGTTGTCGCCGGCGACGCGTTCGACGCCTTTGATGACCTCCATCGCGTAGGCGCCGGCGAGCTCGTGGAACACCAGCTCGATCAGCGCGGCCTTGGTGCCGGGCTTCTTCAGTCGCCGGAACCCGTGCGTGCGAATGATGCCCTCGACCATCGCGCGAGTCCTGGGCGAGACGTCGGACTGACCGTTGATCACGCGGGACACGGTCGGGATCGAGACACCGGCGAGTTCGGCGATCTGGGCGACGGTCATTGCCCGGCCTGTCGGGCCCGCCGCGGAGTCGCTGCTAGCGGTCATGGCGGTGAGTCTAGCCGCGGGCTCCTCCCGCCCTCTCCGGATGTTTCGGTGGAAATCTCGAAATGACCTGTTGACCCTCCGCAGCCGCACCCTTACAGTTCCCCGCAATGATCGGCGGGGATTCCGAAATTTTCGGACTGGGAGGATTGCCGTGAAAATTCGTCTTGCGTTCGCTGTCGCCGCTGCTGCTTCGCTGCTTGTCGCCGGCTGCTCGGGCAGTGATTCCGGTGGTTCGGCCGATCAGAAGTCGTTCGACTTCTGGTCGTTCTCCGGGATCAACCAGAAGTCCGCCGTCGACGAGTACCAGAAGAAGCATCCCGACATCCACGTCAAGCTGACCGAGGTCGGTTCCTCGGTGGAGACGGCGCAGGCGCTGACCACGGCGCTTGCCGGGGGCAAGGTTCCGGACCTGGTGCTGATCCAGGGTGACGACCTGCCGAAGTTCGTCGAGCAGCCGCAGAACTTCGTCGACCTGCGCAGCCTCGGCGCGGACGACACGAAGAAGGACTACCTGGACTGGGTGTGGTCGCAGAGCGTCGCCAAGGACGGTCAGGTGCTCGGCATCCCCACCGACGTCGGTGGTCTGGCGATCGCGTACCGCAAGGATCTGTTCGCGGCCGCCAAGTTGCCGACCGACCGGGAGGCGGTCGGCAAGCTGTGGCCGACGTGGGACAAGTTCATCGAGGTGGGCAAGCAGTACAAGGCCGCGACGGGCAAGGCTTTCGTCGACAACGCCTCGACGAGCGTGTTCTACCAGGCCGTCAACCAGGGGTCGATGAAGTTCTACGACGCCGACCGCAACCTGGCCTACGATCACAGCCCGCAGGTCAAGCTCGCCTTCGATTACACACTGGCGGCGGCGCAGGCAGGCATCACCGCGAAGCTCAGCTCGTTCACGGAGGGCTGGACGGCCGGCATGGCCAAGGGCGACTTCGCAGTCGTCGCGGCGCCGTCCTGGATGCTCGGCAGTATCCGGTCCAACGCGCCTGCCACCAAGGGGAAGTGGGATGTCGCCACCATTCCCGGAGGCGCCGGGAACTGGGGCGGCAGCTACCTCGCCATCCCGAAGAACGCCAAGAACCCGCAGGCGGCCTGGAACTACATCAAGGAGATGCAGTCGCCGCAGTCGCAGCTTGCGCACTACGTCGGCTCGGGCTCACTGCCGTCGACACCGTCGGTGTACAAGGATTCGCAGTTGACCTCGCACAAGGATCCGTTCTTCTCGAACGCACCGACCGGCAAGATCTACACCGAGTCTCTGCTGGGCCTCAAGCCGTTCTACATCGGCCCGGACAGCTCGGCCATCGGTCAGGAGTTCCAGAACGCCCTCACCAATGTCGAGCAGGGCAAGGGTGATCCGGCGAAGGCGTGGGACACGGCCTTGCAGAACATCAAGACCGCGATCGGGAAGTAACGGTGACCGGCACCCTCACCGCGCCGCGAGCCTCGACACGGCCACCTGCCGTGCCGAGGCGTCGCATGCGCGAGAGCCTGGGGGAGCGCGTCGCGCCGTACGCCTACGTCGCGCCGTTCTTCCTGATCTTCACGATCTTCGGCCTGTTCCCGCTCCTGTTCACGTTCTACGTCGCCTTGTTCGACTGGAACCCGGTGGCCGAGCACACGTTCGTCGGGCTGGCCAATTTCTCGCGGCTGTTCGACGACCCGCGGTTCTGGAACGCGCTGCAGAACACGATCAGCATCTGGGTGCTGTCCACCGTGCCGCAGTTGCTGATCGCCCTCGGACTCGCGCACCTGCTCAACCACGCGCGCCTGCGGTGGGCCACGCTCTTCCGCATGTCGATGCTGGTCCCGTACATCACGTCGGTGGCGGCGACGACCGTCGTCTTCGCGCAGCTCTTCGACCGGGACTACGGGCTGCTGAACTGGGCGCTGCACCTGGTCGGCGTCGGCCCGGTCGATTTCGTCCAGTCCACGTGGGGCAGTCAGGCGATGATCGCCACGATGGTGATCTGGCGGTGGACCGGCTACACGACCCTTCTCTACCTGGCTTCGCTGCAAGCGATCTCGCGCGACATCTACGAGGCGGCCTCGGTCGACGGCGCCGGCAACTGGAAACAGTTCCGCTACATCACCGTCCCGTCGCTGCGCCCGGTGATCGTCTTCACCATCGTCACCTCGACCATCGGGGGCCTGCAGATCTTCACCGAGCCGTTGCTGGTGTCAACGAATTCGCCGCTGACCTGCGGACCGGTCCGGCAGTGTCAGACCCTCACCCTGTTCCTGTTCGAGCAAGGCTTCGGCCAGTTCAAGTTCGGGTACGGCGCGGCGATCGGCGTCACGCTCTTCGTCCTCGTCGTCGCGTTCGCGCTGCTCAACTATCTGCTGTCCACGCGCATCCGCCGGGAGAAGCCATGACTGTGTTGATTTTGCGCCTCCGGCACGGGGGCCGGATCGAACGAGTGCCCTGGTGGGTCTACGTCCTGCTGACCGCCGCAGTGGTGATCACCGTCTTCCCGTTGTACTGGATGTTCGTCGTTGCGTCGAACGACTCCGCGACCGCCTACAAGATGCCGCCGCACGTCATCCCCGGCGGGAACCTCTTCCACCTCGCGGAACTCGTCTTCACCACGGTTCCGTTCGTCCGTTCGCTCGTCAACAGCGCTGTGGTCGCCCTGGCCATCGGCGCCGGCCACGGCGTGCTCTGCGCGCTGGCCGGGTTCGCGTTCGCCAAGTTGCGCTTCCCGGGGCGGAACACGCTGTTCCTGATCGTCGTACTCACGATGACCGTTCCGACACAGCTGGCCGTCATTCCGCAGTACATGATCATGTCGAAGCTCGGCTGGGTGGACACCCTTCAGGCACTGATCGTGCCGGGGCTGGCCAGTGCCTTCGGCATCTTCTGGATGCGGCAACATATCGCCTCGACCGTCTCGGACGAGCTGATCCAGGCGGCCCGGATCGACGGTGCGAACTCCTGGCAGGTCTTCTGGCAGATCGCCTTCCCGCTTGTCCGTCCCGCCGCGTTCGTGCTCGGCCTGCTGGGATTCGTCACGTCCTGGAACGACTTCCTCTGGCCGTTCATCATCCTCAAGTCCCCGGAGATGTACACCGCCCAGATCGCCATCAAAGCTCTGCAGAACAGCCGCGTCGTCGACCTCGGCCTCGCCATGGCAGGCTCCTTCCTCGCGACCATCCCGCTCCTGATCCTCTTCGCCTTCGTCGGCCGCCGCCTCGTCAGCGGCATCATGGACGGCGCCTTCAAAGGCTGACCGACGTCCTCCGTGTGGAGGAGCCCGCGTGGCCACATCACCACTCGCTGCAGGACCTGTTGTTTTTCGGGGATTTGCTGCACGGTCTATTGGAGGGGAAGTCGTCGCCGTGGATGTGGGGAGTGCTTCTGATGGACAGAGGTTTGCTGAATTCGTTGAGTGAGGCCGAGCGGCTGCTCGTGGCCGAGACCGAGCGGGACGTGTTGAAGGGCCTCGACGAAGACGAGTTGCTGGAGTTGCATCAGCGGGTGCGGCGGGCTCGGACGAAGTATGTGAAGAACTACCGGCGAGCGGCCGGCGCGGCTGTCGCGGAGGTCGGTAGCCGGGGTGTGTCGTATCCGAGGAACCAGCGGGATCGTGACAAGGCCGAGCTGTTCGAGTCCGTGCTGGCGCGGGTGAGTCGGCAGGTCGCAACGGCGGCCAGCCGCGCGTCGTCGGAGCTGCGCAGTGAGCGGATCGAAGCAGCGCGGTCGGCGCGGGCGCGGGTCGAGGTGGCGCCGGTGCGGGGCGCCGGCCGGGCAGCGTCGGTGCGCGATACCGATGCGGCGGTCGCGCCGGCAGGCAGCAGGCGTCCTCGCGCGACCAAGACCACGGGCGGGCTGAAGAAGGACGCATCGACCCGGGCCGCCGGCGCCCGCCGCCAGGCCAAACGCGACACCCGCTGACCAGTACCTGCTGATCGGTACGGCGTTGCGCGGGATCGCCCGAATCGGGTGATGACGGCGTGCGCCGGGTCGTGTCTGCTGGTCTGCGGCAGCCCCGGCCCCGGGAGGTGTGGAGATGCGCGGTGTCCCGCGACTGGTGCGGCGTGGCGGATTCGCCAAGGCCCTGGTCGTCGGCGCAGCGCTCGTGATCGTCGGATCGGCGTACGGCGCCCTGATGCCGAACGGGGCCCAGGGCGCGGACAGTCCGCAGTCTCAGCAGATCGACGAAGGACGACGGCTGTTCGCGGTCGGGTGCTCGAGCTGCCACGGGTTGCATGCCGAGGGCGGGACCAACGGCGAAGGTCGCGTCACCGGCCCGTCCCTGATCGGTGTCGGGGCGGCCGCGGTCGACTTCCAGGTGAGCACGGGACGGATGCCGGCCGCACAGACCGGCGCCCAGGTGCCGCGGAAGCCCCCGGTGTACAGCCCCGAGGAGATCGAGGCGCTGGCGGCGTACATCGCCTCGCTCGCCCCCGGACCCGCGGTACCCGCGCAGGAGGCGTACGACGTCAGCAACGTGACGCAGGCCGAGATCGCTCGGGGTGGCGAACTGTTCCGGACGAACTGCACGGCCTGTCACAACTTCGCCGGTCGCGGCGGCGCACTGCCGAACGGCGGCTATGCGCCGTCACTGATGCAGACCACACCGAGGAACATGTACCAGGCGATGCTGACCGGACCGCAGCAGATGCCGGTCTTCTCGGACCAGGTGCTCCGCCCGGAGGACAAGCGCGCGATCATCGCCTACCTGGTCGCTCTCCAACAGTCCGACGACCCTGGTGGCTTCCCGCTCGGCAGACTCGGGCCGGTGTCCGAAGGCCTCTGGGGCTGGCTCGTCGGAATCGGCCTCCTGGTCGTTGTCGCGGTCTGGATCGGCGCGAAGGTGCCGCGCGTCCGCCGCTTCCGAACGAAGGTTTGAAGCGCGGGCGGGCTGCCCAAAGCGCAGCGAACCGGCTAGTCTCGATTTTTTGGGACGAACCAGCGGGAGTTTGCGGAGAGCAGGGCACGTCGGCCAGGGGAGGGCGACGATGGTGATCAGCCCGACGCCCGAGCAGGAGCGGGACGAATTCCGGGTTGCGGCCAGTGGCGGAGTTCCGTGGCCGCCGCTGACACTTGTGACCCGCGACCGTTTGCATTCCGCTCTCGACCTCGGCGTACGGGCGCCGCTGACGATGCTGGTCGCACCGGCCGGTACCGGCAAGACGGTGCTGCTGTCGGACTGGATGGCCCGGCGACGACGATCCGGGGAGCCCGTGATGTGGGTGTCGGGGCAGTCGCCCGGCGCGCTGGCCGAATCCCTTCGGCGCGTCATCGGTGGTGACGTGCCGAGCCCGCCGGATCCGATCGTCGTCGACGACGCGCAGCTGCTGCCCGCGGCGATGGTGGCCGACGTCCTGCAGGTACTGCGGGAGTCGCCGCAGGCCGTCCGGCTCGTCCTCGCCACGCGGTACGACCTTCCGCTGCCCGTGTCCGAGCTCGAGCTGCGGGGGATGGCACTGACCTTGCGATCGCGGGATCTGCGCTTCACCGACGCCGAGGCCACCGCGCTCGTGCAGGCCCACGCCAGCGAGGCCACCGAGGAAGACGTCGAGTTGTTCCAGACCCACACCGCGGGCTGGGCGGCCGCGCTGGTTCTCGCGGCGCGGGCGTTCGCCGCCTCCGGGGTCGCCGTGTGGCCGCCCGCGAATCAGCGACCGGTGCTCGATCTCCTCCTCGGAGAGAGCCTCAGCACCCTCGGCGACCGGGTGCAGGCGATGCTGCTGAGCACCTTCGGGCCCGGCTCGGTGACCGGGCCGCAGGCCGTGATGCTCAGCGGTGACCCGGAGGCCGGCGCGATGCTCGCGGAGCTCGCCGGCAACGGGCTGCTGGTGACGGCGTACGTCGCCGATCCCGGCGGCGAGCCACTGTACCGGTACCACCCGCTGCTGGTCGAGTTGCTCCGGCGGCGGGCCGCGGCCAGCGCGGACGACGCGCGGCTCGTTGTCGCCGCACAGCGGCGGTCGGCGCTGCACTACGAGAATCGCGGTGACGGCGCGACCGCGCTGCGGAGCGCACTGGGCGCCGCGGATCCGGAGTTCGTCGCCCGGATCGTGCTCGGGCACGGGCCGGAGATCCTCGCTGCCGGCGACCTCGACCTCGTCACGGCCGGCTTCGACGCTCTCCCGGACGGATATCTGGCCGACCACCCGCACCTGATCGGTGTCCGCGGTCTGCTCCGGCGCGTCTCCGGGGACGTCGCCGGTGCCGTCATGGACGCGGCGTCGGCCGACGATCTTGCCGGTGCGATGAATCCGGCGACACCGGACGACGACGCGCTCGCGGCGGACGCCGTACTGCTGCGACTGTGGCAATCGCGGTACGGCTGGTACGACGTGCATGCCGCGATCGACCGGGCCCGGAACCTGGTGGCACCGGATTCGGCCGACGGCGACAGCCGGCACGCCGTACTGGCGCCGGAGCGGCTGGCGTGGTTGCTCATCGACCTCGCTGCCGCGGAGACCTGGGCGGATGATCTCGACGCCGCGCTCGCCCATCTGGACGAGGCGCTCGTCACGGCCCGGATGGCCGACCATCCGGGCCTGGTTGCGGGCGGGCTCGCGCATCGGGCGATCGTGCAGTACGTGCGGGGCCAGATTCAGAACGCGGCCCGGTCGGCGCAGGCTGCTCTCGACGTCGTCGAGGACCGGCTACCGCAGGTCTATGCCGTTCGAGCCCAGCTCGTGCTCGGGTTCGCGGCTCTCAACCAGCTCGACCTCGCGCGTGCGTGGTCCTGGTACGAGCGTGTGGTCGAGACCGACCTGGCCGGCTCCGACACCGTGGTCACGGCGCTGCGTTCGATGTTGCGGTCGGTGCTCCTGATCGAGGCCGGCCGTCTCGACGAGGCGTCCACCGAGCTCACCGGGGATCCGGAGGCAGCTGGACCGCTGCCGTCGTTCCTGTCGCGCGATCTCGCGCTGTTGCGCTCCTGGCTGGCGGTTCTGATCGGGGACCAGGCCGGTGTCGAGGTGCAGGTCCGGGAGCTCGACCGCAGCGGGAACGCTACCGAGGCCGAGCTGATCCGGGCCTTGCTGTCGCTCGGCCAGGGCGATCCGCGAGCCACCGTGAGGCTGATCGATCGGGTCCTCGAGGGGCTGAACCCGCATCCTCTGGTCGCGGCCGCGGCGGCGTCGTTCCGAACGGTCCTGCTGGGTCGCCTGGGCGACCGGCCGGCCGCGGAGGCCTCGCTGGTCGACACCTTGAACCGGGTGACTCCGCAGCGAAATCTGCATGCGCTCGTCCCGGCCGGGGCCGCCGAACCGGTGTTCCTCGACCTGTTGCGCAGTCATCTCGCCGGCCCGAACCCACAACCTTTCGCCGCCGCAGCGTTCGAGCAACTCTCCGCGTACCTGGCGGCGGGGAGTGACATCGCTGAGCGGACATTGCTGGCCCGTACCAGGCCGGATGCGCAGCTGTCGCCGCCGCGTCGACTCGACGCGACGGTCAACGGTGCACGGATCCGGTTGACGGCGCGCGAGGCGGACGTGCTCGATCAGCTTGCGCTCGGCAACTCGTACAGCGAGATCGCCCAGGCGCTGTACATCACCGAGAACACCGTCAAGACCCACCTGATGGCGCTCTACCGCAAACTCGGCGTGGAGAAGCGATCCGCGGCCCTCCGAGTCGCCCGCGACGTCGGCCTGACCCAGGCCTCCGGACAGCCGATTCATCCCCCGTAGCAGGTGAGGCGTCGCAGCGCCGTACGACGATCGCTCGACGGCTGACGGACGGGTGGCTCACCCGGAGCGGGTGATCCACCGCCGGTGAGGCGCGAACGAAGGTGGGCGGCAGGCGCGCCGGACGGGGGACAGGACGTATCACGGTAGCTCTGGGACGGGAACGGCCCGATGAACCGCCCGACCGCGGTGCTGGGGCGGCTCGCCGGCAAGGTCACGGGCCGGGTCGTCGAGACCGTCCAGCCGGACCTGATCCTGTCCCACATCGACGTCGACGCCTTGGTGGACCGCATCGACGTCAACCGCGTACTCGACCGGGTCGACCTCGACCGGCTGCTCGACCGCATCGAGATCGACCGGCTGGTCGACCGTGTGGATCTCGAACGGTTGCTGGAGCGCGTCGACCTGGACGCGTTGGCGGAGCGCATCGACGTCGAGCGGCTGGTACGGCGCTCCGGCCTGCCCGGGATCGTGGTCGAGAGTCAGGCACGGCTGGCCGGATCGGTGCTCGACGTTGTCCGCCGGCAGTTGGCCGGGCTCGACGCCGTACTGGACATGCTCGTCGTGCGGCTGCTCCGACGTGGCCCGCAGCCGACCGCGCCACGGCTGCTAGCAGACGCGGAGCAGGCATGGAACAACGCCTGACGGTCAGCGGTCACTACGCAGGCGCCGTGAGCAGAGCCGTGGCGACCGTGCTCGACGTTCTCATCGTCGTCTCGTCGTTCACGATCGGCCTGGCCGGACTCGACCTGCTCACCACTGCCTTCTGGGGCCTGTCCGTACGGCGGCCGCCGTCGACGATCGGGCTCGGAGTCCTCGCGTTCTGTTACGCGTTCGGCTTTCTCGCGATCGTGGCCCGGACCCCGGGGCAGAGCCTCGTCGGACTGCGCGTCGTGCGATCCGACGGCGCCACGCTCCGGCCCGGCCAGGCCTTGCTCCGGGTGCTGGCGTTCCCGGTCAGCGTGCTGCCGGCCGGGCTGGGTTTCCTGCCGATCGTGTTCCACCGCGAACATCGTGCCCTGCACGACCTGATCGCGGGCACCGCGGTCGTCTACGACTGGGGCGACCGCCCCGCGCAGCTCCCTGCGCCGTTGTCCGGCTTCCTGGCCCGCGCCGCTCGCCCGGGGGACTCACCCTAATCGGAGGAGGACGACTGTGCGGGCGGTTGATGGGATAGGCGTCCGGCGCGGAAAGTCGTGGCGCCCTCAGGGAGGAGTCCGGCATGACCCATTTGGTGGTACTCGGCCTCGACAGTCGTGAGGACGCGGAGCGCGTCGTCCAGCTGACCGAGGAGCTGGCCAAGCAGGAGCTGTTGCAGCGAGAAGACGCCGCGATCGCCTACAAGGATGCCAAGGGCAAGGTGCGCATCCAGCAGACGATGAACCTGACCGGAGCCGGAGCGACCAGCGGTGCGCTCTGGGGCACCTTGATCGGACTCATCTTCCTCAATCCCCTCGCGGGGTTCGCCGTCGGCGCCGCCAGCGGTGCGCTGGCCGGCAAGCTCACGGATGTCGGCATCAACGACCAGCTGATCAAGGATGTCGGCCGGCAATTGCAGGAGGACCACGCCGCCGTGTTCCTGCTGGCCCGCTCGGCCACCGTGGACCGGGTCGTCGACGCGCTCAAACCGTTCGGACCGACGGTCCTCCAGACGAACCTGACGAAGGAGCGCGAGGACGAGCTCGTCCAAGCTCTGCAGAGCTGACCCAGCGGTCGAAGGCGACCGTTCCAGCGCGACCGCGGTACAGCGGAGGCTCCGGCCCGAGGAGATCTCGTGAACACAATCCCAGGCGACTTCGACCCGATTCCCTCGACGCGGCACCGCCCCTCGGTCGGCATCGGAACACTGAAGCAGGCAATGGAAGAGGCGGACGCGCTCGCGGTCCCGGTGTCGGCCGGCGCGGAGCCGGCCGAGGAGCTCGGAACCGACGCGGCCGGTCTGGCGTCGGCAGGCTTCACCGCGCAACGCGGCCAGACGCTCGTCCGGCCCACGGCGGACGGTCCGGTCCGGGTCGCCGTGGGCACCGGTACGCCGGATCAGCTCGACACCACGCTCGTCCGTGACCTGGCCGCCGAATTCGCCCGGGCCGTCCCCTGGCACCGCCGGCTCGCGATCGAGGTTCCCTCCCGCGACGTCGGGATCTCCGTCTCGGACTACGCGCAGGCCGCGACCGAGGGAGTGCTGCTGGCACGCTGGCGGTACTTCGTCGGCCGCGACGCCGATCGCCCGCTGCTCGAGTCGTTGCTGGTGGTGGCCTCCGACGAGCAGGCCGACGAGGTCGCCGCGGGGGTCCAGCGCGGCCGCGTCATCGCGGAGGCCTACTGCCTCGGCCGCGATCTGTCGAACTGCCCGGCCAGCACGCTGTCGGCCGTCCGGATGGCCGAGGTCGCCCTCGAGGTAGGTCCGCCGGCCGGGCTGGAGGTGGAGGTCTTCGACAAGGACCAGTTGATCGAGCTGGGCTGCGGCGGACTGCTCGGAGTCAACCGCGGCAGCGTCGAACCGCCGCGGATGATCAGGCTCCGCTACCGGCCGGAGCAGCCCACCGGCCGGATCGCCCTGATCGGCAAGGGCATCATGTACGACTCCGGCGGTATCAGCCTGAAGCCGAGCGACGAGTCGCACGCCCAGATGAAGAACGACATGACCGGCGCCGCGGCGGTCCTCGCGTCGATGACAGCGCTGCGTGCTCTGGGCTGTACGGCGGCGGTCACCGGCTACCTGATGTGCACCGACAACATGCCGTCCGGGTCGGCGCTGAAGCTCGGCGACGTCCTCAGGATGCGCAACGGTACGACGGTCGAGGTACTGAACACCGACGCGGAAGGGCGTCTCGTGATGGCCGACGCCCTGGCCCTCGCGACCGAGGAGCCAGTTGACGCCATCGTCGACATCGCGACGCTGACCGGTGCATGCCTGCGGACCTTCGGCGTCGAGATCGCCGGTGTGATGGGCAACGACCGAGGCGTGGTGGAGCAGTTGCGGCGCGCCGGCGACGCCGTCGACGAACCGGTCTGGGAGCTTCCCCTGCACCGTTCGTACCGCTCGCAGCTCGACTCACCGATCGCCGACCTCACGAACATGGGCGGCGTCAATGCAGGCTCCATCACCGCGGCACTGTTCCTCGAGGAGTTCGTGGACGGTCATCCGTGGGCCCACATCGACATCGCCGGTACGGCGCAACTCCCGCAGCCCCGGACGTGGCGGAACCGGGGCGCGACCGGTTCCGGCACGAAGCTGCTGATCGAGTTCGCCCTCGCCTTCAACCGCCCGGAGTCGTTGCCATGAACGCGAAGGCGGCCGCGGAGAAGCACGCCAAACCGAGCGCGATGCAGCGCGTCCTCGACGGAATCGAGCGCGCGGGGAACAAGGTTCCGCATCCGGCGTTGATCTTCCTCGCGCTGATCGTCATCGTCATCGTGCTGTCCCAGATCCTGTCCTGGGCCGGGACCAGCGTGACCACGGAGGTCGCCGAACCAGCGACGGTCCAGGTCGCACCCCAGTACCCACAGGGGACCAGCGTCCCGGGCAACGATGCCCCTCCGGCGCCCGCCGTACCGGACTTCAAGATCCACCACGAGACCATCACGGCAGAGAGTCTGCTGACCGGTGACGGCATCCGGTTCATCTTCACCACCGCCGTCCAGAACTTCAACGACTTCGGTGTGGTCGCCGTCATCCTGGTCGCGATGATCGGCGTCGGGGTCGCGGAGGAGGCCGGTTTGATCGCCGCCCTGATCCGCAAGATGGTGAAGGTCGCCCCCAAGGGCCTGATCACGTTCATCATCGTTCTGCTGGGCGGCATCTCCAGCGTCGCCTCCGACGCCGGCTACCTGGTCCTGATCCCGCTGGGCGCGGCCGCGTTCGCGTCCCTCGGGCGGCATCCGCTGGCCGGCATCGCGGCGGCGTACGCCGGGGTCAGCGCCGCGTTCTTCGTCAACATCCTGATCACGCCGGCGGACGGCATCATCACCGAGGTGACCAACGAGACGGTGGCGCTGGTGGCCCCCGACGTCCACCTCAACGTCACGCACAACTTCTTCTTCAGCATCGCCGCGACGCTGTTCTGCGCACTGGTGATGACGGTGATCACCGAGCGGTTGCTCGAACCCAGGCTCGGCAAGTACGACCCGGCCGAGGCGCCGTCCGACGCGCCGGTCGATCACCAGCCCACCGAGGAAGAGATGGCGCTGGAGTCCCGCGGGCTGCGGTGGTCGGTGTACTACCTGCTCGTAGCCGTTGCCATCGTCTCGGCGCTGACGTTCATCCCGGGCGCGCCGCTGCGCAACCCGGACACCGGTGAGATCTTCGGGTCGTCGCCGTTCATGAGCAGCCTGCTCTTCATCATCTCGATGCTGTTCCTCGCGGCCGGTCTCGGATACGGTCGCGGCGCGAAGTCGCTGACCGGCAGTACGAACGTCATCAACGCGATCGTGAAGACCTTCAACGGCCTCGGCGGACTGATCTTCCTGATGCTGCTGATCGCCCAGTTCATTGCCTACTTCAACTACACGAACATCTCGACACTGGCCGCCACCGGCCTGGCGGACCTGCTCGAGCGGGCCGACATCGGAGCCCTGCCGTTGCTGATCGGCTTCATCCTGCTCGTCTTCGTCATCGACCTGATCATGCCGGGCGTGATTCCGAAATGGGCGATCCTGGCGCCGATCTTCGTGCCGCTGTTCTACCGGCTGGGCATCGCGCCGCAGACCGTGATCGCGGCGTACCGCGTCGGCGACGGGCCGGCCAACGTGATCACCCCGCTGATGGTCTACCTGCCGTTCATCGTGCTCGTGTGCCAGCGGTACCGGAAGAAGGCGGGGATCGGCACCGTGGTGTCGATGATGCTGCCCTACACGGGCATCGTTCTGGTGACGTGGACGCTGTTCTACGTCGCCTGGTACGCCATCGGGATTCCGTGGGGCCCGGACGCTCCGGTGCACCGTTAGGCATTGTGGGCAGGGGTCATGGACGACGGAACGCTGAGCCTGATCATCCTCGGGCTCACCGTCGCCGTGTTCGTGTGGAACCGGCTGCCCGTCGAGGTGGTCGCAGTACTCACAGGTCTGGCGTTGTGGGCGACCGGTGTGCTCGGGTTCACCGAGGTACTCGCGGGATTCGGCGACCCGGTGGTGATCTTCATCGCGACGCTGTTCGTGGTGAGCGAAGGCATCGACTCGACCGGCGTCACCGCCTGGGCCGGGCAGACGATCGTGAGGTACGCCGGGACCACGCGGACCCGGTTGCTGATCGCCGTGACCGCCCTGTGCGCGGTGCTGTCGGCCCTGATCACCCTCAACGGTGCGGTCGCCGCGCTGCTGCCCCTCGTGGTCATGCTCGCGATCCGGATCGGCCAGCCGCCGTCGCGGATGCTGATGCCGCTGACGTTCGCAGGCAGCGCGGGCGCACTCCTGATGCTGACCGGCACGCCCGTCAACATCATCGTGTCGGAGGCGGCCGCCGATGCCGGCGAGGGCGCGTTCCCGTTCTTCTCGTTCGCCGTGGTCGGGGTGCCGCTTGTGGCCGGCACCATCGCCATCTCGATCCTGCTCGGTCCGAAGCTGTTGCCGGCGGCACGACCCGCCCATCCGACGGTGGACCTCGCCCTGCACGCGGAGACACTCGATCTTCACTACGCCCGGGCTGACGGCTTCTACCGGCTCCGTGTCCGCGAACTGTCGCCGTTCCTCGGCCGCGGCGTGCGCGATCTCGACCTGACGCCGTACCCCGGGGTCGCGATCGTCGGCGTCCAGAACGGAGCGGGTCAGTACCGCGTCGACGCTGCTCTCGCGGTCGACGACGTGCTGGTCGTGGCCGGCCCGAAGGACCAGGTCAGCCACCTGACCGTCGACTCCCGGCTCGCGGTCAGCATGGCGCCGGCACGGCTCGACGAGCTGATGAATCGCGAGGCGGGCGTGGTCGAGGCGGTGATCCCACCGAGGTCGTCGTTGGTCGGTGAGACGGTCTTCCCCGGGATGCACCGCGGACCGGACCTGGTCATCGTCGCGGTGCAACGGATGGGCAAGGACCGCGGCAACAAGCCGACCCAGCTGGCTCCGGGAGACGCGCTGCTCGTACACGGGGCGTGGTCCGCGCTGGACGAGCTCACCCGCGACCGGGACGTGCTGCTGGTGGACTCGCCCGAGCTCGTCCGGCGCCAGGCCGTGCCGTGGGGTGCCAAGGCATCGGTGGCTGTCGCGATCCTGGCCGCGATGGTGGTGCTGCTCGCGACGGGGCTGGTGCCCCCGGCGATGGCCGGTCTGCTGGCCGCCACGGCGATGGTGCTGGCCAGGGTCGTCCGGCCGGCCCAGGCCTATCGCGCGATCTCCTGGCAGATCGTCGTACTGATCGGCGCCTTGATCCCGTTGTCGGCCGCGATCCAGTCCAGCGGCGGCGCCGACCGGATCGCCGATCTGGTCATCGACGTGGTCGGTCCCGGTCGTCCGTATCTCTTGCTGCTCGCACTCTTCGTCCTGACCGCCGTCCTCGGCCAGGTGGTCAGCAACACGGCGACGGTGCTCATCGTCGCGCCGATCGCGGTGGCGGCGGCCCATGGCACCGGTACGTCGGTCAAGCCGGTGCTGATGCTGATCGCGGTCGCTGGTGCGGCGTCGCTGCTGACGCCGATCTCGACGCCGGCGAACATGATGATCATGAGCCCGGCGGGCTATCGCTTCTCCGACTACTGGAAGCTGGGACTGCCGATCATGGCGTGGTGGTTGCTCACGGCACTCGTCATCATCCCGTTGGTCTGGTCGTTCTGACATGCCGGCGCCGGGTCGGTACGTGTCGACCGGCGGCCTGCCCGCGCCTGTGACGATCGCCGAGCTGGTCCAATCGGCGTACGAGCGATTCCGTGCCGTCGGCGACGGCACGGTGAGTGATGTCTATCCCGCCTTGGCCCGGGTTGATCCGACCTCGTTCGGAGTCTGTGTCGCGGCCACCGACGGCCGGCTGTTCGAGGCGGGTGAGTCGCGCCGGCCGTTCACTGTCATGAGTGTCGCCAAGCCGTTCGTGTTCGCGCTGATCTGCGACGCGATCGGTGTCGACGCCGTACGCAAGCTCGTCGGCGTGAACGCGACCGGACTGCCGTTCAACTCGGTGAAGGCGGTCGAGCAGTCCGCGGCCGGCCGCACGAATCCCATGGTGAACGCCGGTGCGATCGCGACAACCAGCCTCACGCCGGGTGGCTCGGTGGAGGACCGCTGGCAGTTCCTCGTCGACGGTCTGTCGCGGTTCGCGGGGCGCGAGCTCGTGACGGACGACGACGTACTGGCGTCGGCTCTGGCAACGAACCACCGGAACAGGGCGCTCGCCGCGCTGCTGCGCAGTGTCGACGGCCTGGCCGGGGATCCCGCCGAGGCGACCGAGCTGTACACCAGACAGAGCTGCCTGTCGGTCACCGCGGCGGACCTCGCGGCGATGGGAGCGACGCTGGCGGACGGCGGCGTGTGCCCGACGACCCGGCAACGCGTGGTCGACTCCGACGTGGCTCGGGTGACGCTGGCGGTGATGACGATCGCCGGACTGTACGAGACGTCGGGGGACTGGCTGCTCGACGTCGGGGTTCCCGGTAAGAGCGGCATCGGTGGCGGCATCGTGACGGTCTCACCCGGTAAGGGCGCGCTGGGAACCTTCGGCCCGCGGCTGGATCAGGCGGGCAACAGCGTCAAAGGTCAACTCGCGGCACAGTTCCTGGCCCGCCGACTCGGCCTGGACCTGCTCGCCTCGCAGCCGGTCCCACCCGCGGGCTGAGCCCTACGGAGCGGCGAGCGTGAGGGTGGTGGTGGCGGACTTGCCGGCCCGCACATAGGTGAGCTCGAGGGTGTCTCCGGCCTGACGGGTCAACGTGGCGACGACGATCTGCTCAGCGCTGACGGCCGGGTCGCCGTCGATCTTGGTGATGATGTCGCCGGCCTTCAGCCCGGCCTTCGCGGCCGGGCCGCCGGTGTCGACCGCGAGCACGAAGAGCCCGGTCGGGGATCCTGCGGCCTTGGCCACCGCGGGTGGTATCTCCTGGACCTGGAGGCCGGTCGTCGGGTGGCCGGGTTGCCCGGTTCGGATCAGCTGGTCGGCGATCGGTTTCGCGAGGTCGACCGGGATTGCGAAGCCGAGGCCGACACTTCCGCCGCCACTGGTACCGGCCGCATCCGGGACTGTGGCGATGGCGGCGTTGACGCCGACCAGACGCCCGGCGCAGTCCACGAGGGCGCCTCCGCTGTTGCCGGGGTTGATGGCCGCATCCGTCTGGATGGCACCGATCAGATGGTGAGTCACCCCGTCGCCGGGCACCGGTACGTAGCGATCCAATGCGCTGACGATGCCGGAGGTGACAGTGCTGGACAGCCCGAGCGGAGCGCCGAGCGCGATCACCGGCTGGCCGACCTGCAGCGGTCCTGACGACCCCATGGCGATCAGCGGGTAGTCCTTCGCGCCGTCGGCGGCCTTGAGCACGGCTAGGTCGGTGCTCGGATCACGACCCACGATCGCGGCGTCCGAGCTCTGACCGTCGCTGTACTGGACGGAGACGCTGCCACCACCCGCGGCGACCGAGATGACGTGGTCGTTGGTCAGGATGTACCCGCCTGCTTTGAAGATCTGCCCGGAACCCGTGCCGGCTTGGGCGCCTCGGCGAGCTGAGATCGT
Source organism: Kribbella sp. VKM Ac-2571 (assembly GCF_004362255.1). Taxonomy (NCBI): domain Bacteria; kingdom Bacillati; phylum Actinomycetota; class Actinomycetes; order Propionibacteriales; family Kribbellaceae; genus Kribbella; species Kribbella sp. VKM Ac-2571. Next base: position 204,408 of record NZ_SNWS01000015.1, read on the forward strand.
GACGACCGACGGCAGAACCTGGTTCGCGACCGGGATCGCGGCGCACATCGCCGTACCGGGGTCCGCCGCATCGACGGATGACGACGCGGCCGCGGCACCGTCGCGGCGCCGGACGGTCACGACGACGAGCGCGATGACCAGCGCGGCCACGATCACGCCCTCCGCGATCACGATCCACAGCAGCCGGCTGCGGTCAGGCGGGGCTTGAGATTGCGGTGGCATGTCGCGCTCGACACTCCCTTCAGCCCTCTCGAGCGTAGGTTCGGGGTACGAGCGGCAGCTCACCCGATCCGGGTGACTGCAGAGCGACCACCCGGTCGAAGTACAGGTACGCGACGGCGGCGGACGCGACCGGCATCGCCAGAGCGAACAGGATCGACGACACGACGTTGATCAAGGTCGCCGGCCAGTCCGTGCCGAGCAGCATCGCGATACCCGCGGCGGGCCCGACCGCCAGCGCGAGCCCGACGACGATCGCCAGTGGTACGGCGGTTCGCCACCACCGTCCCTTCACCAGCATGCGGCTGCGTCTGAGCGACGTACGGCCGGAGCACTGCTCGGCCACGACGGCTGGTATGGCAAAGGCCCGACTCACCGCGTAGTAGATGGCGACAGGGATCGTCGCGACGAAGATCGTGAGGACGGTGATCACCAGGAGGTACTGCCCCGCTGCGCGGGTCAGCGGTCGCCGGTCCGCAACCACCCGGCGCAGCGCGGCGTCGGTCGTCGCCGGGACCCCTCGATCCAGTTGGTCGAGCGTCGCCGTGACGGCCGCCAGCAGAGCGACGTACGTCGCCATGGTCAGGATCGTGACACCCAACGCGACCAGCGAGGCCCAGAAACCGGTCGCATTGTCGGTCGGAGCGCCGAGATCGGCGGGCGCGTCGTGCCTGGCTGTTTGCAGTCTTGCCAACAGCACGGTCACCAGGCCGAGCACCGCGAAGGCCGTGGCGAAGCCCGCGAACAGGCCTGGTCGGAGCCGGAACAAGCGCAGCGCGGCAACGATCGCCTGGCCCCACGCCCGCCGCTTCCGTGCCGGAAGAGGATCGGCGTCGCTCCAGCGGGTCCGGCTCGCCGCGAACCAGATCAGCACCACCAATGCGGCGAGCAGGAGGCCGAGCAACCAGGTCCGGTCGAGTGTCTGGCGGAGCAGGACCGATCCGGTGCCGATCGCCGTACAGAAGGCGCCGGTACCGCTCGGCCCCAGCACGGTGCCCGCCGGCACCGTGTTGCTGTCGTCGCGCCAGGTCGACTCGGCGTCCTGGATGGGCGCGGTCCAGGAGGTCTTCATGTTCGGTCCGGTCGGACCGTCGAAGAACGACCGCTGCCGTTCGCCCCAGCGTCCCTCGAAGGCCAGCCAGGGATACTGCTTCAGATAGTCGGCTCGGGCCATCGGCACGTAGGCGACGCGGGGCCGGATCGCGGGCTGTGGTCTGGTGGTGTCGTCGCACCCCAGGCCCTCCGAGCCGCGGCCGAGATACAGGCGGCGGCCGTACTTGTTGGCGTGCGAACCTGCCGCGGGATAGACGACCGGATGCGTCTCGTCGACGAGCTCGAGCTTCGCGTCGCCCCACCTGGCACGTTCCGCTCCGCCGTGCTGGCTGAAGCCCACCGCCGTCGGATGTGTCGCCAGCGCGGCGGCAGGCGTCGCCGCGTCGAACACGAGCCGGATCGACTCCCAGTCTCCTTCGTGCGTGTTGTTGTAGTCGTTGAAGACGTAGAAGAACCAGTATTCGAGCGAGAGCTGCCCGGGGAAACCGGGATCCGCTGCGACATGTGCGTAGACGGTCGCCGGATGCGCGGCATTGATCCGCGCGGACCACTCGGCATAGTCGCAGCCCGGCCGGAGGGGATCGCCGGGAAAGTCCAGGAAATGCCCCGGGAACCCGCGGCCGAGGTCGCCGGCGGTCGGCTGCGACTTCACCAGGTCGGGTGGTCGCCACGGGCCGCGAAGTGCGACCTGCTGGTCACCCAGGACAGCTTCGACATCGGTGGGCTGGAACTGCTCGCCGTTCGCGCAGTCTGCCGAGTCCTTCTGGAGCCTGACCACGGGCGAGTACCGCTCGGCCAACATCCGTGCGGCAGCGTCTTGCGGGCCGTCCGCGGCGACGGCGTGATCAGGGCGCCAGAGGATAGTCACGGTGATGATGGCGGACAGTGCCAGTGCCAGAGCCCGCCTCCCGTAGATCACCGCGTCTCACCCGATCCGGGTGATGTTGCCGCTGCTGGAGCGTCGCCAGCAGAGGATCGCGAGCAGGCCTACGGCGACCGGCACGAACTGGACGGCGACTCGCCAGACGAGCAGTCCCGCCACGAGATCCGTCGCCTCGATCGCACTGTGGTTCGAGACGAAGGCGGCGTACGTCGCATCCAGAACTCCCGCGCCCATCAACGGCAGACCGGTCAGCGGATAGATGACCAGGAAGCTGCAGAACAGGATCAGCAGGACCGGGCCGTCGACCTGGACGCCGACGAAAGCCAGACAGAGCACGAGAACGCCTGCCTCTACGACGATCAGGACCAGTTGACTGAGTACGGCGAGCCAGCCGCGCTGCCGCATCCGATGCGCACTGTGCGACTGGAACGAGACCAGCCGCTGCTCCCACACCTCGGGTCCTGGACGCGCTGGGCGTACTCGGCGGATCAACCGCCCCAGCAGGCGTCCGAGCATCGCGGCGGTCCGCTCGGCACGCAAGGCGTACAGCGTGCCGGCGAGGAGTGCGGCGGCGCCTGCGCCGAACACCAAGGCGGACCACGCGAAGGGCGCATAGAACTCGCGGCCCGCCCAGAAGACGGCAAAACCCATCACGGGTGCACCCAGCCGGGCGATGTAGAACAGGATGGTCCCGAGGGTCAGTCCGGACGCGGCGTCCGTACCGTCGATGCCCCACGATCGCAACATCGCCAGCCGGATCACGACGTCGCCGGGAGAGGGAGCGATCGTGGCGACGGCCGCCGCGGCGACATCGCTGACCATCGCTCGCAAGTAGCTCAGACCGGCGATGAAGAGCGCGATCGGAGCGGCGAGGACCGAGCGACGGATCAGCATCGCGACCAGGAGTACGGCGATCTGCCAGAGGCTCAGGTGGGTGAGGGCATGCCAGACCTCATGCCAGTCGACGCCGCGGAGCAGCCGGAGCAGCAACCAGGCCACGACCGCGACGAGAACCACCCGGCCAAGGCGTACCAGCGGCTTCGGGATCCTTCGCGGTGCCGGAGGAACGGCCGGCAGCGCCGGCTGCGGGGACTCGGCCACATCAACCAGCCTGCGGTCCGCAACCACGGCGACCATCCCCCGATCCGGGGGAGTCGCTGACGCGCCGGTCGCAGCAGAGTCGTGGCGCCGGGCCGTGAAAGGGGCGTTCCCATGGGCCACTACGTCATCCGGGTCAATGGCAACCTGTCGCGCGAACTGACTGACGCGTTCCCTTCACTGGCAGCGGATGCAGAGCCGGCGCAGACAGTTCTGCACGGCTACCTGGCCGACCAGGCGGCGCTGGCCGGCATCCTCAACCACTTGGACATGCTCGGCGTCGACATCATCGAGGTCATGCAGGTCCCACCGGCCCGTCGGCCGGACGGCGGGGTGGAGTAGTCACGACATCACCCGGATCGGGCGAGGTCGGCACACCGAAGGATGCGGAGTCTGGGATGCAGGGCGGGACGTGGATCGCCCGTCCGAAGAGCCGATTCCTTCGAACAGCGCCCGGGAACCCCACGTCGTTTCGGGTGACGAGGCCCACGATGAGCGATTCCTTCGATCTCGCCGAGGTTTACCGTGACCTGCACGCCCATCCGGAGCTTTCGCTGCAGGAAACCCGTACCGCCGGCATCGTTGCCAGGCACCTCGGCTCGTTCGGCTACGAGGTCACCAGTGAAGTCGGCGGCACCGGCGTCGTCGGCGTGCTACGCAACGGAACCGGCCCGGTCGCGCTGTTGCGCGCCGATATGGATGCACTGCCGGTAGCGGAGCAGACCGGCTTGCCGTATGCCAGCACGGCCCGCGCGACCGACCACGCCGGCCATGATGTTCCGGTGATGCACGCTTGCGGGCACGACGTGCACGTCACCTGCCTGCTGGGCGCAGCTCAGATGCTTGCCGCGGACACCAGCAGCTGGCGGGGAACCCTCCTCCTCGTGTTCCAGCCGGCCGAGGAGCTCGGCCGAGGCGCCCAGGCAATGGTCGACGACGGTCTGTACGACCGGTTCGGCACCCCCGATGTCGTACTCGGCCAGCATGTGGCACCGCTTCCTGCCGGAGTGATCGGCCTGCGTGCGGGTCCGTCGTTCGCCGGGGCCGACACCTTGGAGGTGACCATGCACGGGCGGGGCGCACACGGCTCGCGGCCGGAGGTATCCGTCGATCCGGTCGTGATGGCGGCGGCAACGGTCATGCGGCTCCAGACCGTGGTTTCCCGGGAGGTCGCCGGTGCCGACACCGCCGTACTGACCGTCGGCGCGCTGCGTGCGGGCACGAAGGAGAACATCATTCCCGACGACGCCGAGCTGCTGATGAGTATCCGCACCTTTGATCCAGACGTGCGCGAGACCGTCCTGTCCGCCATCGAACGCGTCGTCAACGGAGAAGCCGCGGCCTCCGGTGCGCCGAAGCCACCGGAGATCGCGCGCACCATGTCCTTCCCGGCGGTCGTCAACGACGCGGACGGCGTGGCACGCACCCGCTTGGCGTTCGAGGACGAGTTCGGCGTTCAGTCGGTCGTTGATCCCGGCCCGGTGACCGGCAGCGAAGACGTCGGCGTGCTCGCAACCGCGGCGGCCGCGCCCTGCGTGTTCTGGCTGCTCGGCGGCGCCGAGCCGAAGGCGTTCGCCGGTGCCACCGACATCGCCGCGTTGCAGAGGGTCGTGCAGGGGTTGCCGTCGAATCACTCGCCCCTGTTCGCCCCGGTGATCGAACCCACCCTGCCGACAGGCGTGACAGCACTGGTGCGAGCCGCTCGGACCTGGCTTGGAACGGTCGCGCGCGCTGCTACCTTCAACGCGCGCGACCTCGGCAGCTGATAAACCCGCGGGTGTTTCAGTACCTGCTCATCCGGTGCCCCGCAAGCCCCCGATCATGTATTGCTGGTCGGTTTCTTCGGCGGGCGGGCGATCGGCAGGGTGTGGGTGCCGTCGCAGAACGGAGGGATGCCGCTGCGCCCGCAGCGGCACAGCGCGATCGTACGGCGACCGGCTGGTATCGGATCGCCGTTCTCGTCCAGGAGGTCGAACTGGCCGCGGACGAGCAGGGGACCGTCGGGGTAGGCACGGATCTCGGTCATGTAGTCGCGGTACCCACCGGTGAGCGGTTCTACGAAGAACCTGCGGGTACCGAACCAGCATGCAGCTACCACCACCACGGGGGCCGCTCAGCACCTGGCTGACGACGAGTCTCAGACAATCCGATGCGGCCCGACCCGTCGAGGTCGGCGCGACCACGTGTCCGTACGCCGATGACGACCTTCAGCTCGCGCTCTGGGTCGCCTACGAGTTGTACTACCGCGGCTTCGAGGACGTAGATCCCGAACGCCAATGGGATCCGGACATCATCGCGTTCCGATCCAGCATGGAGCGGCCGTGGAGCGAGTGGCTGGAAGCGAACTGCCGCGTCACTCCGAGCGCGCAACCTGTCGCGACCCAGCTACGGACGATGATCGACGCCGCCGACGGTCCGCGACTGGCGCCGTACCTGCGTCGGCATGCGACCCGCGAGCAGTTCCGCGAGTTCGTGCTGAACCGGTCCGTGTACCAACTCAAGGAGGCCGATCCGCACAGCTTCGGTATCCCGCGCCTGGACGGTGCCGCCAAGGCCGCGCTGGTCGAGATCGAGGCCGACGAGTACGGCGGTGGCCGGCGCGAGCGGATGCATTCGGAGCTGTTTCGCACGACGATGCGCTGGCTGGGCCTCGACGACGCGTACGGTCGGTACGTTCCCGACGTACCGGCTGTCACGCTGGCCGTGTCGAACGTGATGTCGCTGTTCGCGCTGCATTCTCGGTGGACGGCCGCACTCCTCGGTCACTTGGCGGCGCTCGAGATGACCTCCACACTTCCCAACCGGCAATACGCGACCGGAGCCGCGCGGCTCGGTGCCTCGGAGGACCAGGCCCGCTACTTCACCGAGCACGTCGAGGCCGACGCCGTCCACGAGCAGATTGCCGCGCACGACCTGTGCGGCAGCTACGTACAGGAACACCCCGACGCGATCGGCGACGTACTGTTCGGCGCCCGTTGCGCTCTGACACTGGACGACCTCTCGGCCGATCACCTGCTGACCAAGTGGAACGCAACCACACCTTCAGCCCGCCGCTGCGGCTGACGAGCATCGTTTCTCACCGGGTACCGGGCCGGTGTGAGCATCGCCTATCTCGATCGGGGCCGGTGCTGGACGAACGGGTACTGGGCCAGCGCGGTGATTCATCTTGCGGCCGTGGCCTTCGATTCCGCCGTACTGCGACTGTTGTCAAAGGCAACTCTCATGCCGGCCCTCGCGTCGTGGGTGCACTCCTGCGATGGTCCACCGCTCCTCGTTGCCGCGCTGCTCGCGTCCGCAGCCGGTGATCTCCTGATGGAGCTCGACTTCCTGCTGCCCGGGATGGCAATGTACGCAGCCGCCCATGCCTGCTACGTGGCGTTGTTCAGCCACGGAGCGCAGCGGAGATCATGGCAGGTGCTCGCGGCCTACGGGGTCGTGTACCTGGCGTCGATGGTTGCGTTGTGGCCCGGGCTCGGTGTTTACCGCGGTCCGGTGACGGCGTACGCGATCATGCTCACGGCGACCGCGGTGACGTCGTGGTGGTACGGCGGCCGGGTGGGCCTGGGCGGAGCGTTGTTCTTGACCTCGGACGCGTTGATCGGCGCCGGACTCGCAGGACATGACTTCCCGCTCCGCAACCTGCTTCTCAAGATCGCGTACGGCGCCGGCCAGTACCAGATCGCACTAGGCGTCCTGAGCGCGGGCAGTGTTGCGGGTCAGTCCGGGGGCTCGACGGGGCGCCCCTCTGTACCGGTTGTCACGTCCTCGTCCTGAGGAGGACGGCGTGCGTCTCCGGTTGGCTCCGGGCCGGGGGAGCGCTGCCCTTCGTCGTGCTCGACCTTGTCGAAGTCAAGGCCGCCCTTCTCAAGCTCGTCGTTCTCCAACGCCTCGTTGAGCTCGGTGTCGCTGACTGTTTTGTGCTTGTCATCAGGATTGGGCCGGTCGAAACTCATCGTCGCCTCCTAGCTCGGATGCCGACCCGGTATCCCTGCTGAGTCTCGCTCAACCCTCGAAGGTGTCAGCGATTCGATGACGAACTGGGTTGTCATCGAATCGATGACGTGATATCTCAGAAGAGCGTGTTGATGCGACGGTTGGGAGACAACGACAGGTCAGCCGAGGCGCGACGGTGGCGCAGTGGTACGGCGTCGATCACATCGTCACGAACCCCGACGGCACGATCGCCGAACGCAACTCCTACCACTACCGCAGACAGGACCTCGCGAGCTGACGGATCGGCTCAGCGGGGGAGTTTGCGGGTCTCGATCAGCTGCTGCGCGACGTCGCGCAGTTTGGTATTGGTGTCCTGGGAGTAGCGCCGCAGGACGGCGAACGCCTGATCGCCGTCCAGATCGAAGCGTTCCATCAGGATGCCCATCGCCTGTCCGACCAGCTTGCGGGCGTCCACGGCCTGGGCCAGGTCGACTTCGTGACGGGCGGTGGCGACCGCGATCGAGGCGTGCCGGGCCAGGATGTGGGCGATTGCCTCGTCGTCGACAGTGAACGCGTTCGGCTCGGCGTGGTACAGCGACAGCACGCCGGTGGTCTGGCCGTTGACCTGCATCGGGACGTGGATTGCGCTTCCGACCCCGGCGTTCACGGCGACGGGCTGCCAGCACGGCCAGCGGTCGTCGGTCGCGACATCGGGGATGGTGACCGTCTGGCCGGACAAGGCGGTCAGCAGTGGACCCTCGCCGGTCTCGATCTGGAACCGGTACAACGTCTCCACGACCGGGTCGGTGATAGCCCCGACCTCCGCGCGGCCACCGCGGGCCACGAGCGCGACACCCGCAGATGTGCAGTCGGCAGCATGTAACGCGAACTGCACCACGGCCTCCAGGGTCTCCTCCACCCCGGCAGCGTCGTGCAACTCCAGCGCGAACTGCGCGAACCTGCCTGCGTCGAACACTTCGGCAGGCTCTGTCAAGGACATCTCGGTCTCCAAGCGGGATGCGTGGTTGTGGTGGTGGTGCACCCCGGTCGCCGAGCCCAGCCGATGCCGTGGTGCTTAACCCTGGTCTCGCATTTGTTCGTTGATACGCAGGGCGTCTGCGAGCTGATCTTCCAAGATGATGATTCGACAGGCCGCCTCGAGCGTGGTGCCCTGGTCGACGAGTTCGCGCGCCCTGGCCGCGAGGCGCAGCTGGTAACGCGAGTAGCGGCGGTGACCGCCGTCGGAGCGCTGCGGGTCGATCAGTTTTGCCTCGCCCAGGCTCCGGAGGAAGCCCGGCGTGGTTCCGAGCATCTCGGCGGCCCGGCCCATGGTGAAGGCGGGGTAGTCGTCATCGTCGAAGCTGGCCGGCCCCTCGGCCGGATCTGAACTCATCGGAGTCTCCGTTTTTCTGGGATCATCGAACCTCCGTGTGTCAGCTTCGATGTTCTTCTCTGTCAACACCAGGAAGACTACATCGATCGATCCCAAATGTCTATCGTCGCCACGATAGATATTGCCACGAGTCCATGACAGCTTCGGCGGGTCAGCCGACGACGGTGCGCTTCTTCTCGAGGCGGGCGGGATCGGGCCATCGCACGTCGTACGCCCACCCGAACCGTTCGAACTGTCTGATCAGCCAGGCGTTGATGTCGATCTGCCCCTTGAGTACGCCGTGGCGCGCGCAGGTGGGGTCGGCGTGATGGAGGTTGTGCCATGACTCGCCCTGGCTGAGGATGGCCAGCCACCAGACGTTGCCTGACCTGTCTCGGGCCGTGAAGGGCTTCTTGCCGGAGACGTGACAGATCGAGTTGATCGAGAACGTGACGTGGTGCATGACGGCGACACGGACCAGGGTGCCCCAGAAGAAGCCGGTGGCGGCGCCGTGCCACGACCTGTCCCACAGGCCGCCGATGAGCGCGGGCGCGAGCAGTGAGATCGCGGCCAGCCAGCGGAAGTGCCGCGAGATCGCTGCCAGGTCGCGGTCGTGCAGCAGGTCCGGCGCGTAGTGCTTGGGGTCGGCACGATCTTGGCCCCACAGCACCCATCCGGCATGGGCGAAGACGAATCCCTTGGTCACCGCCCAAGCGCTGGTGCCGTAGCGCCAGGGGGAGTGCGGATCTCCCTCGCGATCGGAGAACTTGTGGTGTTTGCGGTGGTCGGCCACCCAGCGGATCACAGGCCCTTCGAGCGCCATGCTCCCGGCGATCGCGAGTGCGATCTTCAGGCCGCGTCTGCTCTTGAACGAGCCGTGGGTGAAGCATCGGTGATAGCCGGCGCCGATGCCGGTGGTGGTGATCACGTAGAACACGATCAGCACGACGATGTCGTGCCACCCGATCCAGCCGCCCCAGGCGAAGACGATCGCCGGCACCAGCGCGATGGTCGGTACGACGATGAACACCCAGATGAGCGCCCGCTCGAGGGGTCCGCCGACCGCTTGGAACTCGATCGGAGCCGAGGCGTCCGCACTTGCTGATGTACTCATGGCCCACTCCTGCACCCGCGCATGGCGGATGGCCACAGCAGCCTCGGCTCACTACGCATACCAGTACAAGTGCCCGCATCCGTCGGCTGCCATGCGTTGTGCGCACCGCAGAGCACCCGGCAAGAGCAGGGCGTGGAGGTGCGGTGGATGGGGTACCGCGTGCGGGGTGAGTGAAAACGAGTGCCTGATCGAGGCGAGTGTCGAGGACGTGTTCGCGATTCTCACGAACGGCTGGTCGTACGCCGCGTGGGTGGTGGGCGCGTCGAGGATTCGGGACGTCGACCCGCCGTGGCCGGAACCCGGCGGACGGATCCATCACTCGGTGGGTGCGTGGCCTTTTCTGCTGGACGACACCACGAAGGTCCTCGAGTACGAGCCACTGCAGCGGCTGCGACTGCAGCTCCGGGTCTGGCCCGCGGGGTACGGCGAGGTGGAGTTCCGGGCGACGAAGACCTCGGACGGGTGCTGCCGTTTGGTGATGACCGAGCGGGCCACCAGCGGCCCGATCGCGCTGTTGCCGGAGCGACTGGCCGACCTGATGCTGCACCCACGCAACGCCGAAGCGCTTCGCCGCCTCAAACTCCTGGCGGAGAAGCGCTCCTGACGTGCGCTGTCAGGAATCGGACTCGGTGGGGAGATGTTGCTCCACGGCGGTCTTGATGCCGGACAGGGTCTGTTGGAGTTCGTCGTCGACCGGGGTGGGGTCGGTGGTGTGCAGGCGGACCGTCAGTTTCGACGTTCCGTCGGCGACGAAGTCGACGATGAGCTCGCCGTGGTAGTCGTGGGCGCCCTCGGTGCTCCACCGCAGGATGCGGTCCTCGGCGAGGACGTCGACCCAGCCTTCCCGGCGCCCGCCGGCGGCGGTGACGTCGATCTCTTCGTGCACGGCTTGGTGCGGCCGGCGTGCCTCGGGTCCCTGCGCTTCGACGGGGGTCGCCTTGGTGCGGTGCAGCGCGGTCAGCTGCGGGAGGTACTCGGGCAGATGGTCGAGGTCCGACAGCCGGTCGAACAGGATGTTCGGCGCGACGTCGACGGTGGTCCAGGCTTCGTGGCTGGTCATGAGTGCTCCTTGTGCAGGCGGAGCTCGGGCAGGATCTCGGTGCGGTAGAGGTTCATCATGTCGACGGTGTGCGGGCCGATGTTGGCGACGTACACCTCGTCGAACCCGGCCTCGACGTACGGCGTGAACGCGTCGACGTGGACGTCCGCCTTCGGGCCGCAGGCAACCGACTGCGCCGTGGACTCCTTGGTGACCAGCTGGCTGGCCTGCTCGAAGTGCCGCGGTGACGGGAGCACCTGGGCGAGCTCGCCGGGGACGCCGGCGTTGGCCCAGATCCGGTGGGCCTGCTCGATGCCTTCGTCCTCGGTCGGCGCGTAGCTGACCTTGAACCCGGCCTGCGCCGGCTTCGACCCGCCGCCGTTGTCCCGGAAACGCCGCAGCAGGTCGCGGTCGGGTGCGGTGGTGATGTAGCCGTCGGCGATCCGCGCCGCGACATCGGTTGCCTCGGGCCCGAATCCGGACATGTAGATCGGCAACGGCTCCTGCGGCCGGGTGTAGATCCGCGCGGTGTCGACCGTGTAGTGCTTGCCGTGATGGCTGACGAATCCGTCCTCGGTCCACAGCCGGCGCATGATCTCGACCGCTTCCTCGAGCATCTCCAGCCGTACGTCGAGCGTGGGCCAGACCGTGCCGAGGATGTGCTCGTTCAACGCCTCACCGGTTCCGACCCCGAGCGTGAACCGTCCGTTCAGCAGTACGGCGCTGGTCGCGGCCGCCTGTGCGATCACGGCCGGATGGATCCGTACCGTCGGACAGGTGACCGCGGTCGTCACCGGCAGCTCGCACACCTGGGAGATCGCGCCGATCGTCGACCAGACGAACGCGCTCTCGCCCTGCTCGTCGTTCCAGGGATGGAAATGGTCGCTGATCCACAAGCTGTCGAACCCGGCCTCTTCGGCCATCCGGGCCTGCTCGATCAGTTCCGCGGGCGTGTATTCCTCGCTGGACAAGAAGTATCCGATCTTCACGCGCACCTCCGAGTTGCTCGTCACCCATCGGGTGCCCGATGTCGTGTTCTCCAATCGCCGGGTCTGTTACCGGCGGTTGCGGCCCCAGGAGACCGCTGCCGCAGTAGCGCCTGCGGCGAATGCTCCGACCAGTCCGCGATGCCTGGAGGCCCAGGTCTGGAGACTGCGCGGCGTCGACCGCTTGTCGAACACCCCGTGAGCGCCGTAGTCGCGCTCCTCGTCGGCGGGTTCCCACAGGTTCGCGGCCTTCTCGGGAGGTTGGTCGCTCTGTTGTCCCTTGTAGCCGGTGCGTGCCAGGTAGCGGTCCAGGAGTCCGGCGGCGAACTTGTTCGCGATCAGCGTGGCCACGGTCGGAGCCCCGACCCAGTACTCGCGCCGCTGCGGGTGATCGGCCGCGTAGACGACGGCGTCCGCGGCGACTTCCGGCTGGAAGATCGGCGGCACGGGCTGCGGGTGCTTCGGCAGCCGGGACAACACCCACGAGAACTGCGGGGTGTTGACGGCCGGCATCTGGACCATGGTCACGTGTACGTCGGACTTGTCGTGCAGCAGTTCACACCGCAACGAGTCATGGAAGCCCTGGATCGCGTGCTTCGCCCCGCAGTACGCCGACTGCAGCGGGATCCCGCGGTACGCGAGCGCCGACCCCACCTGCACGATCGCGCCGTGATCGCGCGGTTTCATCCGGCGGAGCGCAGCCCGGGTTCCGTGGACGTACCCGAGATAGGTCACCTCGGTGGTTCGCCTGAACTCGCTGGGTTCGATCTCCAGGAACGGCGCGAACACCGACGAGAAGGCGACGTTCACCCAGACGTCGATCGGCCCGAGTTCCTTCTCGACCTGATCCGCGGCGGCCTCGACCTTGTCGTAGTCGGCGACGTCGACCTCGATCGGAAGCGCGGTCCCGCCGGCGGCGGTGACGTCACGGACGGCGCCTTCGAGTCCCGCCTCGCCGCGGGCAAGCAACGCGACCTTGTCGCCGCGCCGGGCGAAGGCGACGGCGCTCGCCCGGCCGATGCCGCCACTGGCGCCGGTCACTACCACAACCTGTCCCACGCGATCCTCCTCAGGAGCTGGTCCGACCATCGGGCGGACGCCTCTCCGGTGACCACGACGGGCCGCTCGAAACCCGTTTGCTGCCGAACACCCCGGGTACCGGCCAGGACCGGCCGGGTCTCGTCGGGAGGTTGGACATGAGCACGACAGTTGGCGACTACGTACTCCAGCGGCTGCGTGACTGGGGTGTCGAGCACGTCTTCGGGTACGCCGGGGACGGGATCAACGGACTGCTCTCCGCGTGGCAGAAGGCGGACAACCAGCCGCGGTTCGTACAGGCCCGGCACGAGGAGATGGCGGCCTTCGAAGCGGTCGGGTACGCCAAGTTCACCGGCCGCGTCGGCGTGTGTACGGCGACCAGCGGTCCGGGCGCGATCCACCTGCTGAACGGGTTGTACGACGCGAAGCTCGATCACGTTCCTGTGGTCGCGATCGTGGGGCAGACGGCACGCAGCGCGATGGGCGGCAGCTATCAGCAGGAGGTCGACCTGCACACGCTCTTCAAGGATGTCGCGTCCGACTACTGCGAGACGGTGATGGTCGCGGAGCAGCTCCCGAACGTCCTCGACCGGGCGATCCGGATCGCGGCAGCCCGGCGTACCGTGACCGCGCTGATCATCCCGTCGGACGTGCAGGAGCTGGAGTACACGGCGCCGTCGCACGCGTTCAAGATGGTGCCGTCGAGCCTGGACCTGACCTGGTCGGCGCCGGTCCCGGCGGCCGAGCAGCTCGAGCGGGCGGCGGAGATCTTGAACGCGGGTTCGCGGGTCGCGGTCCTGGTCGGTCAAGGTGCGCGTGGGGCGGCCAGTGAGGTCACGGAGCTCGCTGAGATCACCGGTGCCGGTGTCGCGAAAGCCCTGCTGGGCAAGGACGTTCTGTCCGACGAGCTGCCCTGGGTGACGGGCTCGATCGGACTGCTCGGGACGCGGCCGTCGTACGAGCTGATGATGGATTGCGACACCTTGCTGATCGTGGGATCGAACTTCCCCTATTCGCAGTTCCTGCCCGAGTTCGGCAAGGCGCGGGCGATCCAGGTCGATCTCGATCCGACGATGGTCGGGATGCGGTACCCGTTCGAGGTGAACCTGGTCGGGGACGCGGCCCGGACCCTGCGCGCGCTCATTCCGCTCCTGCAGCGCAAGGAGGACCGGTCGTGGCGGTCGGGCGTCGAGAGCAACGTCAGGCGCTGGTGGGAGGTCATGGAGCGTCGCGCGCACACCTCGGCGGATCCGATCAACCCGGAGCTGGTGTTCCACGAGTTGTCGCAGCGGCTGCCGAGCGACGCGATCCTCGCGGCCGACTCCGGATCGGCGGCGAACTGGTACGCGCGGCACATCCGGATCCGCGGAGAGATGCGGGGATCACTGTCCGGGACGCTCGCCACGATGGGGCCTGGCGTGCCGTACGTGATCGGCGCGAAGTTCGGGCTCCCGGACCGGCCCGGCTACGCGCTGGTGGGTGACGGCGCGATGCAGATGAACGGGATCAACGAGCTGATCACGATCGCGAAGTACTGGCAGGAGTGGGCGGATCCGCGGTTGGTGGTCGCCGTACTGCACAACAACGACCTCAACCAGGTGACGTGGGAACTGCGGGCGATGGGAGGCTCGCCCCAGTTCCTGCCTTCGCAGGAGCTGCCGGAGTTCCCGTACGCCGGCTACGCGAGGCTGCTCGGGCTGCACGGGGTGACGGCCGAGAAGCCCGAGGAGGTCGTGCCGGCCTGGGAGGAGGCGCTGCGGGCGGATCGCCCGTGCGTGGTCGAGTTCCGCACCGATCCCGCGGTGCCGCCGATCCCGCCGCATGCGACCTGGGACCAGATCGAGAAGGCGGCGGAGTCGATCGTGCGCGGTGACAGCGACCGTTCCTCGATGATCAAGCAGGGGTTCAAGTCCAAGGTTCAGGAGTTCCTGCCCGGCCGGTCCTGACGTTCTCAGGGTTTCTCAGCTGTCGCGGCGTCTCCAGAACCCGATCCGGACGTCGGCGTGGTTGAACGTGCCGGGCATCGACTCGGCCAGCTTCGCGCGGGTCGTCGGATCGACATCGAGGTCGTAGCGGTCGGCGAGGTGGCTGACCGCGGCGCTGGTGGTGAGCAGTACGACGTTCCGTCCGGGGCACCCTGCGGGACCTTCGCTGAACGGGACGATCGGCCAGGAACCGTCGGCTCGCCCGTCCAGCCAGACAGCCGGTTCGAACCGGTTCGCGAAGTCAAGTGCGTCGTCGTCGCGATGGAACACCGAGCTCACGATCACGAACTCGGTTCCGGCCGGCGCGACCTTGCCACGCCATTCGGTGTCCTCGTGCGACTGCCGCAGGATGACCAGAGTGGTGGGCCACAACCGGAGGGACTCCTGCATCGCGGCGCCGGCGTGGGCCAGCAACGGGGAAGCCTCCGGGTGACGTGCCTCGGTGACGATGGGCTCGAGTCGCGACCGGTCGGTGCCGAGGACGGCGAGGAGTCGCCAGAGGGCGATGCCGGCGGCGTCGAAGGCAAACAGCCAGTGCGGCACCTGACCGGCCGGGTCGAGTGTCTCGGACCGTCGGTCGAGGGCTTCGACGAGGCTTCCGATTTCGGCCTTGTCGACGTACTGGGAAACCGTCGCGAGGAAACGGGCGCGCGTCTCGTCGTGCCCCGGGCCCAGCTGTGCCCAGTTCGCGTCGGCGCGGAGCTGGTCGAGCTGCTCGGTGAGTTCCACGTCGTTGCGGGCCGCGTCCCCGAGCACGATCCTGCGTACGACGCGAGACCAGACGCTGCGGAAGTCGTCCCAGCCGAGAGTGCGGGCGTCCAGGCCGTCCAGCTCCTCGTGGACCACGTCGACGAACCGGTGGCCGTGACGATGGACAGGGAGGTGACTGTCGAGGGCATCCTCGTTCAGCGCACGACGTCCGGCCCGCAGCGCAGAGTTGGTCGTCAGGACCGCGTGCGGCTGGAAGTGCGTCAGCGCGCCGATCTTCAGACCGGTTGCGGCGGCGAACGGTTCGGGCGTTTCGTTCAGCAGTCGATGGACGTCGTCGGCGGCGAGAACGAGTGCGATCGTGCGCCCGGCGATCCGCAGCAGGACGGGCCCCTCGCCGCACCGGCCGCGGAGTCGCCGGACGCAACGGAGCGCGCGGTCGTCCACGCGCAGCTTCTCGGCGAGCATGCCCAGCCGGGGTCTGCGAAGGATCGGTCCCTGGGCAACGACCGGTCCGAGGACGTCTCGCAGGATCCGCGCGGTGTCCGGCGCGGAAGCGGTTGGCAGCAGAGTCGACATGAACGTCCGGTGTCCGCCGTTCGGCTGCCGAAACAGCCGGGTCTGCGACGAGGCGTTTACGGTCCGGGGGCGGGGTACCGGCAGGACATGCGACTTGACGGGCGGGCGATCTATCAGCTGGACCCGGCGGTGTTCTTCGACTCCGACGACGACGGTGTCGGAGATCTGCCAGGCGTTGTCCGGAAGCTGGACCACGTGCGGGCCGTCGGGGCGGACACCATCTGGGTGCAACCGTTCTACGTATCGCCGTACCTGGATGCCGGGTACGACGTCGTGGACCACTGCGGTGTCTCCTCCCGGTTCGGCACGATGGCCGACTTCGAGGAGCTCGTCGAGCGCTGCCATGAGCTGGATCTGCGGGTGATCGTCGAACTGATCGTCCAGCACACGTCGATCCACCATCCATGGTTCCGGGCGGCGCGGGACGACCCCGGTTCGCCGTACCGCGACTACTACGTGTGGGCGGCGGAACCGCGCGACGATCCCGTCGTACAAGGTCCGGTCTTCGCGGGCGTCGAGGACTCGATCTGGGCATACGACGCGCACGCCGGGATGTATTACCGGCACGCGTTCTACTGGCACCAGGCCGATCTGGACGTCGGCCGTCCGGCGGTTCGTGCGGAGATCGCGCGCATCGTCCGGCATTGGCTCGACAAGGGAGTCGACGGGTTCCGGGTCGACGCGGTGCCGTACATGGTCCGGCAGGCGGCCCTGAGCGATGACCGCGACGACGGCTTCTGGTTCCTCTCCGAGCTCGCGGAGATGGCCGACGGCGCGCCGTTGATGGGCGAGGTGGACGTGCCGCCGGACCAGTACGACCTGTACTTCGGCAACGGCGGCCGCCTGCACGCGGTGCTGGATTTCTGGACGAACAATCTGCTGTTCCTCGCGCTGGCCCGCGGGGACGCCGAGCCGCTGGTGCGGGCGCTGCGCGCGCAGCCCGATCCGCCGGACGGCTGCACCTACGTCAACTGGCTGCGCAACCACGACGAGCTGGACCTGGACCGGTTGTCGGCGCCGGAGCGAGACGAGGTGATGGCGGCGTTCGCGCCGGCCGCGAACATGCGCGTGTTCGACCGTGGGATCCGCCGTCGGGTGGCGCCGATGCTCGGTGACGTACGGCGTACCGCGCTGGCGCATGCGGTCGCGGAGTCGTTGCCGGGGGCACCGGTGGTCCGGTACGGCGAGGAGATCGGGATGGGGGAGGACCTGACACTGCCGGACCGGATGTCGGTGCGGACGCCGATGCAGTGGTCGTCCGAACCGAACGGCGGGTTCAGCAAGGCACCGGCCGGGGTGGTTGCTCCGGCCGTCCTTCAGGGCGGCCCTTACGGGTTCTCGCAGGTCAATGTCGCGGATCAGGAGTTTCGTCCCGGGTCCCTGTTCAGCAAAGTGGCGCAGCTGGTCCGCACCCGGCGGGAGCTCGGCGAGCTCCCGCCGCACCGCTGCGAGGCATTGGCGCTCCGGCAGCGCTCGGTCTTCGCCGTCCTGCACCATCGCGGCAACGACGCCGTACTGATGCTGGCCAATCTGTCCGCCGACGAGCTCGAGGTCGACCTTCCGTACGACGTGCGGACCGACCTGCTCGCCGACGGTGAGTACGAGCCGGCGTCGAAGAACTCGGTCCGACTCGCCGGCTACGGCTATCGCTGGGTGCACTGTCATGCGGCTGCGGCGTAGTCACCCGGAGCAGGCGGGGTACACCCGCGTGCGGCGAGGGCGTGGGTTCAGTTATCTCGATGCCGATGGCAAGGTCATCGACGACACGGACACGGTCGAGCGGATCCGGACCTTGGCGATTCCGCCGGCCTGGCAGGACGTGTGGATCTGTCCGTTCCCGAACGGGCACATCCAGGCCGTCGGGACCGATGAGGCCGGACGCCGTCAGTATCTGTACCACGACGACTGGCGGTCGGCGCAGGATGCGGACAAGCACGATCGAGTGCGGCAGCTGGCGCGCAAACTACCAGCGTTCCGGGAGGCGGTGGACGAGGATCTGTGTGCGCGGGGGCTGCAGCGGCGGCGGGTGCTCGCGGTCGCGCTGCGGATGCTGGACTACGGCGTCTTCCGGACCGGCAACACGCAGTACGCCGAGGAGTACGGCAGCCGGGGTGCGGCCACATTGCTGCGTGACGACGTGCGGATCAGTCGCGGGAAGCTGGTGTTCGACTTTCGGGCGAAGGGCGGGCAGCGGCGGACGTTCGAGCTGGAAGACGCCAACCTGGTGGCAGCGGTGCGTTCGCTGAGGCGAAGCCGGCACAAGAAGAAGCAGCTGCTGGTGTATCGCGACGGCGACGAGTATCACGAGATCGATGCCGGGATGATCAACGACCGGTTCCGCGAGCTGGTCGGTGACGACTTCACCGTGAAGGACCTGCGGACCTGGACCGCGACCGTGCACGCCGCGGTCGATCTGGCCGAGGCGGAGCCGCCGACCACGAAAAAGGCGCTGAACGCGGCGGTGAAGGAGATGCTCGAGGAGGTGTCCGAGCACCTCGGTAACACGCCGGCGGTGGCCAGGGCGTCGTACGTCGATCCACGCGTCGTGGAGCAGTACGAGCACGGGCGCACGATCGCGGACGCCGTCGACCGCGTCGGCGACGACCTCGCCGACGAGGAAGCGAGAGCACGCCTGGAACGCTCCGTGAACAAGGTCCTCGACAAGGGCGCCCGGGAGTAGCGCGTGAGTCTTAGCTGTGTTCGCCGTCCAGGAGTTCGTGGATCTTCTTCAGTGCGTCCTGGATATCGGGGTGGTCGTACTGCGCGGCGCGGGACTCGGCGCTGATGACACCGCAGCGGTGTACCCGTTGGAAGTCGCCGTACGGGAACTCGTAGTGTCCCTTGGTCTCCTCGTCCATGTCGGTGTCGATACCGAGGAACCACAGGCCGTAGTCGCTCCAGCCGTGCTTGTCCAAATACGCGTTCTGTTCGGCCGCGGTCGGGGCATGCTCGCTCCAGTCGTCCCGCTCGTCCTTGGTCGTTTGTCCCTTCTCCACAAGGCTCTTCGCGTGCTCGAACGCCTTCTTGTTCAGCTTCACAGTCATACCCGCCCGGTTCCCCGCCGGGCGTCGGGTAACCCCGGCGGATGAGCAGACTCGTCGGCGTGTCCTCGGTCGTTGCGGGTACCGGTACGGCGCGATACGAGGAAGGTGAAGTAGCAGTGAGGTTCATGACGTGGAACGTGTGGGGGCGGTTCGGCGACCACTGGCTCCGGCGCCAGCGGGCGATCGCCGAAACGGTGCGGGCGCAACGACCCGATTTCCTTGCCCTGCAAGAGACCTGGCGCGACGACGGACAGTCCCAGACCGATCTGCTCGGGTTCGAGTTGGGGATGTCGTCGGTGTTCGCGCCGTCGCGGATGCCGCGTGACCCGGATCCCGGCGTACGGCTCGGGCTGGGCATTCTGAGCCGCTTCCCGTTGCGGGCGGTCGAGCAGCACACGTTGTCGACCGGCACGGTCGCGCTCCGGGCGGAGATCCGGCTCGGCGAGGACAGTCTGCACTTCATCACCAGCTGCCTGGACTGGGAAGAGGACCATCAGCGGGAACGCTTCGCGCAGGCGAGTTCGCTGGCGTCGCTCGTGTCCGAACTCAAGGCCCGCGGTGACGACGTCGTCGTGGCCGGTGACTTGAACGCGCCACCCGACTGCCCCGAGCTCGACCCTCTGCTCGCCGTACTCGACGACTGCTGGCAACAGGCGTACGACGGCGTCACCTACAGCTCCCGCAATCCCTACCTCGGGCACGGCGAGTGGCTCGAGGACCAACGGATCGACTACATCCTGGCCAACGACGGCCTGGTCCCGACCGACTCCCACCTCGTGGGATTCGACGAAGACCACGGCCGGCCGCCCTCGGACCACTACGCTGTCGTCACCGACGTACCCGTCAGCTGACCTCGACGGTCAGGGCTGGGTGTTGGTCTGCAGCGGGTGCTTCGGTACGGCGACGCGGATCTTGGCGGCTGTGGTTTCGGACGGTACGGCGATGGTGCCGCGGGAGACCCACTCAGCGATGTTGGCGACAATCGTCGCGACTGCCTTCTGCGACGCCGCATCGGGGGAGGGGACTGTCCAGTTCGACGGGCACCGGCCGACGAGGAAGCAGCCATAGGCGAACGTGGAGCCGTTCAGGACCCGGGCACCTGATGGGGCGGTGTACGCCGTGACGTGCATGGGCGCGGCGCGACCGTTCGAGCGGCACGCTCCGGTGCCGCTGGCGAGCGTTGTCTGGCCTGGCTGCTTGTAGAGATCCGGCCAGACGTAGTCGACCTCGCCGGCGATGAACCCGGGCAGCGTCGTCCCGTTGGGGACACCATCGAAGATCCATCCGCTGTCGGTCGTCAGCGTGTTGCCCAGCACCGGGCAGATGTAGTCCGCGCCGAGCAGCGGCTGCGAGGCGTAGGCGTCACCCTGGTAGCGCCACGTCGTGGAGTTGTAGCCGTCGGTGTACCGGTCGATGTCCCAGGCCCGCCGCGTCTCGTCGGTGAAGGTGATCAAGCGGTACGCCGTGTTCGCGCCGAGGTTGGCGACGTTGACACCGCGGGCGATCCCCTGGCTGAGCGCGGCCCGCATCCGCAGCGAGTAGTACTCGTCATGTCCGGGCAGGAAGAGCGTCCGGGCTCGTGTCGGCAGTTGACCGCCGTACCGGTCGAGGTCGTTGTCGGTCCAGTAGGTGACGTCGAGTCCCTTCGACTCGGCCCAGAACACCAGTCCCTGCTCGAGTGTGAGGTACTGCCCGGAGCCCTGGCCCTCGTTGTACGGCCGGTCGAACGTCAGCCGGCCGGAGCCGGTGTCGAGGCCGGTGTAGAAGCTCACGCCGCCGTAGCTGTTGTACGCCTGCCAGGTCGCGGTCGCCTGCTGGATCATCAGGTCGTGCTTGGTGCCGGTGTCGTCGCGGACCGTCAGTGGCGCATAGGTCGCGGAGGTGCCGTCGCTGATCTTGATCAGGTACGTTCCCGGGATCCAGTCCTTGTCCACAGGGATGCTGAGCGTCTTGGACCAGGTCGCCGCCGACGTCATCCGCAGCGGTTTGCCGTCGACCGACGCTCCGCCGGTTGTCGGCGCCTCCTGAAGTACGGTCGGTACGTCGTCCTGCCGCCAGACCTCTCGCGCGCCGAGGCCGGCGTAGTACCCCATCCGGTAGGCGACGACGCTGACCGGATTGCCGGAGGTGACCTTGAGGTCGACGGAGTCGCCGCAGCTGGCCGAGACCTGCGCCAGGTAGCCGGCCAGGGCGCCGTTCATGCTGGTCGGGATGACCCAGTCGCCAATACCCGGCTTGGCGTTCTCGACGGTTGTCGTCGGCCAGGTGTCGGGACATCCGGCAGGCGGCGCGACGAAGTCCGCGGCGGCGACGACGGGCATCTCGGCAGGCGGTGCGATGAACGCGATGCTTCCGGCGCCGGAGCTCAGGACGGTGCCGGTGGGGGTGGTCGCGGAGACGGTGAGGCTCATCGTTGCGCCGTACCGGGACAGCTGGACGCCGTTCACCGGGATCGCCAGTCGTGCGCCGAGTGCGACGTTGAGCGGTGACTTCGGTTTCCAGGTCGCGTAGCCGCCGTCGACGGAGAGCGTGCCGTTGATGGTGCTGTACGTGCCGGTGGCGCCGGTGGGCAACTGCATGCGTACGGCGCCTAGGGTGCCCGCTTTGGTGATCGTGGCCTGGTACGTCAGGTTCGTCGTCTGGGCGGGAATCGGGTTCGTCGCCTTGACCGCGACAGCGGCCGTGTAGGTCTTCAACGGCTGCAGTACGCCGGCGCCGGACGTGATCACCTGGCCCGCCGTGCCGATCGACTTGAATCCCAGCGTCCACGGGCCGCCGGCGGGCAGCTTCAGACCGTACAGCGGGATCGCGAGCCGTGCGCCGACTGCAACGTTCGTGACGCGGGCCGGTCGCCAGCGCAGCACTGTCCTCGTGACCGAGCTGACCGTGCCGTTGATCGACGTGACCCGGCCTGTGGTCCCGGCCGGGATCGCCATCGTGACCTCGCGGATCGCGCCCGCCTTGAGCACGGTCGCGCGGTAGGTCAGCGTGGTGGTGCCGTTCGACGCCTGCGTCGCGGTGATGCTGACACCGGCCGCGGCCGCGTCGGCCGCGCGATCGATGAACACGATCGCCGCGGCCGCGACAAGCAATGCGGCAGCTGAGGCCAGAAGCCTCCGAAGCATGGGTCCCCCAGGTCGTTTCAAATGAATCCCCGAAGGGAGACTACGAGATCAACCGCCGGCGCAGTGAAAATGTTGCCGATCAGTGACTGAATTGGCCTAGATCAAAACTTTAAGTGGTCGTCCGGTCGCTGTGCGCAGATCGCAGGACGTCTCACTCGCCGGGACCATACACGCTACTCACCGGTCATGTAGGACGAACCAACGAGTCGTCGTTTCCCCTTGTTGCTAAGGGCCGGCCTACCGCGTCACCGACGCGGCGGGTCACACCAGCAAGACGGTCTACGACGCCGATGGTTTGGTCACAGCCGAGATCAACCAGGCCGGGAACACGAAGACGACGAAGTACGACGAAGCCGGCCAGCCGATCGAGATCCACGTCCCGCACACGCCGATCGGCGCGCACCAAGAAGACCGGGTCACCAAGCTGAACTACGACGAGGCCGGCAACGTGACTCGTCAGACCCGGCCCAGTGGCCGGTACTCCGAGACGGTGTACGACAAGAACAACCGGCCGGTGCAGAACAAGTCTGCGTTCGACACGGCGACGGATTTGTACAAGACGCCGTCGAGCACGTTCATCCAGTACTACCCGACCGGCGAGATCAAGGCCCAGTCCGAGCCAACCTTCGCCGCTACGGCGCCGCCGGCGTCGCAGTGGACGAACTTCAGCTACTACGGGTCTGGTGACATCAAGACGTCGACGGATCCGTGGCAGATCACCGCGACGTACGGCTACAACGCATTGGGTCAGCAGACCGACCGGACGCTGACGGTGCCGGGTGACGACGCGAAGCGGACCCAGGCGTGGGGCTACTACCCCGACGGTGCGCTGCAGTCGCGCTCCGACACCGCCGCCCAGCAGCCGGTCGACATCATCGACAACGCCGACACCTGGCAAACCAGCTCGACGGGCACGTGGACGCCCGTTGCCGGTGGCACCAACACCCAAGGCGCGGACTATCAAACCCACGCTGCTGCGGCTGTTGGTACGCCGCAAGCCAGCGACACGTTCAACTGGCGGGTGCTGCCCGATGTCGCGGGCTCGTTCGACGTCTACGCCTCCTGCCCGGTCGCGACCGGCGCCACGACTGCGGCGACGTACACGATCAACCACTCCACCGGCGCGGCTACGAAGACGGTCGACCAGAAGGCCTGCACCGCGGCTACCCCGTGGGTGAGCCTCGGTAACTATTCGTTCCCGAACGGTGTCGCGAAGACGATCACGTTGAAGCCGTCCGCGACTGGCGTGGTGGTCGCGGACGCGATCAAGCTGGTCTCGACCAGTCCGGTTGAATCCCGGTCGTTCACCTACAACTACGACCTGAACGGGCAGCAGACCGAGGTCAAGGACAACAATCCCAACGCTCCGACAGACACGTTCAAGATCACTACTGATGGTCTGGCCCGCACCACGCAGGTGCAGGAGTTGAAGGCTGGTGTGGAGAAGGCGAAGACCGACTACACCTACGACCTCGACTCCAACGTCTTGTCGACCAACGCCCAGCGTGGCGCGGATGCGAACACGGTGGGTGTGTCGCGCTACACCGGCTACACGTGGGATGTCCGGAATCTGGTGGCCACGGTCAAGGCTGGTGCCTCGCCGACGGGCACGTTGGATACGTGGAGTTACACCTACGACGGGCGCGGTCTGCGTTCGACGATCACCAAGCCCAATGGCAATCTGGCGACGTTCACGTATCACGAGGACGGGCTGCCGCGGATTCAGTCTGAAAAGACCAGCGGCGGGAAGTTGGTGTCGTCGCATTCGCTGCGCTTCAACTCCGATGGCGACCGCTCCCAGGATGTCGAGAAGCTTCTGAAGGCGAACTCGTCGGAGTACCTGGACCAGGCCTCGAACTACACCTACACCCCGGCGCGGCAGCTCGAGGCAGTGGTGAAGACCGGTGTCGAGAAGGGCGAGTCCGAGTCCTACGAGTACGACGCCGCCGGCAACACCACCTTGCAGAAGATCGGCGCGACGACGTCGACGATGACCTACGACCGCAACCGCCTGACCAAAACGGTTACCGGTGGCACGACCCTGAACCAGCGCTACGACCCGTTCGGCCGCTCCACCACCACCGACGTGGGCACCCAGGTGGTGGAGCAGAACGCCTACGACGGCTACGACCGCCTGGTCCGGCAACAGAAGTTCGACACCGCCGGCAACCCGACGTTCACCCGCAACCAGACCTACGACCCGTTCGACCGTGTCACCAACCAGTCCGAAAAGGTCGTCACCAACGCGTCGATCTCCACCCGCTACACCTTCATTGGTCTTGCTGACCAGGTCGCGGCCGAGGAGGAGAAGGACACCACCGGGACCTGGAAGACCTCGAAGTCGTATGCCTACGGTGCCAAGGGCGAGAGCCTCTCGCTGGTCGACTCTCCGGTCAACGGCACGACGTCGAAGAAGTCGTTCTATGGTACCAACCCGCACGGCGACACCGAAACGCTGACCGACGCGACCACCGGTCAGACAACGTCGACGTACCGCTATACCGCCTACGGCCAGCCGGACAAAATGGGTACGACGGGCGACGACGAGATCAAAGACGATGCGACGCTGGACGCCGACATCGTCAACCCGTACCGGTTCAACTCGGGTCGTTTCGACGGCGCCACGAACACCTATGACATGGGGTTCCGTGAGTACAACCCTGGTTTGAACCGGTTTCTGACTCGCGACATGTTCGATGGTGCTCTGACCGACCTCGGGCTCGGGACTGACCCCTGGAACGCCAACCGGTACATGTTCGGCGGCGGCAACCCCATCAGTCGAGTCGAGTACGGCGGTCACCTGAACGACACCGGGTCCGAAGGTGGCGGCGGAACCATTGTCGGGCCGGTGCTGGAACGGTGCCCGGACTGTCAGCTGAAGTTGAAGGAGGATGGCAGCTGGACGTTTGAGGGTGACGGCAGCGGCGACATCGTCAAGATCGCGAAACCGTTGCTGCATGGGACTCTTGACGCAGCTGGATCGGTTCCCGTCGTGGGTGAGGCTGCGGACGGCGCCAACTGCGCCTGGTACGCCCACGACGGTGAGACCGGCAACGCCATCGCCAGCTGCGCCGCGATGATCCCGATCGCCGGCACGCTATCCACGGTCGGCAAGTGGTTCAGCAAGGGCGCCAAGCTCGCCGAGGAAGCCCCAAGCAGCGTTCCTCAGGTTCTGAAGAACAAGGCTGTTGGTGATGCTGCGGCTGATGCCATCGCAGGACGTTATCCGGGTGCGATGCGAGAAGTAACGTTGCAGGCTGCAAGTGGTTCGCGCCGACTGGACGTCTTGACTCCGGATGGGTTGGCGATTGAGTCGAAGGTCGGCCGTACAAGCCTGGGGAGCCGAGAGCGCCAGGAGATCGCGAGAGATGTTGAGTTGTTGAACGACCCGACCAGCCAGGTCAGGAAACTGATGTGGGAGTTCTCGACGAGTCCGACAACTGGGCGTGGAGGCCCAACACCAAGTCTGGCGGCTGAGCTCCTTAGGAACGGGATCCCGTTTACGGTGGTGCGATGAGCGTGAATTGGGGCGATTACTCGCCATTCGATCCAGGTGTCACCCGGCCACTACATGAGGTGACGAGGCGTGAGGCGCGTGCGGCGTTTATGCGGTTGATGGACGCAAAGCACGAGCGAATTTCCGAGCTGCGTCGGTTGCTGGAGGGTAACGGTGTGGTGCTGGCGTCCGACGACGCAGGCTTGCAGCTGGCCAATGACTGGTTCCGCCGCGAAGTGGAGGGCGTTCCGGAGACTGGTCGGCTTCGGAACTTGTGGTACGCGGTGGTCAACGATCTCGCGTTGTTCCTCGGCGACGTGATGATCGAGCGTAGCCCGAACTTGCAATGGGCCATGTTCGACAAAGGGGTTCGTGACGCCGCGTTTCAGCGGCATGTGATCATGGGGTTCAAGGGCGTGGCCAACCCGAAGTACAACCTCGACATCGATCGCCTCCTCGCTACGTACGGGCATCAGATCGTTGCTGGCGAATCAGTCGAGACTGACGCATTTGTCAGTTGGGTAGCAGCCGCGATCGGCAAGGCGTGAGCCATGACCGCTGTGGCGGCGGGACCATTGTCGGGTCGGTGCTGGAGCGGTGCCCGGACTGTCAGCTGAAGTTGGAGGAGGGTGGCGGCTGGACGTGTGGGGGTGACGGCAGCGGTGGCATCGTCAAGATCGCGAAACCGTTGCTGCATGGGACTCTTGACGCAGCTGGATCGGTTCCCGTCGTGGGTGAGGCTGCGGACGGCGCCAACTGCGCCTGGTACGCCCACGACGGTGAGACCGGCAACGCCATCGCCCGCCCGGGCGCTCAGCCCCGAACACCTCGTGGTCGTGGTCGGCAACGGCCGCGAGCTGCGCCGCGATGATCCCGATCGCCGGCACGCTATCCACGGTCGGCAAGTGGTTCGGCAAGGGCGCCAAACTCACCGAATGAGGCGGCGGCTGCTGAGAAGGCCGCCACAAAGACGATGTGCAGCTTCGGCGGCGAGACGCTCGTTGAGATGGGTGACGGTAGCGCCAAGCCGATCTCACAAATCGAGATCGGCGTCGAAGTCCTCGTCACCGATCCCAGCACCGGCGAACGCGGGCCACGGAAGGTCACCCAGCTGTGGATCCACTCTGACACGCTCCGTGCGCTCGTCACCGATGTCGGCACCCTTGCAACGACGGAGGACCATCCGTCTGGAACGCTACGGACCAGGAGTTCCAGCGCGCCGACCAACTCGATGAGGCGACCAACTTCCTTACCTCCACTGGGACGCGGGTGCGGGTCATCGGCATTCGCGCAGGTTCACAGCGCCTCGCAACCGCGTACAACCTCACCGTGGAGGCATCCATACCTATTATGTGGTGTCTGGCAAACACCAGTGCTAGTGCATAACACATGCGGCCGGCGAGGCTTGACAACCCTCACCGACGCTGCGACAGGCACCACAACCTCGACGTACCGTTACACCGCCTACGGCCAGCCCGACAAGATCGGCACCACCGGAGACGACGAAATCAAGAACGACGCGGCCGCAGACGCCGACATCGTCAACCCGTACCGCTTCAACTCTGAAGCGGTATGACGGCGCCACCGGTACCTACGACATGGGGTTCCGCGAGTACAACCCGAGCCTGAAACCGGTTCCTGACCCGCGACATGTACAACGGCGCCCTCAACGACCTGGCGCTCGGCGCGGACCCGTGGACCGTGAACCGGTACGCGTTCACCGCGGGCAACCCGATCACCGGCGTCGAATTCGACGGGCATTGCCCGATGGCTGACGAAGGCGGCTGCGATAGCAATGCCAGCTACAGCGGCCCCGTCCAGGCGCCTGTGGACAGCGGATCAACTCCGCAGCCTGTCACGGGGAAGGTCGGCAGCCGTGATGTGACCGCGCCGGACGAGGGCGTGTACGAGCGGGCGTACGACGCGGCGAAGTCGAAGCTCATCGGCAGCGAAGGCGGCCAGGGTCAGGAGTACATGGTCAGTTGCAACAACACTGAGACCTGGGTCGTCGTTGGCGGAAAGCGCAGGACCTGTGGTGCGAGCGACGTGTGGTTCTCGCGCTGTTCGCCGACGAGATGTGTCGCCAAGGGGGAATCGAGTGCAGCGCATATGATCGACCGGCACCATGTCGGCCGAAGGCTTCAACGATGGAACGAGCGGCCCAGTGGGCGGCGGACCAGAGGCGCATGGCGTCGGCAGGAGTCAGGCTACGGCGGGTGGTCCGTGCAGCTTCAGCGGCGAAACCAAGGTGCTGATGGCAGATGGGTCCACGAAACCGATCAGCAGCGTCAAGATCGGCGACATGGTCGTCGCGACCGACCCTGAGACCGGTGAGCGTGGTCCGCGGAGAGTCACCCATCTCTGGGTTCATACCGACACGCTTTTCGTCCTCGCGACAGACGGTGGGTCAATCACCACGACCGAGGACCATCCGTTCTGGAACGCCAGCGATCACGTGTACCAAAGGGCCGATGAGCTCGGCGTCGGGGACGAACTCTTGATGCCGACCGGTCAACGCATCCACGTGAAGGGTATCCGTCACGGCTCGCAGCGCGTCGCAGCCGCCTACAACTCACAGTTGATGGGATCCACACGTACTATGTTGTTGCTGGGATAAGCCCAGTGCTGGTTCACAACTCAACTTGCCGCGCCTTCGGATTCGACAATGCTCTAACCGTTCCAGGTGTGTATACGACTACGATGAAGGATGGACGCGTGTACGTCGGTGCCAGCGCGGTCGACGCGCACGGTCGCCTTCATGCGGCGTTCGTCGACAAGAAGTCAGCGATTAGAGCTGCCGGGTACACGCGAAATGATGTCGCAAATATCGGGGTAAATGACATGTCTGGACATTCATGGGCCGCGATTCGCGGCCAGGAGCAATCTGTGATGGATGCGTACGGCGGTCTAGTGTCGTGAGTCGTTAATTCGGGTGCAGTATTTTGCGATGGATTCGAGGATCTGGTCGGCGGTTTTGGTCCAGACGTAGGGTCGTGGGTTCTCGTTCCAGGTGTTGATCCATGCGCGGATGTCGGTGTTGAGTTCGCGCACCGAGCGGTGGGTGCCGCGCTGGAGTTTCTTGGTGGTGAGCTCGCCGAACCATCGCTCGACCAGGTTCAGCCAGGACGAACTGGTGGGGGTGAAGTGCAAGACGAAGCGCGGGTGGGCGGCGAGCCACCGTTTCACCGCGGGTGTCTTGTGGGTTGAGGCGTTGTCGAGTACGACGTGCACGTCCAGGTCGGCGGGGACTTCGCGGTCGATGGTCTGCAGGAACTTCTTGAACTCGATCGCGCGGTGCCGGGCGTGCAGGGATCCGATGACCTTTCCGCTGGCCAGGTCCAGCGCGGCGTACAGGCTGGAGGTGCCGGCTCGTTTGTAGTCGTGGCTGGCCCGGGCCGGCGTGCCGGGCATCATCGGGAAGATCGGCGCGGTGCGGTCCAGGGCCTGGATCTGGGACTTCTCGTCCACGCACAACACCACCGCCCGTTCCGGCGGGTCGAGGTAGAGCCCGACCACGTCATGAACCTTGTCGATGAACAACGGATCCTTGGACAGCTTCCACGAGGCCTGACGGTGTGGCTGCAGCCCGAACGCCCGCCAGATCCGCGACACCGCCGACTGCGACAACCCCAACTCGGCCGCCAGCGACCGCGTCGACCAATGCGTCGCGTCCTTCGGCGTGGTCTCCAGCGTCGTGGTGATCACCGCCTCGACCTGCTCGTCGGACACCGTCCGCGGCCGACCCGGACGCGGCTCGTCCAACAACCCGTCCAGGCCCTGCTCGACAAACCGCGCCCGCCACCGCCGCGCCGTCGTGACATTGACATCGAGCTTGCGGGCCACCGCGCTCGTACTCAGCCCATCAGCCGCGGCCAGCACGATCCTCGACCGCACCGCCAATCCGTTCGCCGACGTAGCACGCCGCGACCACGCCACCAACCGAGCACGCTGCTCATCGGACAACACCACCGCAGGAGCAACCGGATCTGGCATAGCCCCCACACTACCCAGCTATCACCGAATTAATGACTCACGACACTAGTACGACAGCCGTAGTTCGTGATGTTCATGCTGGGAGGGCTTGTCGGCGCTGGTAGTGGCTGGTTCGGGCTCGGTGTTGGTGTCGGCGTCTC
>NZ_SNWS01000016.1:0-223092 GCF_004362255.1 Kribbella sp. VKM Ac-2571
GCACGATGGCGTCCCCTACGACCCCGCCAAACACGGTGCCGCAGCAGCGCTCAACAAGCCCGTCGCTGCCTGAGGTTGACACAGGGAGTGTCATGAGACCTCCACCATCAACTCCCATTCGGTTCCTTCGCCGGGCGCGGTACGGACGGTGACGGTGCCACCCAGGTCGGCGATCCGGCCGCGGATGGACTGGCTGACGCCCAGGTGGCCGTTCACGCGGGCCCGCTCGAGATGCGCGGGCGTCGTACCGACTCCGTCGTCGCGGATCGATACCACGACTTCCTCGCCGAGGTCCTCGACCACCACCCAGGACCGGGCGTCAGGGCCGGCGTGCTTCGACACGTTGCTCAGCGCTTCCTTGATCGCGGCAACCAGTTCCTCGGCCGTGGAGGCAGGCAGCAGGACCTGCGTGGCCGGTACGACGACGTCGATGCGGGTCGTGGCCAGCGGCAACAGCAATCCACACAGATCGACGCGATCGCCCGACGCAACGGTCGGGCGGGTGGACATCAAGGTGCGGAGGGCAATTTCCTGTTCGGCGGCCAGCTGCGCCAGTTCGGTCGCTTCGCCGCCGATCGCCGTACCGCGCCGCTGTACCTGAGCCAGGACCTGCAGTACGCCGTCGTGAATCGAGCGACTGAGCCGCAGCCGCTCGGCTGTCGCGCTCTCCGCGGCGATCGCCTCCCGCAGCCGAACGCCCGCCTGCCGCAGGGTCGAGGCGGCGTACCCGACGACCAGACCGGCCACCAGCAACAGTTGGACGTTGCTGAGGATCTTCGATGCGTGCTCGACGCCCCGTAGCGACAGCAGCGCGAGGCTGATCGTGGCTGCGCCGAGCAGGCCGCCGTCGCGGCCGCGGGAGATCGCGAGCGCGAGAACCGGCCCGGCCGCCCACACCGAGGTCAGGACGGAGGCGCCGGCGCGGATGTCGAGCAGCGGTTGCGCCCACAAGGTCGCGAACATGCAGCCGACCGTGACGATCAGGTCCGCGAACGCGAGCCGCGTGTTGCGGCGGCCCCAGCGGCGGCTGTAGCCGTACGACGAGATCAGCGTCCAGACCCCCATCACGGCCAACTGGAGCATTGCGCCGTACGGGCGGACTATCCCGTCCCAGCGAGTCCACACGCCGAAGCACGCGAACGCCCAGGTCAGCAGGCGGAACACGACCAGCGCACGCCACAGCGGCTGCAGCAGGTCGACCGTCTCGCGCTCCACGCGGAACAGTCTGCCAAGCGCCACGGGTGGAATGCGTGAGCCCTTCTACTCAGAGTGCAGGTTTCCCCGCTCGTTCACAGCTTTTCCTCAGTTCCACTTCAGCTGACGCTCATTTCCCCGTAATCTCGCGCAGAACACGCTCGGGGGAGCTGTGAACACACTGCGTCATCAGACACGGAGGGGAATCGTGCGCAAGCTACCCGCTGGGCTGTTCAGCCTGGCTTTGGCGGCGACGACCGGGCTCGGCATCGCCGCGGCCACGGCCGGGAACGCCGCCACACCGTCCAAGCAAGGGTCGGCGCCGATCGCGAGTGAGGCCGCACCAGCATCCGACGAGCTGCCCAGCCCGCTCGAGGACAAGCGCCGCGAGCTGCGGCAGGAGGCTCTCACCAAGGTCATCAACGGCCAGGCCAAGCCGGAGCAGCGCAACGGCAGCACGGTCGTCAAGCTCGGCACCAAGGCGGCCGGCACGAAGGGCGTCCTCGGCGCCAAGGCTGTGAAGACCGCCAAGGGCCGCGTCGACCAGTACGTCGAGCTCTCCCGGGAGAAGACCGACCGGATCTTCGTGGTGCTGGCCGAGTTCGGCAACGAGCGGCACCCGAACTACCCGGACAAGGACCAGGCACCGAGCATCCCCGGCCCGGCCACCTTCGAGGGCCCGCTGCACAACGCGATCCCGCAGCCGGACCGCTCGGTCGACAACTCCACCGTCTGGCAGGCCGACTACAACCGGCAGCACTACCAGGACCTGTACTTCGGCAACGGCAACTCGGTGAAGAAGTACTACGAGAAGCAGTCCTCGGGCCGCTACTCGGTGTCCGGCGAGGTCACCGACTGGGTGAAGGTCAAGTACAACGAGGCCCGGTACGGCCGCTCGAACGGCTACCCGTGCACCGGCAACGTCTGCAGCAACACCTGGAACCTGATCCAGGACGCGGTCAACCAGTGGGTCGCCGACCAGAAGGCGGCCGGACGAACCACGGCGCAGATCACCGCGGACCTGAAGACGTTCGACCAGTGGGACCGTTACGACTACGACGGTGACGGCAACTTCAACGAGCCGGACGGCTACATCGACCACTTCCAGATCGTGCACGCCGGCGGCGACCAGGCCGACGGCGACCCGCAGCAGGGCGAGGACGCGATCTGGTCGCACCGTTGGTACGCCGGATTCCCCGGGGGCCCGTCCAACAACCCGGCCGGCGGCGCCCAGGTCGGCGACACCGGGCTCTATGTCGGCGACTACACCATCCAGCCGGAGAACGGCGGCATCAGCGTCTTCGCCCACGAGTACGGGCACGACCTGGGCCTGCCGGACCACTACGACACCTCGGGTGCCGCGGTCGAGAACGGCGTGAACTGGTGGACGATCATGGCGCAGAGCCGGGTCGGCAAGCCGACTGACGGCGGTATCGGCGAGCAGGCGGCCGACTTCGGCGTCTGGGACAAGCTGCAGCTCGGCTGGCTCGACTACGAGATCGTGAACGCGGGCCAGAACCGGACGCTCGAGCTCGGACCGCACGAGTACAACTCGGCCAAGGCCCAGGCCGCGGTCGTCACCTTGCCGAAGAAGCTGGTCACCACGCCGCTGCAGACACCTCCGGTCGGCAGCAAGTCCTGGTGGAGCGGTGAGGGCGACGAGTTCACCCACACGATGAACCGGCAGGTCGCCGTTCCGGCCGGCACCACGACCCTGACGTTCCAGGCGAACTGGGACATCGAGGACTGCGGCCCCGACGCGTGCGACTACGCGTACGTCGAGGTCGACGACGGGACCGGCTACAAGCCGATCGCCGGCTCGATCACCAAGGCGGCCGAGGGCAACGGCATCGACGGCAAGAGCAACGGCTGGGTCCCGGCGACGTTCGACCTGTCCGCCTACGCGGGCAAGACGATCGGCCTGCAGCTGCGCTACACGACCGACGCGAACACCGGTGGCTACGGGTTCTTCGCCGACGCGATCAAGGTTGTGTCGGGCTCGACCACGCTGGTCGACTCCGGTGCGGAGGCCACGCCGGAAGGCTGGACCCTGAACGGCTTCAGCTCGGTCGGTGCGACCATCACAACGGCGTACGACAACTACTACCTCGCCTCGAACATCAACTACGTGTCGCACGACCAGTACCTGAGGACCGGGCCGTACAACTTCGGCTGGGCGAGCACGTTGGGCGACAAGGTGGAGCACTTCCCGTACCAGGACGGTCTGCTGGTCTGGTACTGGGACACCTCGCAGCGCGACAACAACACCAACACCCACCCCGGTGCGGGCCTGGTCCTGCCGATCGACAGCCACCCGGTCCCGATCAACCGGATCGACGGCCAGCTGTGGCGTCCGCGCGTCAGCGGCTACGACGCACCGTTCGGCCTCGAGAAGGCGGACTCGTTCACTCTGCACATCAACGGGCAGGCGAGCTACATCCGCGGGCAGAACGCCGTACCGACCTTCAACGACAGCAAGTCGTACTGGTCCGCGGACCAGCCGACGAGCAGCGTGAAGATCCCGAACAACGGCGTCAACATCAAGGTCGTCTCCAAGACCGGCACCACGATGAAGATCCAGATCTCCAAGCGCAAGTGACCGCATGAAACAGCCCCCGAAGTCCGAGGACTTCGGGGGCTGTTGCGTCGCTCAGGCGGCTCAGGCGGCTCAGGCGATGGCGTACGGCGTGAGGTCACCGGCCAGGCCCGGGTGGACCCTGGCGGTCAGGTGGGTGCCTTCGGCGGTGTGTTCGAGTTGCTCGACCGAGCCTTCGGAGTGGATCCGGGAGACCAGGTCGCCGCGGTCGTACGGCAACAGGACCTCGAGGGCCACGAGCGGCTGCGGCAGGGCACCCTCGAGCAGTTCGCGAAGCTTGTCGATGCCTTCGCCGGTGCGGGCGGACACGACGATCGCGCCCGGCTCGCGGTGCAGGATCGGCGCCAGCGCGAGCGGGTCGGCGGCGTCGGCCTTGTTGATCACGATGATCTCCGGCACGTCGCTCGCGTCGATCTCGGCCAGCACCTCACGGACCGCCTGGATCTGCGCCAGCGGGTCGGGGTGCGATCCGTCGACCACGTGCAGCAGCAGGTCCGCGTCCGCGACCTCCTCCAGCGTCGAACGGAACGCCTCGACGATGTCGTGCGGCAGGTGCCGGACGAACCCGACCGTGTCGGTCAGCGTGTAGACGCGGCCGTCGGCAGTCGTCGTACGGCGGGTCGTCGGATCCAGGGTCGCGAACAGCGCGTCCTCGACCAGCACGCCCGCGCCGGTGATCCGGTTCAGCAAGGAGGACTTGCCGGCGTTGGTGTAGCCCGCGATCGCGACCGACGGGACCAGGTTGCGGCGACGCTCCTGGCGCATCGTCGACCGGGTGCTCTTCATGTTCTTGAGCATCCGGCGGAGTTTCGCGATCTTGGTGTTGATCCGGCGCCGGTCGGTCTCGATCTTGGTCTCACCGGGACCACGGCCGCCGATACCGCCGCCGGCTGCGCCGACGCGTCCACCGGCCTGGCGGGACAGGTTGCCACCCCAACCACGCAGGCGCTGCTTCATGTACTGCAGCTGGGCCAGCTCGACCTGGGCCTTGCCTTCCTTGCTCTTCGCGTGCTGCGCGAAGATGTCCAGGATCAGCGCGGTCCGGTCGACCACCTTGACCTTCAGCCGGTCTTCCAGGTTGCGCAGCTGCGCGGGCGCCAGCTCGCCGTCGGCGATCACGGTGTCCGCGCCGAGCGACGCGACCAGGTTGCGCAGGTCGGCCACCTTGCCGGAACCGATGAAGGTCGCCGGGTCGGGCTTCTTCCGCCGCTGGATCACGCCGTCCAGTACCTCGGAACCGGCGGTCTCCGCGAGCAGCTTGAGCTCGGCCAGCGAGTTTTCCGCGTCCTCGGCGCTGCCCTCGGTCCAGACGCCGACCAGCAGCACCCGTTCCAGCAGCAGCTTGCGGTACTCGACCTCGCTGATATCGGTCAGCTCGGTCGACATACCGACCACGCGGCGGAGCGCCTGGCGCTCCTCGAGGTCGAGGCCCTCGGTGGTCAGTTCGTTGTCATACTCATCGTGACCCGTCAACGAATCGCCGGAGTCATCGCCCTGAGTCAGGTCGGTTTCGACGTCGGTGGTCTCTTCGTATGCGTGTGAATGGGTCGTCATATACCTTCCATGGTGGCACGGGCCTCAAATACAAGCGACCCGTTTACCAACAGTCAACGCCCCACGCAGATCTGGGATTCCCGGTTCAGGCCGGCAGCCACGCCCGGTCGAACTCGCCGCGAGCGTGCAGAACGGCCGGTCCGGTCAGTTCCAGGTGGTTGTCCGCACGCCACGTCACGCTCACTTCACCGCCCGGTACGCCGACGCGGTACGTCACCGGGCGCTCGTCACGGGCGGCCCGCGCGGCCGCCACGGTCACGGCGCAGGTCCCCGTGCCGCACGACCGCGTCTCCCCCGCCCCGCGCTCGTGCACCCGCATCTGGACGTCGCGCGGACCACGCCGTACGACGAACTCCACGTTCACCCCGTGCGGGAACGCGTCGGCCGGCGACCAGGTGGGCTGATCGCACAGGTTGCCCGGCTCGTTCAGGCTGTCGACGAAGGCCACCGCGTGCGGGTTGCCCATGTCGACATGAACGGCGGGCCACTGGTGACCGTTGGCCTCGACCACGATCCCGGCCGCGTCGGGGAGCTTCGGCTCACCCATGTCGGCGGTGAGGGTGCCGTCGTCGTTCTGCGCGACCTCCTTGACGCCCGCGCGGGTGCCGACCCGGACCGGCTTGCCGTCGATCAGCCCCGCCTCCGCCAGGTACTTCACGAAGACCCGGATGCCGTTCCCGCACATCTCCGCGATCGAACCGTCCGCGTTCCGGTAGTCCATGAACCAGTCGCCGCCGTCCTCGACGTACGACTGCTTGTCGCCCTGGATGACCCGCAGCACACCGTCCGCGCCGAGGCCCGCGTGCCGGTCGCAGAGGAACCGCACCAGCGACGCGTCCAGCTCACCGTGCACGGAACCGTCGGGATCAGGCAGGATCACGAAGTCGTTCTCGGTCCCATGCCCCTTCAACCAGGGAAACGTACTCATGGGAGAAG
Source organism: Kribbella sp. VKM Ac-2571 (assembly GCF_004362255.1). Classification (NCBI taxonomy): domain Bacteria; kingdom Bacillati; phylum Actinomycetota; class Actinomycetes; order Propionibacteriales; family Kribbellaceae; genus Kribbella; species Kribbella sp. VKM Ac-2571. Next base: position 6,281 of record NZ_SNWS01000016.1, read on the forward strand.
CGTACGGTGTCCGCCATGGAGCTGATCGCCTACTTCTGGGAGCAGGAGGACGCAGCCGTTGTCGCCGATCTACTGGACGGCGAGGTACGGCGTGGGCACTTCCACGGCGAGGATGACGACGAAGACCACCCATGGATGGTGGTACTGCGGGATGTCGATCAGGCGGTTGTGGACGAACTGTTGTCCAAGCACGACGGCTGGATCGAGACGACCACAGAGCGCTCGCCCACCGCACCTCCCCCACTCCCGACCGCCCCGAAGCGCTTCAAGAAGTAGTTAGAGGCCGATGATGCGGCCGGGGCGGTGGCCGGTTGGCTTGGCTTTGGTGAGGGCCAGTTGGCCGGCTACTAGGACGTGGTTGATACCCACGGAGAGTTGCCAAGGGTTGTCGTACGTCGACTTGTCGGCGATCGAGTCGGCGTCCAGGACTGTCAGGTCGGCGATTGCGCCTGGTTTGATGACGCCTCGGTCGGAGAGGCCGAGGCGGGTCGCGGGGAGTGAGGTCATTCGGCGGATGGCTTCGGGAAGGGTCAGGATGCCGCGGTCCCGGGTGTAGTGGCCGAGGGCGCGGGGAAACGTGCCGAAGTTGCGGGGATGCGGATGTCCCGGGCCGGTCGCGTCCATGATCCAGCCGTCGCTGGCGACCGCCGTCCGCGGATGTTCGAGGACGGTCGTGACGTCGTCCTCACTCATCGCGTGGTTCACGACGCTGACCGCGGCCTGGTGGGACTCGAGGATGCGAAGCACGATCTCGGCGGCGTCCACCCCGTCGCGCTGCGCGATCTCGGTGAGGCTGAGTCCGCGGCTGTCCTCGTAGCGGCCGGGTGGAAGGGACGCGATCACGACGGAGTCCGGCGAGAGCAGGTCGTCGGCGCGGAGGGCTTCGGCGATCCGCGCGCGTTCGGCCGGGTCGGCGAGTCGGTCGAGCAGGGCGCCGCCTGCGAGGGCCCAGGTCGGGAGCCTGGTGGTGAGTGTCGTGCTGGTGGCGGTGTACGGGTAGGCGTCCCAGCCGAGGTCGACGTCGTCGACCTGCTCCAGGTGTTCGAGCGCGCCATCGACCAGACCGTAGTTGGACTTGCCGACGGCTTTCAGGTGCGAGATCTCCAGCCGCGCGCCGCCCGCCCGCGCCGCCGCGATCGCCTCGTCCAACGCGGCCAGCAAACCCGCGCCCTCGTTGCGGATGTGAGTCGAGTACAGCAACCCGCACTCGGCAGCGGTGGCGACCAACGCGGCCACCTCTTCAGGTGATGCGTAGGCACCCGGCGCGTAGATCAGTCCGGTCGAGAACCCGACCGCACCCTGATCGGCGGCGGCCCGCAGCAGGTCCTGCATCGTCCGGAGCTCCTCGGGCGACGGCGGCCGTTTCGCGCTGCCCATCGCCGCGATCCGCAGCGTGCAGTGGCCGACCTGCAGCGCCAGGTTCACCGCCGGTTGCAAGGTTGCAGCGAACCCGGCCAGATCGTTCCAGGACCAGTCGTGCAACGGATCGAGGAACGCCGTACCTGCACGCAATGTCTCGAGGTCGGTGATCGGGAACGGCGACCAGCCGCAGTTCCCCGCGACCAACGTGGTGACGCCCTGGGCGAGCTGCGACTCGGCGGCCGGGCTCGCGCCGAGACTGAAATCCGCGTGGGAGTGCAGGTCGACGAACCCTGGTGCCACAATGTTGCCCGTGGCATCGATGACCTCTGCATCGGCGACCGGCTCACCGGGTGGCAGCAGTGCGGTGATGCGCTCGCCCTCGACCAGGACCGTCCCCGGCACCAGTTCGGAGCCGGTGCCGTCCGCGATCAAGCCGCCGGTCACTGCCACGCGCATCGAATCACTCCTGCTCTTGTCCGAAGGATTGCTGAGCGACCGTGTTGGCGGCGATCAGTTCGCGGTCCACGGCGTGCCCGAGACCGGTTGCCTCGGGTACCTGTACGACGCCTTTGACCGCGACCACGGCGGGTACGACGAGGTCCCGGGCGTAGTACTTCTCCGAGGCGGACACATCCGATGGGAGGGTGAACCCGGGGAGGCTGGACAGGGCGACGTTCGCGAGGCGGCCGATGCCGAACTCGTGCATGCCGCCGCACCAGACGGCGATCCCGGCCTGCTGCGCCCGATCGTGCGCCGCGCGCGCCGCGCCGAGGCCGCCCATCCGCGACACCTTGATGTTGAGGACCTGCAGCGCTTCTAGCGCCAGCGCGGTCTCCAGATCGTCTACGGTCTCAACACTCTCGTCGAGACAGACCGGCGTACTGATCGTGCGTTGCAGCGCAGCGTGCGTGAGCAGGTCCCGGGGCGCGAACGGCTGCTCGATCATCGTCAACCCGAACTCGTCGAGCTTCCGCAAATCTGCCAGGTCGTCGGCCGTGTAGATCCCGTTGGCGTCCACGTGCAGGTCAAGCGACGGGTACGCCGTACGCACAGCACGGACCGGCTCCACGGCCCAGCCCGGAGCGATCTTCAGCTTCACCCGCGGATACCCGGCGGCGACCTGGCGCTCGACCTCGGTCAGCAGGTCGTCGATCGTCGGCTCGATGCCCAGCGAGACACCCGCGACCACCTCGGACCGGGTACCGCCGAGGACGGATGCCAGCGACACCGATTGCGTCTCGGCCCACAGGACCCAGGCGGCCATGTCGACGCCGGCCTTGGCGAAGTTGTTGCCGCGGACCTTCGACCACAGCTTGGCCAGCTGGTCAGGGTGCGTCCACGGCCGGCCCAGCACTGCGGGCAGCAGGTAACGCGAGGCGATGTGCCAGCAGGACTCGACCGTTTCGGGCGCGTAGTACGGATCCGAGGACGACGCGATCTCGCCCCACCCGGTCGCACCCGACGCGTCCTCCAGCTCGACCAGGACGTGATCGAGGTACGTCTTGCGGTGCGAGCTGGTCTGGAACTCGTGCACCAACGGCATCCGCACCCGATGCAGCCGGGCGGCGACGATCTTCAGCTCAGTTGACATACAGCCCCAGCTCCGTGTTCAACCGATCCCGCTCCATCAGCCGCCGGCGCGCGCCCTTCGAGCTCGCCGTCGTCAGCGTTGCGAGCACATGCAGCACCGAGGCGACGACGGTCGGCGAGTCGACGTACGACGCACTCCCGGTCGCGACGTAGATGCACTGGTCGGCGAGTTTCGCCAGCGGCGCGTCCTCGAAGTCCGTGACCGCGACGAGCTCACCACCGGCCTCGACGAACCGGCGGGCGATCTCGACGGTGTCGCGGCGGTACCGGCGGAACGAGAACGCGACCATCAGGTCGTTGGACCGGACGTCGGACAGTACGTCGACACCGCGGACCACGGTGCCGTCGATCAGCGTCACCTGCGAGAGGCCGACACCGAGGTCGAACGCCAGCAACGACGCGTACGAGAACGACTTCGCCGAGCCGATGATGAAGCGCCGGCGGGCGGCGACGATCCGGGCCGCGGCCTGCGCAATCGACTCGTCGGTGAGGATCTGGTCCAGCGCCTCGTCGATCGAGGCGCGTTCCTGCTCGACCACGCGGCGCTGCAGCAGCGTCGACGATCGGCGTTGCAGTCGAGCGTCGTACCGCTCGTGAGGGCTCGCGAGCTCGCGGTTGTGGGGATCGTCAGGCATGGTCGGCCGGCCCGAAGTAGTAGGCGCCGTTGCCGTCCGGAAGGCGGCGGCACGAGACGGCGACGAGTCCCTTGCCGAGCAGTTTCTCGAACGACCTGCGCAGTTCGCCCGGGTCGGCCGGCACGACCAACTCGGTCAGTGAGTCCGGGTTGGCGGGCTCGTCGCGGGTCAGATCCCACTCGACGACCACACGATCGGTCCCCGGACCGTACATGTCGGGCGCGAACCAGCGGCCGCGGGCGCCGAGTACGTCGAGGTTGAAGTGCGCGTTGCGGATCTGCGCCGGGTCGTACGTCCAGCGCATCCGCGACATACCGTGGCTGAGGGCAACTTCTCGCTGGGCGTGCTTGAGCATCCGGCCGAGACCGCGGCCCTGCTGCCCGGCAGCCACCACGGCCGACTGCGAGTAGTGGTAGAAACCGCGCCGGTCGGTGCCGCAGAAGCCGTACGCGAACGCGACCAGCCGGTCGCTCTCGTCGAGGATGCCGACCACCGAGCCGCCGTTGCTCGCCAGCGCGCCGAGCAGCCGCGGGTTCAGCCCGTATTCCGGGTCGAGGTAGCCGAAGACCTCCCGGTACAGCGCCGAGGCCTCGGCGAACCGGGATGTCGTGGTGAGCGAGACCGCGCGAAAGCTCACCTCAGAGATACGATTCATATCTTGATCCTATCCCCGCGCGATCATTGCTGGTCAATCGCTGATCGGATGATGATACGTTGACTATCTATGATGATCGAGCGACTCAGGGAGTACGTCGGCACCGAGACCCCGACCGGTGACGCGGCCGCGCTGAACGCGTTCGCCGACCGGCTCGGGACGCGGTACGCCGAGCTAGGCGCGAACGTCCGCCGGGTGCCGACGCCAGCCGGTGACCACCTGGTGGCGGACTTCCCCGGCCGCGGTCCACGCGCGACGGAGGCGCCGCTGCTCTTCCTCGCGCACCACGACACCGTCTGGCCGATCGGGCAACTGCAGGGCGCGATGCCGTGGCGCGAGCAGGACGGCGTCATCCACGGACCCGGCGTCTTCGACATGAAGGGCGGCCTCGTCGTCTTCGAGACCGCCCTGGAGCAGATCGCCGGCCGCGACCACCGACCACTGCGGATCGTCGTGGTCGCCGACGAGGAGATCGGTTCTCCGTCCGCGCGTTCACTGGTGACCGCCGAGGCGAAGGGTGTGTACGCCGCGTTCGGATTCGAACCGCCGCATCCGAACGGCGATCTCAAGACGTCGCGCTGGGGCAGCACCAGGGTCCGCATCGAGGTCACCGGCCGCGAGGCACATGCCGCTCTCGATCCGGCGAGCGGCGTGTCCGCGATCGACGAACTCGTCGACCAGTTGATCGCCGTACGGCGGATCGTCGCCGATCACGACGAGGTGCTGTGCAACGTCGGCACGATCACGGGCGGCGGGCGCACCAACGTCGTACCGGGATCGGCGGCGGCCGACATCGGGTTCCGCTTCGTCGATCCGGCGACCGAAGAGTCTGTGCTGCGGGCGGTTGGCGACCTGCGGCCGGTGCGGGAGGCACAGTTGGCGGTGCGCGTGTTGTCGAACCGTCCAGCCTGGCAGCCGTCGGCCGCGACTGAGGACTTGCTGGCGAAGGTGATTGCGGCTGGGCGGTCCGTCGGTCAGGAGGTCGGCGGTGCGGCCGCGACCGGCGCGGCCGACACCAACCTGACCGGATGGTTGGGGATCCCAACGCTGGACGGTCTGGGCCCGATCGGCAAGGGCGCCCACGCCGTCCACGAGCAGGTGATCGCGGCGACCCTGACCGAACGAGCCGATCTGGTCGCCGCGATCATTTCGTCACTTTAACGGCCACGCGGTTCCAGCTGCTCCCCCGCCGCGTCGGGTCGGTTCGGCCGCTGCGAGGATCGCACCACCGGGCAGGAACTCGAGCGCCGCGACCGCACCGATCTCCGAGGCCGAGCTGCCCGGCGCACCGGCCGGCGTGAACGTGTGACCGTACGGCGCCAGCGAAGCGCCGTACCGATCGATGAACGCCTGTTCGGCCGTCACCGACGCGGTGTTGCGCTGCGACGCCCGCGGCGCCGCGATCGCCTCCGGCAGCGTCATGCCGCGATCGAGACGGTTCGTCAACGTCTGCAGGACGGTCGTGATGATCGTCGACCCGCCCGGCGAACCGAGCGCGATGTACGGCTTGCCGCCACGTAGCACGATCGTCGGCGACATCGACGACCGCGGCCGCTTCCCGGCCTCGACCCGGTTGGGGTCCGTCGGGTTCGGTACGGCGGAGAAGTCCGTCAGCTCGTTGTTCAGCAGGAAGCCGCGACCCGGAACGGTGATCCCGCTGCCGCCGGTCTGCTCGATCGTCAACGTGTACGACACGACATTGCCCCACCTGTCGGCCGCGACCAGGTGCGTCGTCGAACGTCCCTCGGTATCCGGGCGCTGCTCGACCGAGCTGCCCACCGCACACCGCGAGTACCGGCCGTCCGGCGAGCCCGCCGGCACCGGCTTGGTCGCCGCGTGCTGCGGGTCGATCAAGCAGGACCGCTCGGCGCCGAACCCGCGCGACAACAGTTCCTTCAGCGGTACGTCGACGTACGCCGGGTCGCCGACGTACGCGTTGCGATCCGCGAACGCCAGTGCGGATGCCTCGAGGTACGTGTGCAGCGCCTGTGTCGTCGACTGCTGCCGAAGGTGCTGCGGCTGCAGGATGTTCAAGGCCTCGCCGACGGTGCTGCCGCCCGAGGACGACGGCGGCATGCCGTACACGTCCAACCCGTCGTACCGGACCTTGGTCGGCTTGCGGTCGATCACCCGGTACGACGCGAGATCGCCGGTCTGCAGGTAGCCGGGGAAGAACGGCAGCGTCGCGCCGGGCGTCTTCGGCGGGTTCTTGGCGACGGCCGCCATCTCGCCGGCGAGCGGACCGCGGTAGAACACCGACGGACCCTGCTGACCGATCAGCTTGTAGGTGGCGGCGAGCTCAGGGTTCTTGAACAGCGAACCGACCTGAGGCGCATCGCCGTTCGGCAGGAACAGCTTCGCGGTCGGCACGACCTGCGCGAACCGGTCCTTGTTCTCCAACGTCTGCAGGCGGAACGTCGGGTCCACCACGAACCCACGATCGGCGAGCTCCGCAGCCGGTTTCAGCGCGTTGCCGAGCGACAGCGAGCCCCACTGCTTCAGGGCCTTGTCCCAGGTCGCGAGCGTTCCCGGCACGCCGATCGACACCCCCGACGTCACGAGCTGCGCGAACGGGTACGCCGCACCGGTGGCCGGATCCACGAACGCGTTCGACGGCATCGTCGCGGGCGCGGTCTCGCGGCCGTCGAGCGTGGACACCTTGTGCGTCTTGGCGTTGTAGTACACGAAGTACCCGCCGCCGCCGATACCGGCCGAGTACGGCTCGGTCACGCCGAGAGCGGCGGCCGTGGCCACCGCGGCGTCGACGGCGTTACCACCACGACGCAGTACGTCGAGACCGATGTTCGTCGCGTCGGGGTCGACCGACGACACCGCGCCGCCGTACCCGATCGAGGTGGGCTGCCGAGTCGGAGCTTGCGCTTCCGCGGTGGTTGAGGCGGTGAAGGCAGTGAGAACGAGGGTGCCTGCAGACAGAGATGCGACCAGCTTCTTCACGAGTTCCCCCACACGGGCTCGGGGACAGGGACAATGACAGGGACAAGCCCTGCCTATCTCACCTGGAGGTTGTGCGCCAGTCGCAGCGCGTCTACTTCACCGTGCAGGAGTCCAGGAAACGGCGCAGTACGTCGTCCGGCCACTCGACCGTGCCGGTCGGGAGCTCGACCAGCAACCACTGGTCGGACAGCTTCACCTGACCGGCCAGGCGGCCGTCGAGGGTGCCGATGTGGAAGGTCTTGCCGCTCGCGTCGGTGACGCGGACCTTCGACAGGCTTCGGGCCTGCGGCGCGGCTTGCAGCACCACCTTGGCGGCGCTGTCCGCGGTGCGCATCTCGGGCTGGGACAGCACGACGCGAGTGGCGGTCATCGGGGTCTCGGGGCTCCACCCCTTCGGCGCCAGCGTGCAGTCGAACGCGCTCCACGCCTGCTTGTTCGCGACCAGCTCGACGACGGAGGCGCCGAACATCGACATCGTCTGGCTGCTCGACGGCGAGGTCCGCGGCTTCGTCGCGGGAGTCGCGGGAGTCGCAGATGCGGAGGCCGTCTCCTGCTCGGGAGGACCGCCGGCCACCTCGTTGCCGTTCCCCCACCACTTCACCTGGTTGCCGATCGAGAGCACGAGTGCCGACGCGGCGGCGACGCACAGCACCCCGGTGACCCGGCGCCGGCGCTTGATCCGGCGTAGCGCGACCCGGCCGCGGGTCACGTCCGCGTCGATGTCCGCGTCCGGCAGCCCTTCGGCGGCACGGTCCGCGAACCCCTCCAACAACCTCTTGACCTCGTCCACCTGTTTTATATCCTCCCCACCCCGCCGCCCCGGTCGGTCATCTCAGCTACTCCCCGTCTCTTCCGTCATCAGTTCCTTCAGGCGCTTCAGCGCCTTGGCTGTCTGGCTCTTCACCGTGCCTTCGGTGCATTCCAGGATCCGCGCGCAGCTGGCGACGTCGAGATCCTGGAAATACCGCAGTACCAGAACTGCCCGTTGCCGCGGCGCGAGATCCAGCAGTGCGTCCCGGACGGCGAGCGTGTCCGTCTGGTCCGGTACGTCGGTCAACCGCGGCTCGACCGTAGCCGCGGTCATCACCTCCGGGTGGCGGCCGGCCCGGCGGCGTTCGTCGAGGAAGGCGTTCACCAGGATGCGGTGCGCGTACGGTCCGGCACCTTCGTGCTTGATCCGGTGCCAGTGCACGTACACCCGGGTACAGGCGGTCTGGACCAGATCCTCGGCGGTGTGCACATCCCCCGCGGTGAGCAGCAACGCCGTGCGCATCAGCCGCGTGCGGTCCGCGAGCAGGTACTCACGGAACTCGGCCTCACGGTCACCCCCTCGCATCGACGGCCCCTGCTTCGGTGTCCGGGCCGTTGTTCACCTCGACTACGCCGGAGGCGCCTTCGCGGTTGCCTTGGGCTATCACTTGAAGTGCCTTCTCCACGAGATCGGGGGCGTCGTACGGGAGCCAGGTGATGCGTTGGTCCTTACGGAACCACGAGTCCTGCCGCCGCGCGAACCTGCGCGTGGCCTGGGCGGTCCGCTCCCGGGCCTGCTTTTCGTCGATCTCACCGTTCAGCAACGCGATCACCTGCGAGTACCCGAGTGCGCGGTTGGCGGTCCTTCCTTCAATCAAACCCTTGTTCAGCAGACCTCGCACCTCGGCGACGAATCCGGCCTCGAACATCCGGTCCACGCGGGCGTCGATCCGCTCGTCGAGAACCGGCCGCGGTACGTCGAGACCGAGCTGGATCGCGCCCGGATAGACGTAGCGGTGCTCCGGCAGCGTGGCGACGTACGGACCGCCGGTGATCTCGATGACCTCGAGCGCGCGGACGATCCGCCGGCCGTTGCTCGAGAGGATCTGCTCGGCCGCCTTCGGGTCCCGCGCGACCAGCTCCTGGTGGAGCGCTCCGGGGCCCTTCGCCTCGAGCTCGGCCTCCAGCCGGGCGCGGACGTCCGGGTCGGTGCCGGGGAAGACGAAGTCGTCGAGGATCGCGCGCACGTAGAGTGCCGAGCCGCCGGCGAGCACCGGCACCTTGGCCCGGTCGATGCAGTCGTCGATCGCCTGCCGGGCGAGCTCCTGGAACTCGGCCACGGTCGCGGTCTCGGTGACGTCCAGGATGTCCAGCAGGTGATGCGGTACGCCGGCGCGCTCCGTCCTACTGATCTTCGCCGTACCGATGTCCATGCCGCGGTACACCTGCATGGCGTCCGCGTTCACCACTTCCCCGCCCAGTTGTCGAGAGAGGGCGACGGCAAGGTCGGACTTCCCGGCCGCGGTGGGACCGACGACCGCGACGACGAGTGCAGCAGGCATCGCTCCAGTCTGGCAGCTCCGCACTCAAGACTTGGCCAAGAGGTCTGGACCAGCCTTGTGGATGACCCGCGAAGAGCGGTAGGAACTCTGCAGTTGGACACATTTCTACGGGAGGAACGCAAGTGACGAATCCGTTCGATGAAGAGGCGGACGCGGCCAAGGACGCGACCAAGGACGCGCTGGGCCTGGGGGACGAGGCGGAGGCCCAGTCCGGCGGTGACGTGGAATCCGGCGGCGACGTGGAATCCGGGGGCGATGTCGAGTCGGGTGGCGATGTGGAGTCGGGCGGCGACGTCGAGTCCGGCGGTGGCACGACCGACAGCGGCGGCGACGTGGAGTAGGTGCCGTCCGGCATCGTTTTGGGTACGGCGCCCGCGGAGATCCCACAGTTCCGGCGGCACAGGTGCGAAGATCGCGCTAGCTGTCTGTAAGCACTCAACTACGCAGGAATGGGAGCCCCGAGATGGGCATCTTCGACAAGTTCAAGGGCAAGGCCGAGGACCTGAAGGACAAGGCCGCCGATCTGGTCGACGGCCACGGCGACAAGGTCGGTGAAGGCCTGGACAAGGCCGGCGACTTCGTCGACGACAGGACGGGCGGCAAGTACGGCGACAAGATCGACCAGGGCGTCGACAAGGCCAAGGACGGGTTGGACAACCTGGACGGCCAGAACGACGACATCCCCGACGGACCCAAGCCCGCCTGACACACCCCGAAGGGCCGCAAGCACCCCGCTTGCGGCCCTTCGCCATACCCCCCCGCCGCCCGGCCGCCGAGAAACTCGGGACAGGCGCCGGGCTCGGGACAGGCGGACCGGGGATAGGCGGCGGTGACTGGGAACAGGCAATTGCCGGTGCCCAGCCCCCAGCGCCTATCCCCAGTTCCTGATGACTCCCCGGCGCCCTCGTACTCACCGCTTCTCGCCCAACGCTCCGGCCCGCTCGCCGAATCGTGGCGTTTGGCTCCGCGCACTCTCGTCGAGCCGTGGATCGAGGCTGGCGACAGCTCGTTTTCACAACCGATATCCACGACTCGACGAGCCCAACCGCCCGTTTGCCCTTCACCACAACTGTTTCGCCAGTCTCGCCCGCGCCTGGCAACAGTCCGCGCGCCGGCGGAGCCGGTTCCTAAGACAGCCGCCGCGAAGCGGCGACCGATCTGACCTTCGCCTCGGTTGTTCGGCGGAGGCGCACGCAGCTCGCGATGGTTCAGGTGTCGGTGGGGGTGTTTAGGGTGCTTGTATGGATCGGTTTCGGGTGGTGCCGGCGGCTTATGTGATTGTTCGGCGGGGGGACGAGGTGTTGCTGTTGCTGCGGGCCAACACCGGTTACATGGACGGGCATTGGGCGGTTCCCGCGGGGCATGTGGAGCGGGGTGAGTCGGCCGTGGCGGCGGCGGTGCGGGAGCTCAAGGAGGAGGTCGGGCTCGACGTGGACGCGGCGGATCTCGTGCCGGTGACCGCGATGCATCGGACGGGTGGGAACGGCGATCCGATCGACGAGCGGGTCGACTTCTTCTTCATGGTGTCGAAGTGGACCGGCGAGCCGCATTTGATGGAGCCGGAGAAGGCGGCCGGCCTCGACTGGTACCCGCTGGACAAGCTGCCCGAGCCGCTGGTCCCGCACGAGGCGCGAGTGCTCGGCGCGGTGGCCGACGGCGATGCGCTTCCTGCGGTGATCACCCAGGGTTTCGGCTGAGTCACCCTTGCTGAACGCCTAGAGGTGGGAGCGGATCAGGGCTTCCTGGGCGGGGAGGAGGGCGAGCTCAGCGGGGGTCAGGGTCCGGTTGTTGCCGCGTCGCTCCAGTGCGTCGGGGAGCCCTGGTGTGGGGTCGATCGAGTTGGCCAGGTACGTCGCGAGCGCGTCGCGCAACAGGTCCGTGAGGTTCTCGTAGGCGGGGTCGAGGGCGACCTGGGCGAAGATGATCGCGGTCATCGCGACATCGAACTCCGCGGCGCCCTCCTCCGCGTTCCGCCAGTCGATGACGACCGGGCCGTCGGCGGTGGCCATCACGTTCAGCGGATGCAGGTCACCGTGGACGACGACGCGGCCCGGCGTACCGCTCGGGGCCGGGATCGCCTGCAGCCGGCGGTGCAGGTCGGCGTGGATCAGGCCGATCTCGGTCGCGCTGAGGTCGCCCGCGATCGCGGCGTCGCCGAGCGTCGGCCCGTCGAGCCGCTGAATGACCATGTCCGCACCGTCGACATCGCGCACCGCGGGCACCGGGTAGCCGTACCGCGCGACGTGCCGCATGAAGTCGGCCTCGTCCCGCACCGGATGACCGTTGCGATACCGCCGCAACACCCACTCGTCATCGATCGAGTAGATGTCCGCGTCCCGTCCGAACGCGATCGGCTCGGCATCCGGCGGCAGGAACGCCGCCGCGCGATCCGATCCTGCGGACTCGTCGGTCATCCGACCTGGCAGCCGCCTACAGACGGCTCGAGGGGCTTGGCGCCGACGGTCGGCATGCCGAGCATCACGCCGGGGGTCGCTGCAGGTGCGTCCACCGAGCGCTGCCACGCGTCGCCCGCGCGCGTCCGCCGTACGGCGCCGAACACGTCCGCGACCAGGTGATGCGGAGCGGCGTACGTGACCTCGACCGTTGCCAGGTCACCCGGCCGCGGCGCCTCGACGCCATCCGGTACGGCGAAGTGGACGAGCCGATTGTCCGCGGCGCGACCGCTGAGCCGATGGGTGGCGGCGTCCTTCCGCCCCTCCCCCTCGGCCACGAGCACCTCGACGGACCGGCCGACGATCAGCTTGTTCTCGGCCCAGGCCATGTCGTCCTGCAGCGCGACCAGTCGCTCGTACCGATCCTGGACGACGTCGCGCGGGACCTGGTCCGCCATCGACTCGGCCGGCGTCCCGGGACGCTTCGAGTACTGGAACGTGAACGCACCCGCGAACCGTGCCTGCCGGACCACGTCGAGCGTGCCCTGGAAGTCCTCCTCGGTCTCCCCCGGGAACCCGACGATGATGTCGGTGGTGATCGCCGCGTCGGGCATCGCCGTACGCACGTCTTCGATGATCTTCAGATACCGGTCCCGACGGTACGAACGCCGCATCGCCTTCAGAACAGCATCCGAACCCGATTGCAGCGGCATGTGCAGTGAGGGCATCACGTTCGGCGTCTCGGCCATCGCCTCGATCACGTCGGCGGTGAAGTCCCGCGGATGCGGCGAGGTGAAGCGCACCCGCTCCAGCCCGTCGATCTCCCCGCACGCGCGCAGCAGCTTCGAGAACGCGTACCGGTCGCCGAACTCCACGCCGTACGAGTTCACGTTCTGCCCGAGCAGCGTCACCTCGAGCACGCCCTCGCCGACCAGTGCCTCGACCTCGGCGAGGATCTCGCCCGGCCGGCGGTCCTTCTCGCGGCCGCGCAGCGCCGGCACGATGCAGAACGTGCAGGTGTTGTTGCAGCCCACGCTGACCGACACCCAGGCGGAGTACGGCGATTCGCGGCGGGTCGGGAGCGTCGACGGGAACACGTCGAGCGACTCGAGGATCTCGACCTGCGACTCCTGCTCGATCCGGGCCCGCTCCAGCAGCACCGGCAGCGCGCCGATGTTGTGGGTGCCGAAGACGACGTCGACCCACGGTGCCTTCTTCGTGATCGACGCCTTGTCCTTCTGCGCCAGGCAGCCGCCGACGGCGATCTGCATACCGGGCTTGCGCGCCTTCACCGGCGCCAGGTGCCCGAGGTTGCCGTACAGCTTGTTGTCGGCGTTCTCCCGGACCGCGCACGTGTTGAAGACGACCACATCGGCCTCGTCACCCTCGGGCGCGCGGACATAGCCCGCGTCCTCCAGCAGCCCGCGCAGCCGCTCGGAGTCGTGGACATTCATCTGACACCCGTAGGTGCGGACCTCATAAGTACGCATAACAGCCACCAAGAGTACGTGCCCGGGTAGACATTTCCCTACCTGGGACCGGCTGCTTGCAACCCCTGCGCCGGCGACCGGCCCAGACAACAGTGGAGGGTATGAACAGTTCTCGCCGTCAGTTCCTCGCCCGTACCGCCGCAGGTGCCGCAGTCCTCGCCGGCGGCACCTTCACCACCACCACCAAATCGGCCGCCCTCGGGAAGCCGACCCGGATCACCGCCCTCACGGACGTGACCGTCGTCGATGTCGCGACCGGTCGCAAGAACCCGCACCAGACGGTGCTGATCAGCGGCGACCGGATCATCGGCGTCGGCCGGATCCCGGTCCCCCGCGGTGCCGTGGAGCTCAACCTGACCGGGAAGTACGTCATCCCCGGACTCGCCGACATGCACGTCCACAGCCTCGGCGACGAGCGCGTGTCGCCGCCCCTCTACCTGGCGAACGGCGTCACCACCGTCCGCGAGATGTCCGGCACGAACCCGATGCTCTACGACTGGCGCGACCGGATCGAGGCCGGCACCCTGCTCGGCCCGCGGATGGTGGTCGCGAGCAACATCATCGACGGTGACCCGACCCTGTGGGACCCGAACCTGATCCAGGTCATCGTCGTCGACGACGCCGACTCGGCGCGGGCCGCCGTACGCCGGGTCAAGTCCGAGGGCGCCGACTTCGTCAAGGTGTACTCGCGCCTGAGCCTGGAGTCCTGGCGCGCGATCATCGACGAGGCCCGCGAGGTCGGTCTGACCGTCCACGGCCACGGCCCGGACCAGGTCACCTCGAAGGAGGTGAGCAACGCCGGTCAGCGCAGCATCGAGCACATCCACTCGCTCGGTCTGTCCGTGTCGTCCCGGGAGGCCGAGGTACGGCGCATGGTCCGAGCGATCACCGTGACGACCGGGGACTACAACTCGTGGTTCCGGCAGCTGCACCCGATCGAGTGGATCGCCGCCAACACCTACAGCCCGTCCCGCGCCGCCGACGTGTTCGGGACGCTCCGCCGCAACCGGACCCGGGTCACGCCGACGCTGACCATGCACAACGTGCTCGACCGGATCGACTACACACAGCTCGACCCGGCCCTGGCGAAGTACCTGAGCGAAGACTCGATCGGCACCTACGACTACGTCATCCAGAATCTGTACGCCGCCAACCGCACCGCGGAGGAGATCTCACACCAGCGCCAGATGTGGGCGTGGCGGCAGCGGTTCGTACACGAGCTGCTCGCACACGACGTACCGATCCTGGCCGGCACCGACACCGGTACGCCGTACTCCGTGCCGGGGTTCGCCCTGCACGAGGAACTCGCGCACCTCGTCGACGCCGGGGCCACTCCGCGTCAGGCGCTGTACGCCGCCACCGTCGAACCGGCCAAGTTCCTCGGCTTGCCCGACGAAGGGACCGTCGAGCCGCGAATGATCGCGAACCTCGTCGTACTGGACGCCGATCCGCTCACCGACATCCGCAACACCCGCCGGATCCACACCGTGATCACTCGCGGCCGGATCATCTCCCCCAGCCAGCGCGAACAGCTCCTCGCCGACGTCGAGGCCGCCGTGAAGTCCCCCACCGCCGCCGCCGTCACCACCGGTTGCTGCGGCGCCCACCGCCCCGCCTGAGCAGCTCTTTGTGCACCCACCAACCGAGGATTTTTGGTTGGTGGGTGCACAAAGTTGGCGGATCAGGCGGGTGGGGTGATGCTCCAGATGCCGCGGCCGTGCGTTGCCGCGTAGATGTTGCCGTCGGGGCCGGACTCGATGTCCATGACCGTGGTGGTCGGCAGGCCGGTGCCCAGGACCTGCCAGTTCGTCGCGCCGGGTGCGCGGTAGAAGGTGGCGAGGTCGGACCCGACCACCAGCGCTCCGTTGGCCAGCTGCTTGACCGCGCTTGTCGGGATGTCCGGCAGGTTCGCCGAGATGTCCGACCAGGTCGTGCCGCCGTCCTTGGTCTCGTAGACGTGGCCGACGCCCGCACCCGGGCCCTCCGTGAAGCGGCGCGAGAAGCCGTTCACGGCGACGTACGCGTGCTGCCCGTTGGCCGGATCGATGCCGACACCGGCGAGGAAGCGGTTCGGGAAGCTGGACGGCAACGTCACCTGATGCCAGGTGCCGCCCGAGTTGGTGGCCAGTCCGCGGGCGAAGCCGGCGTTGTTGCACGGTCCGCACCAGCTGACCCACCCGACGCCGTCGCGCATCGCGACCGCCGTTGCCGAGTGTCCGGCGCCGAGATCGAACGCCTTGGTCCACTCGGACGCGCTCCGCATGCCCCAGCCCTTGGCGGAGGTGTAGACGTACTGCCCGCCCGCGATGAAGCCGTTGGAGTTCGCGGAGTCGATCGCGATCGGGGCGATGAAGCGCGGGCTCGGGTCACCCGGGTCGAGGCTCCACGAGCTCGCCTCGGCCTCACTCAAGGCGCCCTTGTTCAGCGCGCAGTTGTTGGTGATCTTGACGGCCAGGGCGACGTACTCCTGCAGCTGGTTGCAGCCGTTCTGCGGATCGGCCGCGCCGTCGCCGCCGTCACCGCCGAAGTTCGAGCCCATCTTGGTGTCGGTGTTGCCGCCGCTCGGCTTCACTCCGAACAGGTTCGAGACGCCGTTGTCCTGCAGGCCGCCGGACACCACCACGCCGCCGTTCTTGGTATCCTTGCCGACCGACACCGAGTAGTACTGCAGGGCGTCCATGGTGCCGTCCGCGGTCAGCGAGGACCAGTCGGTGGCGTTGTGG
Organism: Kribbella sp. VKM Ac-2571; assembly: GCF_004362255.1. Taxonomy (NCBI): domain Bacteria; kingdom Bacillati; phylum Actinomycetota; class Actinomycetes; order Propionibacteriales; family Kribbellaceae; genus Kribbella; species Kribbella sp. VKM Ac-2571. Next base: position 22,396 of record NZ_SNWS01000016.1, read on the forward strand.
TTGGCGTTGACCTGCCCGTTCACCGGACGCTTGTAGATACCGCCGTCGTTGCCGACGAAGACGACCGGCTTCCCGCCCGAGGTACCCACGGCGACCGAGTGCTGGTCGGAGTGCGGCGCCATCGGACAGGTGTTCTTGGAGTCGTCGAGGTTCCAGCACGAGAAGCCGAAGTTCCAGTACGGCCCGACGGTGGCCCAATGGGACCCCGCGTCAGTCGTCTCGAACACTTCCTCCAGGCCCGCCCACACGTGGTCGGCGTTGGCCGGGTCAACGGTCAGGAACTGGTTGTACCAGGCCTGCACACCGACGGCGTACCCCTTGCGGTCCAGTGCGGAGCCGCTGTTGTGCAGGATCTGCGGATCGGCGATCTTGTTCCACGGACCGGACGGGCTGCCGGTCTTGGAGACGAAGATCCCGGCGAGGCTAGTGCTGCCGTTGATCTTGCTCGGCTGCTGCACGAGCGCGTACATACGATCGCCGGTCTTGCTGAACGCGAACGTCGTGTAGCCGACGTCGGTGCTGTTCTTGATGCCGCCCAGCACCACGCTCAGTCGCTTCCAGCTCGACGGCCCGGCGGTGTAGTCGTTGGTCTCGTAGAACCCGTTGTAGGTGTCGCCCGAACGCCAGCCGATCGCTGCGATGATGTGCTTGGGGTTCTTCGGGTCGATCGCGATGTCGTTGACGATGTTCTTGTACGCCGCGTTCGTCGCGCCGCCGGTCTGAGGACCGGCCGGCACCAGCACATTGCCCGCGTCGTCCTTGATCTCCGGCATGAAGTCCGGGTTCGGGTAGAACGCGACCTTCCAGGCGCCGGCGCTGGTCGACGCGTCGTGGTACCAGACGCCCCGGTTCGTCGCGGCGAAGACCTGACCGCCGCCCCACCGCAACCGGCCGACGGTGGTCGACTCCAGTTCCTTGCCGCCGACCCGGTCGGACGGCGAATAAGTGCCGGTCACCGGGTTCGCGAGACGGTAGACACCGGATCCGACGTACGACGTACCACCGGTGTTGGCCTCGCCCGTCGCATACCAGAGCGAGCCGTCACCGGCGAGCTGCAGGTCGCCGCCGCTGAGGGACGGAAGCGAGTCGCTGAGCGGCGTCCAGTTGCCACCACCCGACGTGGAGCGCCATACGCCTCCGTTGGCGCCAGCGGCGTACACGTGGTTGGCGTTGTCAGCCGCCAGACCGGTGACGCGGCCGGTGACGTAGCCTGCACCGCCACTGGAGTTGGAGTACCAGTCACGGTAGCGGGCGTCGTCCGCGTCGTACGGGACTCTCGTGACGTCGTGCCAGGTCCCCGAGGTGTGCGGGAGCGCCGAGAGCTGGGCGAACGCGGCCGAGTACGCGCCCGGGGCGACGATGCCGCCCGGCGCGGTCCTGGCCTGCTCGAATTCGTCGGCGATCGTGAAGGCTTCCTTGGACTCGCTCTGCATCTCCGACGGGTTGCCGCCGGAGATCATCAGGGCCTTCTCCATCACGGCCGCGTTGTAGTGCTTGTCGGCCCACTGATGCTTGAGCCATTCCTCCTTCAGCTCGTACCGGCCCGCGTAGCCGGCTACCCCAGCGGCCACCACTGCGACACTGAGGCCGCCGGCGATGACCTTGCGACTGCGTTTGGTCAGCGAGATTCGCATCGCGCAACTCCGACTGGTTCTTGGCGGGTCGCCGTCCCGAGGCGGCGCTCCCGTAGCCCTGGGTCAACGCACAGAGCCGCCGAGACCATACGTCCGATGAATCTGCGACGGAAGTGATTGGTCGCGCTCCGCAACAGGCAAGGGAAAACCCGCAGAACCCGGCCGCGGCGGGTCGGGAGCGAGGGAGCCGTCGGGGGCGACGTGCTGGAAAATCTGCTCGACCAGGGCGATCACGTGCGGATCCTGGACGGTGTAGAACTGCCGGCGGCCCTCGCGACGGGCGCTGACCAGGCCGGCGAGGCGGAGCTTGGCCAGGTGCTGGCTCGCCGTCGGCACACTGACGCCCACCTGGGCAGCCAGCGTGCCGACGTCGTACTCGCCACAGCTCGCCAACGCGACCAGGTGCAGTCGGACCGGCGCCAGCAACAGGCCGAAAGTCCTGGCCGCGGTGGCGAGCTGTGGCGAGGTCGGCTCGATCATGCGTCCACGTGCGCCTTGGGTTGGATCGGCGTCCCGTGCGGGTCCCGGGTCGGATACCCGAGCGCGGCGTCGATCAGGTCCTCGAGCCGATCACTCGATCCATAGGCGAGTACGACGGCCTCGTCGTGCACCTCATCGAGGGGTACGCCGAGGACTCGGTGCAGGAAGGTCTCCAGCAGCTGATGACGTCGATCCGGCATGGCGCGCTCCGCTCAGTAGATGTTGGACGGCCGGACCATGCCCTCGGCGAGGTCGCCGAAGCCGGGCGCCATGATCGCGCCGGGGTTGCCGATGATCTCCTCGACGACCGCGGTCTCGGTGGTGATCAGCAGCGCCGCGATCGAGGCCGCGCTCTCCAGCGCCGCCCGGGTGACCTTCAGCGGGTCGATGACCGCCTCGGCGATCATGTCGCCGTACTGGCCGGTGAGCGCATTGAACCCGTGGCCGCGCGGCAGACCGGCGACCTGGGCGACCACGTCGTCGCCGTCGTAACCGGCGTTGATCGCGATCCACCGCAGCGGTTCCGGCAGCGCCCGCCGGACGATCTCCCGGCCGATCGCCTCGTCGCCGGTCAGCACCAGCTCCGACAAGGCCGCCTGCGCCTGCACCAGGGCGGTTCCGCCCCCGGCGAGGACACCCTCCTCGAGCGCGGCGCGGGTCGCGGCGAGTGAGTCGTCCACCCGCAGCATCCGTTCCTTCAGCTCAACGCTCGTCGCGCCGCCGACCCGGATCACCGCGACCTTGCCGGCCAGCCGCGCCGTGCGCAGCTGCAGGCTATCCCGGTCGGCGTCGATCTTGGCCCGTTCGAACTGCTTCTCGAGCTGGGCGATCCGCGACTCGACCAGGGACGCGTCGCCGTGACCGCCGACGATCGTGGTGCTGTTCTCGGTGATCGTGATCCGGTCGCAGGAGCCCAGGTGATCCCGGCTGACCTCGTGCAGGTCGAGACCGGTGTCCTTCGCGATCACGGTGCCGCCGAGCGCGGTGGCGAGATCCTCCAGCTCCGCGATCCGGCGGTGCCCGAAGCCGGGAGCGTGCACGACGACGGACCGCATCGTGTTGTGCATGTTGCCGCCGACCAGCAGTTGCAGCGCCGGCCCGTCGACGTCCTCGGCGAGTACGACGAGCGGACGGTCCATTCGCTTGGCGATCTCGACGGTCGGCATGATGTCCTGGACCTGGGTGATCTTCTTGTTCGTCAGCAGGATCACCGGGTTGTCGTAGACGGTCTCCATCCGCTCCCGGTCGGTGACCATGTACGCCGATACGTACCCGTGGTCGAACTCGATGCCGTCGACGACCTCCACCGACATCCCGAGCGTGTCGGACTCCTCGGTGGTGACGACGCCGTTGCGCCCAACCCAGTCGACCGCGTCCGCGATCACCGTGCCGATGGTCTCGTCGTCGCTCGCCGCGAGGGTCGCGATGTGCCGCAGTTCGTCCCGGCCGCCGACCTCGACAGCCCAGCTCCGCAGCGTCTCGATCACGACCGGTACGGTCTGCTCGATGCCGCGCCGTACCCGCATCGGGTTCGCCCCGGCGTCGACCTCGCGCAGCCCTTCGCGAACCATCGCCTGGGCGAGCACCGTCGCGGTGGTGGTGCCGTCGCCGACCACACCGTTGGTCTTCATCGCGACTTCCTTCACCAACTGCGCGCCCATGTTGGCGAACGGTTCACGCAGCTGGATCTCGCGCGCGATCGTGACACCGTCGTTGGTGATGGTCGGCGGGCCGGTGAGCTTCTCCAGCACCGCGTTGCGGCCTTTGGGGCCGAGCGTCACCTTGATCGCGTCCGCGAGCGCGTTCACCCCGGACTCGAGCAACCGTCGCGCGTCCGTGTTGAATCGCAGTTCCTTCGCCATGGTCAGACCGCCTTCGCTGTCACGGGATGAGGATCGCCCGGCCGCGGACCCGGCCGTGGTCGAGATCGTCGAGAGCCTGCTGGAAGTCCTCCAGCGGGTACTTTGTGGTGTGCAGCGCGACCTTTCCCTGCGCCGCGAGCTCCATCAGGTCCTGCAGGTCGTTGTAAGAGCCGACCAGGTTTCCGATGAAGTTGATCTCGGTCGAAATGACGTCGATGGTCGGTACGTCGAGGTTCTCGCCGTACCCGACGACGTAGTAGTTGCCGGCCCGCCGGAGCATGGCCACCCCGTCCGCGGTCGCACCGCCCTCACCGACGAAGTCGATCACCGCCTCCGCGCCGGCGCCGCCGGTCAGCTCCCGGACCTGTTCGACGTGCGTGCCATCGGCAACGATGCCGTGATCGGCGCCGATCTCCACCGCCAGATCCACCGCCGCCTGGTTTCGATCGACGACAACCAGCGTCGCCGCCGAGATCGCCTTCATCACCTGGATCCCGATGTGCCCGAGCCCGCCGGCGCCGATCAGCACACAGACGGCGCCGGGCCGAAGCGCTCGCGCCGCCTTGGCCGCGGCGTGGTACGCCGTGAGCCCGGCATCAGCCAGCGCCGCGACGTCGGCAGGCTCCAGGCGATCGTCGATCCGGACGACGCTGCGGGCAGTCGTCCGCAGATAGTCGGCGTACCCGCCGTCGGTATCGATGCCCGGGAAGCTGCTCGCCTCACAGTGCACGTCGTCGCCCGATCGGCAGGCCCGGCACAGACCGCAGGTGATCAGCGGGTGCAGGATCACCTTGTCGCCGACCGAGACATGCGTGACGGCGTCGCCGACCGCGTGCACCCAGCCCGCGTTCTCGTGCCCGATCGTGTACGGGAGCCGTACGCCGCTCTTCTCGGCCCACTGGCCTTCGAGGATGTGCAGATCGGTCCGGCAGACGCCCGCGCCACCGATCCGCACGATGACGTCCAGCGGTCCGGTGATCTTCGGTTCCGGGATCTCGGTGAGCTGAAGCTTGGTGTGGTAGCCGATCACCTGCACGGCTCTCATGTGGTCCTCCTCGTATCGGTGATGAGGCCGCCCGGCTCGTTGTCGTAGCGGGTGGCCAGCAGCCCGCGGCAGAAGTGCGCGTTCCCCTCGACGGAGATCCGGACCGCCTTCGCGAACCGCAGGCGCATCGGGATCGCCTCGGCCGGCACCGGTACGCCGTCGTCGTCGACCAGCACCAGGTCGTCCGGCCGGATGCCCAGTCCGATGGCAGTCCGGCGACGCAGCAGGGCTTCCTTGTGGGAGCTGCCGGGCAGTTGCCCGAGCGTGAGCCCGGGCAACTGCTCGACTGTCGTACCGGTGGATCTGAGCAGCGCCATCACGCTGCGCTCCATCGCGGCGGTGTGTGCCTTGCGCTGGAAGATCCTGCGCAGCTCGTCCAGGTCCTGCTCGGCCTCGGATCCGAAGGTGCCGACGTACCCCGCGTCCGCGGCCAGGCCGGCGTTGATCTTGTCCGAGTCGTGGTGATCGTCGAGCAGGACGGCCACCTTCCCCACCTCGGGCACCCGGCGCAGCGCGTCGACCGCGTCGGATGCCATCAGGTAGGCGAAGTTGGGTGCGCAGAACGAGGTCGGCAACCGCAGGTGCACCGTCACGCCCGTCCGGTCGATCCGGATCGACCGGACGAAGCCGAGATCGGTGATGGGCTGGTCCAACTCCGGGTCGACAACGGTCGCCAGCGCCGCGACGACCGCGGACTGCAGCGAAGTGGCGACCGCGATCATGACGCCACGGCTTCTTCCCTCGACACGGTACCGGCGGGAAGCCTGAGCTCCTCCGGTACGTCGAGGTCGTACAGCGCCGCCGCGTTCAGGCCGAGGATCTTCTTCTTCTGCTCGACCGTGATCGGCGCGTACTCGGTCAGTTCCGCCGGGATCTGGAAGTCCACGAACGCCTCGACCAGCCACTTCGGCGTCCAGAGCGCGTAGTCGCTGGAGAACAGGATCCGGTCCTCGCCGATCCAGTAGAGCAGTTCGCCGATGATCTGCGCGAAGTACCCCGGCCGGGTGTGGATGAACGGCATCGCCACCGCGAGACCGCCGTACACGTTGGGCTCCTGGGTCGCGATCCAGCAGAAGTCCTCGAGCCGCGGCAGGCCGACGTGCTCGACGATGAAGTTGAGCTCGGTGTAGTCGGTCGCCACCTTGTCGATGTCGGCGACGTCGAACGAGTCCCGGTCGAGCGGCCGGATCGTGGGGCCCTTGTGCACGTGGATGTTCTTGATCCCGAGCTCGAGGCACTCCTCGAGGTAGCGCCGCGACCACGGGTCGTCCAGCTTCCAGCCGCGCGAGTCGCCGTACCACTCGGCGGTGTAGAGCTTGACGCCCTGCAGGTTCATCCGCGCGGCGTCTTTGCGCAGCTGCTCGAGCCCCGCCTCTGCGTGCCGCGGGTCCCAGGCGTGGTTGTACGTGAGCTTGCCGGGGTTCGCCCGGGTCAGTGCGAGTGCGTCCTCGGTCTGCCCGAAACCGTTGACGTAGAAGTCGCTCAGGATCGCGGGCTGGAAGATCGCGTGGTCGACGTACCCGTCCTCGAAGAGGTCCTTCAGCAACCGCTGCCCGCCGTAGTAGGTGTAGGTGTCGTAGTCCCAGACGACCTCTTCGGGGCTGAGGTTCTTGTGGTAGTCGTAGAAGCAGTCGATGAACTGCTTGCCGTGGATGTTCTTCTGGTTCGAGGCGCGACCGTCCCACAGGGCGATGTGCGCGTCGACGATGAAGTACTTCTCGCCGTTCTTCTCGTACATCCCGGCCTCACTTCGTGGTGAGGTCGAAGCCGATGTACTCGGCGGCGTCCTCGGGGCTGGCGAACAGGATGGTCTTGTCGTCCAGGTGGACCATCCGGCCGTAGTGGGTCGAGCTGATCTCCTCGAAGACCGAGCCGTCGAACTCCGAACCGAGCGCATCGGTCAGCTCGTCGTAGTCGAAGTTGAGCAGCCCTACTCCGTCGACCCGGATCATCGACGGGTACTCGGTGAGCTCGACGCCCTCCTTGGCGCCCATCACCTCCGCGACGACCCGGCCGATCGGCGTGTTCATCAGGGTCACGCCGCATTTGTTGGAGAACTCGGTGGCCGATCCGAACTGCATGCTCACTGGTCCAGCTCCTTCGGAGAGTCGAGCCCGAGATCCTCGAGCAGCGAACGGAACTTCTGCTTGGCCGCATCCAGGCTGGACGCGAACGTCACGGACTTCTCGGCCGGCTGCGACCAGATCGGCTGCAACGCGTGCGCGGCGTCGAGGCAGCGCGGAACCCAGAGCGCGAGCCATTCGCCGAGCAGCACCTTGTTGGTCTCGCCGTACTCGGCGTCCCGGGTCAGCAGCCGGAACAAGTTGCGGGTGTAGCCGAGGTCGCGGTCGTAGTCGTGCTCGCCGGTGCCGACGATGGTCGGCGTGATGTAGTCGCCGTTACGAGCGGCGATCTGCATCACCAGCTCGGTCCGGAACAGCGACCCGACCAGCTGCTCGAAGACGATGTTGGCCGCGAACAACAACTCGCACCAGTCGCCCACCGCTGTCAGTCGCTCCACCACCTCGCGGGTCGGCTGCCATTCCGGCGCGCTCTTCCAGACCTCCTTGTGGGCGCCGCCGTCGAACGGTACGTCGGCTTCCGACAGGTCCAGGTTGAACAACGCGAGGTCCTGGGCGAAGCGCATCTTGTGGGCGGCGTTGACCGCGACCGCGGTGTTGATCATGTTCGTCGGCCCGGACCGCTGGATGCTGGTGAAGACGTGCAGTGCGAGACCGTTCTCGGCGTGCATCCAGGCGCCGAGGTTACGCTCGATGAACCTCAGCCAGGCGGGGTTCCAGCTGTCGTACGCGCGGGCACGCTTCGCGTTCTGCAGGCACAGGTCGACCTGATGGACCACGGCCGAGTTGTTGCGGTAGATCGTCTGGTCCCACTCCTCGTTCGGGTCGAGGAAGGCGTGCCAGTTGGACGACTTCGCGGCTGTCCACTCCTTCGGGTAGCCGCCGGGACCGTCGCCGAAGCCGTAGATCCAGCCCTGGCTCAGGTGCCGCTCCGGGTCCGGCTGTACGTCGACAGTGACGTCCTCGTACATCGTCGCGCGCAGCTTGGCCGGCTTGTAGTAGTTGTACGCGCGGCTGGTCGAGCTCGGGAACTCCAGCGCACCGGCCTCGGAGTCGGTGAACTCGATCGTCGGAAAGCTGCGCTGCTTGGTTCGCTGATTGGTTTCTGTCATCTCAGGCTCCATCGGTAGTCGCTGGACTGGTGAACTTGTCGTAGAAGACCTGGTCCTTCGGCACGTTGCTTGCCTCCAGCAACGTCAAGGCGGCGTCGACCATCGGCGGCGGGCCGCACAGATACACCTCACTGCGGTGCAGCTCGGGCTCCCGCCGTTCGACGATGTCGGTGACGTTGCCTTCCTCGGCCCGCAGCCCGTCCGAGCCCTGAGCCGACTCGGACAGGCAGGCGATGAACTCGAAGCCGGTGAGATCGGCACCGAGCTCCTCGATCGCATCCAGGTAGAAGAGGTCGGCCGCCGTACGAGCGCCGTAGTAGAACCGGACCGGACGGGTGCTGCCGGTCTCCCGCAGGTGTCGCAGGATCGACAGGATCGGGGCCATCCCGGCCCCGCCGGCGACGCAGATCACCGGCAGCACGTGGCCGTCCTTCAGCGTCGACGAGCCGTACGGCCCGGTCAGCGACAACTCGTCGCCGACCACGAGCTCGCCGTCGAGCAGGGCGGAGAACCGGCCGCCCGGGTACTTCTTGATCAGGAACTCGATCTCGTCCGGCGTCGACTGGGTGGTCGCCATCGAGAACGATCGGTGCTCGTCGGTGCCGGGGATCGTGATGTCGGCGTACTGCCCCGGCCGGAACTCGAAGGGTCGCTCGGTTCGCAGCCGGAGCGAGACGATGTCCCGGGTGACGGGATCGATCGCCTCGACGCGGGCGCCGACGGTCTGGATCGGGATGCCGCCGAGCAGCTCGTCCTCGTCGAAGTTGAGCAGCTCGATCGTGCAGTCGCTGAAGGCGTGCGCCCGGCAGAGCAGCACGTACCCCTCGGCGACCTCGGCGTCGTTGCAGGCGAAGGTGGAGTAGCGCTCCATCTGCAGGTCACCGTCCAGGACGTACGACTTGCAGGCGGAGCACTGCCCCTCCCGGCACCCGTGCATCAGGTGGATGCCCTGCCGGAACGCCGCGTCGAGGATCTTGTCGTCCTCCGTGACGTCCATCTCGATGTCGACCGGTTCGAAGCGGATCCGGTGGGTGTCGGCCATGGCGGCCCTCCTCCTGATACTGAGTCGAATTCGGGACGGGATTCAGGCGGCCGTCGTGCCGTTCGCGCGGTACGCCGCCACGTGGGCCTCGCGCTCGGCGTCGGACATCTCGTTCAGCAGCACGTTCGGGCTCATGAACGTGTTGCCGCGGACGTCGTCGAGGGTCCACAGCTTCTTCGGGTCGTCCAGGTCGAGGTGCGGCTGGCCGATCAGCGTCTTGCCGTCGTCACGCACGTACCCGAGGTCCTGCACGATGTCGGCCAGGTCCTTGTTGTGGTGCAGGGTCTCCCACTCGCGGAAGCCGGTCAGGCGGCCCATGTTCGGCGTCGGCCGGCCGTCGTACTCGCCCCGGAACGCGACCGCGTCGGTCCAGTAGCACGTCTCCGAGCAGTACGTGCGCCACTGGTCGTCGACCTTCTCGACCACCATGTCCTCGCGGATGAGGGCCGGCACCATGCAGGTCCAGCAGCGGTGCGGGTACTGGTACCCGACCTCCTCGAAGGCGATCGGTTTGTTGCGGCCCGGGTACGCGAGCCGGTTGTAGTTCTCCCACCACTTGCCGTACTTCGAGTACCAGCCCGGGTACTTGTGCTCGAACCACTCGAAGTCCTTGTCGGTCATCGCGTCGATCCGCCAGTAGTTCACCGGCCAGCCGGTCGCGAAGAACCGCGCCACCTCGTGCACGTAGCCCTTGTTGGTGATTCGGTTCCACGCTTCCTCGACCAGGTCGTGCGGAATCGTGAGGCCGTACTTCTCCAGCGGCAGCAGGTAGCTGCGGTAGTAGTCGTCGTAGATCCACCGACGCCACATCTCGGCGTACGACTCGCGGTCCTTGCGCCGGTCCTTGGTGCCGTACTCGATGAACGTTCCGATGGCGGCGTCCACGACACAGTGGTTGTTCCACCACGCGTACCGCAGGTCGCGCTCCAGCAGCGGCCGGTTGCGCTCGTCGGCCAGTGCCATCAGCAGGATCGAGTAGCCGTTGCTGATGTGGCGCGACTCGTCGGACTGCACCGAGTGGAACACGGTCGGCAGCAGGTAGTCGCCGTTCGCGGCCGCCTCGTCGGGCATCGCGACGAACAGCGTGTTGGTGAACGCGGTCTCGGCGACCACGGTCAGGTAGATGTTCGCGGCGGTGATCGCGTCACCGGTGATGAACCCCTCGCCGAACTGCCGGCCGATGGTGCCCGCGTAGTTGTTCGCGAACGCCTTTTCGGTCATGTCGAACCCCGCCGGGTCGATGTAGTTGTTCATGTACAGGCGCTTGAGGTTCATCTGGATCGTCGAGTGCCTGACCTCGTCGATCATCTGGACGGCGAGCCCGTTGTGGATCTCCGGGTTCGGTACGGCGTCGATCGCCATCGGCATCGCCCGCGCCGCGGAGATCTCCGGGAACGGGATGATCGACAAGAACAGCTTCTGCCACTCCAGCCAGCGTTGCTGCACCTGGCGGAACATGTTCCCGCGGATGGCGCCGTCCATGGCGCCGTACACGCGGTTGTCCTTCTCCTCCTCCATCGGGAAGTAGGACCGCATGATCTGTTTCAGCGGGTCCTTCTTCGGCGCCTTCTCGAACGTGTAGTCGGTGCCGAAGCGGGTCGCCGGGGTCGCGAAGGTCGGTTCCCAGGACAACTCGGTGATCTTGGCGTGGGCCTTGGTAAGACTCTGCCTGCTCAATGTGGGCCTCCATCATCGGGGTTGAACAGTGATGAAAGCCGCGGATCGGACCTCTGTGTGTCTCAATGTGAGATGGCGCTCCCGCGACAGGCGGCTACCGTGGGAGCAGTTCCGCTGGTGACGGACGTAAGGAGACGGCCATGGGCGCTGCACAGCCGGTCCGGGATCCGATCCGGGTGTCATGGGAGCGTTCACACGCCTCCCAGGTGGACGTCGACCGCCCCGCACCCGTGTACTTCGACCGGATCGACCGGGAGACCACGCTGATGCGGGCGGCCCGGCCTGTCATCGACGCACTGTCGGCCGAGCTCCACAACGAGCCGGTCTGCATCATCCTGACCGACGCGAAGGGCGTGGTCCTCGACCGCCGGGGCGGCGACCCCGCCCTGCTCCGGCGACTGGACTCGGTCGACCTCGCGCCCGGCTTCCAGTACGCCGAGTCCGCGGTCGGGACCAACGGGATCGGTACGGCGCTCGAGGTCTGCGGACCGATCCTGGTCCACGGCGCCGAGCATTACAACGGGAAGCTGCGGGTGTTCTCCTGCGCCGGCGCACCGATCACCCATCCGGTCACCGGTGGCCTGCTCGGCGTGCTGGACATCACCACCCAGGCCAGGAACTCGAACTCGATCCTGCTGTCGTTCGCCAAACTCGCGGCACGGCGGATCCACGAGCGGGTCGTCGAGGAGGCGAACGCGCTCGACCACGCCTTGCTGAGTGACTACTACGCCGCCTGCCGGCACAGCGGTGGACCGGTGCTCGCGCTCGGCGACGAGGTGTTCATGATGAACTCCTACGCACAGGCGCGCTTCGACGCCATCGACCAGGCGGCCCTGATCGACCGCACCCGCGACGCGCGCGGCGGCACGAAGCCGCAGGTCTTCGTCACCGACCTGCCCAGCGGGACAACCGCGCGGATGGCCTATCGGCCGACGTTCGTCGGCGACACCCTGGCAGGCGGAGTGATCCAGATCAAGGAGCAACGGCTGCCGGCCCGTAGCCACCAGGCCGCCCGGCTCCCGGTGGTTCCCGGGACGACCGGAACCAGCGCGGTCTGGCAGCACGTCATCCAGGAGATGCTGGAGGCGTGCAGCCGCTCCGAGTGGCTGATCGCCGACGGCGAGCCGGGTGCGGGCAAGCTGTCGCTGCTGCGCGCGGTCCGCAGGCACGTGGCACCTGACCGGCGGCTCGCGGTCCTCGATCCGGCGGTGACGGGCGAAGACCTGCCGGCCGAGGCCCGCGCGGAGCTGGAGTCCGGCGCCGACCTGATCATCCGGCGGGCGCATCTGCTGACCGGAGAGGCCCTCGACGGCTTCACCGAGCTCCTGCAGAGCGTCCGCGACGGCGCGACGGCCGGGGACGCCTGGGTCGCGCTCACGCTGCCGTCGGACCGCACCGAGATCGCCGACCAACTGCTGGCCTTCTTCCCGCGGACCGTCGAGGTGCCGCCGCTGCGGCATCACGTCGAGGACGTTCCGGCACTGGTCCGGTCGCTGCTCGCGACGGCGGGCATCCACGGCCTGACCTTCTCCACCGCCACGATGAACCAGCTGATGCGGCTGCCGTGGGCGGGCAACATCACTCATCTGCGCTCGGTCCTGGCAGCCGTCGCCAGACGACGCCGGTCCGGCGTGGTCGAGCTGGCCGACCTGCCGCCCGAGTGCAGGGCCACGACCCGGCGGCAGCTGACGCCGATCGAAGCGCTCGAGCGGGACGCCATCGTCGACGCGTTGTCGACGTACGACGGAGACAAGAAGGCCGCGGCCACCGCGCTCGGGATGTCCCGGGCAACCATCTACCGCAAGATCCGCGAGTACGGAATCGTCACCTGACCGGGCGGGCCGCTCACAAACGAACAGACCTACGCAATCCGTGACCGTTCGGCTACGGTCAGCCCAGGTTTATTGCAGATCGTTACCAAGGGGGAACCACCCGGGCCTGCGGGCGCACCCCCGGCTCCAGTAGGTTCTGGCCATGAGCGATTCCGACACCTTGACGAAAACGGGTTTGGTGACGCTGACCGGTGTCAACAAACATTTCGGCGAGCTGCACGTCCTGAAGGACATCAACTTGTCCATCGCCAAGGGCGAGGTGGTCGTGGTGATCGGCCCGTCGGGGTCCGGGAAGTCGACGCTCTGCCGCGCGATCAACCGGCTCGAACCGATCGACTCGGGCGAGATCCTGCTGGACGGCCAAGCCTTGCCCAGCGAGGGCAAGGCGCTGGCCAAGCTGCGCGCCGACGTCGGCATGGTCTTCCAGTCGTTCAACCTGTTCGCGCACAAGACGATCCTGCAGAACGTCACCCTCGGCCCCTTGAAGGTCCGTAAGACCGATCCCAAGCAGGCCGAGAAGCGGGCGATGGAGCTGCTGGAGCGGGTGGGGGTGGCCAACCAGGCCTCGAAGTACCCGGCTCAGCTGTCCGGTGGCCAGCAGCAGCGCGTCGCGATCGCGCGGGCGCTGGCCATGGACCCCAAGGTCATCCTCTTCGACGAGCCGACGTCGGCACTCGACCCGGAGATGATCCAGGAGGTCCTCGAGGTGATGGTCGACCTGGCCAAGCAGGGCATGACGATGGTCGTGGTCACCCACGAGATGGGCTTCGCCCGGACCGCGGCGAACCGGGTGGTGTTCATGGCCGAGGGCGAGATCGTCGAGGAAGCCAGCCCGGAGACCTTCTTCACCAACCCGACCTCGAGGCGGGCCCAGGACTTCCTCGGCAAGATCCTCAAGCACTGACCTCCGCCCGCAGCCGTACCCAGCAACGAAAGAAACGAAGGGGAACCTGATCATGAGAATGCGCACCCTCGTCGCCACCTGCGGCATCGCAGCGCTCGCGCTGACCGCCGCCGCCTGTGGCAAGGACGAGCCGAGCGCCGGCGGCGGCAACAACGGCGGCAAGGCGACCGACTCCTGCGGCGAGCTGCACAAGTTCACCACCGCGACCGGCGTGGACGTGCCCGGCAGCACGGCGTTCACCAAGATCAAGTCCGCCGGCAAGGTGACCGTCGGCGTCAAGGCCGACCAGCCGAACCTCGGCTACAAGGACGCCGACGGCAAGCGCTGCGGCTTCGACATCGAGGTGGCCCGGATGGTGGCGGCCGGCCTCGGCGTCGACCCGGACAAGATCGAGTACAAGGAGATCCCGTCGGCGAACCGCGAGACCGCGATCGCCGGTGGTGAGATCGACTACTACGTCGGCACCTACTCGATCACCGACAAGCGCAAGAAGCAGGTCTCGTTCGCCGGCCCGTACTTCATCGCCGGTCAGGACCTGCTGGTCCGCAAGGACGACCCCTCGATGGACGCCGGCAAGACCGCCCTGAAGGGCAAGAAGGTCTGCTCGGCGACGGGCTCGACCCCGATCCAGCGGGTCAAGGACGAGCAGCTGACCGAGGCGAGCAACATCTCCGAGTTCAAGACCTACTCGGAGTGCGTCTCCCAGCTGCTCGACAAGAAGGTCGACACGGTCACCACCGACGACGCGATCCTCAAGGGGTACGCCGCCACGGCGCCCGACGAGCTGCGCGTGGTCGGCAAGCCGTTCAGCACCGAGAAGTACGGTATCGGCCTGCCGCTGGCCGACAAGGCGCTGCGCGCGAAGGTGAACTCCATCCTGGAGACGTCGGCCTCCGACGGCACCTGGAAGGCGATCTACGACGAGACGCTCGGCAAGTCGGGTTCGGACTCGACCCCGCCGCCGCTCGAGAAGTACTGATCCAGCAGCCGGCCGCGGTGTCCTCGACTGGGCTCCGCGGCCGGACTTTGTTCCTGTAGGCACAGGCAGGTAAGAGGAAGGTCGCGATGTTCTCGGTCCTCACCGACAACTGGCCGTTGTTCCGGGACGGCTTCTGGTTGACCATCAGGCTGTTCCTGGTGTCCGGCGTACTCAGCCTGATCATCGGCACCGTGCTCGGAGCGTTCCGCGTCTCCCCGGTGCCCGCGCTGCGCGGCTTCGGCACCGGCTACGTCAACATCCTGCGGAACACCCCGCTCACGCTGGTTTTCGCGTTCCTGTTCTTCGGCGCCGCCAAGATGGACCTCGCCCTGCCCAACCCGTTCTGGACCGCGGTCGGCGCACTGACGATCTACACGTCGGCGTTCATCTG
Organism: Kribbella sp. VKM Ac-2571; assembly: GCF_004362255.1. Lineage (NCBI taxonomy): Bacteria > Bacillati > Actinomycetota > Actinomycetes > Propionibacteriales > Kribbellaceae > Kribbella > Kribbella sp. VKM Ac-2571. The sequence goes on from NZ_SNWS01000016.1 coordinate 37,435, forward strand.
CGAGGTGGTCCGGTCGGGCGTCAACACCATCGCTCCGGGCCAGTCCGAGGCGGCCCGCGCGGTCGGCATGTCGTTCGTCCAGGTGCTCACGATCGTGGTGCTGCCGCAGGCCTTCCGGGCGATCATCCCGCCGTTGATGAGTGTGCTGATCGCCTTGCTGAAGAACACCACGATCGCGGCCGGCTTCTCGGTGGTGGAGGCCGGCTCGATCCCGGCAGCGATGTCCGAGCGCGGTGAGAACCAGCTGCTGACGCTGCTGTGGATCACGATCGGATTCCTGATCCTCATCGTGCCCCTGATCTTCCTGCAACGGTGGGCCGAACGACGGACGGCGGTAGCCTGATGAGCGCAGTTCTGTACGAGACGCCCGGACCGCGCGCGAAGCTGCGGAACCGGATCTCCAACGTCGTGGTCCTGCTGGTGCTGCTCGGCGCGATCGCGTGGCTGATCCACCGGATGTACGCGTTCGGTCAGTTCGAGGGACGGCTCTGGCGGCAGTTCCAGTACTCGTCGATCCAGCGGCAGATGCTGGACGGTCTGCTGAACACGCTGAGGGCCGCCGGGCTGGCGGCCGTTCTCGCGCTGCTGTTCGGCGCGGTGTTCGCCGCGGCGCGGATCAGCGACCACAAGTGGGTGCGGACGCCGGCGACCCTGATCGTGGAACTGTTCCGCGCGGTGCCGCTGCTGATCCTGATGTTCTACTTCTACTTCGGCAACATCCAGTTCGGCCTCGGGCTGGGCCCGTTCTGGGCGGTCGTCTTCGGTCTGACCCTGTACAACGGGTCGGTTCTCGCGGAGATCTTCCGCGCCGGTATCGCCGCCGTACCGAAGGGTCAGCGCGAGGCGGCGTACGCGCTCGGTCTGCGCAAGAACCAGGTCGTCCGCCTGGTCCTGCTGCCGCAGGCCATCAGCGCGATGCTGCCGGCGATCGTCAGCCAGTTGGTCGTCCTGCTGAAGGACACCGCGCTCGGCTTCATCATCACCTACGGCGAGTTGCTGTACGTCGCGAAGCAGATGGGCGGCCGGCTCACGTACGGGTTCCCGTACATCCCGACGTACATCGTGACCGCGGTCATCTACATCGGCCTGTGCTCGCTGCTGTCGCTGCTGGCCCGCTATTTGGAGGGCCGCTCGAGGCGGCGCCGCAAGATCACCGGCGCCCCACCGCCACTGCCGCTGTCCCAAGACCCAGGCCAAGGCGCCCCGGTCTGACAATCGAGGGCCTCTCCGCATCGGAGGGGCCCTCGATTCTGTTCAGCGCAGGGTGTTGAAGGAGTCGCGGATGATGTCGAGGGCTTCGGCGGCTTCTTCCTCGGTCAGGGTCATCGGGGGCGCCATGCGGAGGACGTTGCCGTAGAGGCCGCCCTTGCCGACCAGGAGGCCGCGGTTCTTGGTTTCCTGCTGGAGCTTGGCCGTCACCGCCGCGTCCGGGCTGTTGTCGTCCGGTTTGACCAGCTCGGCGGCGAGCATCAGGCCCTTGCCGCGGACGTCGCCGAGCTCGGGGAACTCGTCGGAGATCCCGCGCAGGCCGTCGACCAGTTGTGCGCCGCGCTTGGCCGCGTTCGCCTGCAGGTCCTTGTCGAGCAGGTAGTCGATCGTGGCCTTCGCCGCGCTGGTCGAGATCGGGTTGCCGCCGAACGTCGACAGCGAGTTCGCCTTGACACTGTCCATCAGGTCGCCGCGCGCGACCACGCCGCCGATCGCGAACCCGTTCCCGAGGCCCTTCGCGAACGTCATCGCGTCCGGTACGACGCCGTGCGCCTGGATCCCCCAGAAGTGGTCGCCGGTGCGGCCCCATCCGGTCTGCACCTCGTCCGAGATGAACAGGATCCCGTACTCGTCCAGGACCTCCTTGAACGCGGCGTAGAGACCGTCCGGCGGTGACGAGAACCCGCCGACCCCCTGGATCGGCTCCGCGATCATGCAGGCGACGTCGCCGGCGGTCGTGGTCTCGATGACGTTGCGCAGGTCGTCGACGCAGACCTTGATGTACTCCGCGTCGGGCAGGTCGCGGAACGGGCTGCGGTACCGGTACGCGCCCTGCGCGTACTGCACGTTCACCGGCGACAGGCTGCTCGCGGACCAGCCCCGGTTGCCGGTGATCGCGACGGTGCCGAACGCGCGGCCGTGGTACGAGTTGCGCATCGCCAGCACCTGGTTCGAGCGGCGGTTCTGGGTGGCGAGCAGAAGGGCCGTCTCGTTCGCCTCGGTGCCCGAGTTGGCGAAGAACACCTTCGCGTCCGGGATCCCGGACAGCTCGGCGATCTGCTCGGCCAGCTCGATCTGCCGGCGGATCAGGTACACCGTCGAGGTGTGCGCGATCCCGGACGCCAACTGCTCCCGCACCGCATCGGAGATCTCCGCGATGTCGTAACCGATCGCGTTGGTCAGGATGCCGGCGAAGAAGTCGAGGTACGTGTTCCCCTCACCGTCGGTGACCCGGCGCCCGGACCCCTGCACGATCTCGATCGGCTCCTCGTAGTACAACGCGAGCCAAGCCGGCATAACGGCCTTGTGACGCTCCCAGAGCTCCGCATGTGTCATGCCCTAAGCATTACCTCAGCCGATAGCAGGCGTCTATTAGTGTGCTCTCCGTGACAATGCCGAGCATTCCGCACGTGGACATCGAGTCGTTGGAGCAGTTCGACCGGCTGCTGGCCGCGGGCGCCACCGCGATGGCCGGGTGGCGGGTGCAGTCGGTCGATCTGACCGGCCGTACGGCGGAACTCCTCGGACTGCAGCCGACCGGCTCGGTGTTCCTCGGCTGCTTGCTGGAGGACAAGGCCGAAGAGTGGGTCCGGGACGGCGGCGGGCTGGTGTTCCCGACGATCCCCGAGCTGCCGTTCGATGCGTACCGCGGCCGGCTGTACGACGCCGACGAGCTGTACGCCGGCCTCGAGAACGGGTACGACGCCACGCCGGACGCCCGGATCTACGCATGGTCTCGTCAGCACGACGAGAAGGGCGATACGAGCCGTACGCTCGCCACCGCGCTCCACGACCACGCGATCGCGGATGCGTTGGCAGAACTGCCCGACGACAAGGCGTGGGTCGGCGTGATGGGCGGGCACGGCGTACTGCGGGGCGACGCCAACTACCGCGCCGCCGTACTGCTCGGCCGTACCCTTGCCCGGCGCAACCACCTGGTCGTGACCGGCGGCGGTCCGGGCGCGATGGAGGCCGCCAACCTTGGTGTGTCGCTGGCGTCGTACGCGGAGACCGACGTCGACGCCGCGCTGACCGAGCTTGCCGCCGTGCCGTCGTTCCGCCCGTCGATCGGCGCGTGGGCAGCGGCCGGGCTGAGCGTACGGGCTCGCTTCCCCGGGAACGGCGGGGTGTCGATCCCGACCTGGTTCTACGGCCACGAGCCGCCCAACGTGTTCGCCGCCTGGATCGCGAAGTACTTCTCGAACGCCCAACGCGAGGACGTCCTCCTCGGCCGCGCCCGCGGCGGCATCATCTACCTCCCCGGCGCCGCCGGCACCGTCCAGGAGGTCTTCCAGGCGGTAACCCCCAACTACTACGGCGACGCAGCCACCCAGATCCCCCTCGTCCTCGTCGGCGTGGAGCACTGGACCGTGACGCTGCCGGTGTGGCCCCTCCTCCAATCCCTGGCCGCCAACCGCCCCATGACCCACTCGATCCACCTGGTCGACACCATCGACGAGGCAGCCTCGTTGGTCAGCTGATCCTCTTCGTCAGCTTGACGTCCTCCTCCTCGAAGCCGAGGCGGTTGTAGAACGTACGGGCGTTGGTGTTGGCGGCACCGGTGTCCAGGGTGATCGTCCTCAGGCCCTGCTGCCTGGCGTGGTCGGTGACTGCATCCATGAGCGCGCGGCCGACGCCACGGCCCTCGTGCTGTGGGGAGACCACCAATTCACCGACGTACAACTCTTGGTCGCCGGACCAGTGGGCGCGTTGCTCGCCGGCGACGAAGCCTGTGATGTCGTCGCCGTCTTCGGCGACGAACACGAAGCGGTGGGGTTCGCCGGCACGGTGGAGGGCTTCCACGACCCAACCTGTGACGGCTGACAGCACACCCTCGGGTGGGCGCCAGGGCGCGACACCTTCGGTCAGTCGTGGGGCAAGGGCGAGGACGGCTGAGTGGTCTGCCTCTTCGTACCGGCGAATGTGCATGTCTTCAGTTTGATCAGGCGACCCGGTGTGGCTTGAACTGCATCTGTGGATCGGCGTACGCGTCCTGTGATTCGACGAGCTGCAACTCGCGCTCTCCCGACTCGTGGGTGCGCGTGAGCAGATCGAAAACGCTGGAGGTCGTGCGCGCGAGCGCCTCCGCGAGATCACCCGTACGGCGGTAGTGCGCCGTGAAGAGCGCGGCCGTCACGTCACCCGAGCCGTTCGCCTTCATCGGGATGTACGGCGTCTGCACGAGCCACGCGCCACTGTCGTCGACGGCCAGCATCTCGATCGTGCCGTCCTCGCGATCGGGGCGCTCGACGCTGGTGACGAGCACCGTGCGCGGCCCGGTCGCGCGGACCAGCTCCACCGAGGCCAGCGTGGACTCGAGCGTGTCCGGCTCGGTGCCGGTCAGGAAACCCAGCTCGAACTGGTTGGGCGTGATGATGTCGGCTGCCGGAACCACCCGATCGCGCAGCAGCACCGGAATGGCGGGAGCGACGAAGCACCCGGACTTCGCGTTCCCCATCACCGGGTCGCAGGAGTACACCGCCGCAGGATTGGCCGCCTTCACCCGCTCGACCGTCTCGAGGATCACGTCGGCGATGCCCTCGCCACCCTGATAGCCCGAGAGCACCACGTCGATCTGCGGAAGGACCCCGCGGTCCTCGATCCCCACCAGAACCTCTCGCACGTCGTCCGGGCTGATCATGGGACCACGCCACGCCCCGTAGCCCGTGTGGTTCGAGAAGTTCACCGTGTACACCGGCAACACCTCTACACCGATGCGCTGAAGCGGAAACACAGCTGCCGAGTTACCCACATGCCCGAAGGCAACCGCCGACTGAATCGAGAGAATCTTCACCGCCCGATCATGCCCCACCGCGCCTTCGCCGACCGCCGCCACCCCCAGCTGGCCTGCGTCCTGGACGCTTAGCTGAGCCATTCCTCGGCGGTGTCGAGGAATGCGTCGACCTCTGCCACGTCGTACCCCTCGGTCAGCCGGACCGGCGTGAACTGAACATGCCGGATCTCGCGTACCGTCACCGGCCGCTTGACCGGTAGCCCGTTCACGGTTGCCATCAACCGGTCGAGGAATTCGTCGACCTCGTACGGCGCGTAGCCCTCGCGCAACCGCACCGGCGTGAACAGCGGCGCCGTCCGCTCGCCCTTGACCGCTCCCGACGGACCGGCCACCGGGCGATCGGGCAGCCAGCGCTCCGCCTCCGTCAGGAAGTCGTCGACCTCATTCGCGGCGTAGCCCGCGCCGAGCAACGGCGTACGGAAGGCAGCGTTGCGAAGGTCGTCCACGGTGACGTTCGGACCGACCGACCGGCGTTCGACCGTGGCGATGACGCGGTCGACGAACGCGTCGACCTCCGCGCGGTCGTAGCGGTCACCGAGCCGGCGCACGCTGAACTCGGGCTTCAGCATCAGGACTCGCTCGCGGCGAGCTGCCCGCAGGCGCCGTCGATCTCCTGACCGCGGGTGTCGCGGACCGTGACCGGGATCCCGGCGGCCTCGAGACGGCGCACGAACTCACGCTCGTCGGCCGGGTCCGAGGCGGTCCACTTCGAGCCCGGCGTCGGGTTCAGCGGGATCAGGTTGACGTGCACCCAGCCCCAGTCGCCGCGCGCGTTCAGCTTCTCGGCGAGCAGGTCGGCCCGCCAGGCGTGGTCGTTGATGTCGCGGATCATCGCGTACTCGATCGAGACCCGCCGCTTGGTCTGCCGCGCGTACCCCCAGGCCGCGTCCAGCACCTCGTCGACCTTCCAGCGGTTGTTGATCGGCACCAGTTCGTCGCGCAGCTCGTCGTCCGGCGCGTGCAGCGACAGCGCGAGCGTGACCGGGATCCCCTCGGTCGCCAGCTGGTTGATCCGCGGCACCAGCCCGACCGTCGACACGGTCACACCGCGCGCCGAGATCCCGAGACCTTCCGGCGACGGATCCGTGAACCGCCGTACGGCGCCCATCACGGCCTTGTAGTTCGCCATCGGCTCGCCCATGCCCATGAACACGATGTTCGAGACGCGTCCCGGCCCGCCGGCGACCTCGCCGCGCGCGAGCGCCCGCGCACCGTCGACGACCTGCTCGACGATCTCCGCGGTCGTCATGTTGCGCGTCAGGCCGCCCTGTCCGGTCGCGCAGAACGGGCAGGCCATCCCGCAGCCGGCCTGGGAGGACACGCACATCGTCACGCGGCCCGGGTACCGCATCAGGACCGACTCGACGAGTGAACCGTCGAGCAGCTTCCACAGCGTCTTGCGGGTCTCGCCGTTGTCGCATTCCAGGTCGCGTACGCGCGTCAGCAGCGGCGGCATCAGGTCGGCGACGAGCTTGTCGCGGGTCGCGGCCGGCAGGTCGGTCATCTCGGCCGGGTCGGACACCAGCCGGGAGAAGTAGTGGTTGGACAGCTGCTTGGCCCGGAACGCGGGCTCACCCAGCGCCTCGACCGCCGTACGCCGCTCCTCCCCGGTGAGATCGGCCAGGTGCCGCGGCGGCTTCTTGGCACGGCGCGGCTCATCGAACACAAGGGGAAGGGAGGTAGCCATAACCGACCTATTGTCGCCCGCCGGTACCGCGCTTCACAAATTCACATCCCCGGCGTGCTGCGGATCACTCTCCCAACTTTGAGAAGCCACCGACCATTCTCGGGGCGGCCGAATGATCGGTGGCTTCTCAAAGTGCCTCAGGCGGAGTAGCCCTTGGGCGGGATGAGGGTGGCTAACTGGTTGAAGGTTAGCCAGTACGTCGCGGTGGGGGCGAAGCCGGCGGGGTCGGCGATCAGGACGGTCTGGTCGCTGTCGTCGTACCCGATCACCGTGAAGTAGTGGTAGATCGTGTAGTTCGGGTAGCCCGGCGGGTGGTTGCTGGCCGGGGCGACGATGTTGGCGACGATCGGGTAGTTGTTGTCGATGTCCAGTACGACGTCCCGCCAGAGCAGGTCGCGCTGCGCCTGGGTGGGCGGGTCGTTCGGCATCTCCTTGGTCTCGTACCAGCCGGTGCCGAGGTGGTTGTTGAGCACCCGGGTAACCTGGCCGATCCAGTCGGTGCCGTTGGTTGTGGTCGGCAACTCGTTGGCCAGTTGCTGCTGGCTCGGCGGCGAGATCCGCGCCGAGAGCGCGATCCGGGTCGCGGCCGGGCCGCACCAGTAGCCGGTCTGCTGGTACTGGAAGTCGATGTTCAGCGTCTTGACGGTCTGCGTCGAGTAGCCGAGCTTCGGGACCGGCTTGGACGCCGCGACCGCTTCGGCCGAGACGGTCTGCGGTACGGCGCTTGCCACGTTCAGCGGAAGCACCGCGGCCGCGATCAGGGCGAGACCGCTCAGAGCAGCCTTGAACTTCGTCGTGGGAATCATGTCAGCTCCTCACTGGACGACCGGGGGCGGATCGTCCTGTGTTTGATACTGACACGGCACATTGAGTCGTGGTGAAAAAATCACCACTCGTTTCCATCTCAGTGGAAAGGGTCGATGATTTCGCGAACCAGCCAGCGCACGGCGTGTTCCGGGTACGGGCGGGGCAGCGAGAGCACGATGTGATCGAAGCCGAGTCCAACGGCTTTTCGTACGATCGCGCGGGTCTCGGCCGGGTCGTCGTACGAGACGATCTGCTGCAGCGAGCGGCTGATCGTCGACGGATCGCGTCCGATCCGCTCGCATTCCGCGTCCAAACGGCGTACGCGATCGGCAATCGTGTCGAAGTCGACGTGCGGCGGGCCGCTGATGTTCCAGGTGTCGGCGTACTCCGCGACGAGGCGCAGCATGCGGTTGCCCCAACCGCCGATCAGCAGCGGCGGGCCACCTTGCTGGACCGGCTTGGGCGCGTTGCGAGTCCGCTCCAGCGTGTAATACCGGCCGTGGAAGTCGAACTCGTCCTCGGTCCACATCCGGCGCAGGATCTCGATCGTCTCGCGCAGCCGGTCGATGCCCTCCCCCGGCGGGACGAGCGTCAACCCGTAGGCCGCGTACTCCTCGATCGCCGGATTCGGGCCGGGGATGCCGCTCCGGCCGGCTGGTTGGTGGGTGCCTCCGGCACCGAGGCCCATGATCAGGCGGCCGCCGGAGATCACGTCCAGCGTGCTCGCGATCTTGCCGAGAACGGCCGGCGGCCGGATCCGGTTGCTGGTGACGAGGAGCCCGAGGCGGAGTCGCGTGGTTTGCGCGGCGAGTGCGGTCAGCAGGGTCCAGCCCTCGAGGACGTCGCCGTCCTTCGGGCCGGCGAGCGGGAGAAAGTGGTCCCAGAGCCAGGCGTCGCGGATCTGCGGCACCTCGTCGGCCTCGAGCCAGACGCGGCGGATCTCGGCGTACGGGACATGCATCGGGGTGGTCTTCAGACCGAAGGTCGGTTCCATAATCATCAGGGTAACTGATGATCAGCAATCCTGACGATCAGTTACCCGGTAGATTTGACGATATGGCGTCCGACCGGCTGGGGTACCTGCTCAAACACGTCCTCGCGCAGCTCACCGAGGCGCAGACGGCAGCGTTGGCGCCGCACGGCCTGAACGGGCGTGATCTGGCGGTGCTGGCGGCGATCATGTCCGGTGAACCGCTCTCGCAGCTCGAGGTCGCCGCCCGGCTGCGGGTGGACCGGACCTCCATCGGCGATCTGCTGGACGGCCTCGAGGAACGCGGCTTCGTCGAACGCCGGCGCAGCCCGGAGGATCGGCGCCGGAACGTCGTCGTCCTGACGCCACTGGGCGAGTCCACGTTCGAGACCGCGGAGCGGATCCGGTTGGAGGTGGAGCAGGCGTTCCTCGCTCCCCTGTCCTCTGCGGATCGTTTCCGCGACGACCTGCGGCTGCTGCTCGGGGAATGAGCGCTCCGGCGGGCAGGTTGGACTCTGTGTGCTTTCCGTCCCGCTGTCAGTCCTGGACCGCTCCCGGACGCGCGTAGGCGAGACCGAGGCCGAGACGCTGCGCGCGACCGTGGAGCTGGCGCAGCAGGTGGAAGAGCTTGGCTACAAGCGTTTCTGGGTGTCGGAGCACCACAGCGTGCCAGGAGTGGTCGGCTCTGCGCCGACGGTGCTGGCTGCGGCTGTTGCTGCTCGCACCGGTCGGATCCGCGTCGGCACGGGCGGGGTGATGCTGCCGAACCACAAGCCACTGGTCGTGGCGGAGCAGTTCGGCGTACTGGAGTCGCTGTACCCGGGCCGGATCGACATGGGCCTTGGCCGCTCAGTCGGCTTCACCAACGGCGTACGGCGGGCGCTCGGTGTCGAGAAGGACGCAGCGGACGACTTCACCACGCAGGTCCAGGAGCTCCTCGGGTATCTGGCCGGTACGTCGACCGACCAGGTTCATGCACGACCGGGTGAGGGGCTGCGTATCCCGCCGTTCGTTCTCGCCGTCGGCGAAGGCGCGACGATCGCGGCATCGCTGGGGCTGCCCGTGGTGCTGGCTGCGCGCTCGGACTCAGCCGACCTGCTCAAGGACTACCGGAGCACGTTCCGGCCGTCCGCGTGGGCGTCGGAGCCGTACGTCATCCTCGCTGTCACCGCTGCGGTAGCTGACTCCGCCGAGGCAGCCCGAGAGCTCTTGTTGCCGGAGGCATGGGCCAGTGCGTACTCACGCACACGGGGCGTGTTCCCTCCGCTGCAGCCCGACGTACCGGACGAGATGACCGCGCGCGAGCAGGAGTTCTTCGAGAACGCGCTCCGCGGTCAGATCTACGGTACGCCGGCCGATGTCGACGAGGCGCTCGACGACCTGGTACGCCGTACCGCTGCCGACGAACTGCTGATCACCACGAACACCTACGACCGCGCCGCGCTCCTGGCGACCTACGCAGCGCTGGCGAAGCTCACCGGCTGATCCGGTCCTCGAGCCGCTTGCGCACGTCCGGCCACTCGTCGGCCAGGATCGAGAACACCACCGTGTCCCGGAACGAGCCGTCAGCCAACAGCATGTGCCGCCGCAGCACGCCTTCGCGGGTCGCCCCGAGCTTCGCGATCGCCGCCTGCGACCGGGTGTTCTTCGAGCCGGTCTGGATCTTCACACGCCCGAAGCCACACGTCTCGAAGGCATGCTCGAGGAGCAGGAGCTTCGTCGCCGGGTTGACGGCCGTCCCCCAGACTGCCGGCGCGTAGCCCGTCCACCCGAGGTGGATCCGCTCGTTGACGACGTCGACGTCGCCGAGGCTCGACGTACCGACGACGGTGCCGTCGGCAACCAAGCGGACGACGTACGCGAACCGTTTGGCCGCGGCCGGGATCCACTTGGCGCGCATGTCCTCCGCGCTGGTCGGCATCGCAGCGGGGCCGCCGCCGAAGCCGCCCGCGTACACCTGCTCGTTGGCGATCGCGGCGTACAGCTCGTCGATGTCGGACTCCTGCATCCGGTCCAGGCGTACGACGTCGCCGACCAGGGGGCGTCCGTCCGGGGCGACGGTCATGGGGCCTCCCGGCCTGGACTGAGGAGCGGAGGGAGCGAAGCGACCGGAGCGACGAGGGAAGGACGGGAGTTACAGCCCCATGACCCGCCGCGACGGAGTCGCGGCATCAGTACCGTCATGCTTTCACCAGCAGGTGCAAGAGGAGCCAAACGATCGGCGCGGTCGCGAGCAGCGAGTCCAGCCGGTCCATGACGCCGCCGTGGCCGGGCAGCAGATTCGACATGTCCTTGATCCCCAGGTCGCGCTTGATCATCGATTCGCCGAGGTCACCGACCGTCGCGGTCAGGACCGCGACCGCGCCGACGATCGCACCGACCCACCAGTGACCGTCCAGCAGGAAGACAACCGCGGCGATACCGCCGCCGATACACGCGAGGGCCGAGCCGGTGAAGCCCTCCCACGACTTCTTCGGGCTGATCGTCGGCGCCATCGGGTGCTTGCCGAACAGCACACCGGCCGCATAACCGCCGACGTCACTGGCGACGACGACCACGAAGAACGTGACCACCCGTCCGGGGCCGTCCGCCTCCGGCTGGACCAGCAGGATCGCGAACCCGGCCAGCAGCGGCACGTAGCCGATCAGGAACACCCCGGCGCTCACGTCCCGGACGAACCCGACCGACCCGCCCGGCATCCGCCAGAAGATCGTCCCGAGCACCGTGATCCCGAGCGCGACGAGCAGTGCCATCGGTCCACCGAAGTACGCCGCCACCAGCATCGCCGTCGTACCGGCGAACAACGGGATCCGCGGGATGACCGCCCCACCGGTGCGCAGCGCCTTGATCATCTCGTCGACGGCGACCAGCACGACGGCCAGCACCAGGACGGTGAACAGGACCTTCTGCCAGTACAGCGATCCGAGGATCAGTGCGCCGAGCCCGACCCCCACCGCGATCGCCGCGGGCAGATTGCGCCCGGCACGGCTCGGGCTGGGACTCGGCGCAGGCGTGCTGTCGACGCCCATCACACCTCGAGCAGTTCGGCTTCCTTGTGCTTGAGCAGGTCGTCGATGGAGTCGACGAACTTCTTCGTCAACCCGTCGAGCCGCTTCTCAGCACTCTTGCCCTCGTCCTCGCCGGCGTCCCCGTCCTTGACGGTCTTGTGCACCTGGTCCATCGCGTGCCGGCGGATGTTGCGGACCGAGACCTTGGCCTCCTCGGCCTTGGTCTTCGCGACCTTGATGTACTCCTTGCGGCGCTCCTCGGTCAGGGCCGGCATCACGACCCGGATGATCGCGCCGTCGTTGCCCGGGTTCACACCCAGGTCCGAGTCGCGGATCGCCTTCTCGATCGCCGCCATCGCACCCTTGTCGTACGGCGAGATCAGCACGGTCCGGGGCTCCGGCACCTGGAACCCGGCCAGCTGCTGCAGCGGGGTCGGGCTACCGTAGTAGTCGGCCAGAATGCCGGCGAACATCTGCGGGTGCGCCCGGCCGGTGCGGATCGCGGCGAAGTCGTCCTTCGCAACCTCCACGGCCTTCGACATCTTCTGCTCGGCATCGCGGAGAGCTTCGTCGATCACGACATTCCTCGCTTCCTCTGGGCCACCTCGGCGCGGCCACATTCCTACCCTACGAACGCGGGTCTACCAGATAACGGACATCCACCCGTGTTCCGACGATCCTAGTCGTACGGCGGGGTACCGAGAACGCCGGGTACGCCGGGTTACTGCCCCCGGGAGACGACCGTGCCGATCTTCTCGCCGTGGATCACCCGGGCGATGTTGCCCTCCTCGAGACCGAAGATCACGATCGGCAGCGCGTTGTCGCGGGCCAGGCTGATCGCGGTCGCGTCGGCGACCCGGAGCCCGCGGGCCAGGAAGTCGTCGTACGACAGTTGGTCGAACTTCACCGCGTCCGGGTTCTTCTTCGGGTCGGAGTCGTAGACGCCGTCAACGCCCTGCTTGCCCATCAGCAGCGCCTCGGCGCCGACCTCCAGCGCGCGCTGGGCGGCGACCGTGTCGGTGGAGAAGTACGGCATACCGGAGCCGGCGCCGAAGATGACCACGCGGCCCTTCTCCAGGTGCCGCTCGGCCTTGCGCGGGATGTACGGCTCGGCGACCTGGCCCATCGTGATCGCGGTCTGCACCCGCGTCTCGATGCCGAGCTTCTCCAGGAAGTCCTGCAGGGCCAGGCAGTTCATCACGGTGCCGAGCATGCCCATGTAGTCGGCCCGGTTCCGCTCCATGCCGCGCTGCTGGAGCTCGGCGCCGCGGAAGAAGTTCCCGCCACCGACCACGACGGCGACCTGCACGCCTGCCCGCGCCACGTCCGCGATCTGCTTGGCGATCGAGTTCACAACATCGGGGTCGACGCCGAGCTTGCCGCCGCCGAACACCTCCCCGGACAGCTTCAGCAGCACGCGGTGGTAGGCGGGCGAGGACGGCGAAGAGGCCGGACTCGTCTCGGTACCCAGGGTTTCCGTCACGATTCCGGCCTCCTCGTTCGTTGCTTTGTGCTTCGGTGCCTGTGCGCTCAGATCCTTCGCGGGATCAGGCGCCGACCTCGAAGCGGGCGAACCGCTTCACGGTGACACCGGCGGCGTCGAGCACGGCCTTCACGGTCTTCTTGTTCTCCGTGACCGACGGCTGCTCGAGCAGCACGACGTCCTTGAAGAAGCCGTTGACCCGGCCCTCGACGATCTTCGGCAGGGCGCCTTCCGGCTTGCCCTCCTCGCGCGCGGTCGCCTCGGCGATCCGCTTCTCGTTCTCGACCGTCTCGGCCGGGACCTCGTCGCGGGTGGTGTACAGCGGACGCATCGCGGCGGCCTGCATGGCGGCGCCACGGGCAGCCTCCACGTCGTCGCCCTCGAACTCGACCAGTACGCCGACCTGGGGCGGCAGGTCCGCGGCGCGCTTGTGCATGTACGCCGTGACCTTGCCGTCGAAGACGGCGACCCGGCCGAGCTCCAGCTTCTCGCCGATGACCGCGGCCAGCGCCTCGATGTTCTCGGCGACCGACTTGCCGTCGGTCAGCTTCTCGTTGAGCAGGCCCTCGACGTCGCCGACCTTGCTCGCCGAAGCGTGCGCGACGATGTCGGCGGCCAGCTGCTGGAACTGCTCGTTCTTGGCGACGAAGTCGGTCTCGCAGTTCAGCTGGACCAGAGCGTTCTCCGCCGCGGCCACCAGGCCGTTGGTGGCGGACCGCTCGGCGCCGCGCTTCTGGGCCTTGGCCGCGCCGTGGATGCGCAGCTCCTCGATCGCCTTCTCGAAGTCGCCATCGGTGGCCTCGAGCGCCTTCTTCGCGTCCATCATGCCCGCGCCGGTGGCGTCGCGGAGCTTCTTCACGTCAGCGGCGGTGTAGTTCGCCATTCCTCGATCTCTCGTCTTGTCGATGCGTCAGCTAGTGGGACTCGGGCGGTCCGCCGGCCCTTGACCGGGCGGTACCCGGTGACGGACCCGCGAATGCGGTCCGGCGAGGGGCCGCCCGGCGTGAACCGAGCGGCCCCGCGGGCAACTCAGGCCTCGTCGGACTTCTCGGAAGCCGCGGCCGGGTCGACCGGGACAACCGGGGTGTCGTCGGCCTTGGCGACGGTCTCCGCGACCGCACCGGACTCGGCGACCGGCGGCTGCTCGGCCACAGCGTCCGTAGCCTCCGCGGCGGCGACGACCTCGGCGGTCTCCGTCGTGGCGGTCTCCGTCGCGGCAGCTTCCGTCTTGGCGGTGCCGTTCTGGCTCTCGAGCAGCTCGCGCTCCCAGGCGGCCATCGGCTCTTCCTGGCCCAGCTCTTCGCCGGCCGCGGCGGAACCCTGGCCGGAGCGGCCCATCAGGCCGTCGGCGACGGCGTCGGCGACGACCCGCGTGAGCAGGCCGACCGAGCGGATCGCGTCGTCGTTCCCCGGAATCGGGTAGTCGACCTCGTCCGGGTCGCAGTTGGTGTCCAGGATGCCGATGATCGGCAGCTTCAGCTTGCGCGCCTCGTCGACGGCGAGGTGCTCCTTCTTGGTGTCCACGATCCACACGGCGGCCGGAACCCGGGCCATGTCGCGGATACCGCCGAGGGTCTTGAGCAGCTTGTCGTGCTCGCGACGCTTCTGCAGCAGCTCCTTCTTGGTGACACCGGACGCGGCGACGTCGTCGAAGTCGATGAGCTCGAGCTCCTTGAGCCGCTGCAGCCGCTTGTTCACCGTCTGGAAGTTGGTCAGCATGCCGCCCAGCCAGCGCTGGTTCACGTACGGCATCCCGACGCGGGTCGCCTGCTCGGCGATCGCTTCCTGGGCCTGCTTCTTGGTGCCGACGAACAGGATCGCCCCGCCCGACGCCACGGTGCTGCGCACGAACTCGTACGCGCGGTCGATGTAGGACAGCGACTGCTGCAGGTCGATGATGTAGATGCCGTTGCGCTCGGTGAGGATGTAGCGCTTCATCTTGGGGTTCCAGCGCCGGGTCTGGTGCCCGAAGTGCACGCCGCTCTCGAGCAGCTGCTTCATGGTCACGACGGCCATGAGGTCTCCTTATTGCGACCCGGATGCGCTCCGGGTCTACTCGGTTGTCTCGCCACTGACCGGATGATCCGCGGCTCCTGATGCCCGTCGCGCGATTCCACCCGGATCGCTCCGGGACCGTCGGATTCGACGCTCTTGTGCGGGCATGCGTAGTCGCCCCACCTAGGTGTGGCGCCACCGGAAGTGTACGGGACCACCCACGCCCAACGCGAACCGGGTCAGGTTGTCCACAAATCCCGGATCGCCCGTCCCGAGCCACCCCGAAACCGGCATCTTCCCTGGCATGAACCTCGCCCTGCTCCCCCTCGCCACCCCGCCCCCGCCGCCCACACCCACCCCACCTCCGCACGCCGTCGCGGCCTGGCCGCTCCAACCCCGCCCGGAGGTCGTGCGCGGCTTCGAGCTACCCGCGAAACCCTGGTTGCCCGGCCATCGCGGGGTCGACCTCGCCGGCCGCCCCGGCCAACCTGTCCTCGCAGCCACCGCCGGCACGATCACGTACGCCGGTGCGCTAGCCGGGCGCGGCGTCGTCACGATCACCACCGGCCCCCGCCGTACGACGTACGAACCGGTCGTCCCCGCGGTGTCGGTCGGAGTCACCGTCAAGACCGGCACCGTCATCGGCCGCCTGTCCGCCGCGGGCTCGCACTGCCTGCCCAGATCCTGCCTGCACTGGGGCCTGCTCCAGGGCAAGCACTACGTCAATCCCCTGACCCTGCTCCCCAACCGCCCCGTCCGCCTGCTCCCGCTCGCCGAGAGAGCGACCCAACCAGCCGCGGCAGCGCCCCGCACCGTCTCACCCGCACCCGAAAGCCCACCGGACCATAACCAGCGCGCGGCCAAGCTCGTCATCGCCGCGACCGCCGCTCTGGCACTCACCGCCGGCTTGCTGATCAGGCGCGGATGAACCTCACGCGTGCGGCAGGTTCAGCTGCCAAGACACCCCGAACCGGTCGTTGACCCACCCGAACTTCTTGCTGAACCCGTAGTCACCCAGCGGCATCAGCGCTCCCCCGCCCTCGACCAGCGCGCCGTACAGCCGGTCCAGTTCCGCCTCGTCCGCACAGTCCACGAACAACGACATCGAAGGAGTGAAGGTGAAGCCATGGTGCTGATAGCTGTCGCTGCACATGAACTGCTGCCCGGCCAACCGGAACACGGCCACCATCACAGACCCCTCGGGACCCGGCCCTTCGGCGCCGTACTTGACCATCGACACGACCTCCGCGTCCTCGAACAGCGACAGGTAGAAGGTCATCGCCTTCTCCGCGCCGCCCTCGAACATGAGGAACGTCTTGATCTGCTGCATCGCTCATCTCCTACAGTCGCGGCTTATATAAGTCACGACTGTAACATGCGATCAGCTGCCGGGGACCCGGGCCTGCCAGGCGTCCTCGTCCTTCGAGCGGCGTTCGACGCCGGCCGGGAGCTTGTTCTTGGCGAGATCGATCAGCGTGGTGTTCTCGAGCACGTCCCGCAGGCTCGCGCGGGCGGCGATCCAGACCCGCTGCAGGACGACCGCGTGCTCGTTGTACGTGACGCTCTCCGGCCGGACGCCCGAGATGCTCACGATCGGGCCGTCGACCGCGCGCATCACGTCGGCGACGGAGATCTCGTTGGGATCGACGGCCAACCGCCAGCCGCCCGACTGCCCGCGCTGGCTGGACAGGACGCCGGCGCGCCGCAGATCGGCCAGGATGCCCTGCAGGAACCCGTGCGGGATGCCCTGCGCCCGACTCAGCTCCTCGGCCGACACCACCGCCGCATCGCCGGCCACCCACCGCTGGGTGATCTCGATCAGAGCTCGCAACGCATAGTCAGACTTCGCCGAAACCCGCATGTCCCGCAGTCTGCCGCATCCCGGCGCTCACGCGCCGCATCCCCGGGCCATGTCACGCCTGGGTCATGCCTCGTCATGCCTGGGTCATGCCCTGGGGTGCGCCTGCTGATAGGCCTGGCGGAGACGATCCGTGGAGACGTGCGTGTAGATCTGGGTCGTCGCGAGCGACGCGTGCCCGAGGAGCTCCTGCACGCTCCGCAGGTCCGCGCCGCCCTCCAGCAAATGCGTGGCCGCGGTATGGCGCAGACCGTGCGGCGCGAGATCCGGTGCGTCGACGGCCGCGATCCGCTCATGCACCATCCGCCGTACCGCCCGCTGATCGATCCGGCCACCGCGCGCCCCGAGAAAGGCCGCCGGCCCACTCCCCTCGCGCGCCAGCTTCGGCCGCGCCTCGACCAGCCACCGCTCGAGCGCCTGCCCGGCCGGTACGCCGTACGGGACCGACCGCTCCTTGCGCCCTTTGCCGAAGACCCGCACGACGCGACGCGAGTCGTCCACGTCGTCGACGTCGAGGGCACACAGCTCACCGACGCGGATACCCGTTGCATAGAGCAACTCCATGATCGCGAGATCACGCAGCCCGACCGGACTGCCGTCGTCCGCGGCAACCGCTGCAGCGTCGAGCACCGCGCGGGTATCGGCCTGACCGAGCACCCCAGGAAGGGTCTTGTGCGCCTTGGGGCTGGCCAGCAACGCTCCGGGATCCGTATCGATCCGCCCGGTCCGCTGCGCCCAGGCCGTGAACACCCTCGCGGCCGTCGCCCGGCGAGCCATCGTGCTGCGGGATTTCCCCAGACTTTGCTGTTTCGCCAACCACGACCGCAGGCTCCGGATATCCAACTGCCCGAGATCATCGTGACCAAGCCGAATCAAATGTTCGAGTAAATCCGCGACATCTCCGATGTAGGCTCTCACCGAGTGAGTGCTGAGGTCTCTTTCCGCCGTCAGATGCCTTTCGTAGTCAGCCAGTAACACAGCGAAACTTTCCGGCCAGGAACGGTTTCCGGTGACTTCGTCCGGCGTCATACCTCGACGATGCGTGAGGTGGCCCGGCATCGCAAGGCACCGCGCGGGACGGACGAGAGGAGGGCTGGTCGATAGCCCAACGGTCGACTACTGTTCGGCCCGATTGCCCTAGTAGCAACGGAGGCACCCCTGACCATGGCCCCCTCAGCGAACGGACAGACCGTAGGCCGGCGCCTGCCGGTCGAGTCGGCGTTCACTCGAGTCGAGGACGCGCGGCACCGTCTGCCGCGTTTGTTCGGTCGTCGCGACCTGGTTGTACTCGGCCTGGGCGTGATGATCGGCTCCGGCATTTTCAGCATCAGCGGCGTTCAGGCGGCAAATGTCGCCGGACCGGCAGTGATCCTGTCGTTCGTCATCGCCGCGATCGTCTGTCTGCTGGCCGCGGCCTGTTACGCCGAACTGTCGTCCACCATCCCGGTTTCCGGTAGCGCGTACACGTTCAGTTACGTCACCTTCGGCGAAGCGTGGGCGTGGCTGGTCGGCTGGGCGCTCGTGCTCGAACTCGTCACCGCGGCGGCGATCGTCGCCCGGGTCTGGTCGGCGTACTTCTTGGCCACGCTGGACGGCTTCGGAGTGACGCTGCCCGCCGGAGTGGCCCAGTTCTTCGGCCCCGAAGCCAAATTGAACCTGGTGGCCCCGCTGCTGCTGCTGATCCTGACCGCGCTGATCGTGACCGGCACCAAACTCTCGTCCCGCGTCCTGACCGTCGTCGTGATCGCGAAGGTCGCGGTGATCCTGCTGGTGGTCATCGTCGGCGCCGCGCACATCAACATGGACAACTACCACCCGTTCGTCCCACCGGCCCGGGCCGCACCCGCGACCGCGAGCCCGACGTTGCTGGGCTGGATCCTGGACTCGTCGTTCGGCTCGTTCGGGACGATGGGCATCTTCACGGCCGCGAGCACGATCGTGTTCGCCTACATCGGCTTCGACCTGATCGCGACCGCGTCCGAGGACGCCCGCAGCCCGCGCAAGACCGTCCCGCAGGGCATGCTGCTCGGCGTCGGCGCAGTGACGATTCTCTACATCGCGATGGCAGTCGTGCTGGTCGGCATGCGCCCGTACGGTCAGCTGGGCGGCGGTGCACCGGTCTCCGAAGCGCTGGCCGCAGTCGGCGTCGGGTGGGCCGCGAAGGTGGTCAACCTAGGTGCCTTGCTCGCGTTGATGACGGTGATCATGGTGGTCCTCATCGCGCAGAGCCGGGTGCTGTTCAACATGGGCCGTGACGGCCTGCTCCCGAGGAGCCTCGGCCGCGTCAGCCGCGTGTACTCCTCCCCCGCCCGCGCCGCAGCCGCCGCCGGCGTCGCCGCCCTGGCCCTCACGCTGTACCCGAAGGTCCTGGAGCTCGAGGAACTGCTCGTCATCGGAGCCCTGTTCTGCTTCGCGTTCTGCGCGATCGGCGTCCTCACCCTGCGCCGCTCCGAGCCCAACCTGGAGCGCGGCTTCCGGGTGCCGATGGTCCCGCTGATCCCGCTGCTGTCACTCGCCGCCACGGTCTGGCTGATGCTCAACATGAAGACGAGCACCTGGACCAAGTTCGGCATCTGGATGGTCATCGGCATCGCGATCTACGGGCTCTACGGCCGCTGGCACAGCCGCCTCGCCAACGAGGACAGCTGGGACTTCGACCTCGGCGACACCGACCCCGGCACCGGCGGCCTCCAGGCCATCCGCGCCGACCACGACCGCCCCACCGAACTCCGCGCCATCCGCACCCCACCCGAACAGCAACAACAAAAACCCACCCGCGGCAAACACATGCGCAGCTAGCACCCCACCAGACGACCGCACGAGCGGCCCGTGGAGAACCGTCAGTCAGGGCGAGCCGGCTGCACTCGTTCGCATCCGCAGGCGGCGAAGCCGTGCCTCGGTGAACAAGCGGAACGCAACCATCGCCCCGAAATCGGCCGCCGTCTGGGCCACCTGGGCCCTCGTTCTCCCTGGACCGCCTCGCGTGCCCCGCTCTCCTTCTTCTCGCCGGTGGGGTCCTCGGCAAGGACGCGCTCGCGGGCGCGTCCGCGGCGGCGCCGCGTGCGCTTGCTCGCAGCCGCCCGGCGGCGCAGGGTGCGTTTACTCACGGGCCGTTCACGGCCGCGCTGGGCGCGTCTGCTCGCAACCGCCCGGCGGCGCAGGGCGCGTTTACTCACGGGCACGTTCACGGCGGCGTTGGGTGCGTTTGCTCGCAGCCGGCGCAGCGGCTGTCTGGGTCCGTGGCGGGGAAAGCGCCCTCGACCAGGAAGGCCACTGGTAGGAGTCAGCAGGCCCCAGAACGGTCCGACGTCCGGCCAGCCGACCGGGCCCTGCCAGCCATCAAGGCGCTCGCTCTGCTGGACCATTTAGCCGCAACCGCCGCCACCGTCGTCAGCGCCCGCCAGGAGCCGGCGGGCTTCTGAATGGTCGTCGTTCGGCGAGCCTACCGGGGCCTGGCAGGCGTCGACCTTTTACGTTTGTCAGATGAGTCGAATCTTCACCGCCACATTCGCGTCTGTGTATCCGCTGTATGTGGCCAAGGTCGAAAAGAAGGGACGCACGAAGGCCGAACTCGATCAGGTGATCGAGTGGCTGACCGGTTTCGGCCCGGTAGCGTTGAATGATCACCTGGAGGCGGGCACGACCTTCGAGGACTTTTTCGCCGAGGCTGAACTCAATCCGCGCGCATCGTCGATCACCGGCGTCATCTGCGGGGTACGCGTCGAACACATCGAAGATCCCCTGATGCAGAAGATCCGCTACCTCGACAAACTGGTCGACGAACTGGCCAAGGGCAAACCAATGGTCAAGATCCTGCGCCCATAGCCGCACCGCCGACCCCGCGACCTCATCGGCTCATCGGCTCATCGGCTCGTCAGGTCGCCATCGACCGTTGCCGGCATGGGCTCCCAGACGAATCCGTCCGGGTCGACGAAGTTGCCCGCGTCGCCGCTCAGTGCGATCCGGTGCGACCCGCTGCCGTCGACCGGTACGCCGGCGTCCTTCGCCAGGGCCCTCCGCCCGTACAGTCCCAGCTTGATGGGGCCCGTGGTGGCGAACTCGACGTACTTGCGCCCGAAGCTCCTCGCCACGGCCAAACCGTGGTCCACGTAGAATTTCTTGCTCACGGCAACATCAGCGCAGCCGAGCAGCAGTACGACGGAGTCGATCGCTCGTGTCACCGGACCGGTGTCCTTCTTCGCCGAGGTGGCCACCTTCCAGATCGTGCCGTCGGGCGACTGGACGACGCCGCCGTACCCCCACAACGACTTGGTCACCGGCTTCACCACCGTCGCACCGGCAGCCACCGCCGAGTCGAAGAGGCTGCTCACCGTACTCGGCTGGGCCACCGTCAACGACAACGTGAAGTCACGAAAACCAGTCGTTTCCGCGGTCGACTCCCGCACCCGTACCTGCCCACTCAGCCCGAAGGCATCCGTGAGGAACCGCTCTGCCGAAGAACGGTCGGCCACTTCCAGAACCACACTGTGAAGAGTTGTCATGTCTCCAACCTAGGTAGCCAGGCTGCGGCTTGCTTCTCGATTCCTGACCAACTCCGGACGGCTGAAGGTGGATCGTTGTCTTGGGCCCGTGGTTGTCACGGGGACGGTGGGGGTGGGGTGGGTAGGCGCCAGCCGGCGGGGGTTTGGGTTATGAGGGTTAGTGCGGCGAGGGTTTGTAGGCATTGCTGGGCGGTGGGGACGTCTAGGCCTGCGGTGTTGGCTATGCGGTCGGTGGTAGCGGGGTTGTGGACCGGGACGGCGTCCAGGGTTCGTTGGAGGTCGGGGTCGAGGGTGTCCGTGAGGGTTGGGGCGGCTCTTGGGGGTTGGGTCAGGTTGGTGCCGAAGGGGGAGATTGCTTCGATGATGTCGGCGACGTTGGTGGCCAGGACGGCGTTGCGTTCGCGGACGAGTAGGTGGCTGCCGGCGGACATGCGCGAGGTGATCGGGCCGGGGACGGCGAGGACGGGGCGGCCGCATTGTTCGGCCCAGCCGGCGGTGTTGAGGGCACCGCTTCGTACTGCGGCTTCGATGACGACGGTGCCTTGGGTGATGGCGGCGATGAGTCGGTTGCGGGCTAGGAAGCGGAGCTTGGTCGGGGCGCAGCCGGGTGGGAGTTCGGTGATGACCAGGCCGTCCTCCGCGATGCGGCTGAGCAGGGCGGAGTTGCGTTTCGGGTAGCTGACGTCGACGCCGCAGGCGAGGACTGCGATTGTCGTGCCGGCCGCCGCGAGGGCTCCGCGGTGTGCGGCCGCGTCGATGCCGTAGGCGCCGCCGGAGACGACCGTGAGGCCGTTGTCGGCGAGGCCGGAGGACAGCTCGGCGGATACGTGTTCGCCGTACGACGAGCAGGCGCGGGCGCCGACGATGGCGACGGCTCGGGTGAGGGCGCGGCGGAGGTTCGCGCGGCCGCGGACCCAGAGGCCGAACGGTACGCCGGCTCGGCGGGTCAACTGACCTGCTTCGTCGAGGACTTCGACCTCAGCCGGCCATTCGTCGTCGCCGGGGATCACGAACCGGGCGCCGGCGGCCGCCGCTCGCTCGAGATCGCGGTGTGGGTCGGCCGTGGCGAGTCGCGTGGACCAGCGCTCCAGGCCGGAGGCGTTGTGCTGGAGACGGTCCCAGATCTCCAACGGTGGAAGGCCTTCGAACGCCTTGAGAGCGGCGAGGTCGCCCGGCTCGACCACCCGGGACAGACCCGCGCGGGCCAGACGCTCCTCATCTCCGTTGCCACCAGCAACCGACTCGAAGCCATCCGCTCCTCGCCCGGAGCCAGAACCCTCGGCACCGACTCTCCCGGCTCCGGAAATCCCCGCCCCGGGTCGCCCGGGGGTTCCTCCCCCGAGGCCGGCTGCGGCGCGAACGGTCGCCGCACGGACGGCTGCTGTGGGGACAGCTGGTGCGACACCGGCTGGTGCGACACCGGCTGGTGCGACACCGGCTGGTGCGATACCGGCTGGCGCGAGGACGGGCGCTGCGGGGACGCGGGACGCGGAGGCGAGGACCGTGGGTCGGAGTGCGTGGTGGATGGTCATTGGGTGGGTCCTTTGAGGGGGCGGACATCGGCTAGCTGGGTCAGGGGCTCGCCTGAGCGGAGTTGGAAGGCTTCATGGGTCTGGTCGACGGTGGGGATGGGGGCGCCGGCTAGATCGGTCAAGGTCCAGGCGAGGCGGACCACGCGGTCGAAGCCTCGAGCAGTAAGGCGGCCGGCGGAGTAGTGCTCTTCCAGGAGCTTTTGGCTGGCGTCGTCCAGCGGATGCTCGCGACGCAGGACCGGGCCGGGGATCTCGCTGTTGAGGGTCCAGGCGCTCTCGCGGTAGCGGTGCGCCTGGCGATCGCGAGCGGCCTGGACGCGAGCGGCGACGACGGCGGTCGACTCCACGGGTTGACCGTCGGTGACGGTGCGGGCGGCCGGCAGGATCTGGCGCTGGATGTCGAGGCGGTCCTTGATCGGGCCGCTGATCCGCTGGCGGTACCGCGCCAGATGCTGTGGTGTGCAGCTGCAGATGCCTTGGTTGGTGCCGGACAGGCCGCAGGGACACGGGTTGGCGGCGAGGACGAGCATGAAGCGGGCGGGGAACTTCGCAACGGCTGCGGCCCGGTGGACCTCGACGAAACCGGATTCGAGTGGCTGACGAAGGGTGTCGAGGGTCAGCGGATGCATTTCCGGCGCCTCGTCGATGAAGAGGATGCCGCGGTGCGCGCAGCTGATCGCGCCCGGTCTCGGCACGCCGGTGCCGCCGCCGACCAGGCTGGCAAGGGATGCGGTGTGGTGCGGCGCGATGAACGGCGGCCGGTGGACCAGCTCGGCGTCGTTGGTGAGCAGGCCGGCGAGTGAGTGCACGGCTGAGACCTCGAGGGAGTCGTCCGTGCTGAGGTCAGGCATCAGTCCGGCCAGGCGCTCGGCAAGCATGGTTTTGCCTGAGCCGGGTGGGCCGTGCAGGAACAGGTGGTGACCGCCGGCGGCTGCGGCCTCGATGGCGCGTCGGCCCTCGCGTTGGCCGATGATGTCTTCGAGATCGACCTCCGGCAGTCGGATCAGCGACTCCGACACCAGGCGTGGCTCGGCGCGGGGTGGTGCTTCGTCGGGGATCTCGGTGCCGCGGAGCAGGGCGAGGACCTGGCGCAGCGAGCGAGCGCCGTACACCTCGATGCCGGGGATCAAGCGGGCCTCGCCGACGTTGAGGTCGGGGACGACGATGCGGTCGAAGCCGGCCCGGGACGCGGCCAGGGTCATCGCGAGTGCGCCGCGGACCTCGCGGATGCGGCCGTCGAGACCCAGTTCGCCGATGATCGCCGTACGGCGGAGCGCGCCGGGATCGACTGCGCCGGCTGCGGTGAGGAGCGACAACGCGATGGCGACGTCGTAGTGCGAGCCGGTTTTCGGGAGTGTGGCGGGTGACAGGCCGATAGTGACCTTGCGGTCGGGGAACCGCTCGCCGCTGTTCACCACGGCGGCGCGGACGCGGTCGCGGGCTTCGGACAGCGACGTGTCGGGAAGGCCGATCAGGGTCGTCTTCGGCAGGCCCTGGGCGATGTCGGCCTCGACCTCGACCAGGTGGCCCTCCAGACCGACCAGGGCGACGGACCAGGTGTGAGCGAGCGCCATCAGATCGCACCTCGCACGTGGTCCACGGTCGGTGGCGTGTTGTGGTCGAACAGGATCGAGATGACGTCGATCCTGATCTCTGCCGGTCTGAGCTGATGGGTCTGCAGCCAGCGGCCGGCCAGCCTCCGGAGCGTGGCCAGCTTCCGGTAGGTGATCGACTCCAGCGGGGAGCCGTAGTTCAGCCCGCGCCGGGTCTTCACCTCACAGACGACGAGTGTGTCGCCTTCGCGCGCGACGATGTCGATCTCGCCGAACTCGCAGCGCCAGTTGCGCTCGAGCACGGCGAAACCGTGCGTGCTGAGATACCTCGCGGCGAGATCCTCGCCGTACCGTCCGACGGTGTTCCTGGTCCGCATCGATGACCACCTCCGGCAGAGAAGATGCCGGGATCAGGCCTCGAAAACGGACCTCACCTTCGAACTGTGGACAACCGCCTGCCTGCGGACGAGGTCAGCGGCCGAAGTCGGAGTCCTTCGGGACTTCCAGGTCGGACTTGGCGAGCTCTTCGATGTTGACGTCGCGGAAGGTGACGACCTTGGCGTTCTTGACGAAGCGGGCGGAACGGTACACGTCCCAGACCCACGCGTCGGCCATCGTCACCTCGAAGTACACGTCGCCGCCCTCGGTGCGGACCTTCAGGTCGACCGCGTTGCACAGGTAGAAGCGCCGTTCGGTCTCCACGACGTACTTGAAGATCCCGACGACGTCCTTGTACTCCCGATAGAGCTGAAGCTCCATATCGGTCTCGTACTTCTCGAGGTCGTCAGCGCTCATGCCTGGCTCTCCACTCCGGTGGGACTGGTGACATTCTGTCCCATATCGGGCCGCAGACTGCGGCGGACATTCTCAAACCGCCGTCGATGTTGTGGGCACGGGCCGTATTCGTCCAGTGCCGCCTGGTGTTCAGGGGTGCAGTACCCCTTGTGGATCCCGAACCCGTACTGCGGGTACACCTTGTCCCAGTGCTCCATCACGCGATCCCGCGTCACCTTGGCGATCACTGACGCGGCAGAGATGCAGGCGGCCACCCGGTCACCCTTCCACATCGCCAGGCCCGGTACGCCGAGACCGTCGACGCCGAAGCCGTCGGTCAGCACGTACGACGGCCGCACGTCGAGCCGGAACAACGCCCGGCGGAGCGCCTGCACGTTGGCGACGTGCATACCGAGCCGGTCGCACTCGTCCGCCTCGATGGACACTACCGACCAGGCGAGGGCACGCTTGCGGATCTCTTCGTAGCAGCGCTCCCGCGCCTTCGCGGTGAGCAGCTTCGAGTCCGCCAGCTCCGGGATCTGACCGCGCTTTCCCTCCGGCAGGATCACCGCTGCGGCCACCAACGGGCCCGCGCACGGTCCACGACCGGCCTCGTCGACACCGGCGATCGGATCCAGGCCGACGCGCCGCAGGGCCCGCTCGTACCCGTACAGCCCGGCGTCCCGCCGTACCGTGCTCCCGCGCGGTAACGCGCTCATCCAGCCCTCCGCATCACACAACTCACCCTAGGCGTCCGAGGCGACAGAACGGTTACTTGGGTGGTGGCGTCAGCGATATCGAGGGTTTGTCAGGCGCCGGACCGGCCGCCGGGACCGCCTTGAAAGTGTCCGGTACGCCGAGTTTGCCCCAGCGGCCCGCCGGCCAGACGATCATGATCGCCCGCCCGGTGACCTTGTCGAGCGGAACGAACGCCGCGTCGCCCTGGTTGCCGCCGTTCGCGTCGAGATCCTGCAGGTGCACGCGGGAGTCCCCGGAGGCGGAGCGGTGGTCGCCCATCACGAAGATCCGGCCGGCCGGGACGGTGACCTGGAAATCCATCTGGGACGGGGCGTCGCCCGGGTACAGGTAGCTGGTCTCGTCGAGCGGCTGGCCGTTCACGAGCAGCCGGCCCTTGGCGTCGCAGCACGCGACCTTGTCGCCGGGCATGCCGATCAGGCGCTTGATCAGGTGACCATGGCTCGAGTCCGGGAGCAGGCCGACGATCTCGAAGAACCGGCCGATCGAACCGCGCTTCTGGCCGCTCTCCTCGGCGCCCAACCAGCCGCCCGGGTCCTCGAACACGACCACGTCGCCGCGCTTGACGTCGGTGAGCTTCTCCACCACGACCCGGTCACCGACCAGCAGGGTGTTCTCCATCGACTCGCTCGGGATGATGAACATCTGCCCGACGAACGCCCGCAGGATCGAGGAGACGATCAGGGCACCGACCACGATCAGCACGAACTCGCGGGTGGCCGCCGCGAAGCCCGAGCGGTGGGCAGGTTTGGCGTCCGTCTTGGTCGGTGTATCGGTCACTTCTTCAGCCCCGGCTTCTTGAAGGTTTCCGGAGGACGCAGCATCGTCATCCGGTCAGACGGCCAGATTACGCAACAGGCCCGGCCAACCACGTTCTCGACCGGCACGAAACCGCCGCCGGGGCCGCCCATATGCGCGCGGGAATCGGCGGACTCGGCCCGGTTGTCCCCCATCACCCACAGGTGACCGGCCGGAACCAGCACGTTGAAGGGCAGCTCGGACGGCTTGGCGTCCTTCAGCAGGTACTCCCGCTCGTCCAGCGGGATGCCGTTGACGGTGATCTGGCCCTGTTTGTTGCAGCAGACCACCCGGTCGCCGGGGATGCCGATCACCCGCTTCACCAGGTGACCCTCGCCGCTGCGCGGCAGGATGCCGACGAACTCACCGATCCGGCGCACCGTGCCCGGCTTGACCTCTTCCTCGTTCAGCCAGTTGTCCGGGTCCTTGAAGACGATGATGTCTCCGCGGTCGACGTCGCGGTGCAGGTAGCTGATCTTCTCGGCGAGGATCCGGTCGTCCTTCGTCAGTGTGTCGTACATCGACTCCGACGGGACGTAGAACGCCTCCGCGACGAACAGCCGCAGGACCACCGTGATGACGAGGGCGAGCACCGTCACGGTGCTCATCTCCACGAGCAGGCTGAGCAGCGGATTCCGCTGCTTCAGCCTGCGGTGACGTCCTTTGCTGCGACGTGCCCTCTTGGATACCGGTCGAGGGCGAGCGCGAGTCGCAGTGCTCGGCGCCATAGGTGACCGTCGTCGTTACGGGCGTCAGGAGGCCGGGACTTCGCGCTTTTCCTTGATCTTGGCTGCCTTACCGCGCAGCTCGCGCAGGTAGTACAGCTTGGCGCGGCGGACGTCGCCGCGGGTCACGACCTCGATCTTGTCGACGATCGGGGTGTGCAGCGGGAAGGTCCGCTCGACACCGACACCGAAGCTGACCTTGCGGACCGTGAAGGTCTCCTGCAGGCCACCACCCTGGCGGCGGATCACGACACCCTTGAACACCTGGACGCGGGACCGGTTTCCTTCGACGACCTTCACGTGCACGTTCACGGTGTCACCGGCGCGGAAGGCCGGGATGTCGTCGCGCTTGCTCGCGTTGTCGAGCTCGTTCAGGATGTTGCTCATCTGGCGTCTCTTCCTCGCGCGTGCCACAGGTCACCCACGAATGTCGGTGGTGATGAAGTCATCAAAAGGCTGCCGGTCGGTGGTCACCCCCTGTGGCAGGAGCACCGAAGGGCAGCAACAGACAATCTTGCCATACGCCCCACACGGCGACGAAATCCGGTGCGTCGACCGCGCAGGGTGATCACTTACGGCGGCGGCGTTTGCCGAGCCGGACCAGGTCGACCTTGGGCGTCTGCGGCTCGCGGCTGAGCTCCCGGTAGCCCGCTTTCCGGTACAGGGCGAGGTTCCGGTCACTCTGCGCGCCCGTGTTCAGCGTGTACGACGTGACTTCGGCGGGAGCCACCTGCTCAGCGGCACGCAGCAGGCGTGCACCGAGACCGCGACCCTGCCAGTCGGGGGCAACGATGAGCCGTTCGATCCGTCCGACCGTGTCGTCGACGAGGAGCTGGACCGATCCGACGATGCGGGTGCCGGCGACGGCCTTGAGGACAGTCCCCCGCTCGAGGCGGGCGGCAGTCGCGGCAGGGTCGTCTGTCAGCGGCGGGATCGTGTAATCGTCGTACAGCTGCGCCTCGGACAGGAAGGCGGCCAGCTGCAGTACGTGGATCTCGCCCGCGTCGGCGGCCGTAGCGGGCAGCAGGCGGACCCCTGAGGTCGCGTCCTCCTTCTGAGCGACCACGTCGCCCCACGCTGCCAGGAGGTCCGGCCGGCGTTCCGCAGTACGCCGTACGGACTCGTCGTGGCGCCAGTCGGCGATCAGAGCGTGGTTCCCGGATAAAAGGACCTCAGGTACGTCGTACCCGCGCCAGCTCGGCGGCTTCGTGTAGACCGGGTACTCGAGCAGGCCGTCGCCCGAGTGGGACTCCTCCGCCAGCGACTCCGGGTTGCCGATCACACCGGGCAGCAGGCGGGCTACCGCCTCGACCATCACGAGTACGGCGACCTCACCGCCGTTCAGCACGTAGTCGCCGATGGACACCTCGTCGACGCGCATCCGCTCGCCGGCGTACGACGCCACGCGCGCGTCGATGCCTTCATACCGGCCGCACGCGAACGCGAGCCAGGGCTCAGCAGCGAGCTCGTACGCGAGCTCCTGGGTGAAGGGCCGCCCGGCCGGGGTCGGCACGATCAACCGCGGCTGCGAAGGACCGTCGACGGGGGCGACCGCGTCCAGCGCCTGTCCCCAGGGCTCCGGCTTCATCACCATGCCCGCTCCCCCGCCGTACGGGGTGTCGTCGACGGTCCGGTGGCGGTCGTGGGTCCACTCGCGCAGGTCGTGCAGGTGGATGTCCAGCAGACCGCTCTTGGCCGCCTTCCCGACTAGGGAGACGTCAAGGGCGGCCAGGTACTCCGGAAAGATCGTGACGACGTCCAGCCGCATGTCAGTCCCCCGGCTCGGTCTGGACCACCTCTGCGCCCTCGGGGTCGAGCAGGCCGGGGCGGTCCGCCACGACGACGTACCGCTTGTCGATGTCGATCTCCGGGACGAGCTCCTCGACCATCGGGACCAGCACGAGGTTGCCCGCGGTACGCCGGATCTCCAGGAGGTCCTGCGCCGGCAGGTGCACGACGTCGGTCACCTCGCCGACCTCGGCGCCCTCGGTGGTGCGGACCGCGAGGCCGATCAGGTCGCGGTCGTAGTACTCCTCGGGGTCCTCGGGGCGCTCGTCCTCGTCGATCTCGGACTGGATGACCAGGTTGCGCAGCTGCTCCGCCGCGGTCCGGTCCGGCACCTCGGCGAACTTCACCAGCAGCTTCCCGCTGTGCCAGCGGCTCGAAGCGATGGTCAGGGTCCGGGACACCTTGGCATCGGTCACGACGGTCGCTCCGTCGGCGAACCGGCGGTCCGGCTCGTCGGTGCGCACGTCGATACCGACCTCGCCCTTGATCCCGTGTGCGCGGCCGATCCGCCCGACAGTCACCAACACCTGCATTACTCCTTTGTAAGACCTCTTGTACGAGATGAAGGGCCGCACCCCAGACCGGGTGCGGCCCCTCACAGGACTGCTGTGGACTACCGAGTCAGCGGCGCGGGCGCCGGTTGAACTCGTCGACGAAGTCGATGCGTAGCGAGGACTCGGTGCTGAGGGCGCCGACGACGGTGCGGATCGCGGTGGCGGTGCGGCCGTTGCGGCCGATCACCTTGCCGATGTCGTCGGGGTGGACGTGCACCTCGAGGGTGCGGCCACGCCGCAGGTTCCGGGCCCGGACGCTGACGTCGTCGGGGTTGTCCACGATGCCTCGGACCAGGTGCTCGAGCGCCTCGGTCTCCATCATCGTCAGGCCTCGGTGGTCTCGGCCGCAGCCTCGTCGGCCTTCGGCTCGTCGGCCTTGGCCTCAGCCTTCGCGTCGTCCGCCTTAGGGGCCTCGTCGGCCTTCGGCGCCTCGGCGGCAGCCTCGTCCTTCGCGGTGTCGTCGGACTTCGGAGCCTTCTTCGCGGTCTTCTTGGCGGTGACCGCCTCGGTCTTCAGCGAGCCGTGGGCCTCGGCCAGCGCCTCGTTGAAGATCTCCTGCTTGTCCCGCTTCGGCTCGGCCACCCGCAGCGGCGCCGGGGCGTCCAGGCCCTTGAACTTCTGCCAGTCGCCGGTGGCCTTGAAGAGCGCCTCGACGGCCTCGCTCGGCTGCGCGCCGACGCCCAGCCAGTACTGCGCCCGCTCCGACTCGACGCGGATGAACGAGGGCTCGGTCTTCGGGTTGTAGATCCCGATCTCCTCGATCGCACGGCCGTCCCGCTTGGCGCGGGCGTCCATCACGACGATGCGGTAGTGCGGGGTGCGCTTCTTGCCGATGCGCTTCAAACGGATCTTGACTGCCACGTTTGTGGGGTCTCCCTTGGAATTACTGTCTTGATGAGGTGCACGACGCGTCGTGGGGACAACGCAGTGACAGCTCGATGGGCCGGCCGGGCAGTGGAGTTAGAGGGCTGCACGAACCTGGACGGACTCAGCAGGCCATTGTGCCAGAAACCACGCTGCCCAACCAATTGGCGTCGGGAGCGCATTCAGGGACGTAGATACGCCAGGTTCGGGAGCTGCTCGACGTACGCGTCCAGGAGGCTGCGAGCGACTGTCACCGAGTCTACGAGCGGGTGGTAGGCGAAGGCCTTCACCGCGGTGGCCCGGGAGGCAGTGGTGGCGGCCTCGATCGTCGCGCGCTCGACGGCCTTCACAGCACTGACCAGACCGGCCTGGTGGTCCGTCAGTTGCGAGACGGTCACCGGGAGTGCCCCGTTGGCGTCCACGGTGCAGGGGATCTCCACCACGGCGTCGTCGTCGAGGTGGCGCAGTACGCCGCGGTTGCGGACGTTGAGGATCAGCGAGGCCCGCTCGTTGTGGGCGATCGCTCGCATCAGCGACAGCGCGACCTGCTCATACCCACCGGCAGCCATGTCGCGCTCGTCCCGCTCCCCCGCATCGGCGACCTCACGGCTTTCCACCATGTACGTCGACTCACGCTCGGCCCGGGTCTTCTGCCACAGCTCGAACGCCTGCTCGGGGTGCTGTCCAGTCTCGGCGTAGAAGGCGGACTGCTGCTCCAGAAGGAACGTGCCGCGCGTCTGCCGCACGCCCTGTACGGCGGCCAGCGTCTCGCGGGCGAAGTAGTAGTAGTGCAGGTACTCGTTCGGAATGGACCCCAGCGACCGCAGCCAGTCCACCCCGAACAGCCGGCCCTCCTCGAAGGATGCCAACGCGTCAGTCGACTGCAGCAGCTCCGGCAAGCGGTCTGCTCCACCTGACCGCAGGCCCCGAAGCCAGCCGAGGTGGTTGAGGCCGGCGTAGTCGTAGAACGCAGTAGACGGGTCCACACCGAGCGCCAGCGCCGCCCGGCGACCCAGACCGGACGGGGAGTCGCAGATGCCGATCACCCGGTCGCCCAGGTACGGGATCATCGCCTCCGTCACCATGCCGGCCGGGTTGGTGAAGTTGATGGTCCACGCTTCCGGAGCGACCGCCGCGATCCGCTGGGCGATCTGTACGGCGACCGGGAGCGTCCGCAGCCCGTAGGCGATCCCTCCGGCGCCAACCGTCTCCTGCCCCAGTACGCCGAGGTCGAGGGCGACCCGTTCGTCGACGGTCCGTCCCTCGAGGCCGCCCACCCGGATCGCCGAGAAGATGAAGTCGGCGCCCCGCAGCGCCTCGTCGAGGTCCGTGGTCGCGGTCACGACCGGCGGGTCGAGGGGAGCCGCGTCGACACCGGAGTGGCCGAGGCCAGCCGCCTGCTGACGCAACACAGCGGCGATGGCGGACAAACGCGATGGATCGGTGTCATAGAGGACGACGGACGTGATCCGTCCGGCTCCACGGTCGCCGAGCAACGCGTGGTACACGAGCGGAACCCGGAAGCCGCCCCCACCCAGAATCGTCAGCTTCACGCGAGAACCACCTCTACTCCTGCTTCGGTCAGTTGGGCACGGGTTGCCGCGTCGGAGTCGGGTTCGGTGACGACCATGGAGAGCTCTCCCGGCTCGCACACCCGGGCGACACCGTGCCCCGGGAACTTCGTCCGGTCGGCGAGCAGGACCACCCGGTCGGCGGCGTTGATCATCGCCCGCTTGACCGGCACCTCGATCATCGTGCTGTCCATGACCCGGCCGTCCGGCCGGACCCCGCTGGTCCCCAGGAACAGCCAGTCGACGTGGATCTGCCGCAGGCTCTCCTCGGTCAGGTAGCCGACCAGCGACCGGTAGCTTCGCCGTACGAACCCGCCGAGCACGATCAGCTCGATCTGCTCGTCGTTCTGCAACTCCTCCAGTACGGCGAGGTTGCTGGTCACCACGGTCAACGAGCGGCCGTGCAGGTGCTGTGCGACCCGGAGTGCCGTCGTACCGATGTCCAGCAGCACCGACTCGCCGTCGGCGACCAGCTCTGCCGCACGACGCGCGATGCGGTCCTTCTCCTCGGCATGGACGGCGTTGACGTCGGCGAACGGCTCGTCACCGCCGTCGACCGCGAGCGCACCGCCGTACACACGGGTCAGGCGGCCCTCGGCGTGCAACTGCTCGAGGTCGCGCCGGATGGTGGCCTCACTGACGCCGAGCTTCCCGGCCAGCACCTTGACGCCCCCGGCCCCGTCGGCCCGGAGCGCGCGGACGATCTGATCCTGACGCTGCTTCGGCAACACAGAGAGACCGTATCACGCAAACTCCGTCATTTTCAGTCAAACTTCTGATCAGGTATTGCGGATCCTGATCAAGAGTTTCAAGATTCATGCACGAGTTTGATCGACCCTGCAGGAGTGTGCTGAGTATGCACGAGCTGGACGTAGTGGTGTCCGGTCTGGTCTTCCAGGACCTGGTGCTCGGCCTGCCCACTGCACCGCGTCC
Organism: Kribbella sp. VKM Ac-2571; assembly: GCF_004362255.1. NCBI lineage: Bacteria > Bacillati > Actinomycetota > Actinomycetes > Propionibacteriales > Kribbellaceae > Kribbella > Kribbella sp. VKM Ac-2571. The sequence continues at coordinate 70,595 of NZ_SNWS01000016.1, forward strand.
GGGCACCGAGGTCTGGGCCACCGAGTCGCACGAGAGCCCGGGAGGTATCGCGAACTTCGCGGTCGCACTCGCCCGGCTCGGCCTGCGGACCGGCATGGCCGCGGCCTTCGGCGCGGACGCCGACGGTGACCGCGTCTGGACGTACCTGAGTGCCGAGGGCATCGATCTGACTCTGTCCCGAAGACTCGCCGGCTGGCAGACGCCCCTCACCGTGGCCCTTGCCTACGACAACGACAGGGCACTGGTCACCCGGGGTACCCCTCCCCTGCTGTCGGCCGACGAGCTGATCACCACGCCGCCGGCTGCTAGAGCCGTCGCCGCCCACATCGGATCCTGGCCGAACGAGTGGCTGGCGAAGGCGAAGGCGGCCGGCAGCGTGGTGTTCGCAGACGTCGGTTGGGACCCGACCGAGCAGTGGGACCCGGCAGTGCTCGACCAGCTCCAGCACTGCGACGTGTTCCTGCCGAACGCCGACGAGGCCATGCAGTACACGCGGACAGACTCACCAGAGCAGGCCATGCGCCGGTTGGCGGAGCAGGTGCCGCTGGTGGTCGTGTCCAACGGCGCTGCGGGCGCCACCGCACTCGACGCGAGTACTGGCGAGCAGGTCGCCGTACCTGCGTATGCGGTCCCGGCGGCGGACACCACCGGGGCGGGTGATGTGTTCGCCGCCGGCTTCATCGCCGCCACGCTCTGGGACCTGCCGCTGGCGCAGCGGGTGCGGTTCGCAGCACTCACCGCAGCGCTCTCTGTCACCCGGTTGGGCGGTGCGGATGCCGCACCGCGTTGGGAAGACCTCGTGGCCTGGCAGGCCCTGCTCGATACCGGGGATCCCGAAGATCACCACCTCCAGGCGCTGATCAGCGCACACTCATGGGCACACTCAGGAAGGTAGAACCATGGAGCTCTCACGTCGGACATTGCTCGGGGGCTTCGCAGCCGTAGCGGGCGGGTCGCTGGTCGGATGCTCGTCAGGAATGAACAACACCGGGACAACGGCCAAGAAGAACACCGCCACCACGCTGACCATGTGGTGCTGGCCCGGCGGTCTCGGCAAGTCGGTGCTGGACGACACGATCGCGCACTTCCCGGACCCGAAGATCAAGTACTCCGAGATCGGCGGCGACTTCAAGCAGAAGCTGATCACCACCTTCAACGGCGGTACGTCGATCCCGGACATCACCGGCCTGAAGGGCGAGGACATCGCGTCGCTGCTGCCCCAGGCCGAGCGGTTCGTGGACCTGAAGACCGTCGGCGCGGACTCGATCCTGGGCGACTACCTGGAGTGGAAGGTCAAGCAGGCCACCACGCTGGACGGCAAGGTCATCGGTCTGCCGATCGACGTCGGCCCGACCGCGCTCTTCTACCGCGAGGACGTCTTCGCCGCGGCCGGGCTGCCGAGCGACCCCGCGAAGGTGGCCGAGCAGCTGAAGACCTGGGACGACTTCTTCGCCGCCGGCGTCCAACTGAAGGCGAAGAACCCGAAGACGTTGCTGGTCTGGGACGCCACCGACCTCTACGACATGGTCGTCGGCCAGGGCACCGAGCGGTACATCTCCAAGGACAACAAGTTCATCGGCGACCAGGACCACATCCGCAAGGCCTGGGACACCTCGGTCAAGGCGATGACGATGAAGATCGACGGCAAGACGCCGAGTGGTTCGCCGGACTGGAACGCCGGCCTCGACCAGGGGACGGTGCCCGCGCACATCGGGGCGGCCTGGGTCGCGCTCGACATCAAGTCCGCGGTGAAGAAGACCGCGGGCAAGTGGCGGCTGGCGCCGACCCCGGGCGGCCCGGCGAACTTCGGCGGCTCGTTCCTCGCGATCACCAAGAACGCCGCCGACCCGCAGAAGGCGTTCGACGTGATCAAGTACATGCTCAGCGCCGACAACGAGGCCAAGGCGTTCGCCGACGCACAGATCTTCCCGTCGACGCCGGCGGCGTACGACAAGCCGCAACTCAAGGCGGCCGACAAGTTCTTCGGCGGCCAGGTGCCGATCGACATCTTCGGCCCGGCGGCCAAAGCGATCCCGGTCGCATACCAGAGCCCGTTCGACGACGCGGTCGCCGCGCCGTTCCACGACGAGCTGAAGACCGTGCAGACCGGCGCCAAGACCTCGGACGCGGCATGGTCCGCCGCCGTCTCGAAGGCGAAGGCGATCGCCAAACGCCAGGGCGTGCAGTGACGGCTACAACGATGCGGACCGCGCCGCTGACCGAGTCATCGACAGGTCAGCAGCGGCGGGTCTGGTCGTACTGGCGGTTCTATCTGGCGCTGTCGCCGTTCTACGTCCTGTTCGCGGTGTTCGGGCTGTACCCGATGCTGTCCACGATCGTGCTGGCGTTCCAGCGCTGGGACGGCCTGAGCGCCCGCAGGTTCACCGGGCTGGACAACTTCGCGTTCCTGGTGAAGGACCCGACGTTCTGGCAGTCGCTGGAGAACACCGTCGTACTGTTCCTGATGTCGACGGTGCCGACGCTGGTACTGGCGCTGTTGCTGGCGGTGATGCTGCAGTCCGCGGTCCGGTTCACCAACGTCTACCGGATCGCGTACTTCATCCCGAACGTCACGTCGCTGGTCGCGATGGCGATCTTCTTCAGCTCGATCTTCAGCACGAACTTCGGTCTGGTGAACGCCGCGCTGCGCTCCCTCGGCATCCCGCAGCAGGACTGGCTCGGGCAGCCGTGGGGGATCAAGATCGCGATCTCCACGATGATCGTGTGGCAGTGGGTCGGGTACAACACGCTGATCTACCTGGCCGGTCTGCAGGCGATCCCGAAGGACCAGTACGAGGCCGCCAAGGTGGACGGGGCGGGAGCGGTACGGACGTTCTTCTCGATCACGCTGCCGCAGCTGCGTCCCGTCGTACTGTTCACCGTCATCATGTCGACGATCGGCGGACTGCAGACGTTCACCGAGCCGCAGGTGATGGTCGGCAACAGCGGCGGCACCGGGCAGAGCGGGATGACCGTGGTCCTGTTCTTCTACCGGGCCGCGTTCCTGGACAACGACTACGGGTACGCCGCCGCGATCGCGCTGAGCATCTTCGCGCTCGTGCTGTTGTTCACGGCAATCAACTGGCGGATCTTCCGTGGACGGAGTGAGGATCGATGACGCGTTACCGGCTGCGCGGGCTCGCGCTGCACGCCGCCCTCGTGCTGGCCCTGCTGGTGTTCATGTTCCCGTTCGTGTGGACGATCATCATGGCGTCGAACACGACCGCGGACATCTATCGTTTCCCGCCGAAGTTCAGCTTCGGCGGGCACTTCGGCGACAACGTCCGGCACGTGCTGGACAACGTGGCGTTCTTCCAGTCGATGGCGAACACCGCGACGGTGGCGATCTCGACCACGTTGCTGGTGCTGTTCTTCGACTCGCTGGCCGCGTTCACGTTCGCCAAGTTCCGGTTCCCGGGGCGGAACGCGTTGTTCGTGATCCTGCTGGCGACGATGCTGCTGCCGGCGCAACTGGCCGCCGTACCGCAGTTCCAGACGATGGCGATCCTCGGCTGGGTCGGCTCGCTGAAGGCACTGATCGTCCCGGGTGCGGCGAACGCGTTCGGCATCTTCTGGATGCGGCAGTACTTCCAGAACTCGATCCACGACGAGCTGATCGAGGCCGCGACGCTGGACGGCTGCGGCTTCTTCGGAACGTACTGGCACGTCGCGTTGCCGTCGGCGCGGCCGGCGCTGGCGTTCCTCGGTATCTTCACGTTCGTCGGTTCCTGGAACGACTACATGTGGCCCCTGATCGTGCTGACCAACCCGGACCACGTGACCCTGCAGGTCGCCCTGTCGACCCTGAACCGCTCGCACGGCGTGGACTACAGCATGGTGATGACGGGCGCGTTGCTGGCGATGATCCCGTTGGTGATCGTGTTCGCGGTCTTCGCCCGCCAGTTCATCAAGGGCGCGACCGAAGGCGCGGTGCGGGGATGAGGACGCCGGCGGCCAGCAGCACGTTGCCGACCAGATAGACCACGAAGACCGGTACTGAGTGCCCCTGGGTCCATGTCGGTATCGCGGCAATGGCGCCGAGCACGGCGAGCGTCAGAGTGGCTGCAGTGAGCCAGGCCCGCCGTACTGCATCTACGGCTGCCAGCGTGGACCATGCGAGCGCGACGGTGACGAGGGGCTCCAACAAGAACAGTGGGGTCACGGTCAGCAGCGAGTGGCTACTGGTGTCCTGGATCGAGAGGCCTATGACCAGAAGCAAACCGCCGGCAACAACCAGGGCAGCAGGCAGAGGCTTGACGGGACGCAGCGGCCAAGGCCGTGGTCGCTGCGTCAGCACGAGTACGACGACTAGCGCGAATGAGACCGCTACGGTGACGGCCCATGCGCTGGTCTCGTCCGCGCTGATTCCGCCGCCGAGGGTCACCAGACCGTCCTCGAGCAGCGAGACCACACAGCCGACGATCACGCCGAGGGCCGGCGCACCGGCGAAACGCAGCAGCAATGAAGCCAGGACCGCCACGGACGCGGCGAGGATCGCGGGGTCGGCCCACGTGCGGTAGATGTACCAGCCGGTGGGATCCGGGTCGTACCAGAGCTTCCGGGAGTCCGCAGAGCCTGGCCAGTTCACCAGCACGAGGAAGGCTGCGGCCAGAACCAGCACGGCGACCAACCACCACGGCTGCATCGCTGCTGCCACGGCGGTTTTCTGCGCCGGCTGCATCTGCTCGACGTGCGGGGGTTCGGGTTGTGGGGGCTCGGGATGTGGGGTGGGAACTGGTTGCTGATCGGGCGCGGTGTCCTTGGCGACCCGGACCGGGATGCTGAGGTCTACGGTGGGACCGGTCAGTAGGAGGGCTGTTGTGGTGCCGGCCCCCGGGCCGGACTCGCCGGCCTGGACGCGGATCAGCGAGCCGTGCTGTTCGACCGTAAGCCAACTGTCGGCGGCGGACGCGACCGCGGTCAGCGCGAGCGGCGGTCCGTCCAGCCGTACCTCGGCCGCACCTGTACCGTCGAGCGTCAACTCCGGCGGAGTGACGTTCGGTACGGCGCTCGCAATCGCGGTCGCGGCGGCTTCGGAGACCTTGCGGCTGTCGTCGAGCGTCATCCGGTGCAGCGCCTGCCACGCGGCGTACGCCTGCCCGAGGTCGGCGTCGGACAACCGCTCACGCAGGTAGTCGACCACGCCGAATCTTGCTGCAGGCAACGGACTGTCCATCGCCTCGACCAGCTCGGACGCCAACGGCGCCGCGGTGATCCGGCGGATCCGGCTGCGCGCGATCAGCAACTCGCCCTGGGACCCGAAGGTCCACATCTGCGGGTTCTGGTTCGGCGTCACCCGGTGGACCCGGTCGGTGACGAAGCCGACCAGCTCGCTGAGGCCGACCCAGCCGTCGCCGTCGCGGTCCGCCTCACCCGTCGTCAACCCGTCGACCACCGCGCCGGTGAACACCGAGGGAGCAGGTGCGGCGCCGGTGGTCAACTGCCCGCCTTCGAACGCGTACTCCATCGCGCTGGACGCGGTGATCACCACCCGCCCGCGGCCGCCGCCGACGTCCGCCTGGCGCGCGAACGCGTCCTGCACCTGCGCCTCACCGGCCGCCCGGACGACCATGCCGCGCGGGAACGCGCCGCCATAGCAGCAGTCCAGGAACAGCGCGATCCGTTGCGCCCTGCTATCGGCCATCTGCCGGTTGACGAAGTCCGCGGCGACCGCGGTCGATGCGAGCCGGGACGGCCGGGTGTCCGCGACCGCGAGGTAGAGCTCGCCCGCCGCGTTCTTCAGTCCGTGGCAGGAGAAGTGCAGCAACAGCAGGTCTTCCGGTACGCGATCGGCGAAGAAGTCCTCGACGGCGACCCGGATCGCCTGCGCCGACGCGTTCCGCAGTACCTGGACCTCGAAGCCGCCGACCGCCGGATCGGCGAGCACCTCGGCCAGCGCGGCGGCATCCTGCGCCGGCGCGACCAGCCGCCGCAGCCCAGGGTCGTCGTACTCGTCGTTGGCCACCACGAGCGCGACCCGCGAGCCGCTCATGTCAGGCGTCCACTCCGCTGTGCCGTCGGACGAAGGCGTCGACCAACTGCTGCTGCATCTCGCCGGTGGCTCCGGTCAGCTCGATCACGTCGCCGTCGACGGTGAGCTTCACAGTACGGTTCGAGCCGCCGCGGCGCAGCCACTCCCGGATCACCACGATCACCGAGCCGAGCGCCTGCAGACCCGGCGCGAGTGAGACACTCAGGACTCCCGCGACGGCAGCGAGCGCGCCCCTCGAACCGTCCGGCGCCGCGTCCTCGGTGTACGGCTCGACCGACCGTACGTCGAGCATCAGCAGTTCCTGCCGCAGCAGCAACGCGAGGTCCTCGAGCCGTTCCTCGTCGGCCGCGTCCTCGACCACCTCTAGCTGGACACCGTCGTCCATGGCCCCTCCCCACCCCAGGCCGCTCTCCCACAATGCGCCCGTACCCGCCCGGGCCACAAGCGGTGATCTAGGCTTCGGGGAACTGGAGCAGGACGAAGTGCGTCGGAGGGGCAACATGGTAGGCAAGCGGGGGCGGGTGATCGGCCGGATCGCACCCGGGATCGTCGGCGAGGTGATGCTGCCGGTCCGGGGTGCCACCGAGGCCTTCTACGCTTACCCGGCGACCGACGAGGTGCTCGAGGTGGGGACGCAGGTTGTCGTCGTCGACTTCGACCCGCCCCGCACCGTGTACGTCGCTCGCGCCATCTAATTTCGTTCCCTTGGAGGGGAAATGCTCTGGACGTACCTGATCATCGCGGCGGTCGCGGTGGTCGTCCTTCTGATCCTGTTCCGGATGGTCTGGCGGGTGGCGGAGCCGAACGAGGCGTTGATCATCTCCGGCCTCGGCGCGCACTCGAGCACCGACCAGGTCAACGAGACCCTCGGTTTCAAGATCGTCGTCGGTCGCGGCACCGCGGTGCTGCCGGGTTTCCAGACGGTACGGCGGTTGCCGCTGGACATTCGCGCGACGCCGCTGACCGTGACCTGCGTGTCCAGCCAGGGCATCCCGCTGCACATCAAGGGCGTCACGGCGTACAAGGTCGGTGACGACTACGGCTCGATCGCGAACGCGGCCCGGCGGTTCCTGGAGCAGAGCGACGAGCAGGTGATGGGCACGATCCACGAGCTGTTCGCGGGTCACCTGCGGGCGATCGTCGGCTCCACCACGGTCGAGGAGATGCTGCACGACCGGGAGACGCTGACCACCAACATCCGCGGCTCGCTGGCCGGGGACATGGAGAAGCTGGGCCTGGTCGTGGACTCGCTGCAGATCCAGGAGATCGACGACGAGTCCGGCTACATCAAGAACCTCGGCCGCCCGCAGGCCGCCGCGGTCGAGGCCGCGGCCCGGATCGCGCAGGCCGAGCGGGACCGGGAGGCGACCGAGCGCGAGCAGGCCGCCGCCGCCCAGAAGGCCGCAGCCGTCCGGGAGAGCTCGATCGCCCAGGCCGGTTACCAGGCCGAGGTCGACCAGGCGAAGTCGAAGGCGTCACAGTCCGGCCCGCTGGCCGAGGCGCTGGCCCGCCAGGAGGTCGTCGTCGCCGAGACGGAGACCGCCAAGCTGAACGCGTCGCTGGCCGAGAAGCAGCTGGAGTCGACGGTGCTGAAGCCGGCCGACGCCGAGGCGTACCGGCAGCGCACGCTGGCCCAGGCCGCCCGTGACGCGCAGATCGCGGCCGCCGAGGCGAACGCCCGGGAGGTCCAGCTGCGCGGTGAGGCGCAGGCGAAGGCCACCGAGCTGACCGGTAGAGCCGAGGCGTCCGCCGTACAGGCCAAGGCGATGGCGGAAGCGGCCGGTATCAAGGCGCGCGCCGAGGCGCTGGCCACCAACACCGAGGCGGTCGTCGCGCAGCAGCTGGCCGAGGCCTACCCGGCGATCGTGACCGCCGCGGCGAGCTCGTTCGACAAGGTCGGCAACATGGTCGTGCTGAACGGTGCCCAAGGCATCGAGGACACCTTGGTGAAGACGATCACGATGGGCGGCTCCGGCTTCGCGCTGGCCAAGCAGCTGATCGACTCGCTGGCCACCAAGAAGGACGAGGCCCCGAAACTGGAGCCGGTTCCGGACGAATCCGCCTGACAGCCCACGTAACGTCCGAAGAACTGAGGCCTGTAGCGCTCGGTTCTTCGGACGTTACTGTTTTCAGGCCGTGTGCAGGGTCAGGCCGTACGCCTGCAGGATCTCGTTGACCGGCTGGAACCACGTCTCGCCGCCGCTGCTGCAGTTGCCCCAGCCACCGGATGTGACGCCCTGCGCCTGGTCACCCGTGATGAACGACCCGCCGGAGTCCCCGCCCTCGGCGCAGACGTTGGTCTTGGTCGCACCGTAGAACAGCTGGCCGTTGCCGTAGTTCACGGTCTCGTTCTTGGCCAGGATCGAGCCGCAGTGCCAGTGTGTCGTCGAACCGCTCCGGCACACCGACGAGCCGATCGGCGCCTCCCACGACCCGCGGACCAGTTGGTCGCTCACCTGTCCCCAGCCGAGCACGACCGGCACGGTCCACCAGCCATAGCCCGTGGCGACCCAGGCGTAGTCGTTGCCGGGGAACGACCAGCCCTGGAACGAGCCCTGGTCGGTGCCGTCCCAGCCGCGCACTATGCCGCTACGACCGCAGTGCCCGGCTGTGACGTACCCGCCGTACACGGAGAAGCCGATCGAGCAGCGGATGTTGCTGACGTAGTACGGGTCACCGCCGACGGTGCCGGCCGCGAAGGTGCGAGGCGCCTGCGCCGCGACCTCTTTGACCGTCACCGCTCCGGCCTTCGCGACCTTGGCGACGAACGCCTCGACGGCCTGGGAACGCTTGCCTGCTTGGACGTTGATCACCACGCTGCCGGTCCGGGGATCGGCAGCCCAGCCGCTCACCGCAGCAGGCACCGCCTTGCCGGCCAGCTTGTCGACTACAGCCTTCTGCTGGTCCAACGCCTTTGCCGGCACAGGTACGGCGGCCACCTCCGCACCTGTGGCTCGTACTGCGGCTGCACGCTCAGAGCCGACTACGCCGACGACCAGCTTCTGGGTGGCCGGGTCGTACCAGGCTCCGCCGAACGCGGCGCCGGCCGCTTTCTGGGCCGCGGGCAACAGCTTGGCCGCCGAGGTCTCGGCTGCCAGGCGCTGCTGCATCTGCTGCTCGGTCAGCCCGAAGTCACGTTGCATGGCGGCAGACTGGCCGGGCACAGCCAGTGGCTCGGGTGCTGCCAACGCCTGCGCGGGCACAGTCAGGACAGCCGCCGTGAGTACGGCGGCCAGTAGAACCTTCATCAGAACTCTCCTCACCTAGGGGCGGTTCGGTGGATGAGAGCGCTCTCAGGTTGAGAGTGGCCTACGTTGTCAGGCGCGTCAAGGGCTCAGAGTCCGAGGTAGGCGAGAACGGCCAGCACCCGGCGGTGGCCGGAGTCGGTCGGCGGCAGGTCGAGCTTCAGGAACACGTTGCCGACATGTTTGTGCACCGCGCCGTCGGAGATGAACAGCTTCTCCCCGATCGCCGTGTTGCCGAGGCCTTCGGCCATCAGTGCGAGTACTTCGCGTTCGCGCGGCGTCAGCCGGTCCAGCGGGCTGCTCCGCTTCACCATGAGCTGGCTAACCACCTCCGGGTCCAGCACAGTCCCTCCGCCCGCAACCCGGCGTACCGCTTCCAGGAACTCGTCGACGCGGGACACCCGGTCCTTCAGGAGGTAGCCGACCCCTTCGCTGCCGGCCGCCAGTAGCTCGGCGGCGTACACCTCCTCGACGTACTGCGAGAACACCAGGACCGGCAGCCCCGGACGGACGCGGCGGGCCTCGATCGCCGCGCGCAGACCCTCGTCGGTGAAGGTCGGTGGCAGCCGTACGTCGACAATCGCGATGTCGATCTGGTGCTCGTCGATCGCCTTGGCGAACTCGCCCGCGTCGGTGGCTACGGCGGCGACCTGAAAGCCGGAGTTGTCGAGCAGCAGGCTCAGACCCTCGGCGAGGATCGGGTTGTCCTCGAGGATGATCACCCGCACGGAAGGATCACCTCGACGGTGGTCGGCCCGCCGATCGGACTGTTCAGCTCCAAATGACCGTCGATCGCCTGCACGCGATGGAGCATGCCATGCAGGCCGCTCCCCCGGCCCAGTAGGTCGGACTGCTCATTTACTCGTGCTCCACCGATCCCGTCGTCCGTCACAGCCAGGTAGAGCTCGGCTTCGCGTCGCTCGAGCTGTATGTCGACATGTCCCGCAGCACTGTGCTTGGTGATGTTGGTGAGGGACTCCGCGACTACGAAGTACGCAGCGGCCTCTACTGCCGCCGGGACCTCGCCCAGCTCGCCGATACGGAGCTCAACCGGTAGCGGACAGCGGGCTGCCAGTGCGGAGACCGCTCCGGCCAGACCGCGGTCCGCAAGGATCGGTGGGTACATGGTCCGCAGTACGCCGCGCAGCTCGGTCATGGCCTGCTCCGCGCCGTCTCGGGCGTCGTCCAGCAGTTTGGCGGCCTTCTCCGGGTCGTTGGCCATCGTCTGCTTGGCGATGCCGATCCGCATCGCCAGCGACACCAGTTGGGCCTGTGTCCCGTCGTGCAGGTCTCGCTCGATGCGACGCAGCTCTGCGCCATGTGAGTCGACAGCACCGGCCCTGCTCTTGGTGAGCTCCTCCACGCGCTGCTCCAGTCTGGCGGTCTCCAGCTGCTCCTGAGTCGGTGCGAGCGCCGTCAGCACGGTCCTGGCGTGGCCACGAGCCAGAGCGGGGGCGACCCGTCCCAGGAACCACAGACTGGCGCCGATCTGCAGTGGGCCGAGGGTGAGCGCCTCGAACCAGTTGCTGACGCCTACACCCATCAGGCTGAAGTTGCCCGGGTCAAGTTTCCACAGCAGCATGCCCGCGACGGCTGCCGGCGCACCGATCACCGAGACGGCCGCGACGAACAGCTCCGGGATCATCACGACCGGCATCAGTAGGCAACGCAGACTCCGCTTGAACGACGTGTCCCGGAACAGCGTGACCACGTCGCCCGGCGCGCGGGGCAGCGCGGGCGGCAGTTCCTCGGCCTGCGGGAGACCCAGGTACTTCGCAGCGCGATACCGCTCGCTGTTGGCGAGCCGTACCAGCCCCGCGGTGGCGCCCGGGATGAGCCAGCCCCAGATCAGGCTGACCGGAAGCGCGGCCAGCAGCGTGACCGACTTGAAGAAGCGGATGACCAGGTAACCAGCGGCCGGACCACCCCGGGACAGGATCTTCTTGAGCATGCTCATATCCTGCGGCACCCGCACCGCCGCAGTCGGTACAGCAGGCTCTACCTTTCGCCTTCTAGCAGTCCGGTACGCCGGGCAGCTTCGCGTTCGGGTCGTCGATGTAGATGTTGGTCATGTAGCCCTTCTGGTCCCGCAGCTTGGCCCACCAGTTGTTGGTGTAGCCGCCCGCCGTCACCGTGTCGCCCTGAACCTGGCACTCGACGAACACCCGGGTCGGGCCGGGCAGCGTGGTCACGACCGACGCGGACAGCTTCGCAGCCGAGCGGACGTTCACGCCGCTGCCCCACGTGGTGAAGTTGTACTCCGGCGGGTTCGGGTCGCCGCCGTTCACCAGCTGCATGTAGTAGTCCCAGTTCCAGTTCGGTCCGGGGTCGGTGTGGTCGTTGTTCGGCATCTCGCTGTGGCCCTTGATGTGGGCCCGGTCCTTCGGGATGCCCCGCCGGTCGGCGATGTTGCGCGTCAGCGCCGCGGACGAGCGGTACATCGCGTCGGTGAACCAGGACGGCTGGTCGACGTACCCTTCGTGCTCGATGCCGATCGTGTACGGGTTCTCGGTCCGGACGTGCCAGGCGGTGTCCTTCTCGGCCACCATCTGGGTGACCTCGCCGTCGCTGGAACGCACCACGTAGTGCGCGCTGACCTGTGCGGACGGGTTCTTGAACCAGCTGATGGTGCCTGCGTACGAGCCCTGGGTCACGTGGATCACGATCGTGGTGATCGCCGCGGTCCGGCCGACGCGGTAGTTGCTGGTGCTGGCCGGGTTCCAGATCGCGCCCGGATAGTCGACCGCGGCGGTCCCGAGCGGCGCGGCCTTCGCGTACGCGCCGCGGTCCGGTGTGACCGTCTTCGGGTCCGTCGAAACGCCTGCGGTGCGGACGCCGCGGGCGATCACGCGGTAGACCTCGTCGGTGTACAGCCGCGCGGTCGGGGCGTCGGCGGAGTGCGAGTACTTCGCGATCACGCCGTACCACTTGCCGACATCCGATCGATCCGTCAGACCGGCTTGGTCGGCGTAGGAGTCGAGCACGGCGGCGGCGCCGAGGATGTTCGACGTGTCGTCCTTGGACAGCTCCGCGACCGGCATCCCGGTCAGTTTGCTTGCCTCGGACATCGTCTTGTTCACGTTGTTGCCGGCCAGGTGCATCACGCCGTAGCCGTTCGCCTGGCTCGGCATGCCGTTGTGGCCGTCGAGATGCGTCTCGGCGAAGCCGACACCGACCAGCACTTCGCGCGGTACGTCGTACTTCGCGGACGCCGTCGTGAACGCGGCCGCGAGCTCGGACTCGGACGGCGGTGATGCCGCGTTGCTGGGCAGGGCGGTCAGCGCGAGTGCGCCGACGGCCAGGAGTGCGGACAGCTTGGGTACTCGGGACATTGGGGCGGTTCCTTCCCGTGTCTGGTCCGCCGAGGGGCGTCGGCGGTCCCGAGAGTCACGCTAAGGGAAGATCTTCCGTCCAATCCAGTGTTTGAGTGAATTTCTTCCCGTCACCGGGAGAAGACCACGTTTCCACGCAGTGCGATCAGCCGCGGGTGCGTCAGGACGGCGGGATTCGCGCGCGGATCCTCGTCGTACACGACCAGATCCGCCGGATCGCCGGGGCGCAGCTCGCTGGGCGCACCGAGCCAGGCACGGGCTGCCCACGACCCGGCGGCGAGGGCCTGCTCCCCTGACATGCCGATCTCGGTGAGCGCCTGGACCTCCTGCGCGACCAGTCCGTGTCCGAGGACACCGCCCGCGTCGGTCCCGGCGTACACGGGGACGCCTGCCTCGAACGCGTCCCGCAGCCGGTGCAGGCGGCGCTCGTAGAGGTCGCGCATGTGGCCCGAGTAGACCGGGAACTTGGCCGCGGCCTGGTCGGCGTACTGCGGGAAGTTCTCGAGCTGGATCATGGTGGGTACGACGGCCACCTGACGCTCGGCCATCTCGCTGAGCAGACCGGGCTCGATGCCGGTGCCATGTTCGAGGCAGTCGATGCCCGCGGCCAGCAGGTCCGGGAGGGCATGCTCGCCGAAGACGTGCGCGGTCACGCGGGCTCCGAGCTCGTGGGCGCGGGCGATCGCGGCGTTCAGCGCCTCGGCCGGCCAGCACGGGGTCAGATCGCCGGCGTCGCGGTCGATCCAGTCGCCGACGAGCTTCACCCAGCCGTCACCACGGCGGGCCTCCTGCTCGACGTACGCGACCAACTCGTCGGGCTCGATCTCCCAGCCGTAGTTCCGGATGTACCGCTTCGAGCGGGCGATGTGCCGGCCGGCGCGGATGATCTTCGGCAGGTCCGCGCGGTCGTCGATCCAGCGGGTGTCGGCGGCCGAACCGGCGTCCCGGACCAGGAGCGCACCGGCTTCGCGGTCGGCGATCGCCTGCTGCTCCTGGGTCTCCCGGTCGACGGCGCCGTGCTGGTCGAGGCCGATGTGGCAATGCGCGTCGACCAGCCCCGGCACGATCCAGCCGCCGGTGTGCACGGTGGTCACATCAGCAGCAGTGGGCCGGTCGACAACCAGCCCACCGCTGAGATGAAGCTCCTGCTGCTCACCGCCCGGCAGAACCGTGCCGACCAGCCTGAGTACGCCGGTGCCGGTCATCGGGCCTCCCGGCCTGGACTGAGGAGCGCAGGGAGCGGAGCGACCGGAGCGACGAGGGAAGGCCGGGAGTCACAGCCCGATGACCCGCCGCGCCGGAGGCGTGGCATCAATACCGTCATGGAGCGACCGTATCGGGCGAGCGTTATCCGTGCGAGCCTGTGCCCGGGGTGCAGGTCGGGGTGGTGGTCTCGTTGCCTGCGCACTGCGATCCGGACGGGGTGCTCGTCGGGGTCGGTGTGGGCGTCGGGGTCGGAGTCGGCGTGGGCGTCGGAGTCGGAGTCGGCGTCGGCGTCTTGGTCGGCGTCTTCGTCGGCGTCTTGGTGGGGGTCTTCGTCGGCGTCGGCGTCCTGGTAGGCGTCCTGGTCGGCGTGTCCACCGGCCTCGGCAGCGTCGGCGTCGCCCACGGCGAGGACGGCGGCACCTCGGTCGGCAGCGTCGTCGGGGCCGCGGTGGGGGTCGGCGTCGGCGTCTTGGTGTCGTCCGGCACGTCCGGGACGTCCCGTGGGTCGACCCGGCGGTCGGCGTTGCCGTTCGCCTTGGCGCTTGCGATGTTGCCCTTCGCGTTCGGCACCAGGACCGCGTTCTTGCTGTACACGCGCATCCACTTCAGCACGGTGGCGACGAAGTCCTTGGAGTGCTGGTAGCGGAGCAGTGCGGCGACCAGGTCGCGCGGGCTGCGCAGGTCGTCGCCCTCGGCGCACAGCACCACGGCGACCGTGGTGACCGCGTCGTACACGTTGTTGGGGTTGCGGTAGCCGTCACCGTTGCCGTCGGCCCCGAACTCGTCCCAGACCTGCGGGATGATCTGCATCGGGCCGACCGCGCGGTCCCAGGTCGAGTCCGCGTCGTACTTGCCCTTGTCGGAGTCGGTGATCCGGCCGTTGCCGTGCCGGCCGTTCAGCACCGGGCCGAGGATCCGGCCGCGGGTGGTGCCGGCCACGTCGACGCGGCCGCCGCTCGCGTGGTCGGACTCGACCTTGCCGACACCGGCCAGCAGCGGCCAGGTGAGCCCACAGTTCGGCCGCACGACCGCGAGGTTGGCGGTGGCGCGGCGGTAGGCGGGGAACACCCCGCGCGGGATGCCGTTCACGGCACCCGGACGCCCGGGACGGACGACCGAGCGGCCGTCGGTGGCCCCCTGCACGGGGACGTCGTCGCGGGCAGGTTTGTCCGATCCGAGCCGGCCGTCCACTCCGGGACGCTGCGGCACGATCATCGTCAGTTCGTCGAACTCACCGCTGTTCAGCCCGGCCCCAGGCGATGGGGCGACCGGGTTGCCTGCCGTGAGCGGTCCGGAGGCACCGGCTCCGCCCGAGGCGACGGTCACGATGGCCCCGACCAGGAGCGGGGCCGTACACAATGAAGCGATGATGATTTTGACCCGACGGTTACCACTACGGGTTAGGCGCATAGCCCCTTCAACGAACCATGCGCCAGAAAGTTACATCAAGACGACGCAAAGTTACGCCGCCCAGAATCCCCTCGGAAAACCGGCACCGAGGTAACGACCACCGCTACGTCACCTTACCCACGGTAACCAGCCGACACCTAACTGCCCGAAGTCCAGTCGCCGAAGCGGGCGTAGGACACCCAAACGCGCAAACCACAGGTTGCGGGTCAGTTGGAGGTTTGCGGTGCGGCGGTCGGGCTGCCTGCCGACTCGCTCGGGTTCGAGTCCGGGTCGGTGGAGCTGCACGGGCTCGGGGTCGACGTGGGCGTTACCGTCGGCGTGGTCGTCGGCGTCCCGGTCGGAGTCGGGGTGCAGGTCGGGTCGCTCGGAGTCGGGGTTGTCGGCGTCGTCGTGGGCGTCGTCGGCGTCGTGGTGGGTGTCGTCGGCGTCGTGGTGGGCGTCGTCGGCGTGGTGGTCGGGGTGTTCTGCGTCTTGGTCGGCGTCGGGGTCGGGGTCCTGGTCGACGTCGGCGACGAGGTCGGCTTCGACGTCACGCCAGGACGGGGCGTCGTCGGGCGCGTGGTCGCCGGCACGCTGGTGGGCACCGTGGTGGGCGCTGTGGTGGGCACCGTGGTCGGGGCCGTCGTGGGCGCGGACGTCGGAGCAGTGGTCGACGGCGAGGTCGTCGTACGGGTCGAGTCCCGCTCGTTGTTGTTGCCGTCGTCGTCCGGGGTGTCGATGGTCCCGGGCTCGTCCGGGATCGTCACGGTGTCCTTGCTGTACGTCTGCATCCACCGCAGGACGGTCGACACGTAGTCCATCGAGTGGTTGTAACGCAGCACCGCCTGGACCAGGCCCTGCGGGTCGGCCAGGTTCGCCCCGCCGGAGCAGAGGTAGTCGCCCGCCGCCCGCGCCGCGTCGAACACGTTGTGCGGGTCCTTGAGTCCATCACCGTTGCCGTCGGCACCGAACGCCTTCCAGGTGCCCGGCACGAACTGCATCGGCCCGACGGCACGGTCCCACGACGCGTTCCCGTCGTACACGCCCTGGTCGGTGTCGGCGATCGCGGCCATCCCGGGCCCGCCGTCGAGGACCGGGCCGAGGATCTTGCCGCGGGTGTTGCCGTTCGCGTCCACCTTGCCGCCGCTCGCGTGCCCGGACTCGACCTTGCCGATCCCGGCCAGCAGCGGCCACGTGATGTGACAGCCCGGCATCGACATCGCGAGGTCGCGCGCCGCCTTCTGGTACGCCGCCAGCACGGTGCCCGGGATCCCCGAAGCGTCCCCGAACACGCCGGGGATCGGCTTGCCGGTGCCGTCCGTCGTACCCGTGATCGGGACCTGGACCGTGGACTTCTCCTGGGTCGGCAGGCTGCCGTCGACACCCGGCTGGTTCGGCACGTCCTTGGCCAGCTCGTCGAACACCGCGTCCTGCCGCGGAGCGGCCAGCGCGTGGGCGTCGACGACGAACGTGTTCGAGGTGACTCCGCCGACCACGAACACGGCGATCATGGCGGTGGGCGGAGCCAGGCAGACCCAGGTGGCGGTCAGCTTCCCCCGCCACGTGTCCAGGTTCTTGAACTGCTGCCTCATCCGAACCGTCCTCGACGCATTCCGCAGTGGTGTGTCTCTCGGGCGTAGGGATGATCTTAGTCCCCGGAAGGTCTGCCACAACCGGTGCCGGTGCGCCGTGACCGAGTACCGAACAGGCAAGTTCAGGTATTCGTCCCCGGGCGTTCACTCCCCCACGTCTCACCACAGTAGGTCGCAGGCAGCACGGGGCGCGCCGGGTGAACGGATGACAAAAGTTCATCCGTTCGGCCGACGCGGGTCTGCCCTTTCGGGAAGGGCTCAGTTGCTGCCGAGCATCTTCTTCAGGTCGTCCGGCAGCTCGAAGTCGCCGCCGTTCTGCCCGCCGAACGCAGCCGGCAGCTGACCCGGCTGCGGGGCCTGCGGCTGCTGGTTGCCCTGGTTGGCCCGCTTGGCGGGGTTGCCGGAGCCGCGCTTCTTGCCCTTCTTCTGCTGCTGCTTGGCCTTCCGGCCGCCGACGCCCATCCCCGGCATGCCCGGCATCCCGGGCATGCCCGGCATCCCCTTGCCCGAGGCCATCGCGGACATCATCTTGCGGGCCTCGAAGAACCGCTCGACCAGGCCGCTGACGGTTGCCACCTCGGTCCCGGAGCCCTTCGCGATCCGGGCCCGGCGGGAGCCGTCGATGATCTTCGGATCGGCCCGTTCGGCCGGGGTCATCGAGTGGATGACCGCCTCGATCCGGTCGATCTCGCGCTCGTCGAAGTTCTCCAGCTGGTCCTTGAACTGGTTCGCGCCCGGCAGCATGCCGAAGATCTTCGTCAGCGGGCCCATCTTCCGGACCGACTGCATCTGGGCGAGGAAGTCGTCCAGCGTGAAGTCCTTGCCGCCCTTCTTCTGCAGCTTGGCCGCGGTCTTGGCGGCCTCCTCCGCGTCGAAGGAGCGCTCGGCCTGCTCGATCAGGCTCAGCATGTCGCCCATGCCGAGGATGCGCGACGCCATCCGGTCGGGGTGGAAGACGTCGAAGTCCTCGAGCTTCTCGCCGTTGCTGGCGAACATCACCTGGCGGCCGGTGACCTGCGCGATCGACAGCGCGGCACCACCGCGGGCGTCACCGTCGAGCTTCGACAGCACGACCCCGTCGAACCCGACACCGTCCAGGAAGGCCTGCGCTGTGACGACCGCGTCCTGACCGATCATCGCGTCGACGACGAACAGGATCTCGTCCGGGCTGACCGCGTCGCGGATGTCCGCGGCCTGCTTCATCAGCTCCTCGTCGACACCCAACCGGCCGGCGGTGTCGACGATGACCACGCTGTGCTGCTTGGAGCGCGCCTCGTCCATCGCCTTGCGGGCCACCTCGACCGGGTCTCCGACGCCGTTGCCGGGCTCGGGCGCGAACACCGGTACGCCGGCACGCTCGCCGACGACCTGCAGCTGGGTCACCGCGTTCGGCCGCTGGAGGTCGGCGGCGACCAGCATCGGGGTCTGGTGCTTGGTCTCCTTCAGCCACTTGGCGAGCTTTCCGGCCAGGGTGGTCTTACCGGCACCCTGCAGACCGGCGAGCATGATCACCGTCGGCGGCCGCTTGGCCATCCGCAGCTCGCGGGTCTCGCCGCCGAGGATGTTGACCAGTTCCTCGTTGACGATCTTGATGACCTGCTGCGCCGGGTTCAGCCCGCCACGGACCTCTGCCCCGGAGGCGCGTTCCTTCACCGCCGCGATGAACTCCCGCACGACGGGCAGCGCGACATCGGCCTCCAGCAACGCGACCCGGATCTCCCGGGCGGTCGCGTCGATGTCGGCGTCGGTCAGCTTGCCCTTGCCCCGCAGGTTCTTGAACGCGGTGGAGAGCCGATCGGAAAGCGTGTCGAACACGAGAAACAGTCCGTTTCCTCGAAGCGATGAACTCCCCGAGTCTACCGGCCCCCCAACCTGTGCATGACTCCACCGGCCCAGCCCTCTTTCTCGGCCTCCGCGGCCGACGGCGTACGGCAGCGGGCTGCGGAGCAGACGCCCGTACGAAGCAGCAAACAGTCGGAGGTGACGCACGCACGGGACGGGAGGCAGGCGGGCGTGGCGGCTGGTTGACAGGCGGGGATCAAGGATCGAGGATCTAACCAATTCAATGGCGTTTACAGGTTAGGGGACTCGGGTGCGGGTTGTGGTGGACGGGCCTTCCAACTTGGGGTTGCGGGCGCCGAAGGCGGGGGTGGTGCCGGGGTGTTACAAGTTGGCGGGGGCGGTGCGGGATCGGGGATTCCTGGGGCGGATCGGGGCGGAGGACGGTGGCTGTGTCACGCCGCCGCGGTACGACATGCACGACTGGAAACCCGGAGACGGCGTGTTCAACGCGGCGGGCATGGCGTCGTACACGGTGCAGCTCGCGGATCGGGTGGCCGGGTTCGTCGAGCAGGGAAAGTTCGTGGTGTTGCTGGGCGGTGAGTGCAGCAACCTGCTGGGGCCGGCGTTGGCGTTGAGGCGGCTCGGGCGGTACGGCGTGGTGTACATCGACGGGCACTCGGACTTCCGGACCGTCGACAACTCGCCGTACGTCGGGGCAGCGGGCGGCGAGGCACTGGCGTTGGTCACCGGCCGGGGTCAGGCAGACCTGACCGATCTCGAAGGATCGAGGCCGTACACGCGGGACAGCGACGCGGTGCTGCTCGGGATTCGGGCCGACGACGAGTACGTCGGCGATGTCGAGAAGGCAGGGATCCCGGTCTGGCCGGCGTCGAAGATCGCGGACGACCCGAGCGCGGCCACCCAAGGAACGCTCAAGCACCTGGCCGACCTCGACGGGTTCTGGGTGCATCTGGACGTGGACATCCTCGACGCGGCGATCATGCCGGCCGTCGACAGCCCTGACCCGGGCGGCATCGACCACGAGCAACTGCGGGCGCTCCTCCGGCCACTGCTCGCGTCCCCGCAGTGCGTCGGGATCGACATCGGCATCTTCGACCCTGACCTCGACCCCGACGGCACATACGCCACCGAACTCACCGACACCCTCGTCGCTGCTCTCAGCTGATCGAGGCCAGGATGTAACTCACTCCGAGGACCCCCACACCAAGCCCTGTCCGTGTGGTTCGGCACGGCCGAGGACCCGGCGCTCTCCGCCTGGCCAGGTCTGCAGGTCGACGCGGTACTCCCAGCCGGGCGCGCCGCGACCATGGGCGATCACCTGGTGCGGCTCGAGCCGTAGATGGGCTAGTGGCGTCGACGCGGTGGCCGATGCGCCGAGCTCGTCCAAGCGCGCCTCGATCGCCGCTCGGTCGGGGCGGCGCAGGTACTGCCACATGATCGAGTGCCACACGACAGTCACGTGCTCCGACGAAAGCTCCAGCCCGCGCAGGAACGAGACCGCGTCCTCCCGTCGTACGTCGGCCGGCACCTCCCGCGCGACCTTCAGCGCACCACGGAGCCGCTCGAGGCGATCAGCCATGTCCGGCCACACGTACGACGTGAGTGTGAGCGCACCGTCCGCCGTCAGCGGGTTCACCGGGGCAATGTCGCACCCCACCCGCTCAGCGATGCGCAACTCCACTGACGGCACCTGTCCGGACCAGGCCGAGTCAAACACCACCGGACTATCAGCAGGTCCGTACGACGCCTCGTCCGTCACGTACCGGTACCGATCGGCCCGCAGGTTCAGACCGCCGCTCGCTCCGATCTCGAACAGCCGCACCGGCAGCGGCACCGCCTCAACCAACTGCAGCAGGCCGCCGTACAACGCGGCCGACCGTCCCACCTCGTTCGTCTGCGGCGGCTGTGTCAGTAGCGACCGCACCTCTCCCATCCGCGACTGCAGTACCTGCTCGAACGCCTCCCAGCCGAGCACTGGGTCCCACGTCCCGCCGACACTCGGGTAGAACGCCGCCAGCTCAGGCGCCGTACCGGACAGCACCATGCCGTGCACAGCTGCCAGCAAGCGCAGGCCGATCGCCTCCCCGAACGAACGGCTCTCGTACCCGGCCAGTACTTCGACCGACACCCCGCCGACCTCGTAGTCATCCACGAGCAGCCGGAGCAGCTCGGCGTACATCGGGGACCCGAGGTCCTCGCAGGCGGTCGCTTGTCGCTGGAGAGCCTCTACAAGATCCACGTGCCGAGACTAGAAGGTCAGTCGATCCAGAACTGACTTTGCCGTCGTCCGCGCGTCCTCGGATTCGAGTGGCGCGCCATGGCTGTCGGTGAGGTAGAAGACGTCCACACACTCCGCACCGAGCGTGCTGACGTGTGCGGAGCGGATGTCCGCACCAGTGGAGGCGATCGCCGCCGTGACGTCGTACAGCAGGCCCGGACGGTCGTGGGCGCGCACCTGCAGCACCGTGGCTGTCTCCGATGCTTCCGGCAACAGGTCCACGCGACTCGCCACACGAGCGCGCGACGAGTCCCGTGCGGCCAATCGCCGTACGACGTCGGTCGAGTCACGCAGCGCCACCGCCAGCCGGTCCCTCAGGCGCACCGGATCCGGAGGCGATCCGGCGACGGTCCACTGCGAGATACCCAACCCGTCAACGGACGTTATGACCGCGGACCGGACCGCCAGCCGCTCCACCGCGAGTACGGCGGCAACGGTCGACAGTGTGCCTACTTGATCAGGTACGGCGACGTTCACTCGCAGGTCGCCGTGATGGTCGGACACTGTGACGCCGAGCCGCCCCACGCCAACCACCTGGTGCAGCACGGGCACCGCAACAGGCGGGGCTTCGGTCCACATCCCCTCGCCACCACCAGCCAGTTCACCACGCACGCGCCGGCAGAGCTCACCGACCAGGCGCATCCGCCAGGGCGACGACGCAGCCGGACCGGCTGCGCGCGCGTCGGCGTACGTCAGGGCCTCCAGTAGGTCCAGCGTCTCGGTGCTGCGCACGATGCCGACCACCATGTCCACGGTCATCGGGTCGTCCAGGTCTCGCCGGGTGGCGACCTGCGCGAGCATGAGGTGCTGACGAACCAGCAGCGTGATGGTGTCTGCGTCAGCCTCGCTGAAGCCGATGCGACGGGCCACCCGAGCCGCGATGCCCGCACCGGTGACGCTGTGGTCGCCGTCGAGCGCCTTCCCCAGGTCGTGCACCAGAGCAGCCACCAGCAACAGGTCCGGTCGCCGTACGTCGCGCACCATCGCGGACGCCTCGACACAGGTCTCCAGCAAGTGCCGGTCGACGGTGAACCGGTGGATCGCCGACTGCGGCGGCCGGAACCGTACGGCGTCCCACTCGGGCAGGATCCGGGAAATGTACCCGGCCTGATCCAAGGCCTCCCACACCTCAAGCAGTCCGTTGCCCGCGCCGAGCAGAGCACACAGCAACCGCCGCGCCTCCCCCGGCCACGGCTCGGGCAGGTCCGCAGCTGACGCTGCCAGCCGCGCGCAGACAGCAGGTGACAGCACGAGCTCGCGGTCCGCAGCAACTGCAGCAGCGCGCAGTCCGAGCACCGGGTCCCGCTCCGGACGCGCGTCCGGCATCAGCACGACCTCGCCCTCGTGCTGAGCCACGCCCTCGTCCAGCGCGAGCAGCAACGGCCCACCGCTGCGCTGACGACGCCGGGACCGCGGCGGCTTGGTCATCAAGCTCTCGACGCGCCGCCAGGACACGTCACACACGTGCGCCAGCGTCCGGCCCGTCGCGTACACGTGCCGGAGCAACTCGTCCCGCCCCGACAGCCCGAGCCCAGCCGCCACTTCACCTGCCAGGTCGGCAACAAGCCTGTCCGTCGCGCGACCGGCCACCTCGTGCAGTACGTCGCGGACCTCGAGCAGATCCCGCCGCGCACGCTCCAACACTGGATGCGGTACGTCGACCAACCACGAGGCCACCAAGGCCCGCAGTACGACGGCATCGCGTAGACCGCCGTACGCCTCCTTCAGGTCGGGCTCTGCGAGGTGTGCGAGCTCTCCGACCGTGGACGCCCGGTCGCGGCACGACTGTGCCAGTCCGGGCAGCCTGGACTTCGCAGTACGTCGCCAGTCCGCCATCAGCACCGAACGCAGCTGCAGCGTCAGGTGCGTGTCGCCCGCGACATGACGTGCGTCGAGCAGTCCAAGGGCCACGCGGTCATCGGCCGCCGCGGCCTCCCGTGCCTCGGCCAGTGTGCGGACGCTGTGGTCCAGCTTGGTCCTCGAGTCCCACAGCGGGTACCAGATCTGCGCGGCCAGCTCGTCGAGCCGCGGGTACCCCTCGGCGTGCACGAGCATCACGTCGAGGTCGCTGTACGGCGACAGCTCCTCACGCCCGTAGCCGCCCACCGCAACCAGGGCGACGCCCTCGGTAGGTACACCGAGGGCGTCGCATGCCTTTGCGAGCAGCAGCTGCAGCAGCGCGTCGGCCTCTTCGGCACGCCCGCGCCGCTGCTCTGCTCGATCGGTCATCTAGAGTGCGTCTCCGTCCAGTTCGCCCGTGCGGACCCGGACGATCGATTCCACCGGGGTGACCCAGACCTTGCCGTCGCCGATCTTGCCGGTCTGCGCGGCCTTCACGATCACATCGACCACGTCGGTGCTGTCACCGTCCTCGACGACCACCTCGAGCCGCACCTTCGGCACCAGGTCCACCTCGTACTCCGCGCCACGATAGACCTCGGTGTGGCCCTTCTGCCGCCCGTAGCCGCTCGCCTCCGTGACCGTCATGCCGGTGACGCCGAACGTCTCCAGCGCGGCCCGGACATCCTCCAGCTTGTGCGGCTTGACCACCGCGGTGATCAGCTTCATGCCTTGACACCTTCCTTCTCCGAGGCCTCGGTGGTTCCATTCTCGGTCTCGGCGGGGGCCGGTGCGGGGCGGCTCGACAGCGCGCCGCGCAAACCGCCGGCGCTGAGGTAGTCGTACGCCGTCTCCGCGTGCTCGACCTGGTCGACACCGGTGAGCTCGTCGTCCTCCTTGAGCCGGAAGCCGATCGTCTTGTCGATCACCTTGCCGAGGATGAACGCGATGGTGAAGGAGTAGACACCGACGACCAGGTTCGCCAGTGCCTGCTTGCCGAGCTGGGAGGCTCCACCGCCGTAGAACAGGCCGTCGACCGCGGACGGCGCCGCCGCCGAGCCGAGCAGACCGATCGCCAGCGAGCCGAACAGACCGCCGACCAGGTGGACGCCGACCACGTCGAGCGAGTCGTCGAAGCCGAGCTTGTACTTCAGGGACACCGCGAAGGCGCAGATGGCACCGGCGAACAGGCCGAGGATGATCGCCCCGACCGGGGTGACAGCCCCACAGGACGGGGTGATCGCGACCAGACCGGCGACCGCACCGGACGCCAGACCCAGCGTGGTGGCCTTGCCGTGCGTCAGCCGCTCGACGATCAGCCAGCCGATCACCGCGGCAGCGGTGGCGACCTGGGTGTTCACGAAGGTGACGGCCGCGGTCGTCCCGGCGCTCAGCGCGGAGCCGGCGTTGAACCCGAACCAGCCGAACCACAGCAGGCCGGCGCCGAGCAGCACCAGCGGCAGGCTGTGCGGCCGCATCGGGTCCTTCTTCCAACCGATCCGCTTGCCGAGCACGATCGCCAGCGCGAGCGCGGCGGCACCGGCGTTCACGTGCACCGCCGTACCGCCGGCGAAGTCGACCGCCTTCAGCTTGTCGCCGATCCAGCCGCCGTTGCCGTCGTCGAGGAACCAGACGGAGTGCGCGACCGGGAAGTACACGAGCAGCGTCCAGCCGACGACGAACGCGATCCAGCCGCGGAACGTGGCCCGGTCGGCGATCGCGCCCGAGATCAGCGCGGGGGTGATGATCGCGAACATCAACTGGAAGGCGACGAAAGCGAGCGTGGGCGTCGTCCCGCTCACCGCCTCGGGTGCGAGCAGGCCCTTCAGCCCGACTTCGGAGAAGTCTCCGATCACGTGCCCGGTGTCACCGGCGAATGTCAGCGAGTAGCCGACCACCACCCAGAGGATGGTGACGACGGCGATGGTGACGAAACTCATCATCATCATGTTCAGCACGCTCTTCACGCGCACCATGCCGCCGTAGAAGAAAGCCAGGCCCGGGGTCATCAGCATCACCAGGGCGGCACTTGCCAAGACCCAGGCGGTATCGCCGGCGTTGATCTCCATCAACGTCATCCCTTCCATCGAACTGGGGGTGGCCGGCGTCCTCAGTCGGGAGGTCTCCACAACGCCGGGGAGCCCGCCGCTCGGCCACAACGGACACGGTGTCGGCGTGCCGTTTCAGCCGATCGGTCCATTTGTTTCAGGCATGTGACAAAGCGGGCTCCCAGGTGACATCGAGGTGACATCGCTCACCGAAGGCCGACATGTGGCACTCTGGCCTGGACCACACGGGCCGCAGCCGCGCCACTGCACCCGTCCGAGCTGGGGAACGACGAAATGGAGCCGAACCACGGGGTGAGGCCGCGCCGCGGCCGGCCACGGGACCCGGATGCGGAGCCCAGGATCCGCAGGTACGCCGTGCAGCTGCTGCTGGAGCGGGGATTCGAAGGAATGACGGTGGACGACGTCGCCGAGGCCGCCGGGGTCGGCAAGGCGACGATCTACCGGCGGTGGGCCAGCAAGGAGCTGCTCGCCAATGATGCGATGGCCGATTTGTTCGACCTGGAGATCCCGGACGCGGACACCGGTTCGATCGCGGGTGACCTGCGCCAGGTCTACCGCGTCGCGCTGGCGTTCGCGAACAGCGAGTACGGCCGGGCGATGATTCGCCTGGCGGTCTCGGAGGCGAACCGCGACGCGCGGTCCGCCGCGATTTACCGAGGTGTACTGGAACGCCGGATCGAGCTCACCCGGCAAGCACTGGAGCGCGCACGGGCGCGTGGCGAACCGATCAAGAGCACCGCGGACCCGGTGCTGATGGTCGAGTGGATGGCCGGGGTGTTCGTGATCCGGGCCCTGACCGGACAGTCGATGCCGCCGCCCGAAGATGCCGATCGCCTGGCCGACATCACGCTGCGCGCAGTACTCGACATGCCTGTCTCAGAGCCGTAGTCCGGGACCCAGGGCCACCTGGTCCACGCCCATTTCGGTGACGCGTCGGACCCGTCCGCTGTCGAGGTTCCAGGCCAGGACCCAGCCGTGGACCCGGAACAGCACGTTGTTGTCGTCGTACCAGCCGAGTACGGCGCAGCAGCCTGCCTCACGCACGTACGGATGATCCCCCGCCCCCTCGTAGGTCGGGGGACTGTCCTGTGGTTCCCCGAGCACCAACAGCCGGCTGGGCAGCGTCCGCAGCGTGGAGATCGCGGCCAGCACCTGCGGCTGCGACACCCGTGTCGGGACCTCTGGGAGGTCCTCTGCGACGAAGACGCGCGCCGCGGCGGAGTTCGACGACATGGTCTGCCCCTGCCAGGACCGGACAGGCAGGGTGAGAGGACTGTCGTCCGACCACTGGCCGTCGTACACGTAGCGCAGCACCGCCCCGGTCTGGATCCGGTACGGCGCGGTGACCTCGTCCGGGTCCTTCGTCGCCGGGATCGGGAGCACAGCCCGCTCTCCGTTCGCGATTTCTCCGACGACCACCTGAAAGGCCGAACTGGGGCCGCTGACCAGGACGCGCTGCCCATCGGCGACCCAGGAGACGCTGCGGAACGCGCCTTCGGGCAGCGGGAAGTGAGAGATCTCCGCCGTCGATGCGTTCACCGTGACCAGTTCGGCCGGCTGCGGGAAGGCCGCCACCCGGCCGTCCGGAGAGATCGCTCCCGAACTGAGCGGTTCTTCGCCGCCGACCGCCCCGAGGCTGACGTCGGCCTGGGCCCAGGAGCCGTCCGCGCCGAGCAGCAGCGGCCGGTAGCGGTCGTTCTGCTTCACAAGGACGACCGCCGCAATGTCGTCCAGGGTGTGTTTCGCCAGCGGACGGACTTTGTGCGGCAACTCCAGCCGATCACCGAGTGGTGTCTCGAGCCGGTCGAGGAAGCGCTCGCTGCCGGGCGGCGGCGCGACCCAGTAGTCGATCCCGCTGATCCTGCCGGACGCTTCGATGTACCCGGGCGGAGTCGTCGGGGGTGTGATGTCGGCGTTGCCCGACGTACCCACCCCGATCAGGATCGAGGCGAGGATCGCCAGCGCGATGAAGGCGATCACGCTGATCCCGACAGTACGGCGCCGTCGGCGACTGACCCGCACGCCGGCTGACCACGCCGCGTCGGCCAGCTCGGGCTCCGGTAGCTGGTCGGCGGCCTGGAGCAGCAGGGGCTGCACGTCTTCCCGTCTCATCGGGCATCACGCCAGTCCCCCGCGCCCATCGCCGCACGGAAGCGGCCGAACGCGCTCAGGCCATGGGCGTGTACGGCGGTGTGTGACAGACCGAGCAGCTCGGACACCTCGAACTCGGTCAGCTCCTCCAGGTGCAGCAGCACGAACACCGTGCGTTGTACGGGCGTCAGCTCGGCCAGTGCGAGCTTCACCGGGTCTTCCTCGTCCGGGAACGGTTTGGCTCGGTTCCACGGCCGCAGGGCCGGCTGGTAGAGCTGGCGCTGGACGAAGGCGTCCGGGTCGTCCACCCTGGTCCAGCGCACGGACAGCTCCGTGAAGGCGTGCAGCAGTAGCTCTTCGGCTCGGTGCAGGTCGCCGTACACGAGGTACGCCGTACGGAGCCATCTGCCCTGCCGCGCATCGACGAACGAGGCGAAGTCCGGGTCGACCGTGTCGTGCATCCACCCTCCCGGCCTCTATTCAACTCCTCAACTACTGCGCGCTGCTACAGCCAGACGCGTCTCTTCGGTGATCAGGTCGAAGTTGATACCACCTGCGGCTGCCAGACCGGCTGCTGCCGACGGCATGACCTGCGCCATCGGGTTGCTGACGTTGCCGGCTGCGAAGACACCAGGGACCTGCGTGGCACCCATGCCGTCGACCTGGACCGCAGTACCGACCTCTACCCCGTTCGACTCCACCAGAGTGGTCTCCAGGCCCAGGTCGGCCAGGAAGCCGGCGCGTGCTCGCATGGTCGTCTGAATCGCCAGTGCCTGCCGCGGAACGACCTTGCCGCCCTCCAGCCGCACACCGGTGATCCGGTCGTCCGTGATCTCGACCTGCTCGACCTTCCCCTGTACTACGGCGATTCCACGCGCAGCCAGTTCCTCCCACTGCTCCTCGGTCGGCTCCGGCGCAGTGTGCAGGAACAACGTCACGTCATCACTCAGCTGCCGGAACAGCTGCACCTGGTGCATTGCCATGGACGTGGTCGCCAGCACTCCGATGGCCTGGTCTCGCACCTCCCACCCGTGGCAGTACGGGCAGTGCACCACGTCCTTCCCCCACCGCTCCGCCAGCCCAGGTACGTCGGGCAGCACGTCAGTCAACCCTGTCGTCACCAGCAGTCGCCTGCTCCGGTACGTCGTACCGTCGGCCAGCTCGACCGTGAACCCGTCCTCGTCTCGCCGGGCCGTCGTCACTGTGCCGTCGACGAACTCACCGCCGTACCCCTGCACCTCCTGGCGGCCGATCGCGTAGAGCTCCCGGGGCGGTGCGCCGTCACGCGTCAGGAAGTTGTGCACACCGTCGGCGGGCGCGTTGCGCGGCGTACCGTCGTCGATCACCAGGACCGACCGGCGGAACCGGGCCAGCGCCAGCGCCCCGCTCAGCCCGGCCGCGCCGCCGCCGATCACGATCACGTCGTACTTCGTCATCTCTGGACTCCTCTGTTGTTCAAGGTCTGAACCGAGGATGCGTCGTGGTTTTCATTTTCGACAAGTATTGTTGCCGGTATGGCAAACGACGAGGATGTCCTCGAGTCGGTCGGACCGCGGCTGCGGGCGCTCCGGACCGAGCGTGGCACGACGCTGGCCCAGCTGTCCGAGACGACCGGCATCTCGGTCAGCACACTGTCTCGGCTGGAGTCCGGGCAGCGCCGCCCCACGCTGGAACTGCTGCTGCCGCTGGCCCGGGCGCACCAGGTACAGCTGGACGAACTGGTGGACGCACCACCGACCGGTGACCCGCGGATCTACCAGAAACCGATCAAGCGGCACGGCACCATTCACGTTCCACTGAGCCGGCGGCCGGGCGGACTGCAGGCGTTCAAGCAGATCCTGCCGGCCGGTTATCCGGGCAATGACGTGGTGCAGAAGACCCACGAGGGCTATGACTGGTTCTACGTGCTGTCGGGCCGCATCCGGCTGAAGCTCGGCGACCAGGACTTCATCGTCAAGGAGGGTGAGGCGGTCGAGTTCGACTGCCGGGTGCCGCACTGGTTCTCCAATCCGGGACCTGGACCGACCGAGGTGCTATGTCTTTACGGCCCGCAAGGGGAGCGGATGCACGTCAGAGCTCGCACTACCTGAGGAGAGACCTAGTGAGCGTCGCGTTGTTCACGCTGGGCGGGACCATCTCGATGGCCGGCACCCACCGCCTTACCGGTGACGACCTCACCGCCGCGATGCCCGGGCTCCCCGAGCTCGGCCATGCGGTCGAGATCCAGGACATCGAGAAGGTTCCCAGCGCCAACCTCACAGCCGCCAAGCTGCTCGAGGTCGTCGACGCGGCCTCCAAGGCCGTCGCCGCCGGAGCCGCGGGAGTCGTCGTCACCCAGGGAACCGACACACTGGAAGAGAGCTCGTTCCTCGCCGACCTGGTCTGGCCGCACCCTCAGCCGCTCGTGTTCACCGGGGCGATGCGCAATCCGACGCTGGCCGGTCCCGACGGCCCTGCGAACCTGCTGGCCGCGCTGCGCGTCGCCTGCTCCCCGGCGGCGCGTGACCTGGGTGCACTCGTCGTCTTCAAGGAAGAGATCCACGCGGCGCGCTGGGTGCGTAAGACGCACAGCACGAGTACGGCGACGTTCGTGTCACCGAACACCGGTCCGATCGGCCACGTCGTCGAGGATCAGGTCCGCGTACTCACGCGCCCGCTGCGGCTGGACGGCGTACAGGGCAGTCCCGAACCAGCCGAGCTCGACAACATCCACGTCGCGCTCTACACCGTCACGCTGGACGACGACGGCCTGCTGCTGCAAGGCCTCGCCGAGACACACCAGGGGCTCGTCGTCGCCGGGTACGGCGTCGGACACGTGCCGGCCGCGCTCGCACCGGTTCTCGGCGAGTTGGCGGCCCGGATGCCGGTCGTCCTCACGTCACGGACCGGCGCCGGCTCGATCGTCCGCAACACGTACCACTCCCCCGGCTCGGAGACCGATCTGTTGCAGCGCGGCCTGATCGACGGTGGGTTCCTCGACCCGTACAAGGCGCGCGTCCTGCTCCGGTTGCTCCTGGCAACGGACGACGACCTGGCCGGGTTTGGACAATACGTTTGATTATTGCCTCCAGCAACCTTCTCTTGAGCACTTGTTCTACCCGCATGGCACGAACTCAAACCAGGAGGCACGATCATCGGACGGATTACGGGAATTGCCGGTCCCCTACTTGACCTTGGCCCCTGAGAGTGCTCGGATCGTCACCGCTCGGGGACTGATTTCGAGGTTGGGAGATGGTTGCGCCGTGGTCGATCAGACACAGGCCGGCACGCCGGGGGACAGTGATTACGACGCGGTCGGCGGTGGTCCGGCGATCGCTTCGGTGGTGGAGCTCTTCTACCGCAACGTCCTCGCCGATCCGGACCTGTCCGGATACTTCGCGGACAGCGATCTGGTCCGGCTCAAGAGGCACCAGGTGCAGCTTGTCTCGCAGGTGATGGGTGGTCCGGTGACGTACGAAGGCCAGGCGCTGGCCGACGCGCACAAGGGCCGTGGCATCACCGCAGGCGACTTCGGCAAGGTGGTCGTGCACCTGGTCGGTGCGCTGGAGGCGCACCAGGTGCCGGACGACATCATCGGCCGGGTGGTGAAGGCGCTGGGCGCGACCCAGGGCGACGTCGTCAGCGCCAACTGAAGCCGGGATGGACCCGGACGCACTGAGGAACAGCTGGGCACTCGTCGCCAAGGCCGGCGACGAGGTGCCATTGTTCTTCTACTCACACCTGTTCCTGTCGCACCCCGAGGTCCGGGACATGTTCCCGGTCTCGATGGCCGCACAGCGCGACAAGCTGGTCGGCGCCCTCGGCGCCGTGGTCAGCAACGCCACGCAGCTCGACCAGGTGGTGCCGTTCCTGCAGCAACTCGGCCGCGACCACCGGCGCTTCGGTGCCGTGGCCGAGCACTACTCGGCGGTCGGCGCATCCTTGCTCGCGACGTTGCAGCACTTCCTCGGTGCGGCCTGGACGTCCGAGCTGGCCGCCGACTGGGCCGAGGCGTACGGCTTGGTCTCGACCGTGATGGTCCAGGCCGCGGAGGAGTCGGCCGAGGACGAGGCGCCCGCCTGGTGGGGCGGCGAGGTGCTCGGCGTGGATCGGCGCACGATGGACGTGACGATCGTGCAGATCCACCCGGAGCAGCCGCTGAACTACCGGCCGGGTCAGTCGGTCGCGATGGAGATCCCGTACCGACCGCGGCGGTGGCGCTACTACAGCCCTGCGAACGCGCCGCGGCCGGACGGTTCTTTCGAGTTGCACATCGGGCTGGTGCCGGGCGGTCAGGTCAGCGGACCCGCGGTCCGATCGCTGAAGCGCGGCGACGGGGTCCGCATCGGTGCGCCGGTCGGTGAGTCGCTCAAGCTGCCAGAGGATGCCGGCCGCGACATCGTGATGATCGCCGGCGGTACCGGACTGGCGCCGTTCAGGGCGATGCTCGAGCAGCTGGACCGGCAGGCGTCGACCCGCCCGGTTCCACGGGTGCACCTGTTCCACGGGGCCCGGATGCCGTGGAACCTCTACGAGCACAAGCAGCTGACCAACCTGACACTGCGGCCGTGGTTCAGTTACACACCAGTGGTTTCGGACGACACGTCGTACCCCGGTCAGCGTGGCCTCGTGGGGTCGGTCGCCGCCGCCCAGGGCTCAGGGGCCGACCGCACCGCCCTGGTGTGCGGCTCGCCTGCAATGGTCCGGCACACCGTCGCAGAGCTCACCGCGGCCGGCATGCCGGCCACCGACATCCGCACCGAATCCTTGGGGATCACGACCTCGGCAGGGAGTCAGCAGTGACGCGCCAAGACCCGTTCAGCCGGAGACCGGCCCAGTCGCCGTACTCGATCCGGAACAAGCTGTTCGCCGTCCGGCGGAAGGGCTACGACACCAATGAGGTCTCGGAGTACCTGAGCGAACTGGCCGAGCAGGTCGAGTACGCCGACGCGGACCGGGCTGAGCTGCGCGCAGAGGTCGAACGGCTGCGTGCCACCACGACGGACACGGAGCAGCGGGCGCACATCACTGCCCACGCGGTCGGACTGCTCAGCCAGGCGCAACAGATCGCGGACAACCTGGTGGCCGAGGCAGAGCAGTACGCCAAGGACCTGGTCGACAACGCGCGGTCGCAACAGCGTGATGCGTTGAAGCAGGCACGCGATTCGGTGGAGTCCGCGGTGAAGCACATGCCGGTGGCCGATGCCCCGGTCGCCGAACTGGAGTACGTACGAACGTTCACCCGGGTCGCTCACGTCCAACTGCGGTCAGTGCTGGACGCGTTGGCCGAGCAGGTGGAGCGACTCGGCAAGCTGCCGGACGCACCGGCGCGACCGGACGAGGAGCCGTCCGGGGAGGTCCTGTGGTGGAACGACCTGTCCGCCGCGGCGGACAACGCCATCCTGGACACCCGCGCCCCCGTCGGAGGTCACCGCCGCACTAACTGAGGGACGCGGCCTTCGTCATCAGGTAGTCGCGCTCCGGCAAGCTCGTCGTACCGCGGGCCGCCGCCCGGAAGTGCTCGGCGGCGGTCTCGCGGTCGCCGCGCATCTCGTAGAGGTGACCGCGGGTGGCGTCGAGGCGGTAGTGGCCGGCCAGCTCGTCGTCCAGCGGTGCGAGGAGCTTCAGGCCGGCGTCCGGTCCGTCCACCATGGCGGCGGCGATCGCCCGGTTGAGCTTCACCATCGGGTTGCCGGAGAGGTCTTCGAGGAGGCCGTACAGCCCTAGGATCTGCGGCCAGTCGGTGTCCTCGGCGCGGTCCACCTCGTCGTGCAGTGCGGCGATCGCTGCCTGGATCTGGTACTCACCCAGCGGGGGCGTGCTGAACGCCTCGACCGCGAGTGCCACGCCTTCTGTGATGGCGTCGTGGTCCCACAGGGACCTGTCCTGCTCAGCCAGCGGAATGATCTCCCCGCCCTTACCGGTCCGCGCTGCGCGACGTGCGTCGGTCAGCAGCATCAGAGCGAGCAGTCCGGTGACCTGTCCGTCGTCCGGCAACTGAGTCCGTACCGCGCGAGTCAGGCGGATCGCCTCACTGGAGAGGTCGCTACGGTGCAGCTCCGGACCACTGGTGCTCGTGTAGCCCTCGTTGAACATCAGGTACAGCACGTGCAGCACGTTGCGCAGCCGGTCCGGGTCGGCGTCCAGCTCGAAGCTGGAGCCCTTGAGCTTCGACTTCGCCCTGCTGATGCGCTGTGCCATCGTCGCCTCAGGCACCAGGTACGCCGTGGCGATCTCGGCTGTGGTGAGTCCACCGACCGCCCGCAGGGTCAGTGCGATCGCCGAGGCCGGTGTGAGCGTCGGGTGGCAGCACAGGAACAGCAGCCGGAGCGTGTCGTCGTGCTCCTCGACCTCACCGGCCGGTACCTCCCGTAGCGCCGCCCGCTCCTCGCGGCGTCGCCGGGCTTGCTGCTGGCGGACCTCGTCGATCAGCCGCCGTGAGGCCGTCTGGATCAGCCAGCTCTTCGGATTGTCCGGCCGGCCGGCCCGCGGCCAGGTGGTCGCTGCAGCGAGCAGTGCCTCCTGGACCGCGTCCTCGGCCGCGGCGAAGTCGCCGGACCAGCGCACGACGGCGCCGAGGACCCGCGGCGTCAACTCCCGCAGCAGGTCCTCGAGCTCGCCGTCCGGTTCAGAAGTCGTGGAGATCGGCATCCGACTCCATCACGCGGCGTACCTCGATCGGTTGCTCGAGCGGTACGCCGCCGGGCCCGGGTGCGGCGGACTGCCACGCCGCGATCTCGTAGGCCCGCTCCTCCGACTCCACGTCGATCATCGTGTAGCCGGCCAGGACCTCCTTCGACTCGGCGTACGGACCGTCGGTCAGCACCGGCGCGGTCACGCTCGTCGCCCGCACCACCTTGGCGTGCGACGGCCAGGTCAGCCCCTGGACCTCGACCAGCTCGCCGCTCTTCCGCAGTCGCTCGATGCCCTCGCCGAGGTGGTCCATGTGGGCCTTCATGTCGGCCTGGTCCCACTCCAGCATCGGGGTCTCGCAGTTGCCGCCATCCATGTTCATCAGCAGCATGAACTTGGTCATCAGGGTCTCCTCCTTGTTGAGCCTTTACCTGGAGACGGAGCCGGTGCTGCGTTCTCTACATCAGTCGAGCAGCGCGTCGACGAATTCTTCAGGGTCGAACGGGGCAAGGTCGTCCGGACCCTCGCCGAGGCCGACGAGCTTGACCGGTACGCCGAGCTCGCGTTGCACCGCGATCACGATGCCGCCCTTCGCCGTACCGTCCAGCTTGGTCAGGACCAGTCCGGTGACGTTGATGACCTCTGCGAACACCCGGGCCTGCGTGAGGCCGTTCTGGCCGGTGGTGGCGTCGATGACGAGCAGGACCTCGTCCACCTCGGCGGACTTCTCGATGACTCGCTTCACCTTGCCGAGCTCGTCCATCAGCCCGGTCTTGGTGTGCAGGCGGCCGGCGGTGTCGACCAGGACGACGTCGGCCTCCTCCTCGATGCCCTGCTTGACCGAGTCGAACGCGATGCTGGCCGGGTCGCCGCCTTCCGGACCGCGCACGGTCCGCACGCCGACCCGCTCGCCCCAGGTCTGCAGCTGGTCGGCCGCGGCGGCGCGGAACGTGTCCGCGGCCCCCAGTACGACGTGCTTGTCCTCGGCGACCAGCACTCGGGCCAGCTTGCCGACCGTGGTGGTCTTGCCGGTGCCGTTCACACCAACGACCAGTACGACCGCCGGCTGCGTCTCCTTGCGGCTCACGTTCAGCGACCGGTCCAGGGACGGGTTGACCAGGTCGATCAGCTCCTCGCGGAGGATCTCCCGGGCCTGTGCGGCGCCGACGCCCTCGACGCGCATGCGGGTGCGCAGCTTCTCGACCAGCTCCTGCGTGGGCGCCACACCGACATCCGCGGTGATCAGCGTGGTCTCGATGTCCTCCCACGCCTCTTCGTCGAGCTTGTCGCGGGAGAGCAGCGCGAGCAACCCCTTGCCGAGGGAGCCCTGCGAACGCGCCAGGCGGGCGCGGAGCCGGACCAGCCGGCCCTGCGCGGACTCAGGCTTCTCGATCGTCTGGGTCGCCGCGGGCTCCGGTAGATCGGTGTCCTCCAGCGTGCGGGTCGGGGTGTCCCGCGGTTCCGCCGCGTCGTCACCGACCTTCGGCTCGGCGACCTCCGCGGACTCGACGGCGGGCTTCTGGGCGTCCGGCGGCAGCTCGGCGCGGCGGCGCCGCGTGACGACCAGGCCGGTGGTTCCGACGACCAGAACGACCGCGATGACCACGACGATCGTGATGAGAGCCTGGTCGGTGAGCAGAGAAACGAGCAGTGGGGTCAACACGGTTCCCCATCTTGACAGACACCCGGCCCGCCGCTGGCATTTGTCACGTCAGGCAAACGAATTGTTGCGGTATGTGAGGAGGCACCAACTCCGGGCGGTGAGTGAGCAGAACCACCGTTCGGTCGCCCGCCGCCGCGAACAGGTCGGCGAGCAGCGCCCGTCCGGTCTCCTCGTCCAGGTGTTCGGTGGGCTCGTCGAGCACTAGTACGTCGCGATCGGCCAGCAGCAGCCGTGCGAAGGCGAGTCGCTGGCGCTCACCACCCGAGAGCCGCGCACCGTGCTCCCCGACCATGGTGTCGAGGCCCTGCGGCAGCTTCTCGACGAGCAGCCCCAGCCGTGCCCGGTAGAGCGCCTTCCACACCTGCAGGTCGCTGACCCCCGGCTTCGCGAGCAGCAGGTTCTCCCGGATGCTCGTGTCGAAGACGTGGCTCTCCTGGGTCAGCAGCCCGACGACGGACCGCACCTGGTCGCCTTCGAGCCTGGCCAGGTCCACACCGTCCAGCAGCACCTCTCCCCCACGTGGCTCGAGGAACCGGAGCAGTACCGAGGCCAGCGTGCTCTTGCCCGAGCCACTCGGACCGGTGATCACCACACGGCTCCCGGCCGGCATGTCGAGGCTGAGTCCATCCAGTACGTCAGGGCCGTCGTACCCGGCTCGCAGCAGGTTCACCTGCAGGTCGCGTCCCGTTGGGAGGGGCAGCGGCTTGGTCGGCTCGGTGACCGGCGCGGGGGTGTCTACGAGTTCCTGCACTCTGTCGAGGGACGCCCGTACCCGGATGGCCAGTTGGGCGGCTGCGGGAATTCCGCCGAGTACGTCGGCCAGGGCGAGCGGGGTGAGGACCAGTACAGCGAAGACGGCACCAGTGATGTTCGCCGTACTGCCGAGGACCAGGGCGGCCACGCTGGCGCCGCCGACGCACAGGACGAGGAGTGCGCTGCCGAGACCGGCACTCCAGGCAGACCGGCGTTCAGCGGCGGCCAGGTGCGCGTCGCGGCGGCTGAAGTCGTCCAGCACCGAGTCGATCGCGTTGTAGGCGACCACATCGGCTGCAGTGAGCAGAGACTCGGTGGTGGTGGCCGCGACGTCCCCACGGGCGCCAGCGACGTTGCGCTCGGCTCGCTCGGCAGTCCGGGCAGTCAGCCACGGTACGACGGTGCACGCGATCAGGACCGCCAAGGCGACCGCGGCGCCGGCTGTGGGAAGCAGCACCGCAAGGAGGCCCACCGTGGCGGCTGCTGTGACAGTTGCGACCGCAACGGGCAGGAGGACTCGCAGCCAGAGGTCGAGGACAGCGTCCACGTCCAGCACCAGTCGGGCGAGCAGATCACCCTTCCGCTGCGAACCGAGCGGTGCGAGCTTCTCCAGACGCCCGGTGATACGAGCGCGGGTCTCTCCCAGCACCCGGTACGCCGCATCGTGTCCGACGAGCCGTTCGACGTACCGGAAGACGCCGCGCCCGACACCGAAGGCGCGCACCGCGACGATCGGGACCATCAGCAACAGCACAGGTGGTTGTGCCGAGGCTGCTGTGATCAGCCAGGCCGACGTGGCGAGCAGGGCGACAGCCGACCCGGCAGCTGCGACGCCCAGCAGGAGCGCCAACCAGAGCCGCCACACCACTTCGTGCTGCGGCCGAGCTAGCTGCAGGCTCTTCATGCGTTCACCAACTCTCGGGCGCCGACGGTGACCGTGCGGTCGGCGGCGGCGATCAGGGCTGGGCGGTGGGCGACCATGAGGACTGTGCGTCCGCTGGAGCGCAGACCGGTGATGACGGTGGCCTCCGTGTCGGCGTCGAGGCCGGCTGT
This sequence comes from Kribbella sp. VKM Ac-2571, assembly GCF_004362255.1. Lineage (NCBI taxonomy): Bacteria > Bacillati > Actinomycetota > Actinomycetes > Propionibacteriales > Kribbellaceae > Kribbella > Kribbella sp. VKM Ac-2571. Next base: position 107,512 of record NZ_SNWS01000016.1, read on the forward strand.
TGGTTCGTCGAGCAGCAGCACCGGGGCGTCGGTGATGAGCGCCCGGGCGAGCGCCACCCGGCGTTGCTGACCGCCTGAAAGCTGCTGTCCCTGCTCCCCTACCGGCTTGTCCAAAGGCAGGTCGGCAGCACCAGCAGCCAGAAGCGCCAAGCGGACCTGGTCGTCCGAAGCGTCCGGCCGGCCCAGCCGCACGTTGTCGGCCACGGTCCCCAGCCTCAGACCGGGACGCTGCGGCACCCACGCGAACTGTCGCCGCCACTCCACCGGATCGAACTCGTCCGCTGCACTGCCGGCAGCGACGACCACCCCACGCTCGGGCGCCACGAACCCGAGCAGTACAGCCAGAGCGGTCGACTTCCCTGCACCGCTCGGCCCGGTCAGCGCCACCACCTCACCCGGCCGCAACTCCAGATCGAACCCCTCCAACGCCGGCACGTCCCGCCCCGGGTACGTCACAGTCACGTCGTACAGGTAGAGCGGACTCACGCGAAGATCGGGTATGTCAGTGCGTTCGCCACGTGCGGGCAATGGCGTCTCCAGCACGCGGAACACCTCTTCGCTCGCCGCGACCCCGTCCGCGCTCGCGTGGAACTGCATGCCGACCTGTCGCAACGGCAGGTACGCCTCCGGCGCCAGGATCAGCACCATCAACGCGGTCTCGAGCCCTAGTTTCCCGTCAACCAGCCGAAGACCGACGCCGACAGCAACCAGTGCGACCGACAGGCTCGCCAACAGCTCCAACGCAAACGACGACAGGAACGCCAGCCGCAAGCTTCCCATTGACGCAGCCCGATGCTGGTCGGTAACCCGTCGTACCGCGGACTCCTGCGACTTCGCGCGGCCGAACAGCTTCAGGGTGGTCAGTCCGCCGACCACATCGGCGAAGTGATGCGCCAGGACGGCCAGCGCGTGCTGACGCTGCCGGCTGCGCGCCTGCGTCACCCAGCCGATCAACGCCATGAAAATTGGGATCAGCGGCAGCGTGATCAGCACTGTTCCAGCAGCGATCAGGTCACCGGTCGCCATCCAGCCGATCACTCCGGCCGGCACGGTAGAGGCCAGGACGAGCTGCGGCAGGTAGCGGGCGAAGTACGGGTCCAGGTCGTCCAGGCCCTTGGTCAGCAGGGTTGTCAGCGCACTGCTGCGTTCACCGCTCAGCCAGACCGGTCCGAGCTTCAGAGAGTGCTCCAGCACCTGCCGCCGCAGCGTGGACTTCACAGCGGCGGCTGCGCGTTGTGCGACCACCTCCTGCGCCCACACCAGCAACGCCCGGCCTGTAACGACAGCAGCCAGACCCCAGGCGACAGCAGTCACCCCGCTGCCCCGCAGTACGACCCCTGCAATGCCGTGAGCGAGCAGCACGGCCTGCACGATGATCAGCACGCCGCTGGCGACGCCGATCAGTACTGACGCCGCCAGGAAGACCCGGGCGCCCCGGGCCCTCCTCAGCAACCGCGGGTCCAGCGGCTTCATGCGACCACGACCCGCTTGCGGAAGACCCAGTACGTCCACCCCTGATAGAGCAGCACCAGCGGCATGAAGATCGCCGTGATGATCGTCATCGCCTTCAACGTGTACGGCGTTGACGCGGCATCAACAATTGTCAATGTTGATCCGGGGTCAAGTGTTGACGGCATGACGTCGGGGAACAGCGCAACGAACAACGACACCACGGCCAGTCCGATCGCGAGCGTCGTACCGACGAAGGCCCAGCCCTCGCGGCGCAGGAGGTTCGCGACCAGGCCGCCGGCGAATGCAACGATCGCGGCGATCGTCACGATGAGGGACACCGTGTCGCCGCGCAACGCCTGCGCCCAGGCGAGGAAGGCGATCGTCAGCACCGCGGCGACGGCACCGGTGCGGGTGGCGAGCCGGTTGGCGCGAAGGCGCAGGTCGTCGGTCGTCCGCAGCGCGAGGAAGATCGCGCCGTGGGTGACGAACACCGCGACGAAGGTCAGCCCGCCGAGCAGCGCGAACGGATTGAGCAGCGTCCCGAGGCCGCCGACGTACTCGTGATCGGCGTCCAGCGGCACCCCGCGCACGATGTTGCCGAAGGCAACGCCCCAGAGCAGGGCCGGCAGTACCGACCCGACGACGATCATCGCGTCCATCCGCGCGCGCCACACCGGCTCGTCCCGCTTGCCGCGGTACTCGAGCGCGACACCGCGCACGATCAGCCCGACCAGGATCGCGAACAACGGCAGGTAGAACCCGCTGAACAGTGTCGCGTACCACTCCGGGAACGCCGCGAACGTGGCCGCGCCGGCCATGATCAGCCAGACCTCGTTACCGTCCCAGACCGGGCCGATCGTGCTGATCGCGGCCCGCCGTTCGGGCTCGTTCCGACCGAGCACGCGGTACAGCATCCCGACTCCGAAGTCGAAGCCCTCGAGCACGAAGTACCCGGTCCACAGCGTCGCGATCGCGACGAACCATACAGTCGTCAGTTCCATCACAAGCCCCTCAGTACGCGAACGACAGCGGTTTGTCGGGCTGATCCGGAGCCGATTCCGGTGGCGCATCGGTCCCTGCCAGACCGGCCCGGATCGTCCGCAGCAGCAGCTTGGTCTCGACGACCGCGAGTACGCCGTACAGCGCGGTGAACCCGACCAGCGACGTGATCACCTCGCCGCTCGTCGTACCGGGTGACACACCCGATGCCGTCGGCAACAGACCGAACACCAGCCACGGCTGCCGGCCGGTCTCGGTGAAGATCCAGCCGAACGTGTTCGCCACCAGCGGCAGCAACGGCAGCGGGGCCGCCAGCCAGATCAGCCAGCGGGTAGGAGCCCGGCCGCGGCGCGTGGTCCACAACAGCCACAGCGCGATCGCGGCCGACGCCATCCCGACGCCGATCATCAACCGGAACGTCCAATACGTCAGGGGGATGTTCGGCTTGTAGGACCCCGGCCCGTACAGCTGCTCGTACGCGTCCTGCAGCGAATTGATCCCCTTCACCTCACCGTCGAAGTGCCCGGTGGCCAGGAAGGACAGCAGGTACGGCAGCTTGATCGAGAAGATCTCCTTCGAACCGTCCAGCGTGCCGACGGTGAACACCGAGAACGACGCCGGCTTCTCGGTCTCGTACAGCGCCTCGGCCGCGGCCATCTTCATCGGCTGCACCTCGGTCATCACCTTGCCCTGCAGGTCACCGCTGATCGCGACCCCGACACTCGCGACCAGTACGACGGACGCGCCGATCTTCAGCGCCGACCGGAACACGTCCTTGTCGACCGTTGGACGCCGTACCAGGTGCCACAACGCGACCCCGGCGACGAACGCGCCGCCGACCATGAAGGCGGCGAAGATCGTGTGCGGAAAGGTGACCAGCACGACCTTGTTGGTCAGCACCGCCCACAGGTCGGTCAGCTCCGCACGACCGCAATCGGCGTTGTAGCGGAAGCCGACCGGGTTCTGCATCCACGAGTTGGCCGCGAGGATGAAGTACGCCGACAGTTGCGTGCCGAGCACCACCATCCAGATGCAGCCGAGGTGGACCAGCCGGGGCAAGCGCTCCCAGCCGAAGATCCACAGACCGATGAAGGTCGACTCGAGGAAGAACGCGAGCAGGCCCTCCAGCGCCAGCGGAGCACCGAACACGTCGCCCACGAACCGCGAGTAGTCGCTCCAGTTCATCCCGAACTGGAACTCCTGCACCAGACCGGTCACCACACCCATCGCGATGTTGATCAAGAACAGCTTCCCGTAGAACTTCGTCAGCCGCAGGTACTTCTCCTTCCCCGTCCGGTACCAGGCGGTCTGCAGGCCGGCAGTGATCGCGACCAGCGAGATCGTCACCGGCACGAAGAAGAAGTGGTACACGGTGGTGATCGCGAACTGCCACCGCGCCAGATCCAGGGTGTCCATCGGAAGGCCTCCCCAGCCATCTACGACGTGTCGTAGTAGATGCTAGCGCGGATCTACTACGACGTGTAGTTATACTGGTCACGTGGCGAGTGAGGAGAAGGGTCCGCGGCCCCTGGGCGACCTGGAGCGCCTGGTGATGGAGCAGCTCTGGACGGCTTCTGCCGCGCTGACCGTGCGTGAGGTGCACGAGCGGCTGGCAGGCACCCGTGAGCTCGCCTACACGACCGTGATGACCGTTCTGGACCGGCTGGCGAAGAAGAAGCTGACCGAACGCGAGCGCGACGGCAAAGCCTGGCGCTACCGCGCCGCCGCACCCCGCGAGGAGCTGGCCGCCGACCTGATGCGGGACGCACTCGACCGTGCGGGCGACCGGCGCGAGGCCCTGGTCCGTTTCGTGGGCCAGGTGTCCGACGAGGAAGCGGCACTGCTCCGCGAGGCCCTGTCCGCGCTGAACGAACAGGAGCAGACGGGGTGATCACCCCGGTCCTGCTGGCCGTTCTGGCGCTGGTACTCACCGGCCCGGCACCGGCACTGCTGGCTCGTTCCGACTGGCCCTACCGGGTCCCCCGCGCCGCGGTCATCCTGTGGCAGGCGATCGCACTGGCCGCCGTACTGGCTGCCCTAGGTGCTGGTGTCGCGTTGTCCTACTCGATTGCGGGCCGCCCCGGTGAGCCACGGTTCGATCCGTCGTCGGCACGCGACCTGGTGGCCGCAGCGATCCTCGCCATGGTCGCGCTGGTCGTAGTGCGACTGCTGTGGGCGATCGGGCGGGTAGCGGTGGGGACTCGGGCACGGCGCAAGCGGCACCGCGACCTGGTCGACGTACTGGCCACACCGGACGGGCTGATCCCAGGACTGCGGGTGCTGGCCGAGGAGACGCCGCTGGCCTACTGCCTGCCGGCGCTGCGTGGCGCGCGGGTGGTCGTCTCCGTTGGCGCCTTGGAGCGGCTGGACGACAGTGAACTGAAGGCTGTCCTCGCCCACGAGCAGGCGCACCTGCGGGCTCGGCACGACCTGGTGCTGGAGGAGTTCACCGCGCTGCACCATGCCTTCCCGCACTGGGTGCGTAGCGATGTGGCGCTGGAGCAGGCACGCACACTGGTCGAACTGCTCGCCGACGACGACGCTCGCCGCCGTAACGGTCCACGTCCACTGGCGCGCGCCCTGGTCGCACTAGCCGGTTCACCTGCGCCAGAGGCCGCAATGGCAGCAGCCAAGTCCGCCACGGTCCTGAGAGTGCAACGCCTGGCCGGCCCCGCCTCCAACGAGCCGACGCTCTCCGCTGTCACGTACGCCGCAGCAGCAGCACTCCTGATCCTGCCGACGATCACCATCGCCGCACCGATCGTGCGGGCGATGCTCGACGCAGTCAGTTAAACCGGCCGGTACCGCACCAGTACGCCGCCCGCAGCCCAGGGGCGCGCCTCGATCAGCTCCAGGCGCTCCGGCGAACCGCCGCCGGACGGGAAGGCGCTCTTGCCCGCCCCCAGCAGCACCGGGCAGATCCGCAGCTGCACCTCGTCGACGAGCCCGGCCCGCAGCAACGACTGGAACAGCGTGATGCTGCCCCACAGGATGATGTCCTTGCCGGTCTGCTCCGCCTTCAGCGCCCGCACCGCGTCCAGGTCCCGGACCACCAGACCAGGCTCGTACGGACCCCACGGCGCGCTGCGCAGCGTCGTCGACACCACGACCAGGCGGAGCGCGTTGAGCTTCTCGGCGATCGGCTCGTCGGCCGACGCCTCGGTCGGCCAGAACTCTACGAACAACCGGTACGTCTCAGCGCCCAGCAGCATCGTGTCGACACTCTCGAGCAGCTCGAGGTTGTCGTCGTCCGGATGCGAGCCGATCGCGTCGAAGAACTCCAGTCCGCCGTCCGGCCCCGCGGCGTACCCGTCGAGCGTCACGTACTCCTGGAAGATCAGCCGTCTCATCCAGCGAGGCTACCCGAAATGTTTTCCCTCACCCCGTGCTACAGCCAGGAGCACCAGCCCTGACAGAACCAGCAGAACCACCATCGTGACAACGAATGTCAGCACTTGTCTCCCCAGAATCCCCACACCCAACACAGTGCTTGACGTTCTCAGCGTGCCAGAAGTTCCCCGAACGCCTTGCCGATCTCGTCGATCTGCCACTCCAGCGACGCCGGCGTCATCACCAGCTCGACCCACGACCACCCTGGTACGTCGGCCGACTGCCACGGCCCGCACAGCGACTCGTGAGTCCGCTCCATCCGCTCGACGGCAGCATGCTCGATCGACTCCGCGGAACGCGGCGCGTAGACCCGGAACGAGTTCGTGTGCGGAGGCTCCGGGAAGACGCGGAACCCTTCGCTCTGCAAGGCCATTGCGATCTCGACGGCCCGCTGGTGCAGGTCGTTCATCAGTGGGAGCACCGTGCGAAGTCCGTTGCGCGCGGACACGGCGTACGGGAAGAGCGAGTAAAGATTGCCGCCGAGGCGCCGCTGCCACCGCCGTACCTCTGCGATCACGTCCTCGGGCCCAGCGAGCGCTGCACCACTGATGCCGCCCAGCACCTTGTAGAACGACACGTACACCGTCGACGCCAGCGCTGCGATCTCAGCCAGGCTGTGCTCCAGGTACGGCGCGCTCTCCCACAGCCGTGCGCCGTCGAGGTGGAGCGGTACGCCGCGCTCCGCACAGGACTCGGAGAACACGACCAGCTCGTCCCAGGTCGGCAGCACGAACCCTGCATCGCGTAACGGCAACTCGAGCGTCACCGCGGCCAGCTTGCCCGGGATGGCGGTCAACTCGTCTGGTCGCGGCTGACGCGGTTCTGACGTCAGCCGCTCGATCCGCAGGTGATGCACCTCTTCCAGTGCGTTGAGCTCGTGCACCAGCAGGTGGGCGAGTCCGTGGACCGCTACTCGGCTGGTGCCCGCGCGGTCGGCGTACACCCGCAGTACGGCCTGCTGAGCGAGGATGCCGGTCGGCAGGAACACGGCGGCCGGTTTGCCCAGCAGCTCGGCCACCTCCTGCTCCAGCGCGGCTACTTCACCACCGTTGCCGTAGACATCGACCAGATCGTCGGTTGCGACATCTGCAAGCTGCCGCAGCTGGTCCGCTACGGGCACCCGCCGCTGGCCGAGCCAACGCTCACAGTTGTTCGCCGCGTTCTTCCGGCGCTCTCGCAAGTCCTCGGAGGTAGTAGCCACAACTCCATCCTCTCGCGCCGGACAACGGGGTTAGATCGTGGCCGTCACCACGTGCTTTCCCTGCACGGTTCTGATCTCCACCGAACGCACCTGATCGATCGGAGTCAGCACACCGCCGCCGAACGCGCTCCCGTACTGGGCAGCCTTCTCGGACACCAGCCAACTGCCCGCTACCCAGCTCCTGCCGGACTTGTCGGTGACAACCATCTCGCACTGGTCACCGGCTTTGAGACCGCTCACCTGCACCCTCACCCAGCTCCAGCCTGCCCGTGGCTCCACGGTGGCGGCCATGGTGGCACCGGTCGTCGTGTCGGACGTTGTGACCTGCTTGGAGCCGGCGACAGGCTCATTGGAGTCCGGTGCGGTAGACCGGCCGAGTAGGACTCCCCCGCCGAGCGCACCAGCCACCACGACCACCGCGGCCGCGACCAGCAACCAACGCGAGCGCCGCTTGGGCTTAGCCTCGGGCTCCTGTAACTGGGGCTCCTGCGCCTGGGGCTCCCGGACCTCGCGCAGCGTGCGCTGCAGCAACAGGTCGCCACCCTCAGGTGGTCCCTCGAGGAACGCCTCCGGTGGTACCTCGCCCAGGAAGTCCTTCATCTCGGTGAGCTCAGCCAGCTCCGCACGGCACTCCGCGCAGGTGGCGAGATGCTCGTCAACGGCCGCTACCTCGGCCGGCTCCAGTGCACCGAGTGCGTAGGCGCCCAGTTGCGTACGGTCATGCTCACTCATGGGACACCTCCGTTGCTTTCTCTGCCATCACCGCGCGCAGAGCTCGGAGGGCGTAGTACGAACGCGATTTCACGGTACCGGGTGGAACACCCAGCTCTTTGGCAGCCTCTGCGACGGACCGGCCGCGGTAGTAAAGCTGCACGAGTACTTCGCGGTGCTCGGGCGACACCTTGTCCAGCGCGTCCATCACCACCATGGTGTTCACCACGGACTCGGAGTGATCCCCTGTGACCGGCGGCGTGTCCACCACGTCCGCCACCTCGGTCGGCCGCGCTGCCCGAGCACGTGCCCGGTCAGTGACCAGATTGCGCGCCACGGTCAGCAGCCAGCCCCGCACCGACCCTTTGCCGCTGGTCAGGTCGTCCGCGTGTTTCCAGGCCCGCAGCAGCGTCTCCTGTACGACGTCCTCGGCCGCGGCTCGATCGCCGGTGAGGCGGGTGGCGTAGGCCAGCAAGCTGCGGCCGTGTTCGGCGTACAGCGCCCGGATCAGGGTCTCGGCGTCGCGCGGCCCTGGGTTGTCAGCCACCGACCGCACGATACCGGGATCAGCGGGCGCCCACACCACGACAGCACCAGACAGACACCACCGACGGCCTATCCACTCATCACACGCTTCATCACAGGCTCCCCGATCGGTTCCGAACGTCACCTGTCATACGTGCCGATCCGCCGATCGGTTCACGCCGGAGCGATATCGTCGTCGGCATGAGCCAAGAGATTCCCGCAGCGGTTCAGCGCGCGCTCGACGCGATCGACGCCCTGGACAACGACGCGTTCGTGGCGGCGTTCGCCGCGGACGGCTATGTGAACGACTGGGGCCGCGAGTTCCGCGGCCACGACCGGATCCGCTCCTGGAGCGACAACGAACTGATCGGCAAGAACGTCACCTTCACCGACACCCAGGTCACCAGCCCCGGCAACCCCCTGACGATCCGCACCCAGGTAGGCGGCGACGGCTTCAACGGCCCGTCCCACTTCACCTTCGAAACCCAAGGCGACGAACTGGCCTCCATGACCATCACCGCCTGAAGTTCTAGACGGGCTCGGGTTCCCGGATTCGTTGGGAGATGACGGCGGAGACGCCGTCGCCGCGCATGGTGACGCCGTAGAGGGCGTCGGCGACCTCCATGGTGCGCTTCTGGTGGGTGATGACCAGGAGCTGGCTGTTCTCGCGGAGTTCCTCGTAGATTTCCAGGAGGCGGCCGAGGTTGGTGTCGTCCAGGGCAGCCTCGACCTCGTCGAGGATGTAGAACGGCGACGGGCGGGCCTTGAACAGGGCAACCAGGAACGCCACCGCGACCAGCGACCGCTCACCGCCGGACAGCAGCGACAGCCGCTTGACCTTCTTGCCCGGCGGGCGCGCCTCGACGTCGATACCGGTGGAGAGCATGTCGTCGGGATCGGTCAGCACGAGCCGGCCTTCACCACCCGGGAACAGCCGGCTGAAGACGTGCTCGAACGCGATCTCGACGTCCCGGTACGCCTCGGTGAAGACCTGCTCGACCCTGTCGTCGACCTCCTTGACGATGTCCATCAGGTCGCGCCGCGACTTCTTCAGGTCCTCGAGCTGCTCGGAGAGGAACCGGTGCCGCTCCTCCATCGCCTCGAACTCCTCGAGCGCGAGCGGGTTGATCTTGCCGAGCTGGTTGAGCGCACGCTCGGCCTGCTTGAGCCGCTTCTCGACCTTGGTCCGGTTGAACGGCTCGGCCTCGAGCTCGAGGGTGTCGTCGTCACCGGCCTTGGGCAGCGGCGGCACCAGCTTGTCCGGTCCGTACTCCGCGACCAGAGCGTCGACCTCGATACCGAGCTCGCCGAGCGCCTTCTCGTACAGCTGCTCCAGGCGCATCTTCTGCTCGGCCCGGGCCAGCGCGTCCCGGTGCACGGTGTTCGTGAGCTGCTCCAGCTCGGAACTGAGGTTCCGTGTCGCGGACCGAGCCTGGGCGAGCGCCTGCTCCCGGTCGGCCCGCTGCGCCTGGATCGCCGCCCGCTCGGCCGCGGCCAGCTGCAACGACGACTCCAGCCGCGCCAGCACGTGACCGGCGGCGAGGTGTACGGCGTTCGCCGCCTCGGCCTGTCGCGCCCGGCGTGCCGCCCGCGCGATCGACCTGGCCCGCGCCTCGCGCTCCTGCCGGGCCGCGCGCTCCAGCGAGTCCGCGCGACCGGACAGCGCCCGGGCCCGCTCCTCGGTGGTCCGCAGCGCCAGCCGCGCCTCCATCTCGGCCGCACGCCCCGCCTTGGCCTCCTCGGCCAGCCGGTCGCGCTGCGACGTGTCGGGCTCGTCGCCCTCCTCGTCGAACGCCTCGGCGTCCATCAACCGCTCTTCGAGCTCGGCCAGACCGGACAGGTTCCGGTCGCGCTCCTCCTCGGCGGCAGCGATCGCCTCAGCCATCCGCTCCGCCTCGCCGCGGGACGCCTTCGCCAGCGATCCGAAGTGCCCGAGCTGCTCGGCCACCGCCGCCATCGACGCGTCCGACTCGTGCAGCCGAGCCAGCGTGATCTCGACGGACTCCTTCTGGCGGCTCCGCTCCTCCTCGAGGCCCTGCAGCTCGAACCGCAGCCGCTCGCTGCGGGCCGTCGCCTCGGTCAGCTTCTCCGTTGCCTCGTCGACCGCGGACTGCACCTCGATGAGGCTGGGTGCCGCGTCCGACCCGCCGTACGCGAAATGAGCGCCCAGTACGTCGCCCACACGCGTCGTACAGGTGACGTCCGGCAGGTTCCGCAGCAGGGACCGTGCCGCGTCCACGTCGTCGACGACCGCGACCTTGCGCAGCAGCCGCCGTAGGGCGGGCCGCAGGGTCTCCGGGCATTCCACGACATCCACGGCGTACGACGCTCCGTACGGCAGCGCCGGCCACGTCGCGTAGTCGTCGGCCGGAGCGTCGCCCAGGAGCATCCCGGCGCGGCCGAGGTCGTGCTCCTTGAGGTGACCGACGGCCTGCAGCGCCGCGTCGGCATGGGTGACGGCGACCGCGTCCGCGGCCTCGCCGAGCGCCGCTGCGATCGCGGTCTCGTACCCGGACCGCACGCTCAGCAGGGCAGCGACCGAACCCATTAGCCCGTTCACCTGCTCCGACGCGGCCAGCAGCGCGCCGGCCCCGTCCTTGCGGTTCAGACCGAGCTCCAGCGCTTCCTTGCGGGCAGCCAGACCGGTGCGCTCACGCTCGGCGTCGCGCTCCTCGGCCCGCAGCTTCGCCAGCCGCTCGTCCAGCTCGTCGAGAACCGCCTGGGCAGCCTCGTACTGGTCGTCGAGGCCCTTCTCGCCGGCGTCCAGCCCGGCGACCTGGGTCTCCAGCGCGGTGAAGTCGTGCTGTGCCTTCGCGGCACGCTCCTCGGCCTCGCGCCGGTTGGCGGCAAGTCGGCCGATCTCGGACTCGGCGGCGGCCGCGCGGCTCTTCAGAGCGTTCACCTGGCCGGTCAGCCGGGCCAGTCCTTCGCGGCGATCAGCGGCAGCCCGGATCAGCGCCGAGATCCGGCGCTCCTCCTCGGCCTCCTGGGCCTCCAGCTGCTGGCGGCGCTCGACGCACTCGGCGAGCAGCTCGGAATGCGCCTCGACCTCGGCCTCGATCTGCGCCTCGGTCTCGCGGACCCGGGCCGCTTCCAGTTCGAGTTCCTCGGGGTCGCGGCCGGCCCGCGGCTCCTCGGCCTCGTCGTTCAGCGACCGGATCCGGTCCGCCGCGATCCGCGCCGTACCTTTGATCTTCTCGCCGAAGCCGGACAGCAGGTACCAGGTGTCCTGGGCGGCCTGCAGGGCCGGCGCGTCCTCGCGGAGCGCGTCCTCCAGCTCCGCCTCGAGCTCGCGGGCCTCGCGCAGCTTCGCCTCGGTCTCGGTACGCCGCTGCGTGAGCGCGGCCTCGTCCCGCAGCTCCGCCTCGAGCGCGGACTGCGCCTGGACGATGTCGTCGGCGAGCAGCCGGGCGCGGCCGTCGCGCACCTCCGCCTGGATGGTCACCGCCCGGCGCGCCACCTCCGCCTGGCGCCCGAGCGGCTTCAACTGACGGCGGATCTCCTGGATCAGGTCGCCGAGCCGGTGCAGGTTGCCCTCGGTGGCCTCCAGCTTCCGGATCGCCTTTTCCTTGCGCTTGCGGTGCTTCAGGACGCCGGCGGCCTCCTCGACGAACCCGCGGCGGCCTTCCGGCGTGGCGCGCAGGATCGAGTCCAGCTGGCCCTGACCGACGATGACGTGCATCTCGCGGCCGATCCCGGAGTCGCTGAGCAGTTCCTGGACGTCGAGCAGGCGGCAGTTCTGGCCGTTGATCTGGTAGTCGGACCCGCCGTTGCGGAACATCGTCCGGCTGATCGTCACCTCGGCGTACTCGATCGGCAGGGCGCCGTCGGTGTTGTCGATGGTGAGCACCACCTCGGCGCGGCCCAGCGGGGCGCGGCCGGAGGTGCCGGCGAAGATGACGTCCTCCATCTTGCCGCCGCGCAGCGACTTGGCGCCCTGCTCACCCATCACCCAGGCCAGCGCGTCGACGACGTTGGACTTGCCGGAGCCGTTCGGCCCGACGATGCAGGTGATGCCTGGTTCGAAGTTCATCGTCGTCGCGGACGCGAACGACTTGAAGCCTCGGAGCGTCATGCTCTTCAGGTACAAGGCGAAGCTCTCCAACCCGTGAAAGGACAGACGGTACCGGAGGAACCGCCGTAGCTGTACGTCGCGCTGCCGCTACCCGGGGGAAGGTGTTCCGCTTCGCAGTCTACAAAGAGATCCGCGGAATCCAGCGGAGGCCAGGCCGTTGAGAGATGGCCGGCGAGAATGGGTGCACAACCAATCGTTGAACCTACGGCGCTGTTACACACCACGGTGGCGGAGGCCCGGACGGGGGCCACCGCCGTCCCGCGAACGTAGCAGCGTAGTGCGGACGGTCGAGATCGAATCTCTGCTGGCGTCAGACCGAAGCGGGGGTACGCAGAGCCTCGTCGACGGTGAGCAGCCGACCCTCGTGGATCTGTGCCACCAGGTGGTCGTTCTCTGCCTGGAGCCGCATCACGTGCGCCTCCAGATCTGCGACGCGCCGGTTGAGCAGACGAACCTGCTCGAGCATGCGCGGGTCAGTTCCTCCAAGATGCCCTAGAAGAGCCTTGGCCATTGTGCTGTCCTCCGGAAGGGTTCTGGCCGGTCGCGCTCCGTGTCGAGGTCATGAAGGAGCGCCGAAAATGTGTGCCGTCTTTCAGGGTGACACCGGCGAGGGCGACGGGTCAACCTGGGCCACGTTTATTAACGATACCTCGTTCACCAGCGGACGTGGCGCGGGACCGGCTGACATTTCGGGCACCGGTACGACGAACGGTTCATGAACGGCTCGCGACGGATCGGCCGGCCGTCCCGCGGGCACGGCGATCCTTCCTGCCCGTAGACGTTCAGGCCGCGCTCGAAGTACCCGGATTCCCCGTTCACGTTGACGTACAGGGCGTCGAAGCTGGTGCCACCAACGGTCAGCGCCTCGGCCATCACGGCATGCGCCTGCTCGAGAATGCCCTTTATTTGTGAGGGTTTCAGCGTTTCTGTCGCCCGGGCGTAGTGCAGCTTGGCCCGCCACAACGCCTCATCGGCGTAGATGTTGCCGATTCCGCTGATCGCGGTCTGGTCCAGCAGCGCCCGCTTGAGGCCGGTCCGGCGGCGGCGGATCTTCGCCGTCGCCAGTTCCGGATCGAACAGAGGATCGAACGGGTCGCGGGCGATGTGGGCGATCTCGGCGGGCAGTTCGGCGCCGCCCTCGGAGTACGACAGACCACCGAACATCCGCTGGTCCACAAAACGGACCTCTCCGCCGCCGTCGGCGAACCGGAACCGGACCCGCAGATGCGGCTCGTCGGGCGCGCCGACCGGCTGGACCCGGAACTGACCGCTCATTCCGAGATGGGTCAATACCGCGTCACCGGACGTCAACGGCAGCCACAGGTACTTGCCGCGCCGGGCCGGCTCGGCGAAAACCTGCCTCTTGAGCCGCGACACGAAGTCCTCCGGCCCGGCGGCATGACGCCGTACCGGGCGGGGGTGCAGCACCTCGACGGTCTCGACGGTCCGTCCGGCGAGAAACTCCACCAGACCCCGCCGTACGACTTCTACCTCAGGAAGCTCCGGCACTTCAGGACTGCGAGGGGTCCACGCTGTCGGGATGCGCGGCGCGCAGGGCCTTCCAGGCGGTCTCGGCGGCCTGCTGCTCGGCTTCCTTCTTGCTCCGGCCGATGCCGTGGCCGTACGTGTCGGAGCCGATCCGGACCCGCGCCTCGAACGTCTTCGCGTGGTCCGGTCCGGACTCCGCGATCACGTACTCGGGAACGCCGACGCCGAGCTGGGCGACCAGCTCCTGCAGCGACGTCTTCCAGTCCAGGCCGGCGCCGAGCCGGGCCGACGACTCCATCAGGTCGTCGAACAGCCGGTGCACGACCCCGCCCGCGACCTCGAAGCCGCGATCCAGGTACACGGCGCCGATCAGCGCCTCGACGCAGTCGGCAAGGATCGACGACTTGTCCCGGCCGCCGGTGGCTTCTTCGCCGCGGCCGAGCCGCAGGTACTTGCCCAGCTTGAGTTCGCGGGCGACACCCGCGAGCGCACGCATGTTGACCACCGCGGCCCGTAGCTTGGCCAGTCGGCCCTCGGACAGGTCGGGATGGTTGCGGAACAACGACTCCGTGACGATGACGCCGAGCACGGAGTCCCCGAGGAACTCCAGCCGCTCGTTCGTCGGCAGCCCGCCGTTCTCGTACGCGTACGAGCGGTGGGTGAAGGCGTGCTCCAGCAGTTCGTCAGCCAGCGATACGCCGAGCCGCTGGTTCAGCTCGGCGTAGAGCCCCGTTTCGTTGGCAGAGTTCACTGTGAAGGTGGCCGTTTAGCTCTCGACGACCTGGCGACGCTCGCCCTTCGCGCCGTACTGGCCGCAGTTCGGGCAGACGGTGTGCTGCAGGTGCTTCGCGCGGCAGGCGGGGTTCACGCAGGTGACCAGCGACGGGGCAGTCGTCTTCCACTGCGCCCGGCGGCTCCGGGTGTTGCTGCGCGACATCTTCCGCTTCGGAACGGCCACGGTTATGACTCCTCGGTTCGGCCGGGGGCTGGTGGACCCGGCCGGCTCAGTCTGACGTTTTCGGGTGGAGCGGTACTGCGGTGTTGCTGTTTCAGTTGTCCTGCTGGTCCTGCTGGAGCAGGTTGCCGAGGGCGGCCCAGCGTGGATCGGTCCCGTCCTCGTGCTTGTGGCCGGGCTCGTCCGCCAGGCGTACCCCGCAGTCGGGGCACAGACCCGGACAGTCGTCCGTACACAGCGGCTGGAACGGCAGTGCGAGCACCACCTGGTCCCTCAGCACCGGCTCGAGGTCGATCAGATCGCCCTCCATCCGGCTGGCCTCGTCCGGCTCGGCTTCGCTCTCCGGGTAGACGTACAGCTCCTGGATGTCAGCGAGAAACTCGTCCTCGATATCGACCAGGCACCGCGCGCACTCCCCGACCAGGCGGCCGTGAGCCGTTCCGGTGACGAGCACCCCTTCGACCACCGATTCCAGCCGTAGATCGAACTGGATCGGATCGCCCTCGGGGACGCCGATCACGTCGATTCCGAGATCCGCCGGCGCCGGCGCCGTGAAGGTGACTTCGCGTTGGGACCCTGCGCGGCGGGTCAGCTCGTGCGTGTCGATCACGAGTGGGGACCGCGGGTCCAAGACGCTCAGAACATCCCTTTCAGGCGTGGGCAGGCAAGAACTCGGTCTCGTCGAGACCGGTGATCAACACTACCAAGTCCCCGGCGTTGCGCCCAATCCGGGGACACTCACAGCGTGTTCAGTAACCGTGCGTGAACGGCCGGCGTCACGAACGTGCTGACGTCGCCGCCGAGCCGGGCGATCTCCTTGACCCAGCTGGACGAGATGAAGGCGTGTTCCGGCGCGGTCGGCAGGAAGACCGTGTCGACGCCGGTCATCCGCCGGTTCAGCTGCGCCATCTGCAGCTCGTAGTCGTAATCGGCCGCCGAACGCAGGCCTTTCACGATCACGCCGGCGCCCTCGGCCCGGCAGTAGTCGACCAGCAGCCCCTCGAAGGAGCCGATCCGGACGTTCGGGAACGGCTCGACCAGCTCGGTGAGCATCTCGATCCGCTCCTGCGGGCCGAACAGCCGGTTCTTCGACTGGTTCACCCCGGTCGCGACGATCAGCTCGTCGAAGGCGGCGGCCGCCCGGGTGACGATGTCGAGGTGCCCAACCGTGGGCGGGTCGAAGGTCCCTGGAAAAACGGCCCTACTCATCCCGGGACCTCCCCGTCGCCTTGGCCATGGCGGTGACCGTACCAAAGGCGCGCCTCGCCGTACTTGCGGTCTCGCAGCGCGGCGAACCCCTCCGGCCAGTCCCACGGCTCCCGCTTCCCGCGTTCCACGACCACGACCGCGTCGTCGGCCAGCCAGCCGTGCGTCACCAGGTCGGTCAGCACGTCCTGCAGCTCGGCCGTCTCCAGCTTGTACGGCGGATCCGCGAAAACGAGGTCGAACACCGCAGGAGCGTCCCCTGCCGTCACCTTCTCCACAGGCCGCGTCAGCAGCGTTGCTCCCGGCAGCCCCACGACCTTGATGTTGGCCGCGATCACCTCGGCCGCCTTCCGGTCCGACTCGACCAGCACGACCTTCGCGGCACCCCGGGACAGCGCCTCCAAGCCGATCGCACCGGATCCGGCGTACAGGTCGAGCACCACGAGCCCGTGGAAGCTCCCGAACTCGGACTCCAGCGACGAGAACAGCGCCTCGCGCACCCGATCCGCCGTCGGCCGCGTCCCACTCCCCGGCGGCACGACGATCCGCCGCCCACCAGCCGCGCCGCCGATAACACGCGTCACGTTTTCTCCAGGTACTCGGTGGTTTCGGACTGTAGGGCGTTTCGGACGATTGCGAGGAGTTCCGGGAACTCGGACAGAGCGGGGTCCACGCCGACGATCCTGGTGGCCTCGTGCCGGGCCGCGAGGATGATGTCCTCGTCCCGCAGCACGCTGAGCAGTTTGAGGCTGCTGCGTCGCCCGGACTGCGCGACACCGAGCACATCTCCCTCGCGGCGCGTCTCCAGGTCGATCCGCGACAGCTCGAACCCGTCGGTCGTCGACGCGACCGCGTCCAGTCGCCCGTACGACTTCGATCCCGCCCACAGGTCTGTGACGAGCAGGCACAGCCCCGGGACCTTGCCCCGCCCGACCCGCCCGCGTAGCTGGTGGAGCTGCGAGATGCCGAACCGGTCGGCGTCCATGATCACCATCGTCGAGGCGTTCGGTACGTCGACCCCGACCTCGATGACCGTGGTCGCGATCAGTACGTCGATGTCCCCGGCCGCGAACCGGGACATCACCGCGTCCTTCTCGTCGGCCGGCAGCCGCCCGTGCAGGATCTCGACGCGCAGGTCGTGCAGGATCTCCGCGAGCGCCTCGGACACCTGCATCACCGAGATCGGCGGGCGGGCCTGCTTCTTCCCGCCTTCGTCGGTGTCGAGAAGCTCGCCTTCCTCGTCCTTCGCGTTCTTGACGTCGTCCCCGATCCGCGGGCAGACGACGTACGCCTGGTGGCCCTTGCCGACCTCCTCGCGGACGCGCGCCCAGGCCCGCTGCAGCCAGTCCGGCCGCTCCTTGGCGGGCACCACGGACGACTGGATCGGCGATCGCCCGGCCGGCAGTTGGGTGAGCGTCGACACCGCGAGGTCGCCGAACACCGTCATCGCCACGGTCCGCGGGATCGGCGTCGCGGTCATCACCAGCACGTGCGGCGTGTTCTCGCCGGACTTCGCGCTCAGCGCGGCCCGCTGCTCGACCCCGAACCTGTGCTGCTCGTCGACCACCACGAGCCCGAGATCCGCGAACTGGACCTTGTCCTCGAGCAGCGCATGCGTCCCGACCACGATCCCGGCGGCGCCACTGGCCGCGTCGAGCATCGCCGTACGGCGGGATGCGGCGTTCAGCGAACCGGTCAGCAGACCGATCTTGGTGGCATGTTCCGCGCCGCCGAGCATGCCCTGCTCGGCCAGGTCGCCGAGCATCTTGGTGAGCGTCTTGTGGTGCTGGACGGCCAGCACCTCGGTCGGCGCGAGCAGCGCGGCCTGACCGCCGTTGTCGACCACGGACAACATCGCCCGCAGCGCGACCACGGTCTTGCCGGAGCCGACCTCGCCTTGCAGCAGCCGGTGCATCGGGTGCGGCCGGGCGAGATCGGCGAAGATCTCCTCCCCCACCTCGGCCTGGCCCTCGGTCAGCTCGAACGGCAGCCGCCGGTCGAAGTCGTCGAGCAGTCCACCGGGCTGCCGGGGCCGCGGTACGGCGCTCTGCGCGTCCATCACCGCGCGGCGCTGGGCGAGGATCGTCTGCATCACCAGCGCTTCCTCGAACCGGAACCGCTGCTGTGCGTCGTGGATGTCCTTCTCGGTGTCCGGAAGATGCACCTTCTGCAGGGCTTCCCGCAGGCCCAGCAACTTCTCGTTGCGCAGGACCAGGTCCGGGACGGGGTCGTCGACGCGGTCGTCGAGGCTGTCCAGGACGATCTTGACCGACCGCTCGATCGTTGCGGTCGGCAACTTCGACGTGGCCGGGTAGATCGGGCGGAACGGCCGGGCCCGGCGTTCGATCTCGGCCTCGGTGAGATCTTCCTCGTCCAGCACCTCGGTACCGGGATTCTTCAGCTGCATGGTGGTGCGGAACATCGTCACCTCGCCCCAGAACAGGGCGGCGGTGCCGGGCGCCAGCTTCGTCAGCAGCCAAGGCTGGTTGAAGAAGGCCAGCTCGATGTCGTTGCGGCCGTCGGTGACCACGACCTTGGTGATCGTCCGCTGCTTGCGGAACCTCTGGACCTGATCGGGCTTGATCTCGATCTTGCTGTCCAGCGCGCGAGCCGTGACCTTCTTGACCCGCCCGTTGACAGTCGCCTGGTCGCCGACCTCCAGTTCGTCGAACGGGGTCAGCTCACCCTTCTTCAGGTACCGCCGCGGATAGTGCCGCAGCAGCTCGCCGACGGTCTCGATCTCGAGCACGTCCGCAAACGTCTTGGCCGTCTTGGCTCCGAGGAAGTCCCGGAGCTTGCGGTCCATGTCGCCCGTACTGTTCAACACCGCTATTCCACCCCGATCAGCAGCGGGTACCTGTCCTGTCCTCCGTCGTACACCACGACATCGACATCTTTGCGTTGCCGGCGTACGTGCCGCTCCACAGCCTCGGCCAGGGCGGGGTCGGCGTCGCGGCCGGTGACGATCGTGAGCAGCTCGCCGCCGCCGCCGAGCAACCGGTCGACGACCGCCAGCGCCGCCTCCTCGAGGTCGGCGGTGATCAGCGCGAAGTCGCCGTCGACGACGCCGAGCGCGTCGCCGATCCGGCACCGGCCGGCCATCGTCCAGGCATCCTTGACCGCGATCGTGACGGCGCCGTGCCGGGTCTGCCCGGCGGCGGCCGAGAGGTGTACGACGTCGTCGTCGAAGCTGCGGTCCGGGTCGTGGACGGCGATCGCCGCGAGGCCCTGGACCTGGGCGCGGGTCGGGATCACGGCGACCCGGATCCCGTCCTGGCGGGCGGCGGTGGCGGCGGCCTCGGCGACCGCGATCGAGTCCTGGTCGTTGGGCAGGATCACGATCTCCGGCGCCTTTGACTGCTCGATCGCCTGCAGCAGCTCGCCGGTGGAGCAGCGGCGGCCGGGGGCGCCGCGGATGATCCGGGCGCCCGCCTCGGCGAACAGGCCGGCCAGGCCTTCGCCGGCGACGACCGCGATCACGGCGCGGCCGGGGGCCGGCTCGTGGTGGTGCGCCTGGTCGTCGAAGTGGGTGACCCGGATCCGGTGCGGGCGGCCGATGTCGATGCCCTGCTCGATCGCGGCGCCGACGTCGTCGGTGTGGACGTGGACGTTCCAGAGCCCGTCGCCGCCGACCACGACCACGGAGTCGCCGAGCGCGGCCAGGGTCTGCCGGAAGTCGCCGATCTTGTCGTCGAGCGCGTCGAGCAGGTACATCACCTCGTACGCGGGCCCGTCCTGACTCTCGGCGCTCTCGCCCTGCGGCTCGACCCTGGCCGGGACGTCGACGCGCACGTGCTGCCCGGTGAGTACCGATTCCATCGCGCCCAGGATCACGACGAGGCCTGCTCCTCCGGCGTCGACGACGCCCGCATGCCGCAGTACGTCGAGCTGCTCGATCGTCCTGGTCAGGGCCTGGCGAGCGGAGGCGACTGCGGCGAGGCAGACGTCGGCGAGGGTCTTCCCGTCGTTCGCCGCGGTCATCGCGCCGGTGGCGGCGGCGCGGGCGACGGTGAGCATCGTGCCTTCGACCGGTTGTGCGACGGCCCCGTACGCGGCGTCGGCGGCGAACTTGAGCGCGTCGGCGAAGGCGGCGGCCTCGCTCATCCGTGGATCGGCGAGGACGCCGTCGGTCTGGTGGTGCGGGAGGTTCTCGTCGAGGCGGAGACCGCAGGCGCGGATCAGCTGGGAGGTGATCACGCCGGAGTTGCCCCGGGCGCCGAGCAGGGCGCCGCGGCCGAAGGCCTGGATCGCCTCGGTGAAGGTCAGTTCGCCCTTGGGCAGCGCCTCGCAGGCGGCTTCCCAGGTCAGGTAGAGGTTGGTGCCGGTGTCGCCGTCCGGCACCGGGTACACGTTCAGCTCGTCGATCTCGGTCCGGGCCCGGGCCAGATCGGCCAGCGCGGTCCGGGCCCAGGCCCGCAGCACCTCGACTGTCAGTTCCTCCACGCCCGGAAGGCTACTCGGCCACACCCCGACCGACCGCCATCCCCTCACCCCTTCCCGCCCCTCCTCCCACGCCCGAATCCTCCCCAAACCGGTTCGGGAAGTCCCTCGCCCCGGACCGGGGAGCCCCACCCCCCTGAATCGGCCAGTAGGACTCCCCAAACCGGTTTGGGAGGGGGCGGGGTGGGGTGGATAGGGTCGGGGTGGCGGCGAGAGGTGGGAGTGTTGTGGGCGGTGGCAGGGCTGTGTTGTTCTCGGCCGCGGCCGACAGTTACGAGTTGGCTGTGCGGGAGATCCGGGGCGAGTTCGGGCGGGACGTGCGGGTCCAGCGGGTCGGCGCCGAGCTGGGACGGGCGGACGGGCCCCCAGGGCTCACTGTGGAGGCGTTCGCGGCGGCGTGTGATGCGGGGCGGATCATGTTCGTCCGGCATCTGACGGTGGAGATCGCCAGCTTCGAGGAGCTGCCGCCGGAGTACGAGCTGGCCGAGGTGGTGCTGGGCGAGCTGCCCGAGTACCCGAAGGCACTCGCCGTACAGGCCTGGACCGATGCGGCCGGCACCGGCGGGTCGTACTACCACCGCCTGGAGGAGGCGCTGACCGGCCGCGGGGTCGCCGTCACGCGTTCCGGGCAGGAGTACGTCGTCTCGTGCTTCGCGGGGCGGAAGGCGGTGCTCCTGGGGCTGAACCGGCTCGCGGACAGCCTGTCGGACTGGCCCGGTGGGCGGATGCGGCTGGCCCGGGGTGACGAGCGCGTATCGCGGTCGGAGTTCAAGCTGGAAGAGGCGATCGCGACCTTCGGGCTGGAGCTGCCACGGGCCGGGAAAGCAGTCGATCTCGGCGCCTCACCCGGCGGATGGACCCGGATCCTGCGGCAGCACGGGCAGGAGGTGTGGTCGGTCGACCCCGGTTCGCTGGATCCGCGGCTGCGCGGTGATCGCCGGATCCATCACGAGCCGACGACCGCGGGCCGGTTCTTCGCCGCGAACCGGGTCCGCTTCGACGTGGCGGTGAACGACATGCGGATGGACCAGGTGACGAGCGCCCGGATGATGCTGGACGCGGCGGCGCACCTACGGCGCGGCGGTCTCGCGATCGTCACGCTGAAGGGCGGCGGCAAGAACCCGCTGGACGGCGCCCGCCGCGGCATCGACATCCTCCGCGAGCAGTACGACGTACTCCACGCCCGGCAACTCCACCACAACCGCAACGAGATCACGGTCGTCGCGAGGCGGAGGTCCCGCGAGTAGGTGGCGCCGTCGCGAGCGTCGTCCCGCGGAGTGCTGGGCAAGGCGGAGGAGGGAGGCAGGACGGAGTCCTGTCGACCGACGACAACGCCGCCCAGTGCCCGCGGGGCGGCGCGCAGCAGGCGCCACCTACTCGCGGGACCTCTCAACACGAATAGGCGCCCGGGTGAGACCCGGGCGCCTATCGGAAGGCCCTACACGGAGTGAAAGCTGAGAGATCAGCCGACGACGCGCTGGACCTTGCCGGCCTTGATGCAGGAGGTGCACACCTTCATCTTGGTGGGCGTGCCCTTGATGATGGCGCGGACCGGCTGGATGTTGGGGTTGAACCGGCGGGGCGTACGAGCCTTGACCCGCCGGATCATCGCGCCCTTACCCAGACGGGCAACGCTGTTGCCGAACGTCGGCTGCTTGCCGCAGACATCGCACTTCTTAGACATGATTCTCCGTGTTCAGGGTCGTGACACCGACAGACCATGTTACATGTGTGTCAGCGCCCCACCAATTCGGCTGTAAGGCACACAGTCAGGCAGTGAGGTAGGCCACTTCGTCGTCCGTCAGCGTGACCGAAAGACCGGGTGTCGAGGTCCTGGTCTCACTGACGTGCCGCGGCCCGATCAGCGGGAACACCGGGTACGGCTGGTGCAGCAACCAGGCCAGCGCGATCGCTGTCGGCTCGACTCCCTTGGCGGCCGCCAGCTCCCGTGCCCGGTCGAGCCTACGGAAGTTCTCGTCGGAGTAGAAACAGCGCACCAGCTCCTGGTCCGAGGTGTCCTCCGGCTTGGCCCGTCCGGTGAAGAACCCGCGCGCCTGGCTCGACCACGGGAACAGGGCGACCTGCCGCTCGCGCAGCCACTTCTGCGACTCGTCGTCGGCCACGTGCCGGCAGCCGGCCCACGGTACGTCGTAGGCCCGCGCGAGGCTGAGGTGGTTGCTCAGCAGTGTGAACGGCTGCTTGCTGTTCGCCTCGGCGTACGCGTTGGCCTCGTCGAAACGCGCGGTCGACCAGTTGGAGCCGCCGAACGCCTTGATCCGGCCGGCCCTGAAGTGCTCGTCGAGGACGTCGACGAACTCGGAGACCGGGATCTCCTCGTTGTCTCGGTGCATGAAGTACAGGTCGACGTGGTCGGTCTGCAGCCGCTCGAGGCTCTCGTTCAGCTGCCGGGTGATCGACTCGGGGTCGCAGTACGGCGTGTGCGCGCCCTTGCCGATCACGACCAGGTCGTCCCGATTGCCCCGCGACTTCATCCACTGCCCGAGCAGCTTCTCGCCGCGCCCGCCGCCGTAGATGTACGCCGTGTCGAACGTCGTACCGCCACGCTCGACGAAGTCGTCGAAGATCACCGCAGCGTGCGGCAGCGTCTGCTGGTTGTCGACGCCCATGACGAGCCGGGAGATCTGCTTGTCGACGCCCGGCACCTTGCCGTACGTCATCGGGGCGTCGTCGCGCCGGGTCAGCGGCCGTCCGGTGGCGGTCGGGATGATCGCGTCGTCCCGCTCGCTCGCGTACTGCTGCCCGATCGCGGCCCGCCACTGGTCCTGGACCGTGAGGTTCCCGAGCGTGTCGGCCCAGGTCATTTCCGGCGCCTGCTTGGCTCCGGACCGGATCGCGGCCTGCACGGCCTCGGCCTCCGCGGTGTAGATCAGCGCCGGCTCCGCGGAGATGTCCCGCGCCTCCTCCCCCACCCGGTGCAGGGTGACGTGGGTCGGCTTGCCGTCGCCGCCGAACCACGGGTCCTCGACGACGAGGTATCCCTCGCTGCCGAAGATCCGGACCTGGTTCTGGTCGGCGAGCCGTACGCCGGTGCTCACCTGGGCGGTGACGCCGCCGTCGAAGAACAGCGTCGCCACCGTCCATTCGTCGGCGCCGGTCTCACCGACGTGCCCGACCGCGCTGACGGCGGCCGGGTCGGCGAACGGCTGCCCGGTGGCCGCGCCGGCGATCAGGCGGGCCATCGACACCGGGTAGCCGCCGACGTCGAGGATGCCGCCGCCGGCCAGGTCGTCGGCGAAGATCCGGCTCTCCGGCCGGTACCCGGCGGCGAAGGCGAACGTGGCCTGGATCTGGTGGACGGTGCCGATCTCGCCGTCGCGGACCAGCTGGGCGATCAGCTTGGTCTGCGGCAGGCACCGGTACATGTACGCCTCCATCAGGAAGACGTCGTTGCGGACGGCGGCCTCGATCATCGCCTCGGCCCACGCGCGGTTGATCGCGAGCGGCTTCTCGCACAGCACGTGCTTGCCGGCCTCGGCTGCCTTGATCGCCCACTCGACGTGCATCGGATGCGGCGTGGCGATGTAGACGGCGTCGACGCCTTCGTCGGCGAGCAGGTCGTCGTACGAACCGTGCCGGTTGGCGATGTCCCACTTGTCGGCGAACGTGTTCGCCGACTCCAGCGACCGGCTGCCGACGGCGACGACCTCGTTGGTCTTCGACGTCGGCACCTGACTGGCGAACCGGGAAGCGATGTTGCCGGTGCCGATGATGCCCCAGCGGAGCGTGTGGTCAGTCAAAAGAAATCCCGTTGTGATTGTGGTTGCAGGTCAGAATTTCATGGCCCCCGCGGCCAGGTCGGCGATGAAGGAGCGGGCGCCGATCAGGAAGACGCCGATCAGCGGGATGACGCTCATCAGCGCACCGGCCATCACCATCGAGTAGTCGGTGCCGTAGATGCCGTTCAGCTGGTCGAGAGCGACCTGGAGGGTGAGGCGGTTCGGGTCGGTCATCACGATCAACGGCCAGAGGTAGTCGTTCCAGACGTTGATGAAGGTGAAGATGCCGAGGAAGGCCAGACCGGGCCGGAGCACCGGCAGGCCGACGGTGAGGTACTGCCGGAAGAATCCGGCGCCGTCGACCTTGGCGGCCGAGATCAGTTCGTCGGGGATCGCGCCCTTGGCGTACTGGCGCATCCAGAAGATGCCGAACGCGTTCGCCGCGCCCGGGATGATGAGGGCCTTCAGCGACCCGATCCAGCCGAACTCGGCCAGCGTCACGAACTGCGGCACCAGCGACAGCTGGGCCGGGATCATGAACGTCGCGAGCAACAGGCCGAACAGCGCGTTCCGGCCGGGGAACTCGTACTTCGCGAACGCGAACGCGGCCAGCGAGTCGAAGAACAGCACCAGGACCGTGACGCCCAGGGACGCGATCAGCGTGAGCAGCATCGAGCCGAAGAAGTCGATGTTGTCGAGCACCTTGCCCATGTTCTCGAACAGGTGCGAGCCGATCAGCAGCTTCGGCGGGTAGCTGAAGATGTCCGGGGTGGTGTTGGAGGCCATCACCACCATCCAGTAGAACGGGAACAGCGAGACCAGCACGCCGAACATCAGCACGATGTGACCGACGGCGGTGCGAATGCGCTCAGTCGACGTTTGCATGGACATCTGCGGCCTCCCTCTTGGCATTCTGGGCTGCGATCCGGCGTTCCACCCGTCGTGCGGCGCGTCGGGTCAGCCGTTCGTCGTCGTTTCCGCCGATCAGCCGCCAGTTGATGATGCTGAACAGCACGATCAGGACGAACAGGGCCCAGCCGACCGCGGCGCCGTACCCGAACTGGTTCTTGATGAACGCGCTCTGGTACAGGTACGAGACGATCGTCAGGCCGGCGTCGCCCGGACCGCCGATGTTGTTGGTGTCACCGAACAGCACTCGGGACTCGGTGAAGATCTGCAGTCCGCCGATGGTCGAGGTGACCGCGGTGAACAGGATGACCGGCCGCATCATCGGCACGGTGATCCGCCAGAACGTCTGCCGCGGGCTCGCGCCGTCGACCTTGGCGGCCTCGTACACGTCGGCCGAGATCGCCTGCAGGCCGGCCAGGTAGATGATCGCGTTGTAGCCGACCCAGCGCCAGGTGACGATGGTGGCGATCGCGATCTTGATGCCCCACGGCGAGGTCAGCCATTGGACCTCGCCGACGCCGATCGAGCGCAGGAACGCGTTCAGCAGGCCGAAGTTGTTGCTGAAGATCGAGCCGAACACCAAGGTGATCGCGACCACCGAGGTGACGTTCGGGATGAAGTACGCGATCCGGTAGAAGGTGCGCAGCCGGGTCGCGTTGTGCAGGGCGTTCGCGATCACGAGCGCCAGCAGCAGCATCGGGACGGTCGAGAGCACCCAGATGATCATCGTGTTGCCGATGGTCTTCCAGAACGTGGCGTCGGTGAGCAGGTAGTGGTACTGCTCCAGGCCGACCCACTTCATCTGGCCGATGCCGTCCCAGGCGTGGAACGAGATCCAGATCGAGAACAGCACCGGGAACGCGCCGAAGATCGCGAACAGGATGAAGAACGGCGACACGGCGGCGTACTGCGGGAACGCCTGCTTGTACTTGTTCGGCGGCTTCTCCGCGGTGGTGGACGGCCTGGTGATCGCGGCCGGGGCAGTCTTGCTGGTGACAGCCATGTCAGATCGCCCCCGCTCGGGTGAGTTCGCGCTCGATCTGGCGCTGGGCGTCGGCCCAGGCCTGATCCGGGTCCTTGCCGGCGGCCTCGACGTTCACGAGTTCGGAACTGATCGGCGTGTCGATGATGCTGTCGTACGGCGAGAAGAACGCGCCCGGGTACTTCTTGGCGGACTCCGCGAACACGTCGACGATCTTCTGACCGCCGAAGAACGGGTCGGGCGCACTCAGCCGCGAGTCGGTGTAGCTGGCCGGCGTGGACGGGAACAGGACCGGGTCGAGGAACGCCTGGGCCTGGTTCTTCGCCGACTCCAGCCAGCTGATGAACGCGAACGCCGCCTTGGGGTTCTTGCAGTACTTCGTGATCGCCAGGAAGGACCCGCCTCTGTTGCCGGCTCCACCAGGAGCCGGCGTGACCCGCCAGAGTCCCTTCGTCTTCGGCGCCGCGTTCTTCGGCCCGAGCTGGGCCCACCAGACGGCCCCGATGTACGCGACGAGCTTGCCGTTGGTGACGACCGCGTTCTTGTCGGTCGAGTTCTGCGCGTTGGCCGAGAGACCTTCCTTGACCACCCGGACCGCGAGATCGAACGCCTGCCGGACGTGGTCCTGATCGCCGAGGTACTGCCCGTCCGGCGTCATGTAGCGCTTGGACTGCTGCGCCATCCGGTAGGAGTAGATACCGGTGATGTTGTCGGTGATCGCGGAGCCGGGCACGGCCTGCTTGAGCTTCTTGCCGAGGGCGATATAGGTGTCCCAGTCCGGGGCGAGCCCCGCAACGGCGGCGGGATCGATGTCGACACCGGCCTTCTGGAAGATGTCGGTCCGGTAGAACAGCGCCGTCGGCCCGGTGTCCATCGGGTAGGCCATCATCTTGCCCTGCGGGGTGATTCCCCACTTCCACTTCCAGGGCAGGAAGTCCTTCTCCAGCTCCTTCGCGCCGAGTTCGTTCAGGTCGTGGAACTGGTCGGCGTTCGGGAAGTAGGTGGCGACGTCGTCGTTGATCGCGACGATGTCCGGGACGAGGGACTTTCCGGCAAGGGCGGTCAGCACCTTGGTCTTGTAGTTGGAGCCGATCCGGGTCATCGCCAGCTTCATGCCGTCGTACCCCGGGATCGCCTTCTCCGCCTGGCCGATCAGATCGTCGTTGACGGACCCGACCCAGGTCCACATGCTGAGCTCGTGCGAGCCGCCCAGCGAGCTGCGCGAACCGCAGCCGGTGAGCCCCGCGGCGGCTATGGCGGAGCCGGCCGCGAGGAAGTGCCTTCTGCTCAGGGTCATAGCCTCACCTGGCGCTTTCTGTTGGATTTCGCCGGAAGGTGTCCACATATGTTTACGTAGCCATCAAGGTAAGCGCATACCGACTGAACCGGTCAAGCCTCCGATGACAAGATTGGGTTCCATGACTCCCAGCGCAGTCCTCTTCGATGCCGATGGCGTTGTGCAGCGCCCTGACCGCGACTGGTGGTCGCAGCTGACCTCACTCGTCGGCTCGGACGGCGAGGCGTTCGTCGCGGACCTGATGGCGGCCGAGAAGCCGGCCCTGATCGGGAAAGTCGATTTCCGGGACGCGCTGGCCGACGTACTGCGGCGCTGGAACTCGCCCGCGTCCGTCGAGGAGGCGCTCGAGCCGTGGAGCTGGTTCGTCGCGGAGCCCGAGGTGATCGCGCTCATCCAGTCGCTGCGATCGGCCGGCGTCGGGTGCCATCTGGCGACCAACCAGCACGCGTACCGGCGGGCGATCATGCAGGACGAGCGCGGGTACGGCGGATGGTTCGACCAGACGTTCTACTCGTGCGACGTCGGGCTGGCCAAGCCGGATCCGGCGTACTTCCGGGCGATCCTCGGCTCGCTCGAGTTGCCCGCCTCCTCGGTGCTGTTCATCGACGACAACGTGGACAACGTGGCGGGTGCTGCGAGCGTCGGGCTGCGGGCCGAGGTGTACGACCTGTCGTCCGGCGTACCGGCGCTGGTCGAGCTGCTTCGGCGTCATGACCTGCCTGGGGTCTTGTGATGGCGCGAAGGCTGTGACATCGTCGCCGGGCAGATGACAACGTAGGACAGTCGACCAGCCGCTCCCTGGAGGCATCACATGTCCGACCGCCGCCGCACGCTCTCCCGCCGCAGTGCGCTGGGTCTCACCGCGGGCCTGGGTCTCGCCGCGACAGTCTCGCCGTCGCTCGCGTTCGGTGCCACACCTGCTCCGTCGGCGTACCCGAAAGGACAGCGGCCGCGGCTGCTGAACGTGTTCGCCGAGGATTCGCTCAGCCTCCCGGAGCGGACGCTGGCCACCACACTGCAGGGATTGATGGCGCGGCGCGGCGGCGAGTCGCTGTACCTGAACCTGCCGACGCTCGGCTACCAGCACTGGCTCGACGACCTGGTTTCGCGGTACGGCGTCCAGGCGCGTCCCGGAGACCTGTGGAAAACCGTCAAGCGGTCCGGCGTCCGCGGATATGTTCTCTTTCGTACGGGCACTCCGTCGGTCAACGTCGCGACCACGCTCGCCGGCGTGACGGGTGCCGTGGCGATCGAGGAAAGCCTGGAGGCACTCGCGATCCGGAACGGACTGCGCAAGGTCCTGGACGTGCGGGACAAGGACGACCGCTGGGTGTTCGAGACGTACTGGCCCCGGCTGCGGCACGACGTCGTGGTCGAGCAGCGCGCCGACATCCCGGAACGGCTCCGGGACTACGTCACGATGGCGGGGACGCTCGCCTTCTTCGACGGGAACTCGGAGTTCCGCGCCGATGTGGTCGACGCGCTGGACGACGACGGCACGGTCATCGGCTGGGGCGATGCCTCGGCGGGCGAGGACGCCTTCATCGGCGTGAACTCGGCGACCGGCGTCAAAGCCCTGCCCGCCGACCACGCCCGCAACCTGTCGGTGCTGTCAGGCATCTCCGAAGACCGCCTGACGCAACACGTCCCGGCTCAACCTCCGGCGCCGGATCCCGACGCGCATTACGTCACCTTCCTGATCACCGACGGCGACAACATTCAGTGGGCTCTGGGCGACTTTCCCACCGACCCGCGGTGGTTCGGGAGTCCGCGCCGCGGCGAGGTCGACCTCGGTTGGGGCATCTCCCCGTCGCTGATCGATCTCGCGCCGTCCGTGATGCGCTGGTTCTACGACCAGTCGCGGAAGGATCGCTGGGTCGTCGGCCCGTCGGGCGGCGGGTACATGTACCCGAGCCGCTACCCCACCGCCGCTCTGGACAAGCACACCGCGTCCCTCGCCCGGGCTATGGGACGGACCGATCTGTCCGTCGCGCAGATCATCGACTTCGACGCGTTCGAGAACACTCGGCTGTGGTCGTCGTACCTCAAACGCCCCGAGATCGACGGCCTCATCTACCTCGAGTACTCCAGGTACGACGGTCTCAAGGGCAAGGTGGTCTGGTCCGAGGGGAAGCCGGTGATCTCGGCCCGGACCATGCTCTGGGAGGGCCTCGACGGCGCCGACGAGGCCTCTGTCACCGCGGAATTGAACGCCGCGACCCGCAACCCCTTCTCCACGGCCGGCTACTCGGTCGTCGTCTGGCACGCGTGGAGCAAGTCCGTCGACGACGTCCTCACCGTCGTCAACGGCCTCGCCCCCCACGTCAAGGTCATCCCACCCGACACCTTGGTCCGCATGCTCGGAAAGCACGCCAGGCCCTAGCGGCTGTCCCGCTGGAGGCGGACCGCCAGGCCATCACAACTGTCCCCGGCCGCCCCGCTCCAGCCTGCCGTGTCCCGTCGGCCCGTGATTGTGATGGCCTGGAGATCCAGGTCAGGTGCGGGGGACCTTGAGTTTGTCCCAGGTTTCCTTGCCGGGGATGCCGTCAGCGTCGGAGCCGGGCTGGGCTACCGAGCCGTGGAAGCCGAGCTTCTGCTGCCAGGCCGAGTAGGACTTGAGATCGCCGGTGCCCCAGGTGTCCTTGTTGGTCTGGCTCTCGTACCTGTCGCACTCGACGGCCACGAGCCGCTCGTGCATCGCCGCGACGATCGGGCTCTTGCGGCCCATCACGAAGAACGACTTGCCCGGGAACGTGACGAACCCGGTGCGCGCCCCGGCCGAGTGCACGTACTTCGGCCGTCCGTAGCCGGCGATCGTGCTGGACATCCGCGTGTGCCGGCCGCACTTGTCGCTGTAGTTGCCCTCGATCGTGTAGACCTTCGAGCCGCTGACCCCGGTCACGAGGCCAACGTGATCGATCCTCGACTTGAGATCGGTGCCGTCCCAGTCGAAGAAGACGATGTCGCCCCGCTGGATCCCCGCGACGTCCACGTGCCACTGGTCATGCGTCTTGAACGCGTGGGCGTGCGCGGTCGTCAGCGCGAAGTCCTTCCCGAACGTGACCGCGTCCTCGTTGCCCGAGTGGAACGCCCAGAAGGTGATCGAGGCGTCGCACCAGGCGAAGTTGCCGTTGAACGCCGAGCCGTTGCGCTCGCGGTACCACTTCTGGATGTGGTTCGGCTCGCCGAGGCCGATGTCGTCCTCGGCGATGCTGATCATGTCCTCGACGCCGCTCATGATTCTGCACCGCCACCGGCCAACGACGGTTCCTGGTCACCGGCCGGCGGCTTGCGGCCGAACTCACCGTCCTCGGCGGGCCCGAACTCGGCCTCGAGTTCCTCCGCCTCGTTGTCGATGTCATGGTCGAAGCTCGGTTCGACGAGCAACGCGGCCTGGTCTTCCTGCGACATGTCGTCCGGCATCTGGTCCAACTCGTCCAGCGACGGCCGTGCGTTATCGGTCATGACAATGCCTCCCCCTCACCACGATGAAAGCCCCCAGCCCTGATCCATTCATCATGCTCCGGCCCGTCGCCTTCGTCCACGGCGGGATTCAGAGCCGCCGGAAGTACACGGCCACCGGCAGCTGCACACATCCGAGCGACTCGTAGAACGCGCGCGCCGGCGCGTGGAAGTCGTCGCCTCCGGTGCCGATCTCGACGTACTCCGCATCCTCGGCTCGCATCGCGGCGAACGCGTGCTCACAGAGCGCGGTGGCGATGTTGGAGCGGCGGTGCTCGCGCGCGACCGCCAGGAGAGCGACAGTACCCCGATGCCGGGCGGTGTCGAGATGCCAGGCGACGTACCCGGCAGGTACTTCGTCAGCGACGGCAACGGCGACGTACTTGTGTGCGGCCGGATCGTGCAGCCCAGGGACCAGCCGGCGATAGTCGCCACGCCAGTCGCCGTGCTGGCGGGTGAAGATCAGGTCGCCGACCAGCGGCCGGAACGATTCCTCGTAGAACGGCCCGAACGTGTCGATGGTGAGGTCGATGAGCCGGGCCAGGTCAGCGTCGACGTAGGAACGAATGTGCATGGAGCGTGCCTCTCGCGAGTGAAGGAGAAATCCGGGCAGGCGCGACCGGCTCACCGCACGCGCGCAGGCGGCGGCGGTGGGCCGGGATCAGCGCCGGGTACGCCCGGCGGCGAAGCACTCCATGTCCACGATGCTAGCGAGCCGGCGGTGGTACGGCGACCGGGATTGTATGGATCTGGCCGGTTCGGGGGCCCTTGACGAGGCGGCCGAGGTTGTCGGCGATGCTGTCGGCCATCCGCCATTCCGCGGTCAGGATGCACAGCGTCGGGCCGTCGAAGTCGACCAGGCCGAGTGCGAACGGCGCCCGGTTCTCGGGTACGTCGATGCGCTCGAGGATCTCGCCGCCCGCCGCGACGCGGACCACGCCCTCGCCGCCGGTCTGGCACCAGATCGCGCCCTCGGCATCGAGGCAGATACCGTCCGGGCCGAGGTTCTCGGCGTACACGCGGCGGTTCGACAACCCGCCGTCCGGCTCGACGTCGAACGCGGTCAGCCGCCCGGCGAACGACTCCGCGATCACCAGCGTCCGGCCGTCCGGCGTCAGCACCATCCCGTTCGGGAACTCGATGTCGTCGGCGACCTGCCGCACCCGGCCGTCCGGCGTGACCAGCTTGATCCAGCCGGGTACCGGCTCCTCGCCACCGGAGAAGTCGAAGTCCGCGCCGTCCAGATAGATGTTGCCCCGGGCATCCACCACGATCTCGTTCGCGCCCTGCTCGGCGAGCACGGTGATCGAGCCGTCGGGCTCGTACCGGCGCAGCTTGTCGCCGGTGGTCAGCATCCGGCCGTCCGGCAACCAGTCGACGGACCAGCCCATCAGGCGTTCGACCGGTGCCTCGAAGGTCTCTGTCGTACCGTCGGCGTCGACAGCGACGATCTGCTGCGCGATCCAGTGGCAGAACCACAACCGGTCGTCGTGCCAGCGCGCGCCTTCGGGAAAGGCCAGGTTGTCCAGCAGGAGCTTCATCACGTCACCTCGTTCGTCGTTTCGGGCTCGTTCACCCCCTACACGAACGCGGCCCGGTCAGATCGACGGCTCAGCAGAAAAAGTACCGCGATCAGCGGCAAGGTCACGAGGTACGCCGTCCGCAGGTCGACGACCCGTGCGAGTACGGCGAGGAGCGCCGGCGCGACGAGGATCGCCGTACCCGAGGCCATTGCACCAACCGCGGCGAGGCGGGCCGAGCTGAGGCCGGGGGTCGCGACGAGGGCTGCGAGCGTCACCGGGTACAGCGGGGCGACTCCGAGACCGGCCACGACCAGGCCGAGCGCGACCACGGCCGGCGCGTCGAACAGGCTCACCAGGATGGTGCCGCAGGCGGCGAGCGCGCCGGACGGAAAGACCGGCGACCAGCCGCGGTACCGGATCGGTCCGATCGCACGGCCGACCGCCATACCGATCGGGAACGCGCTGCCGAGCAGCGCGGCCGCTGCCGTGGGCAACCCGCTGGCCACCAACCGCGCCACAGCCCACACCACAAAACAGAACTCGACCGACACGGCGAGAACCACCCGGAGCCACCCCGCGCCGACGTCCATAACAACCCGCCGCCCCACGCGCCGCCACTTTCCCCCAAGCCCAACAGCCGGCGCCGAATCAATCAACACCGGCACCTCCGGCCCTGACCGCCCCCCTTCCGCGCCCCACGCAGGGGCCCCGGCTGGCTCGCCAGCCCTCTCCCCCGGTCGCTCATCTTCCGCGTTCCACTGAGGCGGCGCCGCGTCGCGCGCGTTTGTTGCCTGGAGCGGTCGGGAGCGCCGGGTTAGCACTGCTAGGAGAAGGAGTGGAGGGGCTGCGGCGAGCATGGCGTAGCGGCCGCTGGGGCCCAGACCGTCCAGGGTGCCGATTGCTAGCGGCGCTAGGATTCCGGTTCCGCTGGCGACCGCGTTGACCCGACTCAGCCGGGCGGCGGCCATCGGGCCGTTGAGCATCAGCGGGGCGACCAGCACAAGCAGCGCGCCGCCGAGGCCGACCAGCAAACCGCCGGCAATAGCCACCGAGTACGCCGGTGCAACCGCGATGAGCACCGCCCCCACCGCGCAGACGACCGATCCGAGTCCAAGCACCGTCGGCATCGGCCAGAGCCTGAGCATCCGCGGACCGATCACCGCGACCAGCAACAGCCCGACCGCGAACCCCGAGGACATCAGCGCCAGCCGACCGGTCGGCTCTTCGAGATCCCGCGCAAGGATCGCCACACACGCGCCGAGCCCGGCCAGCACGAACCCCATCGCCGACAGCGCGATGCCGATGCGTATCTCGTCGCCGCGGGCACCGCTCCGCGCCGTGGCCTTCCCGCCCGCTGTCACTCCAGACCTTTGAACAGCGCGTCGAGCCGATGCAGATCAGCCAGCTCGATGTCCGCCGAAATGCCCTTCAAACCAGCCGTGAGCGCACCAGACGCCCGACCGGCCGACAATCCGACCACAGTGTCCTCGACCACCAGGCATGAGGTCACGGGTACGCCGAGAAGCTCCGCCGCTCTGAGGTACCCCTCCGGGTCCGGCTTGCCGCGGCTGACGTCGTCGACGGTGACTAGGACCGACGGCGCGATCCCGGCCGCGGTGAGCCGCACCTTCGCGAGCTGGGCCGGCGCACTGGTGTAGACCGCCCACGGCAGCCCGATCCGGTCGAGCGTGGCGAGCAGTTCCACCGCACCCGGCTTCGCCACCACACCATCGGCGTCGTTGACCTCGAGATCGAGCACCCGCGCCCCCGCCGCGGCACGCTCGGCCGGTGTCGCGTCGGGCAGCATCTGCGCGACGGTCGCCACCGCGGGGTTCCCGTGCGCGACGGCGAGCACCTCGGCCGGCGAGATGCCGTACTCCGTCGCCCAGCGGGACCAGCTCCGGTCGACGATCGCGTCGGAATCGACCAGAGTGCCGTCCATGTCGAACAGGACCGCGCGGATGTCCCGGATCTCCATGAGCCCTCCTATTAAACTCGTCCTCCGAGCATAACGGGAAGGGCAGCGATGACTCCAGTACGCCGTGGACAGTGGCAGACGGCTGCCGACGTACTGACCCAGCTCACCCGGCAGCCCGGGATCACACGGGCGGCGGTCGCACGGGCGCTGCGATTGAGCACGAGTTCGGCGACCGAGGTGACCGCTCGGCTACGCGACGTACACCTGCTGACCGAGGTGCCTGCTCCCAGTCAGGGCCGTGGTCGGCCGACCACGGTGCTGCAGCCGCATCCGCAGGGACCTGTGGTGCTCGTACTCGACCTGAGGCAGAGCAGTTGGCGGAGCGCGGTTGTAGCGCTCGACGGGTCGCTGCAAGAGCCGCAGTACAGGCGGCACCGGAGTCGGCGCGCACAGGTCGTTCTGAACAACCTGCGGCGGGAGGTGGAGCAGGCGCAGCAGCGGTACGGCGCTCGGCTCCAGATGGTGAGCCTCGCCGTACCGGGCACTGTTCGTGACAACCACCTGATGCAGGCACCGACGCTGGAGTGGGTCGAGCTGGATCTTGCACAGGTCACTGGCGACACCGGCGTACCGCTGCTTGCCGGCAACGACGCGACGCTGAGTGGGGTGGCAGAGGCGCGTACTGGCGCTGCTGCAGGAGCTGG
Source organism: Kribbella sp. VKM Ac-2571 (assembly GCF_004362255.1). Classification (NCBI taxonomy): domain Bacteria; kingdom Bacillati; phylum Actinomycetota; class Actinomycetes; order Propionibacteriales; family Kribbellaceae; genus Kribbella; species Kribbella sp. VKM Ac-2571. The sequence continues at coordinate 142,486 of NZ_SNWS01000016.1, forward strand.
AACGGCGGTGCACCTCATCATCGAGGTGGGGATCGGCGGGACGCTGCTGATCGACGGGGTGCCGGCGCAGGGCGCGTCGGGAGCAGGTGGCGAGTACGGCCACATGCCCTTTGGTGATCGGTCTCGTGAGTGTCCGTGTGGTGCACGTGGCTGCTGGGACCTGGAGATCGACGGACGGGCGCTGGCGCGTTATCTGAAGCAGCCGACGCCGGATGATCCCGTTGCCTACACAGAAGAAGTACTGCGGCGCAGTGACCGGGCTGCCCGCGCTGCGGTGACCAGGGTGGTCGCTTCACTGGGCTACGGCATCGCAGGTCTCGTGAACGCGCATGACCCGGATGTGGTGACGATCGGCGGTCTGGCGATCCCACTGCGGGCCGCTGCGGAGGAGACGTTCGCAGAGGCGTACGAGAGCGGGCTGATGACGTTCCATCGCGCCGCTCCTCCACCAGTGCTGCCGGCGACCCACCAGCCTGACGGGCCGCTCCGTGGCGCGGCAGCGCTGGCACTCGACCAGCTCACCAGCGAGCAGGCCATCGCAGCCTGGGTCGCTCAGCGCTAGTCGGTCGCCTCCACTTCTGCGGCCTCTTCAGCAGCCCCTTCAGCGGTCTCTTCGACGCGGGGCTTGGGGACGATCGGGGGTTCCACCTTGGCCAGGATCTCGAGGATGTCGTGCCGGTGGTGCTGGATCTCGTGGGCGGTGTGCCGGATGATCCAGCCCAGCGTGCGCGGCGCCCGGACCGGGTAGTTGTACAACCCCAGCTTCCCCAGCTCCTGCGGCTGCAGCACCCGCGCCGCCGCCCCGAACTCGCGCGCGAACCGCACCAGCGCGGCCGCGACCTCCATCGGGTCCTGGTTCTCGTACTTCTCCTGCTTCACCCGCCCGGTCCGGTCCATCGGCGCATACACCGGCCGGTCCTCAGCCAGGCACTGCGCGATCCGGTGCCGCTGCACCTCCAGTACGTCGCGCACGTGGCACGCGTACTCGATCGCCGACCACACGTCCGGCTCCGGTCGCAGGCGCACCACGTTCGGGTCCGGACCGGCCGCGGCCTTCGTCAGCGCCATACTGCAGTCCGCCGCCTGCCGGACGAGCAGCGTCACCGTGCCCTGCAAGGTCCCGGTGTCGTAGTTGAAACCGCACTGCTCGCAGTACCCGTCGACCGGGGGCTGCTGCTTGCTCAACTGCTACTCCCTCTGAATCTCCACGCATGATCGACCGGACCGATGCCGTCGCCGAGAGCGAAGCCGGCCGCGATCGCCCCGGTCACATACTCCTTCGCAGCACCGACAGCACCCGGTACGTCGTACCCGCGAGCAAGGTACGACGCGATGGTGCTGGCCAGCGTGCATCCCGTGCCGTGCGTGTGTCTGTTGTCGGCCCGGAGCGCGCTGTACGAACGCCGTACTCCTGGACCGTGCAGTACGTCGACTGACGCCGTACCGACGTCGTGGCCGCCCTTCACCAGCACCCACGACGCACCTGCCTCGAGCAGAGCCTTCGCGGCGAACTCCCGGTCCTCCACTGTCTCCAGGTCGATGCCGGAAACCGGTCCGAGCTCAGTGAGGTTCGGAGTGAGGACTGTGGCAAGCGGGACGATCTCCGAGCGCACAGCGTCCATCGCGTCGGCGGCGAGGAGTGCGTCACCGTGCTTGGACACCGACACCGGGTCAACCACGACCGGCACGTCCGGCGGCAGGGTCCGCAGCAGCGACGCGACGACGCGGACCATCGACTCGGACGCCAGCATGCCCGTCTTCACCGCGTCGACCCCGATGTCGTCCACGACGCTGCGGAACTGGGCGCGAACCTGCTCCTCCGGCAGCTCCCAGGCACCCTGGACGCCGACGCTGTTCTGCGCGGTGATCGCGGTCAGGACGCTCATGCCGTGCACGCCGTTCGCGAGCATCGCCTTCAGGTCCGCCTGGATCCCGGCCCCGCCGCCGGAGTCGGAACCGGCGATCGTCAACACTCTGGGGGGCGGCATCTCAACTCCTGAAATGGGCGTGTCCGGTGTCCGCAGCATACGGCGCGCCGTCCACGGTCACCGTCCCGGCCGGTCGTTCCTCGTTGCCCTCAGCAACCGAGCCGATCACTGTCCAGCCCTCGGGGACGTCGGCCGGCTCGAACGTACCGACCAGGGCGTGGTCCTCGCCGCCGGCCAGCACGAACTTCAGCGCGTCCACACCGGTCGCCGCAGCCACCGCCTGCAGCGGCTCGGGTATGGTCAGCGCCTTCGTGTGCACGTCGATGATCACCTGGCTCGCCGCCGCGATGTGGCCGAGATCGGACAGCAGGCCGTCGCTCACGTCACACAACGAGGAGGCGCCGGCGAGCGCGGCCCGCGGACCTTCGGCGTACGGCGGTTGCGGGCGACGGTGTGCCTCGACGACGGCCCGCGGCGAGCGGAACCCGCGAGCGAGCACCGCCCAGCCCGCCTCGGCCCAACCGAGCCGGCCGATGTACGCGACCTCGTCCCCCGGGCGGGCGCCCGAGCGCAGCACCGGCGGACGACCGTCGAGCGAACCGAAGGCGGTCACCGAGACGACGATCCTGTCGGACTGGACCGTGTCGCCGCCGATGATGCTCGCCTCGACCAGTTCGCACTCGTCGACGAGGCCTTGGTTCAGCTCCAGCGCCCACGCGGTCGGCAGGTCGGCAGGGCCGCCGAATCCGACCACGAGCGCGGTCGGGCGCGCACCCATCGCCGCTACGTCGGCCAGATTCTGTGCGGCGGCCTTGCGGCCCACGTCGTACGCCGACGACCAGTCCTGGCGGAAATGCCGGCCCTCGACCAGTAGGTCCGTCGTGATCACCATGCGGCCGTCCGGCACCGCCATCACCGCCGCGTCGTCCCCGGGACCGACCAGGACGTCCTCACCTGTGGACAGCCCCTTGGTGACGGCCGCGATCAGGCCGAACTCACCCGTGCTCCCCAACGTCTCTGTCACGTCAGCAGACCTCCCATATACCCACCGGGAGTCTAGGCGGTACCGTGACCGGGCAACGAGTACGCCCGGCCACCTGGCAGTACTGTGGCTGGAGCCAGCTGAGGACGACTGAGTGGAGAACGACGTGGTGGTCCAGGCCTACATCCTGATCCAGACCGAGGTCGGCCGTGCTGCCGACGTCGCGGCGCAGATCGCCGAGGTCCAGGGCGTCACCCTGGCCGAGGACGTCACCGGTCCGTACGACGTGATCGTCCGCGCGGAAGCCCGCAACGTCGACGAACTGGGCAAACTGGTGGTTGCCCGGGTCCAGAACGTCCCCGGCATCACCCGCACCCTGACCTGCCCCGTCGTCCACATCTGAACCAGACCCGACCGTAGACATGGGGTCCCGCCACTCCTTCGGCATGCCCAAGCTCCTGCCCACCGGACCACGCCGGTCCACGCCCCCGCCCCACCCCGGCCGGCTCGCCGTACGCAACCGGCTCGCTCTGCACGGCCGGCTCGCTCTGCGCCGGGTCGGTCGGCTCGGTCTGCGCGGTCGGCTCGGTGTGCGCGGGCTGGTGGGTCTGGTTGGGCTGTTGCTGGTTGCCGGGTGCAGCCCGGGGCCGACGCCGGTGCCTGTGCCGTCTCCCGCGCCTGAGGTCGCGGCCGCCTGCGCCGAGCTCGTCAAGGCGCTCCCCGCCAAGGTCCTGGACGCCGAACGTCGTGAGGCCTCCCCGAAGAGCCCGCTGACCGCGGCGTACGGCGACCCGCCGATCGAGATGACCTGCGGCGTCACGCCCCCGGCCGGCATGGCCGAGGCCCAGTCCCAGTGCTTCGAGGTCAACGGCGTCGGCTGGTTCGCCAAACAGGTCGAGAACGGCTTCATCTTCACCACCATCGGCCGCAGCCTCTACTTCGAGGTCGCCGTCCCCGCCAAGTACACCCCCGAAGCCAACGCCCTCACCGACGTCTCCGACGCTGTCCAGAAGCACAACAAGCTCGTCACCCCCTGCACCTGACGACCCGCATACCTCTCGACGGAGTTCGAGACTTCTCTCGCGTCGGCGTACTGGGCGGGGGCGGTGGACAGCTGCCCTTCAGGCGATCAGATCGGCGAAGACCACCAGATTCGCCTCGTACTTCTTCTTCACGGCATCGAGCCCACCGCACGTGATCAGTCGCAGCCCGGCGTGGTCGATATCGCCGTAGACCGCGGCGCTCGGGAAGGTGGCCTTCGGGTACTCCTGGACCCGGCTCACCCGGAAGGTTGCGGTTGAGCGGTCCTGCCGGGCCACCATGATCTTGTCGCCGGGCTTCAGCAAGGCGAGCCTGGCGAAGACACCGGGCCGGCCGGACCAGTGGACGTGGCCGGCGATAACGGCTGGGCCTGTCTCCCCGGGTGTGGGGGCACCGGTGAACCAGCCGGCCGGGAAGCCGTTCGGCGGCACCTGCAAACTGCCGTTGCGGGTGAGGCCGAGACGCATCAGACCTGAATCCACACCGATCGCTGGGATCCGCACCCGGATCGGGGTGGACGTGCGCAGCGAGGCCGGCTTTCCGCGCCCGTGACCGTGGGGTGATCGTTGGGACGGTTCGGCGGAGGGCTCCGTGCGGGGTGCTGGGGTGTCCTTGCCTACCGCAACGGTGCGTCTCTTGGTCGGGGGGCCGGTGTTCGGTGTGCTCGGCGTGGGTGTGATGACGGTGGTGGTTGGCGCGGCGGCTCCGCTCGCGACCTCGGCCGACTGTGCGCCTTGAGTCTGCCCCGTGCCCGACTCAGTGGTACATCCGGCCAGAGTGAGGGTGGTCGCGAGGAACAGAACCGCCGCGCCGGTCCTCATGGCGTGCCGGCCAGGGCCCACCAGAACCAGGGGAAGGTCGGCGGCTCCACGAGGAGGATCGACGGGCCGGACGCATCACCCGTTCCCACAGAACCTCCCGGCGTCCTGGTCACCTGCGGCGGCCTAGGCGAAACCGTCGGCACCGGCGGTGTCGTCGGCGGTGTGGTCGGCGGCGTGGTCGGCGGCGTGGTCGGCGGCGTGGTCGGCGGCGTGGTCGGCGGCGTGGTCGGCGGTGTCGTCGGCGGCGTGGTCGGCGGCGTGGTCGGCGGCGTGGTCGGCGGTGTCGTCGGCGGCGTGGTCGGCGGTGTCGTCGGCGGTGTCGTCGGCGGTGTCGTCGGCGGTGTCGTCGGCGGCGTGGTCGGCGGCGTGGTCGGCGGCGTGGTCGGCGGCGTGGTCGGCGGCGTGGTCGGCGGCGTGGTCGGCGGTGTCGTCGGCGGTGTCGTCGGCGGTGTCGTCGGCGGTGTCGTCGGCGGCGTGGTCGGCGGTGTCGTCGGTGGGGTGGTGGTGCAGGTTGGTTTGGTGAGGGTGTTGGTGTCCAGGGTCACCGAGCCGTTGCGAGCCAGCATTCGGCCGACCGCGGTGGCACCGGTGTCCATCGTGATCGATGTCAGCGCCATGATGGTCCCGCGGAACTGGGTCGCCGTACCGATCGTCGCCGAGCTACCCACCTGCCAGAACACATTGCACGCCTGAGCGCCGTTGGTCAGCACCACGCTGCTGCTGGACGCAGTGGTGAGCGTGGAGCCCGCCTGGAACACGAACACCGCCCCCGCGTCGCCTTCGGCGTTCAGAGTCAACGCCCCGGTCAGCCCCATCGAGGAGGCCGAGTTGTAGACGCCCCGGGTCAGCGTCTTGCCGCCCAGGTCGTCCGTGACCGGCGTCGGCGGCGACTCCCCGGCGGCGACGTTGTAGGCCGTGACCAGATCCTTCTTCGCCTCCTGGGTCACGTTGTCGCCGGCGTGGTTCGTTCCGGTGATCGTCATCGTTCCGGTGCCGGTGATCGCCGGGTTCGGGAAGCTGCCGATGTCCCCCGTCAGCACCGTCGGACCGGTGTTGGTGATTCCCGAGCCGGCCAGGACCACAAAACTCTCGGCGGTGCCGAGTGGCACCGCCACGGCTGCGGCCTGCGCATCTCCCCCGTTGACGAGCAGACCGCCCGCGGATACGACGAGCGCCGCGGCGACCGCCAGTACGCTCAGCCGGAACCGGCCGAGTGTGGGCGCAGAGGTGGGCAACTTCATGATCGGTTTCACCCTCAGTCCATCGATAAGCCGCCTGCTCCGTAACAGGACAACTTGTTGATCGGGCAGTTCGTCGTTGGAGATGCGCGGTCGCAAGAAATGACATCGAGCGATCCGGGACAGGTCCAGGCCCGGCAACAGGACATCGGGAGATCGCCACGGGAAGCAGAACCTTCGCTGCCCCGCCGTCGTGCTGGCGTCCCGTTCGATCAGCGGCGGCCTCACGAGCCGTCTCACGCCGATCACAATTTGTTACTGGTAGCAGACGCTAGGTCCATGCTGACTTTCTGTCAACAGTTTGATGCGGGCGCTCGGCAATCAAACGTAGTTGTTGCTTGATTCAACTAGTCCCACGGGTCTCACCGGCATACTCGCTGGTGGTGTCCGGTTGGGGATCTCGGGTGCGACGTCTCGGGTGGAGGCGCCCCGCGGGGGCGCCCGGAGGACAGGAGTGATCGATGAAGTACATGATCCTGACGTACGCGTCACAGCAGGACTACGACGGGATGACGGGGAAGGACACGGGGAAGCCTGCCTGGAAGCCGGAGGACTTCGCAGCGATGGCGCAGTTCATGGACAAGTTCAACAACGACCTGGTCGAGTCGGGTGAGCTGGTCGAGACGCGCGCGCTGGCGGCGCCGGTGCTGACCCGGCGGCTGGGGTCGAAGGACGGGCAGTCGGTGGTGACCGACGGACCGTACGCCGAGACACAAGAGGTGCTCGCCGGGTACTGGATCGTCGAGTGCGAGTCGTTCGACCGGGCCACGGAGATCGCGTCGCGACTCGCCGACACGCCGGCGCCGGAGTTCGTCCGCGCGACGGCGTACGCGGACATCCGGCCGCTTGTCGAGGATCGCGACGACCTGGTGGAGTAACGTGTCATGACTGGTGCTGTCGAGGAGCTGATGCGGGACCTGGCGCCGCAGGTTCTCGGGGCGCTGGTCCGGCGGTACGGGCACTTCTACACGGCTGAGGACGCGGTGCAGGAGGCGCTGCTCGCGGCGGCACAGCAGTGGCCAGTGAACGGGGTGCCGGACAGTCCGCGCGCGTGGCTGATCACGGTCGCTTCTCGTCGGCTGACGGATCTGCTCCGGCGGGAGCAGGCCCGTCAGCGGCGGGAGGACCGGGTCGCGTCCTGGGCGCTGCAGGGTGAGCCGGTCGGGGACGCGGACGACACGTTGGTGTTGTTGTTCCTGTGTTGCCATCCGTCGTTGTCGCCGGCGTCACAGATCGCGTTGACGTTGCGAGCGGTCGGAGGTCTGACGACGGCGGAGATCGCGCGGGCCTTCCTGGTGCCGGAGGCAACCATGACGCGGCGGATCACCCGGGCGAAGACGAGCGTGCAGGACAGCGGCGCGCGGTTCACTATGCCGGCCGATCGCGAGGAGCGGCTCGGCGCGGTGCTGAAGGTCGTGTACCTGATCTTCAACGAGGGTTATGCGAGTACGACGGGGCCGAGTCTTCAACGGGTCGAGTTGGCTGCCGAGGGGATCCGGTTGGCGCGGATGCTGCACAGGCTCCTCCCGGATGACGCCGAGGTCGCCGGGTTGCTGGCGTTGCTGTTGCTGACGGATGCGCGGCGGCCGGCTCGGACCGGGCCGCTCGGCGAACTGGTGCCGATGGCCGAGCAGGACCGGTCGCTGTGGATTCCGGAGCTGATCCGGGAGGGGGTCGAGCTGATCACGAAGACGCTACCGCGTGGGCCGGTCGGGCCGTACCAGTTGCAGGCGGCAATCGCGGCGGTGCATGACGAGTCGCCGACGGCCGAGGAGACGGACTGGCCGCAGATCGTCGCGCTGTACGAGGTGCTGCTGCAACTCACCGACAACCCGATGGTTGCCCTCAACCACGTAGTTGCGGTCGCGATGGCGCGCGGTCCGGACGAGGGGCTCGGGTTGCTGCGGTCGATCGAGCACGACGACCGGATCGCCAAGGACCACAGGCTGTCGGCGGTCCGGGCGCATCTCCTGGAGATGTCCGGCGACGTCCCCGGCGCACGAGCGGCGTACGAGGAAGCAGCCAGCCGCACAACCAGCCTCCCCCAACAACGCTACCTACACGCCCGCGCGAGCACCCTCCCCAACACCTGACCCGCAGCACACCCATCCCGCCCCACACCACATCCCGCCCGCCCGCATCTCGCGCGCACATCCCGCCCGCACACATCCCGCCCACACCACACCCCGCGCACACCACATCCCGCGCGCAGACATCCCGCCCCGTGTCACGTCCTGCGCGCGTCACGTCCCGTTTCGGGTCACATCGTGTTGTGGGGGCGGGGCCGGCGTGGTGGGGGTGTTGAACAGGTTATTTCGTGGGTGCTCGCACCGGTTCCTGTGCGCTGGTGTGGACCCGGCAGGCTGCGGTGGGTCAGCGCAAGTGGTGCCAGGTTTGGCGGTCGGTGGGGCGGTCGTTGGTGGTGGTGCCGGAGGCTGTGTTGAAGTGGCGGCTGATGCGTTGTTGCGGGGTGTACGGCGGCCAGCCTGGATCGCCCGTTGCCGCGAAGTCCACCCAGGACTTGTGCACGAGATCCGCCAGGTGCTGCGGTGGCGCGGGACCCAGCATCGGTGCCGTCGACGGGTCGTCCAGGTTGTCGAAGACGAACGCCAACTCAAGGCCATGGCAGGCGCCGAGGGTGCCGCCGCAGGCGGGCGATCGCCAGCCGAACTCGTAGACGTACGTGCCCTGGTGGGCCTCGGCGAGCCGGATCGCGGGGATGCGGTAGTACGAGTCCGTCATGACCGCCGCCAGCACATCACCTGGCGTGGCACCGGGACGGCCGGCGCGATAACGACGTACGCCGGCCACAGGCAACCCGAAGCGGAGCGAGGCCGCGGCGTACAGGAAGGGTGTGTTCATCCTGGCGCCGACGCCCGTCGGAACGAGGAAGAGCCGCGCCTCCTCGCTGTTCGTGCCGATGAGGAGGTCGACGTCAGCGCCGGCGCCGGCCCGAATGCGGTCGAGAGGCTTGCCGGGCAAGAGATCACCGTCGACCACGGGACTGAACGGCAGCAGCGTGCGGGCAACCTCACCCCACAGCTTGGCGCGCGGTTTCGCCGCCACCTGCTGGCTGAGGTTGTCCTGCGCGGCAAGCAACTGCGCGACAGGCACCCGAGCGATTGCCTCACGCGTCGGCGCCGTACCGAGGGCCGCGGCCAAACGAGCGCCGACCTGGCGCGCGGACGACGGCCCGATCGTGTTGTGAGCGGCGCCCGACTCGGCGATCGCCCGATGGAACAGACCTTCGGCAGCGGGCATCGCGAGCAATGTGCAGACGCTCATCGCACCGGCCGACTCGCCGAAGATCGTCACGTTGCCCGGGTCGCCGCCGAAGCCGTCGATGTTGTCGCGAATCCAGGTCAGGGCCGCGATCTGATCGAGCAGCCCCAGATTCGGCGTACCCTCACCGAACCACAGGAACCCGTCGGCACCGAGCCGGTAGTTGATCGTCACCAGTACGACGCCGTCGCGGGCGAACCGCGTGCCGTCGTACACGGACAAGGCGCCGGAGCCGCTCGTGAACGAGCCGCCGTGGATGAATACCATCACCGGCGCCCGCCCGCTCAACCCCGGGCGTCCAGACGTTCAGGTTCAGGTAGTCGTCTCCCGGGATGATCGTCCGCGGAATCAGTTGACCCATCACGCCCTCGGTGCGGGTCTGCGGAGCCGTCGCCCCGTAACCACGCGCGTCACGGGGCGACGTCCACGGCTCCGGCGGTCGGGGCGGCTGGAAGCGGTTCGGGCCGACCGGCGGCGCGGCGTACGGGATGCCCTTGAAGGACAGCACGCTCGCGTCGGTTCCCAGGACGGGGCCGTACTGCGTGCTGACGAGCGGCATCCGGTGGGTCAGCGGAGGCCGGTGGGGCGGGTCATGGCCAGTTGCAGGAGATGCTCGACGAGGGCTGCGTAATCCTTGCCGGAGGCGGCCCACAGTCGCGGGAACATGCTGGTCGGCGTGAACCCGGGCATCGTGTTGATCTCGTTGATGATCACGCGGTTGTCGGCGTCCAGGAAGAAGTCGACCCGCGCCAGCCCCTCGGCCTCGATCGCGTCGAAGGCGATCAGCGCCTTCGAGCGGACCTCGTCCGCGATCTCCGAAGGCAGGTCGGCCGGCACCGAGAGCGCGGTGTACTCCTCACCCTCCGGCAGGTACTTGGTCTCGAAGTCGTAGAAGTCGTGCCCGCCGCCGGAGATCGCGATCTCGCCGCAGACACTGACGTCCGGGTTGGCGCCGTTCAGGCCGCCGAGGACCCCGACCTCGATCTCGCGCGGGCTCTTCGCCGACGCCTCGACGATCACCTTCGGGTCGTGCGCCCGCGCCACCGCGATGGCCTCGTCGAGCTCGTCGAGGCTGTTCACCTTGCTGATCCCGAGGCTGGACCCGCCGCGGCACGGCTTCACGAACACCGGGTAGCCGAGCGCGTCCACGGCCTCCCGGCAGGCGGCCGGGTCCCGGGTCCAGTCCCGGTCGCGGATCACGACGTACGGCGTGACCTCGAGTCCGGCGGCCTGGAAGACGACCTTCATGTAGTGCTTGTCCATGCCGACGGCGCTCGCGAGGACGCCGGAACCGACGTACCGGATGTCGGACATCTCGAGCAGGCCCTGGATGGTGCCGTCCTCGCCCCACGGTCCGTGCAGCAGCGGGAAGACCACGTCGACCTCGCCGAGCGTGCTCGGCACCTGGTCGGGTTCGCTGACCACGAGTTCGCGGTTCGCGCCGAACAGCACCGGCATCGCGGTCACGTCGACCTCCGGGAGCTTGCCGTCGGTGATCGACAGCCGCTCGGGGTCACCGCTCTCGAGCACCCAGTGCCCGCTGGTGCTGATGCCGACCGGGACCACGTCGTACTTGTCCCGATCGATGACCTGCAGGACGTTCGCGGCGGTCACGCACGAGATGGCGTGCTCGCTCGACCGGCCGCCGAAGACGACGGCGACACGGGGCTTTCGCTGACTTTCCGAGTACTCACTCACCGGCTCGACTGTAGCGGCCCGGAGATCAGGTTCCGACCGGGGTTCGGTTAAGAACCCTTCAGATCGCAGTAGGTAGCGGCGGGTCCCAGGTAACTGGCAACGCTGTCACTCCGTACACGAGCGTGTTGTCCCGGTAGTCGATTTCCTCGAACGGTACGGCGAGTCGCAGCGTCGGAATGCGGGCGAACAGCCGCGTGAACACCTCCTGCAGTTCGATCCGCGCGAGCTGCTGGCCGATGCACTGGTGCGGCCCGAACCCGAAGGCCACGTGCGCCGCCGCGTTCCGCTCCAGGTCCAGCCGGTCCGGGTCCGGGAACACGCTCTCGTCGCGGTTGGCCGAGGACAGCGCCGCGATCAGGTAACCGCCGGCGTCGATCGTCAACGGGCCGACGGGCAGATCGTCGGTGACATAGCGGAACAGTCCGAAGTGCACCACGGACAGGTACCGCAGCAGCTCTTCGACCGCGGCCGGTGCGAGCGAGGGATCGGCCCGTAGTGCATCGAGCTGCGTCGGATTCGCTAGCAGCGCTAGCGTGCTGAGTGCGATCATGTTCGCGGTGGTCTCGTGGCCGGCGATGAGCAGCGTGACCCCGACCGTCACCAGCTCCTCCAGGCTCAGCGGCGTACCGAGCTCCTCCCCGCGGGTGATCAGCCGGGACAGTAGGTCATCCTCGCGATGCGCCTGTTTCGCGAGCACCAGGCCGACGATGTACTGGTTCAGCTCGTCGCTGGCTCGCCCGATCTCCTCGGTCCACCCGTCGACCCGGACGAGCAGGGCGCTCCGCTCCTGGAACTCGGCGCGGTCCGCGTACGGAACGCCCAGCAGCTCGCAGATCACCAGCGACGGGATCGGCAACGCGAACTCCTGCACGAGGTCGACCGGACCGCCACTCGCCAGCATTGCGTCGAGTCGTTCCTCGATCATCGACGCGATCCGCGGCCGCATCGCCTCCATCCGCTTGACCGCGAACTCGGTCGCCAGCATCCTGCGCAGGCGTTTGTGCGCCGCCCCGTCCACCTGCAGGATCGACCCCGACTCCACCTCCCGGTCCAGATCCGCATCCGGTACCACGTGATCGGACGGCGCCAGCCGCGAACTCAGCCGGCTGTCCCGGAGCAGCGTCCGGACGTCGTCGTACCGGCTGATCACGTACGCGTCGACACCGGCCGGCGTCGACACCTTCGCGGGCGCGTCCGTACGGCGGAACGCGGCGTACTCCGGCGCCGGATCGAACGGGCAACCGGACGGCCTGCGGACGGGAAAACTCTGGGTCATGGGGCCTCCCGGCCTGGACTGAGGAGCGGAGGGAGCGAAGCGACTGGAGCGACGAGGGAAGGCCGGGAGTCACAGCCCCATGACCCGCCGCGACGGAGTCGCGGCATATGCACGGTCATCGCGCGCCCTCTCCTGGGAATTTGGTAGTGACTACCATATGGCTGACGCTTCCGATCAGGGAACAGGCTGCGGCGCGTCGGAGGCGGTACCCTGCCCGCGGAGGGTGCTGATGGGACTGCGCGAGGTGAAGCGGGAGCGGACCCGCCGGCTGATCGCGGACAAGGCGTTCGAGTTGTTCAGCGACCACGGGTTCGGCCGGACGACGGTCGAGCAGATCGCGGCGGCGGCCGAGGTCGGGCCGAGCACGCTGTACCGGTACTTCCCGACCAAGGAGGGGCTGGTCCTCGAGTTCGTCGACGACTGCCTGGCCGATGCGGTCGACTGGTTCCACCAGCAGCCCGCGATGGACCTGCCGGACGGTCTGCGGGCGGTGATCGAGCGGGTCCTCGAACAGCTCGAGCGCAACCCGGACCGGATCCGCGCGGTGTTCGAGCTGGCCGAGCAGACCGGGTCGGTGAGCGCCCACCTGAACGAGCTGATCTGGCGCTTCCGCACCGACCTCGCCGACGAGCTGGTACGCCGCCTGCCCGCGGACGACCCGCGCCGCTCGGAGTTCGTCGCCGCCCTGTCCGCGGGAATCGCGATGAACATCATCGAGACCGTGGTCCGCGTCTGGGTGGACACCCCCGACACCGTCGAAGCAAAGGCCCTGGCCCGGCGCGCGATGCGACTACTCCGCACCGGCGGCGTCCCACTCCCCGGAGCGCCCGACGCTTGACCCGCCCGATGCGAACGGTCGGTAGGCAGGGACAATTCGGGGTATGAGTCCTGAACTCGATCCGTCCACCGTTGTCGTCCACGCAGGCCGGCCGGAGCGGGTGCCGAATGCTCCCGTCGGCGAGTCCCCGGTGTTCAGTTCTACGTACGTCGCCGGCGGGGATCGTGGCTACGGACGCTTCGGGAACGACGCCTGGACCGCGCTCGAGAAGACCCTCGGCGAGTTGGAGGGCGGTCGCGCGCTGACCTTCGCCTCCGGGATGGCGGCCGCGGCGGCGCTCATCGATCTGATCCCGGTCGGTGGTCGCGTGGTCGCACCGCAGCACGCGTATTCCGGCGTACTCGCACTCCTCGACCAGCAAGCAGCGACCGGCCGGCTGAAGGTTAACCGCGTCGACATCGCCGACACGGACGCAGCTGCCCAAGCGGTCGACGGCGCCGACATGCTGTGGATCGAGTCACCGACGAATCCCGCGCTGGAGGTCGCCGACATCCCGGCCCTCGCCGCGGCCGGTCGCGCCGCAGGTGCGACCGTCGTCGTCGACAACACGTTCGCCACTCCCCTGCTCCAGCAGCCGCTGCGGCTCGGCGCGGATATCGTGATGCACTCGGCAACCAAGTTCATCGCCGGCCACTCGGACGTTCTTCTCGGCGCGGTCGTCACCGCGGACGACGAGCTGTGGTCGGCGATCGACCTGCGTCGCCGCAGTCTCGGCGCGATCCCGGGCCCGATGGAGGCCTGGCTCGCGCTCCGCGGCCTGCGCACGCTCGCACTCCGCCTCGAGCGGGCACAGTCGAACGCCGCCTTCCTCGCCGAGCGACTGCGCGAGCACCCACGAGTCAGCCGGGTGCGCTACCCCGGACTACCGGACGATCCGGGACACGACCGCGCCGCGACGCAGATGTCCGGCTTCGGCGCGATCCTCGCGTTCGAGCTCGGCGGCGACGCGGCCGGCGCGCAGAAGGTCTGCGAGAGCACCGAACTCTGGGTGCACGCGACCAGCCTCGGCGGCGTCGAGTCGATGCTGGAGCGCCGCCGCCGCTGGCCGATCGAGGTCCCGACCATCCCCGAGGACCTGATCCGCCTGTCAGTAGGCATCGAACACCCCCACGACCTCTGGGCCGACCTGGAGCAGGCGCTCGCCCGCTGACCTCCCCGCATCTGATGGGTTGACGTCCGAGATGCAGGGTTGGCGTCCGGGATCTGATGGGCGAACCCGGCATCTCGGACGCTTACCCATCAGCGGTTGTTCTTGAGGACCGGGCCGCCGAAGAACGTCAGTACGCACAGGACGACCGGCAGGATGAACGCGATGTTCAGCGGCATCCAGTGCGCGAGGCCGCCGATCAGTGCGGGACCCGCCAGCAGGCCGACGTACCCGAGGCCGACGACGCGGGCCATCAGCGCGCCGGACGAGCGCGGGTCGAGGTTGCCGGCAGCAGTGAACAACTGCGGTACGCCGCCCGCGAGGCCGAGGCCGAAGATCGCCCAGCCGACGAGCGCGACGGGCACCCACGGTACGACGATCACCAATGTCAGACCGACCGCGGCCATCGCGGCGCCCCAGCGCACGATCGCCGCTGGACCGACGACGGCCGCGACCCGGTCGGTGAGGAACCGGCCGACGGTCATCGCGACCGCGAACGCGCCGTACGCGAAGGCCGCCGTACTGACCGAGGTGCCGAGGATGTCGCGGAAGTGCAGCGCCGCCCAGTCGTTGGCCACCCCCTCGGACAGCATCAGGCCGAACGCGAGCCCGCCGAGCGCCCAGACCAGCTTGGCCGACGGCTTCTCCCGCGGCGTTGCGTCGTCCGCGTGCTCCTCCTCGATGGTTGCCTCCAGCAAGAACCGGCTGGCGGCCAGCGCGATCGCGATACAGATCAGGCCGGACAGGCCGAGCGTGACCTCGGTCGGTACGCCGGCCCTCAGCGTGGCCGCGCCGATGACGGCGGCGATCGCCCCGCCGATCGACCACATCGCGTGGAACGCGGCCATGATCGGTCGCGGATAGCCGCGCTCGACCACGACGGCCTGCGCGTTCATCCCGACGTCGATCGAACCGTTGCCGAAGCCGACGAGGATCAGCGTGAGCCCCAGCGTCCACCAGTTCGTGGCCAGGCCGGGGCCGGCGAGCGCGATACCGAGCAGGATGCCCGCCGCGGGGACGAGCCGGCGCTGGCCGAGTCTGTCGACGAGCGGTCCGGCGACCTGCATGCCGATGAACGCGGCGCCGCCGAGGACCAGCAGGAGCAGTCCGAGGGTGCTGTGGGTGATCCCGGTCTTCTGCTCAATGCTCGGGATGTGCACGACCCACATCCCGACCGCGAACCCGTTCAGTCCGAAGTACAACCAGGTGGCGACCCGAGCGGCTCGGGGCGGTGCAGTCTGCAGCTCGGCGGTGGCGGTCAAGGAGCCACCTCTACCAGTACGCCGCGTTGGGTCAGCATGATTCGTTGGTCCTCGGGGGCTGAGTCGTCGGTGATGATCAGGTCGGGGCGATCTGCCGGGCAGACATAGGCGAGGGCGGCGCGGTCCCATTTGGCGCCGTCGGCGAGCACGATGGTGCGGGTGGCAACGTTCATCGCCTCCTGCTTGACCTCGGCATCGCCCAGGTCGAAGGCCGTCAGCCCCGCGTCGAGACTGAACGCGCAGGGGCTCAGTACGGCGGCGTCGAAGCGAAGTGCACGCAGCGAGGCAACCGTCAGCGGACCGACCAGCGACAGCTCCCCCTTGCGCGCCTCACCGCCCGGCATCAGCAGCCGGATCCGCGGCGCGTCGGCGAGTTCGTGCGCGACATGCAGCGAGAGCGGCATCACCGTCATCGTGCGGTCGCGCAAGAGCTTCGCGGTCTCGAGCGCCGTCGTACCGCTGTCGAGCACGATCGTCTCGCCGTCGCGAAGGTGCTCGACGGCGGCCCGAGCGATCGCCTGCTTGGCCGCGACGGCGGCCTGGGCGCGCAAGGAGTGCGGCGGCTCCAGGCCGGACGGCATCGAAGACACCGCGCCGCCGTGGACCCGCTTCAGCACACCCTGCGCCGCCAGGAAGTCGAGGTCGCGGCGGACCGTCATGTCCGAGGCCTCGGTCGCCTCGACCAGTTCCTGGACCGACACTCGGTCAACGACTCGTAGTCGTTCTACGATCACTTGGTGCCGTTCCGCACTTCTCATGCGCAAAAAACTACCATCCGCCTGATCGTTCAAACAGATAGTGTGTTTGCTTGTGACTGAAGACACCACGCTCGTCAAGCGATCGCGGTACGCCGTGGCTGCCGTCTTCTGCGTGCACGGATCGGTGACCGGGTCGTTCGCGACCCGGGTGCCCTGGATCCAGGACCACGCGGGGGTGTCCGCGGGCCAGCTCGGCCTGGCGCTCGCGTTTCCGGCGCTCGGGGCGGCGCTGATGATGCCGCTCGCCGCCCGGGTCAGTCACCGGTTCGGCACCCGCACCGCGTTGCGCGGGCTGCTCGCGCTCTGGACGCTCTCCCTGATCCTGCCGTCGTTCGCTCCCGGCCTGCTGACGTTGTGCGCCGCGCTGCTGATCTACGGCGGTACGGCGGGGATGGCCGACGTCGCGATGAACGCGCTCGGCGTCGAGGTCGAGCACCGGCTGAGGAAGTCGATCATGTCCGGGCTCCACGGCCTGTGGAGTGTGGGTGCGCTGCTCGGGTCCGCGGTCGGGACGGTCGCGGCGCATGCGGATCTCAGTGCGCAGATCCATCACACGGTCGCTGCCGTCGTACTGACCGTCGTCGGCGCGGTGGTGTGTCAGTTCGTGCTGAACATCCATCCCGAGGACGACGAGGAGCCGCCGGCGCGGTTCGCGCTGCCACCGAAGTCGGCGTTGCTGATCGGGGCGGTCGGGTTCTGTGCGGTGTTCGCGGAGGGCGCGAGCCTGGACTGGTCGGCCGTGTACCTGCGCGACATCCTGGACAGCTCGGCGGGTGTCGCGGCCGGCGCGACGACCGGGTTCGCGCTGACCATGGCGATCGCCCGGATCACCGGCGATGCGGTCGTCGACCGCTTCGGCGCCGTACGGACGGTGCGCTGGAGCGGCGTGATCGCGACCCTCGGCGGCCTCCTGGTCGTCCTCGCACCGAACGCGATCCTCGCGATGGCCGGCTTCGGCCTGATCGGCGTCGGCATCGCGGTCGTCGTACCGCTGGCCTTCGCCGCCGCCGGCCGCACCGGCCCCAACGCGAGCCAGGCCATCGCCGGCGTCGCCACCATCACCTACGCCTCCGGCCTGGTGGCCCCGTCGATCATCGGCGGCATCGCCCAGGCCAGCAACCTGACCATGTCCTTCATCGTCGTCACCGCGCTCGCCGCCTGCCTGGCCGTGTTCGCGCGGGTCCTCGCAACCACCCAGCGGACAGCACCCGGCGACGTCCTCCCACGGTGATACGAATCATCAGGTGACGACTTTTCGAGTAGCTGGACCAGGTGATGCGGCGGCTGTTGCGGAGTTGCACGGTGACAGTTGGCGACGGCATTACCGGGGTGCTTACGCGGACGAGTTCCTCGACGACGAGTCGCCCGAGTATCTCGGAACGATGTGGGCCAAGCGGCTCGCGGAGCGCGACGGTACGTGGACGACGGTGGCGGAGTACGACGGGCAACTGATCGGGCTCTCGCACGTGGTGTACGACGCGGATCCGAAGTTCGGCGCACTCGTCGACAATCTGCACGTCCGGGCACCGCGCAAGCGGCAAGGGATCGGCACGCGACTGCTCGCACTCACGGCCGAGACGGTGCGGGACACCGGGATCTATCTGTGGGTACTCGAGCAGAACACCGCCGCACAAGGCTTCTACGAAGCGCGCGGCGGCATCCGAGGCGAACGCAAGGAGGTCCCACCGCCGGGTGGCGAGCCGCGTCGCCTCAACGGCCGGCCCGCCTGCTTCCGGTACTACTGGCCGGATCCCGCCACCTTGACGGACTCGATCAGCGCGTACGACGCCTGACTCGCCGCCTCGGGATCACCGGCCCGGATCGCGTCCAGTACGTCGACGTGCGCGTCGAGGATGCGGTGATCCTCGGGGATCGTCGCGGTTTCCCGGATCGACTCGGCGAGAACCTCGGCGAGGGCGTCGTACAACCGCAGCAACAACGGGTTCCCGCTCGCAACCACGACGCCGCGGTGGAAGTCCGTGTCGACGGCCACGAACGCGTCCAGGTCCCCCGCCGACAGCGCGGCTCCGCGAGCCTCGAGCGCGTCGGACAGCGGGGTCAGGCCGGCCGGATCCGCGCGTTGAGCGGCCAACCGAGCCGCGGCCGCCTCGATGCCGGCGCGGGCGTCGAGGACATGCGTGAGCGACGCTGAGAGCTCGTCCCGGGCCAGTACGCCGCTGATCTCGTTGGTCGCCCGCACGTACGTGCCGTCGCCCACGCGCGGCTCCAGCAGACCGGTCAGGCTCAGCGAACGCAACGCCTCCCGCACCGTGCCACGACTCACCCCGAGCTCGGCGGCGAGCTGATTCTCCCCGGGGATCCGCGACCCGCGCGGCCACGCCCCGGACTCGATCTGCGCCCGGAACCGCTCCGACACCTGCAGCACGAGCGGCACCTGCCGCACCGGCCCTTCGAGTGATCCCTTCAACGACATCACCTCTCCACGCGTAGCGTACTGTGTAAATGTAGGACATCTGCACAAGGAGAGAGGTGTGTTGTGGCGGTAGTGTCCGAACCAATGGCTCGAGAGCGGTCGGCGCTGATCACCGCGACCGCCTTCGTGGTCGCGCTGAGCCTGCGCCCGGCTTTGACCGCGGTCGGTCCGGTGCTGCCGCGGATCGGTGTCGATCTGCACCTCGGTGAGGCGGCGCAGGGCTTGTTGGGCACCCTGCCGCTGCTCGCGTTCGCGGTCGCGTCTCCCCTGGTCCACCTCGCGTCGCGGCGGTTCGGGATGGAGCGGGCGGTGTTCGTCTCACTCCTGGTGCTCGCGGCGAGCAGCGCGCTCCGCCCGTACACCGGCCAGGCCGGTCTGTGGATCGGTACGGCGGTGGTCGGCGGCGCGATCGCGGTCGGCAACGTGCTGGTGCCGGTCATCATCAAACGCGACTACGCCGCGCACGTGTCCCGCGCGACCGGCATCTACACGGCGTTCATCACCGGCGGCGCCGCGATCGCCTCGATCCTCGCCGTGCCGATCGCCGACGCGGTCGACTGGCGGCTGTCACTCGCCGTCTGGGGCGGACTCGCCGTACTGGTCGCAGCGATCTGGCTGCCGCGGACGCTGTCGCCGGAGCCGATGCCGCCGGCATCGACGGACGACGGCGCTCCCCCGGTGAGCGTCTGGCGGCAGCCGATGGCCTGGCTGGTGACCGGGTTCATGGGCCTGCAGTCCACGAGTTTCTACCTGTTCGTGAACTGGCTGCCGACCATCGAGATCGCGACCGGCGGCGTCTCGGAGCGGTCCACCGGGGTGCATCTGTTCGTCTTCCAGGTGTTCGGCCTGATCGGCGGGCTGAGTATCCCGTTGCTGCTGAAGCATCCGACCAACCAGCGGGCCGGGTTGATGACAGCGAGCGTGCCGATTCTGCTAGCACTGCTAGGTCTGCTGCTGGCGCCGCACCTGGCGATCGTCTGGGCGGTCGTCGGTGGGCTGGGCCAGGGCGCCGGACTGGTCGCCGCACTCTCGCTGATCAGCCTCCGCGGCCGCAGCCACCACGAGACCACACAGCTGTCCGGCATGGCGCAGGCAGTCGGCTACACGCTGGCCGCTGCCGGTCCGGTCGTCGCGGGCTACTTGACCCAGGTGACCGGCGGTTGGCGTACGACGCTGACCGTGTTCGCGACCCTGGCCGCCGTACAAGTCACGCTCGGCTTCGTGGTTGGCCGCGACACTCGCGCTGTTTGAGTGACTTGGGGAGGGTTTTGGCCCGTTTCGGGTAGAAAACCCTCCCCAAGTTCGGCTACTTGTCGGTGGCGAAGGCGGCGTCGAAGGCGGCTTCGGGCTTGTCGAAGGCGAGTGCGCGGATGACGTTGACCGCCTCCGCCGCGCCGACCTTGCGCTCCATGCCGGCGTCCTCCCACTCGACCGAGATCGGGCCGTCGTAACCGATCGAGTTCAGCACCCGGAAGCAGTCCTCCCACTGCACGTCGCCGTGGCCGGTGGAGTAGAAGTCCCAGCCGCGGCGCGGGTCGCCCCACGGCAGGTGCGAGCCGAGCCGGCCGTTACGGCCGCCGCCGACCCGCATCCGGGTGTCCTTGCAGTCCACGTGGTAGATCCGGTCCTTGAAGTCCCAGAGGAACGCGACCGGGTCGATGTCCTGCCACACCATGTGCGACGGATCCCAGTTCAGGCCGAACGCCTCCCGGTGGCCGATCGCCTCGAGGGTGAGCGTGGTGGTCCAGTAGTCGTACGCGATCTCCGACGGGTGCACCTCGTGCGCGAACCGCACACCCTCCTCGTCGAACACGTCGAGGATCGGGTTCCAGCGGTCGGCGAAGTCCTTGTATCCGGCCTCGATCCGCTCCGCAGGCACCGGTGGGAACATCGCGACGTACTGCCAGATCGACGAGCCGGTGAAGCCGATGACGGTGTTCACGCCGAGCTTGTTGGCCGCGCGCGCCGTGTTCTTCAGGTCCTCCGCGGCCCGCTGCCGGACACCTTCGGCGTCGCCGTCGCCCCAGATCCGGGACGGCACGATCGCCTGGTGCCGGAAGTCGATCGGGTTGTCGCAGACCGCCTGCCCCACCAGGTGGTTGGAGATCGCGAAGACCTGCAGGTTGTACTTCTCCAGGATGTCCTTACGGCCCTGGACGTACGAGTCGTCGTCAACGGCCTGCTGGACGTCGAAGTGGTCCCCCGAGCAGGCGATCTCGACGCCGTCGTACCCGGCCTCGGACGCGAACTGACAGACCTCCTCGAACGGCAGATCGGCCCACTGACCGGTGAACAGTGTGATCGGGCGTGGCATCTCACAGGCTCCTAAGAGTTCTCGGCAGGATTCTCGACGGTGGTCCAGGCGCTGTCGTCCGCGGCGGACCGCAGTACGGCGTCTACCACGCGAGCGGACCGCGCTCCGGCGGCGAAATCGGGCAGTCCGTCCGGGCGGTCACCCAGTACGGCGGCATAGCTGTCGGCGACGAACGAGTCGAACGCGTCCTGGTACCCCTGCGCGTGCCCGGCCGGCAGCCGGTTGACCCGGGCCGCGGGCGGGCTCAAGGTCTCGGGGTCGCGGGTCAGCAGTTGCGACGCGGTACGACGACCGACCCACAGGCGATCCGGGTCCTCCTGGTCGAAGCCGAAGCTCGACTCGGTGCCCGACACCTCCAGGTACAGCCGGTTCTTCCGGCCGGCCGCGACCTGACTGACCACGATCGTCCCGACCACGCCCGCCTCGGTCCGGAACTGCGCCGTGGCCAGGTCCTCGGTCCGTACGTCGACGCCGCCACGCTGCGCCCGTACCGTCCGCAACTGGGCACTGATCGCGGCGATCCGGTCGCCGGTGACGAACTCGGTCAGGTCGCACCAGTGCGACCCGATGTCGGCGAACGTGCGCGACGGTCCACCGGTGGTGTCGTCCACGCGCCAGTTCTGGTCGTCCGCGCCGGCGAGCCAGTCCTGCAGGTACGAGCCGTGCAGGCTGGTGATCACGCCGGCGTCGCCCGCGGCGATCCGGGTGCGCAACTCGCGAACCATCGGGTGATAGCGGTACACGAACGGCACCGCGCCCACCAGCCCCGCCTCGACCGCGGCGGCGTGCAGACCGGTCGCGTCCTGCACCGAGGTGGCGAGCGGCTTCTCGCAGACCACGTGCTTGCCCGCTTCGAGAGCCTTCAGCGCGACGTCGCGATGCGTGTTGTTCGGCGTACAGATGTGGACGACGTCGATGTCGGCGGCCAGGAGCTCGTCGAGGGTCGCGAAGCCGCGCTCGGCACCGGTCGCTTCGGCCGCGGCCTCAGCTCTGGCAGGCGATGAGCCGACCGCACCGACCACCGTCGCCCCGGAGACCAATGCGGACCTGCTGTGGACCTGGCCCATGAAGCCGCCGCCGACGATTCCTACCCTGAGGCGTTTGGTGGACACGTCGTAGGACGCTATGGGACCCTTTTGAACCCTGTCAAGCAAAAGTCCACGCCCTGCACGACGAAAGTCCGGTGATGAGCGAACTCGGTACGGCGGACGCGGTGCTGCGGCTGCTCCTCGACGGGCAACCGCGGACGCGCGCCGAGCTGATCGAGCGCAGTGGTCTCGCGCGGTCCACGGTGACCGGGCGGATCGAGGCGTTGCTGGCGGAAGGGCTGGTGGTGCCGTCGGGTGAGGCGGCGTCGACGGGCGGCCGGCCGCCGGCGCGGTTCCGGTTCAACCCGACCGCGCGGCTCGTGCTCGCCGCAGACATCGGCGCGACGCACCTGTCCGTCGCCCTCACGGACCTGGCCGGCGAAATCCTGCATCGGTCGACGACGCCGCTCGAGATCGCCGAAGGACCCGAAGTCGTCCTCGACGCGGTCGCCCAGGCAGGACACGCACTACTGCGCGAGGCCCGAAGATCACCGGACGATCTGGCGGGCACCGGCGTCGGGCTGCCCGGGCCGGTCGAGCACAGCACCGGGCGGCCGAACCATCCGCCGATCATGCCCGGCTGGGACTCGTACGACGTGGTGGGCCGACTGAGCCAGGAGCTCCCCGGACCCGTCCTGGTCGACAACGACGTGAACATCATGGCGCTCGGCGAGCACGCGACGACGTACCCGGATGTCGAGCACCTCCTGTTCGTGAAGGTTGCCACCGGCATCGGAGCGGGCGTGATCAGCGGCGGCCGGTTGCACCGTGGCGCGCAAGGAGCAGCCGGCGACATCGGCCACATCCAGGCGCCCGGACACACCGAACTCTGCCGCTGCGGCAACACCGGCTGCCTGGAAGCGATCGCCTCCGCGGCCGCGCTCGCCGGCGCGCTGGGCGTCGAGACCAGTCAGGACATCGTCGACCTTGTCCGAGCCGGCAACACGCACGCGACCACCGCCGTACGCCAAGCGGGTCGCGAGATCGGCACGGTCCTCGCCGCCGCGGTCAGCCTGCTCAACCCGTCCGTGATCGTCGTCGGCGGCTCCCTCTCCCAGGCCGGCGACAGCCTCCTGGCCGGCCTCCGCGAAGCGATCTACGCCAGATCGTTGCCCCTGGCCACAACCCACCTCCGCGTCGTCCGCTCCGAGACCGGCCGCGACGCCGCCCTCCTGGGCGCCGTCACCCTCGTCCTCAACCAGGTCCTGCAGGTCTAGTCGGTCCAGCTGATGGCGAGCTCGTCGATCAGGCGGAGGATCTGGTCGAGGTGGGTGCCGCCGCGGGCTCGGCCGAAGCCGTGGCGGCGGCCCCAGAACGACGACTGTACGGCGATCAGCTGGAGCCAGCGGCTGATGGGTTCGGGATCGATGCCTGCTGCCTCGGCGAACTGCCCCAGCTCGGCGCGCAACTGCCGCAGCAGGTCGTCCGCGAGGAGACCGCCCCCGGCGAACAGGTGGTAGGCCCGGGTGCGGAGAAAGATCGCGGCGTCGTACGCCGGGTCGCCGACGTAGCCTTTCGGGTCGACGGCCAGCCATGGCTCGCGGTCCGCGCTGAGGATGTTGCGAGGGTGGAAGTCGCCGTGGATCAGGATCTCCGGCTGATCGCGGCCGAGCTCGTCGACGACCGCGAGGCCCGCGTCCACCACCGCCGCGGGCAGCGGGTGATCCAGCTCGGCGGCGTCCTTGCGGAGCGCCTCCGCCCACCCGTCGGCCTGCTCCGACAATCGCGGCAGGCCGTCAGGAGCCGGGATGGTCAACTGACGATGCAGTACGCCGGCGATCGTGACGACGTCCTGGTCGTACTCGAACAGCGTCGAGGGATGGGCTCGCTCCAGAAGCATGGCGTAGCGGGCGTCGTCGCGTTCGTACAGCTTGACCGCCCCGCGACCGCCCCACGCCTCGAACGCATCCGGTTCGTGATCGTTGCCGGGGTGCGGGAACGACACCTTCAAAGCAGCACCGCGCACCGGCACGACGACGCCGACCTGGCCGTACGCGACCTCGCCGTCGACCGTGCAGTCCCAACGCTCCAGCAGATCCTCGATGATCGCCGGCAACTCGGCCAGCCACGCCGCCCCGGCGTCGCCTTCGCGCGCGAGGGTGCTCTGCGCGAACGCTTCCGGGATCAACCCCAGCGCTCCGACTTCGCAGAGCGGGACACGAGGCTGAACAGCATGTCCTTCGGCGTCATCTCGCCGGCGACCACCTTGGTGACGTGCTCGACGATCGGCATCTCCACGTCGTGATGGTGCGCGAGTTCGCTGATCGACGCGCAGGACTTCACGCCCTCGGCGACCTGCCGGGTCCCGCTCGCGATCTCGGCGACCGTCAGGCCCTGACCCAGCTTCTCGCCGAAGGTCCGGTTCCGCGACAACGGCGACGAACACGTGGCCACGAGGTCGCCCAGACCGGCCAGCCCGGAGAACGTGTGCTCGTCCGCGCCCAACGCCGTACCCAGACGAGCGATCTCGGCCAGCCCGCGGGTGATCACCGACGCCCGGGCGTTGTCGCCGAACCCGAGACCGACCGCCATCCCGACCGCGAGTGCGATCACGTTCTTGCAGGCGCCGCCCAGCTCACAGCCCACGACGTCGTTGTTCGTGTACGGGCGGAACGTCGGGGAATGGCACAGCTTCTGCAACCGCGCCGCCGTCCCCTCGTCAGCACAGGCGACGACCGACGCGGCCGGCTGTCCCTCGGCGATCTCGCGCGCGAGGTTCGGCCCCGACACCACCGCGATCCGCTCGGGCCCGGCGCCGGTGAGCTCGGCGATCACCTCGCTCATCCGCTTCGTCGTACCGAGTTCGACGCCTTTCATCAGGCTGACCAGCGGTACGGCGTTCGGCAGCACGCCGGCCCAGTCCGCGAGGTTCTCGCGCAGCGACTGCGACGGCACCGCGAGGACGACAGCCTCCGCTCCGTCGGCCGCCGCGGCGGGATCGTGCGTCGCGGTGATCGCGTCCGGCAACCGCAGTCCCGGGAGGTAGTCGGGGTTCTCGTGCGCGGTGTTGATGTCCGTGCACAACGTCTCCCGCCGGGCCCACAAGGACACCTGGTTCCCGGCGTTCGCCAGCACCACAGCGAACGCCGTACCCCAGGACCCCGCGCCGAACACCGCAACCTTCGTCATGCGTTCTCCTCACCGTCAGCGGCTTTCCGGGCCTTGCGCAGGTCGTAGAGCTCCTTGGGCGGGGTTTCGCCGCGCAGTTCGCCGAGGGTCTCGGCCACCCGGGCCATGATCACCTCGGTTGCCTCGTGCAACAGCTGGTTGGTCAGCGGCTTGCCTTCGAAGGCGCTCAGGTCCACCGGTGCACCGGCCCGCACCTGCAGGGTCTTGCGCGGCAGCAACCGGATCCGGATCTTGCCGGTGTACGACTGCAGGATCTCCTGCGCGCCCCAGTTCGCGATCGGGATCACCGGGCACCCTGTCATCAGCGCGATCCGCGCAGCGCCGGTCTTGCCGGTCATCGGCCACATCTCGGGATCGCGGGTGATCGTTCCCTCCGGGTAAACGCCCACACACTCACCGCGTTCGACCGCGGCGACCGCGTCCCGGAAGGCGTCCACGGCCTGCGCGGAGTCCCGGTACACCGGGATCTGCCCGGCACCGCTGATGATCTTGCCGAGCACCGGGATCTTGAACACCGACGCTTTTCCGAGGAACCGCGGGATCCGCCGGCACTCCCAGATGAAGTACCCGAGCAGCACCGGGTCGAAGTGCGAGATGTGGTTCGGCACGTACACCACGCCGCCGGTGCGGGGCATGTTCTCCCGTCCGGTGAACCGGCACTTGGTGAACACGATCATGAACGGCTTGACGATCGCGACGATCACCCCGAACCAGAATCCACGCGGCGGCCGTGGGTCCGCCTGCCTCGCGTCCACAGCTGCCTCCTGGTGCTCGTGCTGGCCGTCGGTCATGGGAGAATCCTGCCTGATGGCAGACCTACAGGTCGCTCCCTGGACTCTGGTGATCCCGGTGAAGCGTACGGCGATCGCGAAGAGCCGGCTCGCTGCGGCCTACCCTCAGCACCGTCCCGAACTGGCCCGCGCGTTCGCTGTCGACACTACTGCGGCCGCTCTCGGCTCTCCCCTGGTGCAGGCCGTCCTGGTGGTCACCGACGACCCGCTGGTCGCCGCGGACGTGACCGCCGCCGGAGCACACGTGGTCCCGGACCTGCCCGCCGCCGGTCTCAACGAAGCCTTGCTGCATGGAGCCACTGTGGCCGCTGCCGAGTTCGGAGGCAACGCAATCGCAGCCCTCTCGGCTGATCTTCCCGCCCTGCGCCCGGCCGAACTTACCGCCGTTCTCGCGGCCTGTACGGCGCCGCGCTCGTTCGTGATCGACCAGCCCGGCACCGGTACGACGTTGCTCGCCGCGGCGCCCGGGGTGGCGCTGGATCCGCGCTTCGGCGTGGGTTCCGCCCTGGCGCACCAGGCGTCCGGGGCGATGCCGATCGAGCTGACCGCGATCGAGTCGGTACGCCGTGACGTCGACACGGCCGCCGATCTCGCGCACGCCGTACAACTGGGAGTGGGTCCGGCGACCGCGGACGTGATGTCGCTGGTGCTCGGTGCCGCGACCGGGACCGAGGGTCTAGCCTGCTGACATGCAGGCAACTGTGAGCCGCTACGACGGCGAGACGTTCTCCGGTGCGGTGCTGACGGACACCGGGATCGAGCTGCCGTTCACCGTGCACGCCGTCTCGGACACCCCGGTCCGCCATCTGCGGGTGGGCCAGCGGGTGCGGATCGAGACCACTGGTTCGGGTGCGGGACTGGCGATCACCAAGGTGGAGTTCGGCACCGCTGTGTAGTTGCCGCAAGCATCTCCGGATACTTCTCCCGACACTTCTCGGGACACTTCTCGGGACACGGCGAAGGCCGGTCAACCCTGGAGTGGGATGACCGGCCTTCGCTGTTGTGCGGTTTGCCGCAGTGCGTGAAGATCAGCGAGCGGTGCGCTTCGCCGCGGTCTTCTTGGCGGGGGCCTTCTTGGCCGGCGCCTTCTTCGCAACGGTCTTGGCCGGGGCCTTCTTCGCCGAGGCCTTCTTGGCAACGGTCTTCGCCGGAGCCTTCTTGGCAACCGTCTTGGCCGGGGCCTTCTTCGCGACCGTCTTCTTCGCAGCAGCGGTCTTCGTCGCAGCGGCCTTGGCCGGAGCGGCCTTCTTCGCCGGGGCAGCCGCCTTGGTGGCGGTCGCGGCCGGCTTCGGGGCTACCAGCTTCGGCAGCTTCTTGGCACCGGAGACAACGGCCTTCAGCTCCGCACCCGCGCGGAACTTCGGAACCGTGGTCTTCTTGGCGCGCTTGGTCTCACCGGTCCGCGGGTTGCGCACGATGCGCGCACCACGCTCGATGGCCTCGAAGGCACCGAAACCGGTGATGGCGACCTTGCCGCCCTTCTTGGTCAGCTCACGCTGGACGGTGTCGATCACCGACTCCAACGCGTGCTGGGCCTGGCGGCGGTTTCCGTCGAAGTGCACTGCGAGCGCTTCGACCAACTGGCTCTTGTTCACTGCTTCCCTCCGTGAACGTAGGCGTCGAGCACAGCGCTCGATCTCACAGGAACGTTATGGACTCAACACGCCGTTCACAAACACCAACGCGGCAATTCGGCCTTGTTTTAGGCGATTCGTGCCACAATTTGGCCCGATTCGGCCCGATTCGGTGCTGTCAGCAGGGTTTCAGAGCCAGCCGCGGCGCTTGAAGATCTGGTGCAGACCTCCACACACCAAGGCCATCAGGCCGATCGCGAAGGGGTATCCGTACTCCCAGTGCAGCTCCGGCATCTTGTCGAAGTTCATGCCGTAGACGGTGCCGATCAGCGTCGGGGCGAACAGGATCGCCGCCCAGGCAGAGATCCGCTTCACCTCTTCGTTCTGCTCGCTGCTGGCGATCGCGAGGCTCTTCATCTCCTCGTTCTGCTGCTGGGCCACCAGGGTCGCGTTCACGGTCAGGATGTCGCGCAGCAACTCCCGGAAGCCGTCGACCTTCTCCACCACTTCGGTGACGTGGTCGGCCACGTCCCGCAGTGAACGTTGCAGTTCCTCGTCGACGCCGTACTTCTGGAATCCGCCGCGGAGCTGCTCGAGCATGCCGACCAGCGGCCGGGTCGCGCGCTGGAACTCGATCACCTCACGGGACAGCTCGTAGATGCGCCGCGACACCTTCGGGTCACCGCGGAACACCTCGGTCTCGATCTCGTCGATGTCGTTCTCCAGACCGGCGACCACCGGCGCGTACCCGTCGACGACCTTGTCCATGATCGCGTACAGCACCGCTTCGGCGCCGCGGCCGAGGAGTTCGGGGTCGCGCTCGACACGACGCCGTACCGCGGCCAGATTGGGCGCTTCGGCGTGCCGGACCGTCACCACGAAGTCCGGGCCGACGAAGACGTGCACCTCACCGAACTCGACCTCCTCGGTCGCGTCCCGGTACCGCGCGGCCTTCAGTACGACGAACAACGTGTCGCCGTACCGCTCCAGCTTCGGTCGCTGATGCGCCTCGTTGGCGTCCTCGATCGCCAACTCGTGCAGGTCGAACTCCTGTGCCAGCGAGGCGAGTTCGCGGCGGTCCGGCCGGTACAGGCCGATCCAGGCCAGGCTCTGCGGCGACGCGTGCAGCGCCGCGTACGTCTCCGCGAGCGAGTGCGGGGACGCGATCCGGTTGCCGCCGCAGTAGATCGCGCTGTCGACGACGCTGTGCCCCTTGGGCTTCTGCGGATCGCGGGACGGCTTCTCGGCCGGCTCGATCGCGGTCGCGGCAACGGATGCGGCGTGCTTACGGGCGGCGGCGCGCAGTGACGAGGTGCGGCTGAACGCGCGGAGCGAACGCAGGCGCAGGTCGGACATGAGTCCTCCAGGAGCAGTGTGGTGCGGGTGAGTGATGAGCGCGCACGTCTGCTCGACCCCACAACTGCTGGCGACTCTGCGACTTCTAGAAGAAGGAGGCCCCCGAAGGTCGAGCGAGACCCGTATGTCTGGAGGGATCGCTGTTCATCAGCGCCTCACCTCCTCGGTCTCGCAAGCCTTGTTCTGACACGTTCTCGGCAACCCCAGAAGGGTAACACCGGAGTTATCGCCCCCGCCCCGCAGAACGTTACGGGGGCGATAACTCTGGTGGGAGTTCAGGCCTTTGCGGGCAGGGTGGCCGGCTTGAAGGACGGGCGGGTCGCTTCGTAGGCAGCGATGTCGTCCGCGTGCGACAAGGTGATGCCGACGTCGTCCAGACCGTTCAGCAGCCGGTACCGCGTGTAGTCGTCGATCTCGAAGGGCGCCGAGACGTCACCGGCCGAGATCGTCTTGTTCTCCAGGTCGACCGTGACCTTGGTCCCCGGGTCGGCCTCGATCACGGTCCACAGCTGCTCCACGACGTCCTGCGTCACGAGGGCCGCGAGCAGACCGGCCTTGCCCGAGTTGCCGCGGAAGATGTCGCCGAACCGCGACGACACGACGACCCGGAACCCGTAGTCGAGCAGTGCCCAGACCGCGTGCTCCCGGGACGATCCGGTGCCGAAGTCCGGTCCCGCCACGAGGACCGAGACACCGTCGTACTCCGGCTGGTTGAGGACGAACGAAGGATCGTTGCGCCAGGCCGCGAACAGCCCGTCCTCGAAGCCGGTCCGGGTGACCCGCTTCAGGTACACGGCCGGGATGATCTGGTCGGTGTCGACGTTGCTGCGGCGCAGCGGGGCCGCCGTACCGATGTGCTGGGTGAAGGCATCCATGATTCCGTTGCTCCTCAGGCGTTCGCAGGTGCGGCGACGGGCGGCAGGTCGGCCGGTGCGGCCAGGGTGCCGGTGACGGCGGTCGCGGCGGCGACCAGCGGCGACACCAGGTGGGTGCGGCCGCCCTTGCCCTGGCGGCCTTCGAAGTTGCGGTTCGAGGTCGAGGCGCTGCGCTCGCCCGGGGCCAGCTGGTCCGGGTTCATGCCCAGGCACATCGAGCATCCGGCGCCCCGCCACTCGGCGCCGGCGTCCTTGAAGATGGTGTCCAGGCCTTCGGCCTCGGCCTGCAACCGGACCCGGCCGGAGCCCGGGACCACCAGCATCCGGGTGCCCTCGGCAACCTTCCGCCCGGCCAGTACGCCGGCCGCGGCGCGGAGGTCCTCGATCCGGCCGTTGGTGCAGGACCCCAGGAACACCGTGTCCACGTGGATCTCGCGCAACGGCGTACCGGCGGTGAGGCCCATGTACTCCAGGGCACGCTCGGCGGCGACCTTGTCGTTCTCGTTGTCGAAGTCGTCCGGCGACGGCACGGTCGCGGACAGCGGGACGCCCTGACCGGGGTTGGTGCCCCAGGTGACGAACGGCGCGATGTCCTCGGCGCGCAGCACGACCTCGCGGTCGAAGCTCGCGTCCTCGTCGGTGGCCAGGCTCTTCCAGTACTCGACGGCGGCTTCCCAGTCGACACCCTGCGGCGCGTGCGGCTTGTCCTTCAGGTACGCGAAGGTGGTCTCGTCCGGCGCGATCATGCCGGCCTTCGCGCCCCACTCGATCGACATGTTGCAGATCGTCATCCGGGCTTCCATGCTCAGCGCCCGGATCGCCTCGCCG
The DNA here is from genome assembly GCF_004362255.1 of Kribbella sp. VKM Ac-2571. Classification (NCBI taxonomy): domain Bacteria; kingdom Bacillati; phylum Actinomycetota; class Actinomycetes; order Propionibacteriales; family Kribbellaceae; genus Kribbella; species Kribbella sp. VKM Ac-2571. The sequence continues at coordinate 173,146 of NZ_SNWS01000016.1, forward strand.
CGGTACTCGACGATGTAGCCCTGGCCGCCGCCGGTGCCGACCTTCGCGATCAGCGAGAGCACCAGGTCCTTGGCCGAGACGCCGTCGGGCAGTACGCCGTCGACCGTGACGGCCATCGTCTTCGGGCGGGCCTGCATCAGCGTCTGGGTGGCGAGCACGTGCTCGACCTCGCTGGTACCGATGCCGAAGGCAATCGCCCCGAACGCGCCATGCGTGGAGGTGTGGCTGTCACCGCAGACCACGGTCATCCCGGGCTGGGTCAGGCCGAGCTGCGGGCCGATCACGTGCACGACGCCCTGGTCCGGGTCGCCGAGGGTGTGGATCCGGATGCCGAACTCCTCGGCGTTCTTGCGCAGCGTGTCCACCTGCGTCCGCGACACCGGGTCGGCGATCGGCTTGTCCACGTCGAACGTCGGGACGTTGTGGTCCTCGGTCGCGATCGTCAGATCCGGCCGCCGGACCTGACGGCCGGCCAGCCGGAGGCCGTCGAAGGCCTGCGGACTGGTCACCTCGTGCACCAGGTGGAGGTCGATGTACAGGAGGTCGGGCTCTCCGTCGGCATGGCGCACGACATGCGCATCCCAGACCTTTTCCGACAACGTCCTACCCATCAGACTCTCCTTCGAGGATGTGTGTGGTGAAGTGCTCTCGCTCACAGTGCTCTCGATTGGGCAGCTGAAGCGACTTGCGTTCCACGATTCGAGACGGCAATATCGTCTCATGGACAACTCTAGCGGAGTCGGTGTTCTCGACAAAGCAGCCCTCGTACTGTCCGCCCTGGAGTCCGGGCCGGCGACCCTGGCCGGTCTGGTGGCGGCCACGGGCCTGGCCCGTCCGACGGCCCACCGGCTGGCGGTCGCGCTCGAGCACCACCGCCTGGTCGGCCGCGACATGCAGGGACGCTTCGTTCTCGGGCCGCGACTCAGCGAGTTGGCCTCGGCGGCAGGTGAGGACCGGTTGCTCGCGACCGCCGGTCCGGTGCTGGCGCGACTGCGGGACATCACCGGTGAGTCGGCGCAGCTGTTCCGCCGCCAGGGTGAGTACCGGGTGTGCGTCGCCGCTGCCGAGCGTCCGTCCGGTCTGCGTGACACCGTCCCCGTGGGCAGCCAGCTGACCATGGCGGCCGGGTCGGCCGCTCAAATACTGCTTGCGTGGGAAGACCCGGAGCGGATGCACCGCGGTCTGCACAACGCCTCGTTCAACGCTGCCGCGCTGGCCGGCGTACGGCGTCGCGGCTGGGCGCACTCGGTCGGCGAAAGGGAGCAGGGCGTCGCGTCTGTTTCCGCCCCGGTCCGCTCCCCCAGCGGCAAGGTGATCGCGGCCGTGTCGGTGTCCGGCCCGATCGAACGTCTGTCCCGCCAGCCCGGCCGCATGCACGCCCCTGCCGTCATGGCAGCCGCCGAACGCCTCTCCGAAGCCCTCCGCCGCGCCTCGGAGTAGTTACTGCCAGCCGCCGTACGGCACGGTGAGGATCTCGAGGTTGTGGCCGTCGGGGTCGTCCCAGTACAGGCCGCGGCCACCGTCGTTGGTGTTGATCTCGCCTTCGCTGCGGTGGAAGGGGTCGGCCCAGTACGTCAGTCCGCGGTCGACGATCCGGGCGTGGATCTGGTCGAACTCCTCCTCGCTCACGAGGAATGCGTAATGCTGCCGGTGCGGCTGCCCCTGGGCCTCGGCGAAGTCGAGCGTCGTGCCGTTCGCGAGCTGTACGACGGCGAACGGCCCGTAACTGCTCGGTTCGCCGACTCCGAGGATGTAGGCCAGGAACCGGGCCGAGGCATCTTTGTCGGTGCAGTTCACGATGGTGTGGTTGAACTCGACGGCCATTCCTTCAGGCTACTCGGATTCGGTGCAGCCGCAGGAGGTGCTGGGAACCAACTCGTAGTCGAGGACGTGGCGGGCTGCCGGTGGATTGGTGCGGTCCAGCAACAGTTCGACGGCCCGGCGGGCGGTTTCCTCGATCGGCTGGCGGACGCTCGCGAGTGGCGGGATCGTCACTGTGCACTCGCTGGTGCCGTCGAACCCCATCACAGCCACGTCGTCCGGCACCTGCAGCCCGGCTTCCCAGGCCGCGAACAGTACGCCGAACGCCTGCTCGTCCGTCGAGCAGTAGATCGCCCGCGGCGGCCGCTTCCGCGCGAACCACGGCCGTACGGCGTCCCGCGCGGCGAACCGCGACACGGGCGCGGCGACGTACCGGGCCGAGGCTTGCGAATGCGCCTTCAATGCGAGTTCGATGCCCCTGCGGTGTTCCGCCGTACCGGGTGAATCCTCGGGGCCCGTGACGACACCGAGGGTCCGGTAGCCGTGTGACAGCAGATGATCCGCCGACGCCTCGGCGCCCGCGACGTAATCGATCGAGAGCGTGGAGACCGTCACGCCGTCGGGGACGGGATGCAGAGCGACGACCGGTACGCCGGCGGTCGCGAAGCGCTGGATCGCCGGGGCGACGAGCAGCGAGACGAGGACGACGCCGTCGACCTTGCGTTCGATGAACGAGCCGATGTGGGCCGACTCCTGTTCCGGGTCGCCGGCCGAGTCGCCGATCAGTAGCAGGTGGTCGTGCTGGCGCGCGTAGTTCTCCAGATGCTCGGCGAGCGTGGCGAAGTACGGGTTGCGGATCTGCGGTATGAGCAGCCCGAGCGAGTACGTGCGTCCCGCGCTCAGCGCCCGGGCGAGGATGTTCGGCCGGTACTCCAGCTCCGCCGCGGCCTCCAGCACGCGCCGGCGGGTCTCCGCCGACACGGGCCGGGGGCCGTTGTTGAAGACGTAGCTGACGACCGCCGTGGACGTGCCGGCGCGTTCCGCGACGTCACGTGCGGTCGCCATCGATCTCCCCACGAGCGACAGGGTATGCCGTCCCGGCTGCCACGATCCGCGTCGTGATCTCCTCGGCCACCTGCTCGGCCTCCAGCGCGGTGACGATCCGCACGGTGCCGTCCGCATGGGGCGCGAACGTACTGTGCCCCGCCCGCTCTCCCCCGACCTCGATCGACACTCGTCCGAGCTTGGAGAACGTGAACAGTTCCGGGCGACTCATCGCGAGCACCGCCACCGGATCGTGCGGCACGTTCCACGTCTCGTTCCAGTACGCCCACCACTGCTCGATATCCGCCCCGAGCGCGGCACCGAGCGGTCCGGCGGCGCGGATCCGCTGCAAGCGGGCCGCCTCGATCGTGACCTGCTGGGTGATCTCCAGCCCAGTGATCGTGGTCGGAATCCCCGCGCTCAGCACGGCCCGCGCAGCCACGTCGTCGGACTTGAAGTTGTGCTCGCACACGTCGTCGCCGAACGACCCGCCCATCACCCACAGATGCCGGATCCAGTAGGCCGCCTGCGGTTCGAGGGCCAGTGCGGCCGCCACGTTCGTCAGCGGGCCGATCGCGGCGACGTCGAGCTCACCAGGTTGCTCGCGGAGCCGGGCGACCAGCCGTTCCGGTGCGCTGTCCGCGCTGATCGTCTCCTGCTCCAGGTCGTTGTGCAGCGTGCCTTCGTGCCCGGCCCACCAGACCTCTCGCCCCGACAACGCCTCGGCCTCACCGGGTACGACGTGCAGGTCGCGGCCCGCAAGTACGCCGTACCGCCTGGCGAGCTGGGCCCGTAGCCGGGTGTCGCCGTACACGGTGTGCACCTCGACGAGGTCGAGCTCCGGGCTGCCCAGGAGCTGGGCGAGCGCCATCGCGTCGTCGACGTCGGAGCCGATATCGGTATCGAGAATGATGGATCGCACGAATCTCCCTTACTTGAGCCCGGTACTCGACACGGACTGGACGAAGTACCGCTGGAAGCCGGCGATGACGACCAGCGGGATGAGGGTGAGGACCACGGCGCCCGCGAATACGAGACCGTAGTCGGTGAAGTTCTGGCCCTGCAGGTTGGACAGCGCGACCGGGCCGAGGATGTGCTTCGCGTCAGTGCCGATCAGCAGCGGCCAGACGTACGCCTGCCACTGGAAGAGGAACAGCATCAAGCCGGCGCCGATCAACGCGGGCTTCGACAGCGGCAGGTAGATCCAGCGGAACACTCCGAACCACCCCAACCCGTCGAGGCGCCCGGCCTCGACCAGCTCGGCCGGGATGCCGAGGAAGAACTGCCGCAGCAGGAAGATCGCCATCCCGTTACCGATCCCCGGCAGCACCAGACCCGCGAACGTGTTGGTCAGGTGCCAATCCCGGAACATCGTCGACAGCGGGATCGCGATCGCGTCGAACGGCACCAGAAAGCTCAGTACGACGATGCCGAAGACCAGCCCACGCCCGCGGAACTGGAACGCCGCCAGCCCGAACGCCGCGGTCGCGCAGACCGCGAGACCGATGACGACCGTGGCCGCGCTGACCAGGATCGAGTTGAGCGTCGCGCGGCCGATCGCGCTGTTCAGTAGGGCGGAGTAGTTGGTGAGAGTGGGACGCAGCTCGAGGAACGTCTGCCAGGACAGCGGATTGAGGTTGGCGAACGTCTCCGAGCCGGGGCGCAGCGAGTTCGTCACGACCCACAGCAAGGGCAGGAAGAACAGGATGCCGACGACGCCGCCGAGCACCGAGAGGCTGACGCGCTTCACTCGTCACCTCGCAGCAGCCGGAACTGCCCGGCCACGATCGCCAGCGTGAGCGCGACCAGGATGACGACCTCGGCCTGGGCGACGTGAATGTCGCCGATCGCGTACGCGCGGCTGTAGACGTCGTACATCAGCAGGTTGCTGTTGCCGTTCGGGCCACCCTTGGTGAGGATCTGCACCGGCGCGAACACGAGCAGGTTCGACACCGTGTCGGCAACCAGGACGAACGCCAGCGGACGACGTACCAGCGGAAGGACGACGGACACCATCCGGCGCCACGGACCCGCGCCGTCGAGGAGCGCGGCTTCGCGGACCTCTTCCGGCACCTCCTGGATGCCCGCGATCAGGAACAGCATCCAGTACCCGACGCCGATCCACGACAGCAGGACGATCAGCGACGGCAGCACCTGGCTCGGCGAGGTGAGGAACGGCTGCGCGGGCAGGCCGAGCCGTTCGAGGACGCCGTTCGCGAGGCCGTCCGGCCGGTAGATGACGCTCCAGATCACTGCCGACACCGCAGGCGGGGTGGCTATCGGCAGGATGACCAGCGTGCGCCAGAGCTTCGCACCCGCGGCCCGCTGGGTGAAGAGGACCGCGAGCAGGAACGAGACCGCGACCTGGATCGGGTTCACCAGCACGGTGAACAGCAGCGTCACGCCGACCGACTGCCGGAAGTCCTTGTTCGACAGCAGATCCGTGTAGTTGCCCAGGCCCGCGAACACCCGCCCGCCGCGCAGCAGGCTCTCGGTGTAGAAGCTCTCGACCACGGCCGAGATCGCCGGGACGATCCGCAGTACGGCGAGACACACCAGCGCGGGCGCCAGGAAGGCGAGGGCGATCAGCCCCTGCCGCTGCCTCACTTGATTGGCCTCATTTGATGGACCGCCAGGCGTCAGTGAGCTGCCGGGTCGCCTCCTGCAACCGCGCGTCCGAGTTGGTCCCGTTGCGGATGTCCGCGAACGCCTTGCCCATGACTTCCTCGAACTGGATGTACCCGACACTCACCGGCCGCGACACCGCGGTGTGCTCACTCTCGTACGTCGTGATCGCGGCGGCACCGGCCGTCTTGGCGCCGGAGAACTTGTCCATCTGCGGTGTGTACTGCTGCTGCGCCTCGAGGTTCGCCGGGATGATCGTCGTCGTACTCGTGGTGGCCAGGTTGCCGGCCGGGTCCAGCGTCGCGAACTCGACGAACTTGCGCGCCATCCCCTGCTGCTTCGACGCCGGGTTGATGCCGACCGACCACGAACCGGTCGGCGTGACCGGCTTGCCGCCCTGGAAGTACGGCATCGGGGCGACGCCCCAGTCGACCTTCGAGCTGCCGAAGATCTTCAGGTCCCACGGACCGCCGACGAAGAACGCGACGTCACCGGCCGCGAACACCGGGCCGGTCTGGAACCCGCCGATGCCGCGCGGCGACAGTCCGCTCGCGAACGTAGCGCCGTACCACTGCATCGCCTTCTTCCAGCCGTCGGTCTCGACCGCCGGAGTGAGTGCGTCGTCGCCCTCGATGCCGGATCCGCCGCCGAGCGACTCGGCCAGTGGCTGCAGCTGGTAGTACGCCTCGGGCTGCTCCAGGAACAGCCCGTACTTCGTGCCGCCCGACTGCATCGCCTTCCGGCCGGCGGCCTCGACCTGCTCCCAGGTCCAGCGCTGCTCCGGGTCCGCGGTCGGCGGCGTCACCTTGGCCTTGGCGAGCGCGGTCTTGTTGTAGAAGAGGAACTGCGTCGAGTTCCACATCGGCAACGACCACAGCTTGTCGCGGAAGTGGTTGGTCTTGTACGCCGTAGTGCTGAAGGACGTCTTCACCTTGGCGTCGACGTCGCTGAGATCGGTGAGGAAACCCTTCGCGGCGAGCTGTGAGACCCGCGGTTCGTCGACCGTGTAGACGTCGATCCCGGCGTCCTTCGCGCTCAGCCGCTGCTGCATGGTCGCGTTGAACTGGTCGAACGGGATCTGGGTGTAGGTCACCTTGATCCCGGGGTTCTTCGCCTCGAACGCCTTGATCACGGGCTGGTACGTCTCGGCGTTGTCGGTACCCGTGAACGTGATGGTCCCGGTCTCCGGACCGGGGTCGGCCGTCGCGCCGGCACCGGACGAGTCGTCGGGGGAACCGCCGCAACCGGCCAGCAGCAGGGCCGTGGCAACCGCCACGGCCGGAAGAGCGAAGAGGTTTCGCCGCACAGCGATCCCCTTTCCAGGCAGGAGAGGTCTAAGCGCTTAGACTCTAAGCGCTTAGATCTCGAGATGTCCAGGATCCGCGCAGCTTTCCGGAACATAGTTGGCGCCTGGTGCGAGAAAACTTCCGGAGACCCGCGGCGCTCCGGTCCCGAACGCACGAGCGCCTCCCACCGAGTGATGGGAGGCGCTCGACTCTGGTAGCCCCGACGGGATTCGAACCCGCGCTACCGCCTTGAGAGGGCGGCGTGCTAGGCCGCTACACAACGGGGCCAGAGGTGTGTCATCCGGACCTGGCGGCCCGGGCAACGAGGTTGAACTGTACCGATTTTCACCGGCGCGGTCCAATCCGCTGGGGTACTAGGACTCGAACCTAGACTAACTGAACCAGAATCAGACGGGCTGCCAATTACCCCATACCCCAAAGGCATTTCACTGGGTCGAGAGTTTGTTTCCGCCCTCATCAACCCGGCTCGGAGAGCTTACCCGAGGCAGGGACCGGACAGCAAAACGGGCCCCTCGCGGCGGGTTGTCACTCCCGTCACACCCGTCCCGGGCCGGCGACCGGCAGCGCGGTCAACGGCAGCTCGGAGGAGTTGGCCAGTTTCATCCGCCCGGACATCCACCACGCGATCGCGCCGAACGCCACGAACTTCACCACGTCGATCGTCACCAGCGGCCAGGGCGCGTCCTTCACGCCGAAGCTCGCCCCGACGGTGTTGGTCAGCGCCGCGAACACGAACGTCACCACGTTGTTCGCCGCGTGCGACGCGATGCCGGCCTCCAGACCGCCGGTCCGGATGACGAGCAGCCCTGCGACCAGACCGAACACGAGCCGGTCGACGAACAGCGCCGGGCTCTGCCACGGCCAGATCCCGTGCGCCGCGGTGAACAGCACCCCAGTGACGATCACGACCACCAGCGAGCTCCGCACGAACGACCCGACGGCCTGCAGCAGGTACCCGCGGAAGAAGTACTCCTCCCCCGCGGCCTGGATCGGCGAGGTCAGCAGCGTGATCGCGATGACCGCGATCGCATCCGGCGCCACACCGCCGCCGTGGCGTTCACCGGTGGCGAGCGGGACGTTGCCGACCTGGATGATCGCGAACGCCACCAACTCGAGCCCGACCGAGACCAGGGCGAACCAGGCCAGCGGACGCCACCGCAGCCGGCCGACCACCGACGACAGCAGGCCCGGAGTCTGCTTGTTCAGCGCACGGGCGACCAACACCGACAACGGGATCAAGGAGATCAGGGTCAGGTTGACGCCCAGCAACCCGAACCAAGACATCGTCCCCTCCGCGTCCTTGTGGATCGCGAGTTGCACGCCTTGGATCACGACGCCGGCGATCATCCAGCCGACCAGGATCGTGAACGAACCCAGTACGACGAACGCGCGTGGCGTGATGTCGTTGTCGAGGAGCCGCTGGTACGGCGTGGTCTGCTTGCTCATCACGTCGTACGGCGAGCGCGCTCGAGCCGGTGCAGGGACTTCTCCCGCCCGAGCAGTTCCAGTGACTCGAACAGCGGCGGCGAGATCCGGCGGCCGGAGATCGCCACCCGGACCGGACCGAACGCGTTCTTCGGCTTCAGGCCGAGCCCGTCGATCAGCGATGCCCGCAGCGCGGCCTCGATCGCCTCGGTCGTCCACTCGGTGTCCTCCAGGTCGGCCAGCGCCTTGGCGGCCGCGTCCAGTACGGCGTGCGCGTCGCCGGTCAGCACCTTCGCGGCAGCGTCCGGATCGACCCTGAACGCGTCCTCGTCGACGAACAGGAACCCGAGCATCTCGTCGGACTCCGACAGCGTGTTCATCCGCTCCTGCACGAGCGGTACGGCGGCCCGCAGTACCGCGAGCTGCTCCTCGGACGGCTGCTCCGCCAGCACGCCGGCCGCGGCCAGGAACGGGATCATCCGCTGCGCGAACTCCTCCTGCGGAAGCAGCCGCATGTGCGCGGCGTTGATCGCCTCGCACTTCTTCGGGTCGAAGCGGGCCGCGTTCGAGTTCACCTTGCGGATGTCGAACGCCTCGACCATCTCCGCCATCGTGAACACGTCCCGGTCCTCGGCGATCGACCAGCCCAGCAGCGCCAGGTAGTTCAGCAGCCCCTCGGGCAGGAACCCGCGCTCGACGTACTCCGTCAGCCCCGATCCCTTGTCCCGCTTGGACAGCCGCTTGTTGCCCTCGCCCATCACCATCGGCAGGTGCCCGAACCGCGGCGTCCGGCCGCTGCCGACGCCGATCTCCGCCAGCGCCTCGTACAGCGCGATCTGCCGCGGCGTCGACGGCAGCAGGTCCTCACCGCGGAGGATGTGGGTGATCTCCATCAGCGCGTCGTCGACCGGATTCACCAGCGGGTAGAGCGGGTAGCCGTTCGCCCGGACCAGGACGTAGTCGCCGAGGTTCTCCGGGAGGAACGTGATCTCGCCGCGGACCAGGTCGTCGAACACGATCGGGTGGTCCGGCATCCGCAGCCGCACCACGGTCCGCCGGCCTTCGTCGACGTACGCCTGGACCTGCTCGGGCGAGAGGTTGCGGCAGTGGCCGTCGTACCCGCTGTGCTGTCCGGCGGTGCGGGCCTCCTCGCGGCGCTGGTCGAGCTCCTCCTGCGAGCAGTAGCAGTGGTACGCCTTGCCGGCGGCCATCAGCTTCGCGACGACGTCGGCGTAGATGTCCATCCGCTCGGACTGCAGGTACGGGCCGAAATCGCCGCCGGCCTCGGGGCCCTCGTCCCAGTTCAGGCCGAGCCAGCGCAGCGCGTCGTACGTGTACCGGTAGCCCTCCTCGGTGTTCCGGGAGGTGTCGGTGTCCTCGATGCGGAGCACCAGCGTGCCGCCGAAATGCCGGGCGAAGGCCCAGTTGAACAGGGCGCTGCGGATGTTGCCGACGGTCAGCATGCCGGTCGGGGACGGCGGGAAGCGGACCCTGACGGCACTCGGTTCCAGATCGCCCAGTACGGCGTCAGTCACGCACGATCACCTTGTTCGTCAGGGTTCCGATTCCTTCGATGCTGACCGAGACCTCGTCACCGGGCAGCATCGGGCCAACGCCGGCCGGGGTGCCGGTCAGCACCACGTCACCGGGCAGCAGCGTGGTGAAGGAGGTGATGTAGGCCAGCACCTCGGGGATGTCGAAGATGAACTCCGACGTCCGCCCGTCCTGCTTGGGCTCGCCGTTCAGCTCGGTGCTGACCCGCAGGTCGGACACGTCGAGCTCGGTGCTGATCCACGGACCGAGCGGGCAGAACGTGTCGAAGCCCTTGGCCCGGGCCCACTGCCCGTCGCTCTTCTGCAGGTCGCGCGCGGTCACGTCGTTCGCGACCGTGTAGCCGAAGATCACCTCGTTGACCCGCTCCTTGGGCAGGTCCCGGCAGATCCGGCCGATCACGATCGCGAGCTCGCCCTCGAAGTGCAGATCATTGGTCTGCTCCGGGTAGACGATGCCGTCCCGCGGGCCGATCACGCTCGTGTTCGGCTTCAGGAAGATCAGCGGCGCTGTCGGTACGTCGTTGCCGAGCTCCGCGGCGTGCGCCGCGTAGTTGCGGCCGACGCAGACCACCTTGCTGCGCGGGATCACCGGCGCGAGCAGGCGGACGTCCGCGAGCTGCAGCTTCTCCCCGGTGAACTGCGCCGACCGGTAGAGCGGGTCCGAGTCGAGGACGTTGACAGTACCGACGAGGCCTTCGGGGTCGTCGGTCTCGACGACGCCGTACTTCGGCTCGTCGTCCACGGAGAATCTGGCGATACGCACGGGCCGAGCCTACCGGGGGTGCGGAGTGAGACAGTTAGCTGGTGACTGTTGAGATCCGCCTGGCCGTTCCCGCCGAGTACGACACGGTTGGCGAGCTGACCGTGGAGGCGTACTCACACGACGGTTTCGTTCGCGGTGAGTACGCGATGACGCTCCGTGCAGCCGCGGACCGGGCCGCGAAAGCGGAACTGTGGGTCGCGGCTGACTCGTCCGGTCTGCTGGGCTCTGTTACTTACTGTCCTGTCGGCTCGGTCTACCGCGAGATCGGCCGGGACGACGAGGGCGAGTTCCGGATGCTCGGCGTCGCGGCCCGCGCGCGGGGCCTGGGGATCGGGACCGCGCTGACCGAGCGCTGCATCTCGCGAACGCGTGAGCTCGGGCACCGGCGACTCGTCCTGAGCAGCGCCGTCTACATGACCACGGCGCACCGGATCTACGAGCGCCTCGGCTTCGTCCGCCTGCCTGAACGCGACTGGTCCCCCATCCCCGGCCTCGAGCTGTACGCGTTCGCCCTGGACCTATGAGCATCACGCTGCCCTTCGCCGAGTGGTCGTCGTACGCCGAGGATCACGCCGCGCGCGTCGACGTACTGCTGGCGGACCACCTGGAACGGCGGCGCCGCCGGGAAGCGCATCCGGTCGAGGACTTCCTCTTCACCTACTACCCGACGCGGCCGAACCAGCTCCGCGTCTGGCACCCGGGTCCTGGGATCCGCCTGGAAGACGCTGCGTCGTATCGCGATCGGCGCGGGTACGTCGTCGTCGACGGGACTGCCACGCTCGATCCGGCCGAGATCGAACGCCGCGCGGACAGCATCACGTGGATCCGCCGGCTGCTCGCATCGACGCTCGACCGGCCGGCCCAGTTCGGCTGCTTCGGTCTGCACGAGTGGGCGATGGTCTATCGGACTCCCGACGTACGGCATGCCGCCTGGTCGCTCCGGCTAGGTGCCGAGGGCACCGATCAGGTCGTGGAATCGCACAAGATCAGCTGTTCGCACTTCGACGCGTTCCGCTTCTTCACGACGCCTGCTCGTCCCCTGAACACCCTCCAGCCCGACCGCGAGTCCCAGCCCGCGTTGGAACAAGGCGGCTGCTTGCATGCGAACATGGATCTCTACAAGTGGGCGACCAAGCTGATGCCCTTCACGCCCAGCTCACTGCTCCTGGAGTGCTTCGAGCTCGCCCGCGACATCCGCACCCTCGACATGCGCGCATCGCCGTACGACCTGGCCCCCCTCGGCTACTCCCCCGTGCAGATCGAAACCCCTGAAGGCAAAGCGGAGTACACCGCCGCCCAACGCACCTTCGCCGACCGCGCCCGCCCACTCCGCGCGAAGCTGGTCGCCCTCTGCGACGAGCTGCTCCGCTAACCTCCCTGCATGGGAAAGATCGTCGCCATCGCGTTCGCCGTACTGCTCGTCGCGATCGGTGGGGTCTGGACGCTGCAAGGCCTCGGGTACCTCAAAGGCAGCTCGATGACCGGCAGCACCCTGTGGGCGACCGTCGGCCCGATCGTCGCGGCCCTCGGCGTTTCCTTGCTGTACGTCGCAATCCGCGGGCCTAGGAAGCGCTGACTCGCAGCACTGCCCACTGGTAGTGCATGACGCGGTCGTCGTCCCAGGTCGTCCACTGCTCCACCGCGCCGTACCGGCCGAGGACCTCGCGCAGTCCCTCGTCGCTGCGGATGCTGAAGAACCGGCCGGGACCGTAGCCCTTGCCGTCCTCCCAGACGTGTTCGTGTGCGCTGACGTCACCCCAGAGTCCGACAGCCAGTGGCGCTCCTGGGCGCAGTACCCGGATGATCTCCTGCAGCGCTTGGTCGAGATCTTCGTCGGCGACGTGCAGCAACGTGCTCATCGTCCAGCCTGCATCGAACGTCGCGTCGTCGAACGGCAGGTCGAGCACCGACGCCACCTCGGCGTGAAGCCCCAGCTCCCGGCAGGCCTCCACACTGGCCGGCGACAGGTCCACACCGGTGTAGCTGAACCCGGCCGCCGCGATCGCTTCTCCGTCGCGGCCGGGACCGCAGCCGAGCTCGAGGACCGTGTTGCGGCCTTCGGCGCGCAGTTGGTCGAGGTACGCCGTACGCCGGGTCACTCGCGGCTCGGGGAGGTCACGCTCGACACGATCCTGGATCTCGTTGGAGTAGTAGGTGATGAGGTCCTGCTCGCGTTCTGCGCGGCTCATGGCTTCGTGACCTTCAAGGCGAAGAGAAGTGGGATACGAGGCGCGGTGTCCGGGAGGCGCCACCAGCCGTTGGGGGTTTGTTGCATCGAGGGCCAGCGGGGCCATGGGAGTACCTCGGACTCGCGGAGGCTGGTGAGTTGGAAGCCTGCGTCGGCGAGTGTCGTGGTGATTTCGCCGAGGCCGTGGCGCCATTCGTAGCTGGTCTGCCGGCCGGGGACTTCGTCGCCGGTGTAGGTGACGGTGGAGTCGTGAGCGATCGGGCCGCGACCCTCCAGGTAGTCGGCGCGAAGAACCAGGTCTTCGGACTCGCCGGGCAGCGAGACCTCGCGGAGCGCGTTGAGCAGCGGGTGGAACTCGACGATGTAGAGGACGCCGCCGGGCTTGAGCAGGTCGCGGACGACCTCGGCCCACTGCTTCAGCTCGGGCAGGTAACAGAGCGCGCCCTTGCCGGTGTAGACGATGTCGAACTGCCGTCCGTCGACCGCGTCCAAGGCGTCGTACACATTGGCGTGCACGTAGTCGACCTCGACGCCAGCCTCCACCGCGATCCGCCGCGCGGCCTCCAGCGACTTCTCGGACAGGTCGAGTCCGCTGGTCCGCGCACCCCGCCGCGCGAACTCGATCGTCTCGGTTCCCAGGTGACACTGCAGATGCAGTACGTCGCGACCGTCGAGCGGACCGAGGTCCTCCCACTCGTAGTCGGCGAACCAGAACTCCGCGGGCCGGTCGTAGAACTCGCTCGCCGCGTGCAGCGGCGCCCGTGCGTTCCAGTCGGCCTGGTTGGCGGCCACCATCTGCTGCGTCTCAGCGTCGAGAGTCACAACCAGCAGTCTCTCCATCGCCGGGTTCAATCCAGGTTGTTTATCCACAGACCTTGTTCAAGGTTTGTGGATAAGCTTGAATAAGAGTATGGCCAGGGTTGAGTTGCACCGCTGGCCCGGGCACCCCGACGGGTTCACCCGGGCGGAGCGCCTGGGCGGGTCGTACGAGCTGTATTTCCCCGACCCGCTGGTCGGGCGTGCGTTCGACCTGTCCGACGACGTACTCGCAGTGCTCGAGGACGCCGCCGGCGATCTGGCCCGCCTGGACGCGACTGCCGCCGTGCTGACGAACAGCGAGGCGCTGGCGCGGTTGCTGCTGCGCGCCGAAGCGGTCGGTTCGTCGCACATCGAGGGACTCGTCGTCGGCGCGCGCAGGTTGCTGAAGGCCGACGTACTGCGAGATCGCACCAGCGACGTGACCGCCGAGGAAGTGCTCGGCGCGGTCGACGCGATGACGTGGGTGACCGAGTCCGTCCAGGCCGGGGAGAAGCTCGAGGTCGACCATCTGCTCGAGGCGCATCGCCGGTTGATGGCGCAGTCGCCGCACCCGGAGTACGGCGGCGAGATCCGCTACCTGCAGAACTGGATCGGCGGTCGCTCACCCGCCGAGGCGTACTACGTGCCGCCGCCGGCGCAGCTCATCCCCGAGCTACTGGCGGACCTGATGACGTTCGTCCGCGAGTCCGGGCTGCCGGTGCTGGCGAAGGCCGCGATCGCGCACGCGCAGTTCGAGACGATCCACCCGTTCGCCGACGGCAACGGCCGGACCGGGCGCGCGCTGATCCACCTGATCCTGCGCGCCGACGGCCTGATCACGCGCACCGTGCCACCGGTCTCGCTCTCGCTCGCGACCCACGCCGCGGAGTACGTCGAGACACTGACCGCCTTCCGGTACGTCGGACGCGCGACGACCGCGAAGGCCCGCGCGGCCGCGAACCCGTGGCTGCGGATGTTCGCGAAGGCCTGCACGCACGCGACCGCCGAAGCCGCGCGCTTCGAACGGAGCGCCGCAGACCTCAAGGCCGAATGGCGGGAACGCGCGGCGCCGGTCCGCGCCGGCTCCGCGGCCGAACTCCTGATCGAGGCACTGCCTGCCGCACCGGTCCTGACCCTCGCGGCCGCGGCACAGCTCATCGACCGGTCCCAGCAGGCCGCGAACCAGGGTCTCGCCCGGCTGGTCGAGACAGGCATCCTTCGCGAGATCACCGACGGGCGCCGGAACCGCGTCTACGAGGCGCCCGAACTGATCGACGCCTTCACGTTGCTGGAGCGTCGCTTCGCGAGCCCGGCCGCGGACACGCGGATCCAGGCGCCTAGCAGACCGGTCCCCGCGAGGCCAGAACCGACACGCTAGGGGGTTTGACTTTCCGGTCGCGATCGAGCAAGAATTCGAACACATGTTCGATCGTACAGGGGAGTTGTGATGCCGGAGGCGTTCGACTGGGACATCCTGCACCGGCCGTCGGCGATGGCGATGGTCCGCGGCCAGCTCGGTTTCAGCTGGATGGTGCTGTCCGGGCGGCTCGCCCAGTTGACCGACGAGCAGTACTTCTGGCGGCCGAGCAGTGAGGCACTCACCGTCGTACGGCGGCACTACACGGGGCGATTCCGGCCGCTCGGATCGGGCGAGTGGGTCGCGCAGTGGCCGGACGAGCCGGACCATCGCGGACCGCGGACGATCGCCTGGCTGATCGCACATCTGACCGAGATGTTCTTCGAGCGCTGGGAGTGGACGTTCGGCGAGAGCCGGCAGGGGCGGGCCGACATCACGCTGCACGGCAACGCCCGGGACGCGGTCGCCTGGCTGACCTACTGGGTCGAGGCCTGGCAGGACGCGATCGCCGGCCTGGACGAGGACGCCGCGATGACGATCGGCCTCAGTCAGGCCAACGAACTGGACGCCGCCGAGCCGTTCGGCCATGTCGTCCTGCGACTGAATCGCGAGCTGATCCATCACGGCTCGGAGATCATGACGCTCCAGGACCTCTATGCGGTCGCCGCGTGATTCGAGGGCGAGGACCACAAGATGTGCGACACGCGGCGTGGCGCTACCACAAGATCTAGAGCGATCCGCCTAGCATCACTACCACTGGTGGATCGTAGCGATCGGCAACACAACATGTTGTGGTCGCCTGCCACCGGCGCGTGTACCGCCGGTGCACGCGGTCCGAGATCTCGCGGGTGGGTCGCCGGGCGTGACGGCAGTGTTCCCGGCCGGTGCCGCCGGTCCCGTCATGCGCCCGCTCGCGTGGTCCCGGGTCCCCGAACTCTTCTGGAGCGCACACCTGTGACCATTGCTTCCTCATCTGTTGCTTCCTCACCTCCTGCTTCCTCAACGGGGGAGGTTCGAACCGAGCTCACCGTCATCCGCCGCGACGGCAGCAGTACGCCGTTCGACGCCACCAAGATCTCCGTCGCCGTGACGAAGGCGTTCCTCGCCGTCGAGGGCGCCGACGCGGGGACCACCCACCGGGTCCGTGACCTGGTCGCCGACCTGACCGGCCGGGTCGTCACGACCCTGACCAGCCGCGGTGACACGCGCCGCAGCGTGCAGGTCGAGGACATCCAGGACCAGGTCGAGCTGGCGCTGATGCGCGCCGGCGAGCACCAGGTCGCCCGCGCCTACGTGCTGTACCGCGAGGAGCGGACCAAGGCCCGCACCCCCGCCGACCCGGCCGGCGTCACCGAGAAGCCGGCGCTGACCGTCCGCGCGGCCGACGGCAGCCGGTCCCCGCTCGACGTCGACCGGCTCCGCGTGATCGTCGCCGAAGCCGCCACCGGTCTCGACGCGGTCGACCCCGAACTCATCCTGAACGAAACCCTCGGCGCCTGCTACGACGGCATCGTGCAGCACGAGGTCGAGCTCGCGCTGGTGATGGCCGCGCGGTCGTACGTCGAGACCGAGCCGCAGTACAGCTTCGCCGCGTCCCGCCTGCTGCTGGACCAGATCCGTCGCGAGGCGCTGGGCCGCGTCCACAGCGAGCCGCGGCAGGCGAGTCAGGCCGACATGACCACGGCGTACCTCGACTACTTCCCGCGCTACATCCAACTCGGCATCGAGGCCGGGCAGCTCGACCCCGAGCTCGGCCGCTTCGATCTCGACCGGCTCGCCGCGGCGATCAAGCCCGAGGCCGATCTGAGCTTCACGTTCCTCAGCCTGCAGACGCTCTACGACCGGTACCTGCTGCACCTCGACAAGGTGCGGTACGAGTTGCCGCAGGCGTTCTTCCTGCGGGTCGCGATGGGCATGGCGCTGCGCGAGGACGACCGCGAGGCGCGGGCGATCGCGTTCTACGAACTGCTCAGCTCGTTTCGCTTCATGTCGTCGACACCGACGCTGTTCAACTCCGGCACCACCCGGCCGCAGCTGTCGTCGTGCTTCCTGACCACTGTCGAGGACGACCTGTCCGGCATCTTCACCGGCATCCGCAACAACGCCCTGCTCGCCAAGTACTCCGGCGGCCTCGGCAACGACTGGACCCCGGTGCGCGGCATCGGCGCCCACATCCGCGGCACGAACGGCGAGTCCCAGGGCGTCGTACCGTTCCTGAAGATCGCCAACGACACCGCCGTTGCTGTGAATCAGTGCTTCGCACCTGAGACTCTCCTGTACACCGCAACAGGCCCCACACAAATCCGTGACGTCAAGGTCGGCGATCTGGTTCTCGGTGCGAGTGGTCGATATCGCGAAGTAACGAAGACATTCACGTACGACCAAGACGGTCCGATGGTGGAGGTCGACGTCAAGCACTCGATCGACCCGCTAATCGTCACCTCCGGGCATCCGTTCTATGCAATGCAGGGCGTTCCGATGGAGCAGAGCAACGAGCGCACGCTCCAATGGATCAGCAAGGGGAAGGTCACGCCCGGCTGGGTCGAAGCAGGGATGCTCAGTCGGGGTGACTACATAGGCCAGGTGGTGCCTGAGGAGATCGCGCCGGTGCGTGGGCTGACCGACGATGACGCCCGCCTGTACGGCATCCTGCTCGGCGATGGCCACGCATCTAACGACAGTAGCGAGTGGGGCGTGTCCGGCAATCCGGAGCGTGACACGCATCTGCACTTCGTTCGCGCTTACCTCGCAGCACGAGGGATCCACTTCTGGGAAACGGGCCGTGGAGACACATACGCGCAGGTCCGCTGGGCCTCCGGACGCGGTCCCCGGCGCGACCCGATCACCGGCCGCATAACAGGGCCAGGCGAGGCAACCCTTCCGTTCACACGCGACGATCTGTACGACGAGGCCCACTCGAAACGCATCGCGCCTCGATTCGCGCACCTTCCGCTAAGTCAGACGCGCGAACTCGTCCGCGGTCTCCTCGAGACCGACGGCGGGATCTCATGCGGAAAGGAGATCTACTTCACCAGCACCTCCAAAGGTCTCGCCGCAGGTCTGCGCTATCAGATGCTTCGGCTCGGAGTTCCGACGGCAGGACAGTACCGACTGCGGGAAGGCGAACACGTTGGCCGACGCTCGGACGGATCGGAGATCGCCTTCTCGAAACCTGTACACACATTCGATGTCCGCATTCCCGCTGTCCCGGGAATCGCCGAACTGTTCGGAGTCACCCCGATCCGGAAGCTCAACTGGATCTCGCACCAAGGCATGGTCTTCTCTCGCGTACGCGAGGTCCGCGCGATCCCGGCGGTTCCGGTCGTCCATGACCTCGAGGTCGACGTCGACGAGTCCTACATGACTGTCGCCGGCTTGGCTCACAACGGAGGAAAACGTAAAGGTGCGGTGTGTGCGTATCTAGAGACGTGGCATATCGACGTCGAGGAGTTTCTCGATCTGCGGAAGAACACCGGCGACGAGCGGCGGCGTACGCATGACATGAACACGGCCAACTGGGTGCCGGATCTGTTTCTGCAGCGCGTGGAGGCCGGTGCGGAGTGGACGTTGTTCTCCCCCGACGAGGTGCCGGATCTGCACGATCTGTGCGGCGCTGCGTTCGCCGAGGCGTACGTGAAATACGAGGCGGCTGCGGATCGTGGTGAGATCCGGGTGTTCAAGCGGGTCAAGGCTGTTGACCTGTGGCGGCGGATGCTGACCGTGTTGTTCGAGACCGGGCACCCGTGGATCACGTTCAAGGACGCCTGCAATCTGCGCTCGCCGCAGCAGCACGACGGCGTCGTCCACTCGTCGAACCTGTGCACCGAGATCACGCTGAACACGACCAGCGAGGAGACGGCGGTCTGCAACCTCGGCTCGGTCAACCTGGTCGCCCATCTGACCGATGACGGTCTGGACGCGGACCTGCTCCGCGACACCGTGAAGACCGCGGTGCGAATGCTCGACAACGTGATCGACGTGAACTTCTACACCACTCCGGAATCGGAGCGGGCCAACCAGCGGCACCGCCCGGTCGGCCTCGGCCTGATGGGGTTCGCCGACGCGTTGTTCACGTTGCGGATCCCGTACGCGTCCGACGCCGCGGTCGAGTTCGCGGACCGCTCGATGGAGCAGATCAGCTACCACGCGATCGAGGCGTCCAGTGAGCTCGCGGCCGAGCGCGGCCGGTACTCGTCGTACGACGGATCGCTGTGGAGCCTCGGGATCCTGCCGATCGACTCGCTCGACCTGCTGCACACCGCGCGCGACAGTGACATGATCGTCGACCGCGGTACCCAGCTCGACTGGGACGGTCTGCGCGCGAAGGTCCTGCGTGACGGCATGCGGAACTCCAACGTGATGGCGATCGCGCCGACCGCGACGATCTCCAACATCTGCGGCGTGAGCCAGTCGATCGAGCCGACGTACAGCAACCTGTTCGTGAAGTCGAACATGTCGGGCGAGTTCACCGTCGCCAACCCGTACCTGGTCGCCGATCTGAAGGCGCGCGGGTTGTGGGACGAGGTGATGGTGTCGGACCTGAAGTACCACGACGGCGTGGTCGCGGGGATCGAGCGGATCCCCACAGATCTGCGCGAGCTGTACGCGACGGCGTTCGAGATCGACCCACTCTGGCTGGTGAAGGCCGCGTCGCGGCGGCAGAAGTGGATCGACCAGGCGCAGTCGCTGAACCTCTACATGGCGAAGCCGTCCGGCCGGGCGCTCGACGAGCTTTACCGGTCAGCTTGGCGTTATGGCCTCAAGACGACTTATTACCTGCGTTCCCAGTCAGCGACCCATGTCGAGAAATCCACACTGAAGGGCACCGACGGCCGGCTCAACGCCGTACCCGTAGCCGTCCCTGAACCTACCGGAGCGGTCTGCTCGATCGACGACCCTGACTGCGAGGCCTGCCAGTGAGCGCCCTTTCGATCGGTGCCGCGCGCGTCGACGTCGCCGACAAGGCGATGATCAACTCGCGCGCGGACGTGAACCAACTGCTGCCCTTGAAGTACACGTGGGCCTGGGAGAAATACCTTGCCGCCTGCAACAACCACTGGATGCCCACCGAGGTCTCGATGCAGGCCGATATCTCGCTGTGGAAGTCATGTGACGGTCTGACCGACGACGAGCGCCTGATGCTGAAGCGGAACCTCGGGTTCTTCGCCACCGCGGAGTCCCTGGTCGCGAACAACATCGTCCTCGCCGTCTACCGCCAGCTGAGCAACCCTGAGTGCCGGCAGTACCTGCTCCGCCAGGCGTTCGAGGAGGCCGTGCACACGCACACCTTCCAGTACATCTGCACGTCGCTCGGTCTCGACGAGGGCGAGCTGTTCAACATGTACCGCGAGGTGCCGTCGATCTCCGACAAGGACGCGTGGGCCCTGAAGTACACACAACATTTGGAAGACCCGGATTTCCGCACCGGTACGCCGGAAGCGGACACGGCGTTCCTCCGCGACCTCATCGCGTTCTATGTGGTGTTCGAGGGGATGTGGTTCTACACCGGCTTCGCCCAGATCCTGTCGCTCGGCCGGCGGAACAAGATGGTCGGGATCGCCGAGCAGTACCAGTACATCCTGCGCGATGAGTCGATCCACCTGAACTTCGGAATCGACTGCATCAACCAGATCAAACAGGAGAACCCGCACCTGTGGACGACGGCGTTCCAGGCCGAGGTCCGGCAGATGCTCACCGAGGCGTGCGAGCTCGAAGTCGCCTACGGCCGTGCGACCATGCCCAACGGCATGCTCGGCCTGACCGCAGACCTCTGCGAGCAGTACATGCACTTCGTCACGGACCGCAGAGCAGAACAAATCGGTATCGAACCGATTTTCGGTGAAACGCGGAACCCCTTCGGATGGATGTCAGAGGTGATGGACCTGAAGAAGGAGAAGAACTTCTTCGAAACCCGCGTCATCGAGTACCAGTCCTCCAGCGGCCTCAGCTGGGACTGACCCGATCCGGGCCCGCCACAGGCCCATCACCGACCGGGAGGCCCGCGGCGCAACTCGCCGCCCCGCGGGCCTCCCGCCAGCTCGATCAGACCCGTCAGTTCGTCGGGTCGTGCTTGCGGATGAAGTCGACTGCGTGACCGCGACCTGGGTCGTGCAAGTCCGCCGAAATCTAACCGCGCTCAGCCGAGGAGCGTGAGGATGTCTGCTGCCGAGCGGTCTCGCCCAGGCGCGGGAAGATCCAGTTGAGCGAGTTCTCGTGGGCGGAGGCGGACAGGTCGGTCATCGCGTCGGTGGCGAGGGTGACGTGGTAGCCGTGCTCGTACGCCGCTCGCGCGGTCGACTCCACGCCGATACTGGTGGCCACGCCGGTCAGCACGATCTGCGTGATGCCGCGCCGACGCAGCTGCACATCGAGGTCGGTGCCGTGGAACGCGCCCCAGTTGCGTTTCGTCACGACGATGTCCTCGGCATGACCGGCCAACTGATCCCCGATCTGGTCCGCCCCGGCCGGCGGCGTCCCTCCCCCGGAGCGGGCCGGCTGCTCAGTCCGGCCGGGCAGCCGGTCGCCACCGTCGGCGGCGAAGCTGACCCGGACGAGGACAACCGGAAGGTCGTGCTTACGGAAGGCGTCGGCGAGCTCGACGGTCTTGCCGATCACGTCCGCGGTGGAATGCGGCGCACCGGGCAGTAGGGCGACAGCGTCGCCATCCCGGGCGCGTACGCCGTGAGCCGGCTGAGGTTCACTGGGCGGCGCGAGGTGAGCGCGCTGTTCCTCGGCGTGTACCCGTTCCCGGCGACGCTGGTCGCCCGGACCTCGGCGTGGTCAACCACTGGGGCATGAACACCTTCGGCTGGGACCGCCCGATCGCCTGGATCCGGCCCGGGTCGAGCAGCAGGTTGTCGATCGGCTTCACCGACAACGTCGTACGAGCGTTGGGTCAGGAACGTCGATCCCTTCGGCGGGCAAGCGCGCGGGGCCCGGGACTTCTCGTGGACCGCCGCGCTGGCGCTCGACCTGCTCAGGAGTACGTGACGTCGAGGACGCCGATCACCTTGTTCAGGCGGGCGGCGACCCGCCCGGCGTCGAAACCGTTGCCCTCGACGACGACCCGCAGCTCGCCCCGGTCCAGCGACAGGGCGAGCTCGCGGACGTCGTACGGATTGAGCAGTACGGCGATCCGCGCCAGCAGACCGGTCGTCTCGACCACCTCGGCGGTGAAGACCGTCATCGTTCGCTCGACGGCGAGGAGACTCATCGCACGACCTCCTTGTGGCGCAGGAGGCCGAACGTGTAGCCGTCGACCAGGGCCTCCCAGGACGCCTCGACGATGTTGTGGCCGACCCCGACCGTCACCCACGAGCCCTCGCCGTCAGCGGTCTCGATCAGCACTCTGATCACCGCGTCGGTCCCGTGTCCCTGGTCGAGGATGCGGACCTTGTAGTCGACCAGCTCGAACTTGTTCACCACCGGGTACGCGCGCTCGATCGCGGTCCGCAGTGCGTGGTCGAGCGCGTTGACCGGGCCGTTGCCCTCGCCCGTGACGATCTCCCGCTCGCCGCCCGCGACCA
Organism: Kribbella sp. VKM Ac-2571; assembly: GCF_004362255.1. Taxonomy (NCBI): domain Bacteria; kingdom Bacillati; phylum Actinomycetota; class Actinomycetes; order Propionibacteriales; family Kribbellaceae; genus Kribbella; species Kribbella sp. VKM Ac-2571. Next base: position 195,493 of record NZ_SNWS01000016.1, read on the forward strand.
GCTTCACCGTCGACTCCGACACGGCCTCGCCGTCGGCGCGCGACTCGGTGATCACGCGCCAGGACTCGACGTCGAAGAAGGACGCCCGCTCGCCGGTCACCTCTTCGGTCAGCAGCAGCGAGAACGACGCGTCCGCGGCCTCGAACGTGTATCCGCGCGCCTCCATCTCCTTCACTCGATCGGTCACCCGGCTGACCAGCTCGCGGTCCCTGCCGAGGTCGAACCCGAGCTCCCGACCCTTCAGCTCGACGCTCGCCCGGCCCGCCATCTCGGACACCAGCATCCGCATGTCGTTGCCGACCTTCGCCGGATCCGTGTGCTGGTAGAGATCCGGGTCCACCTTGATCGCGCTGGCGTGCAGGCCCGCCTTGTGGGCGAACGCGGACACTCCGACGTACGGCTGCCGGGTCGACGGCGGCACGTTCGTCACCTCGGCGATCGCGTGCGCGAGCCGGAACGACTCGGCGAGCTTGCCCTCCGGGAGCAGCTTCAGGTCACGCTTGAGTTCGAGGTTGGCGACGATCGCCAGCAGGTCGGCGTTACCGGTGCGTTCGCCGTACCCGTTGATCGTGCCCTGGACGTGCGTGACGCCGGCCTCGACGGCGGCGATCGTGTTCGCCACCGCGCAGCCGGCGTCGTTGTGACAGTGGATGCCGAGCCTGGCTCCGGTCGATTCGAGTACGTCGCGGACGACGTCCTGGAGCTCCCGGGGCAACGTGCCGCCGTTGGTGTCGCACAGGGCGACGACGTCGGCGCCGGCCTCGGTGGCTACTCGTACGACCTCGAGCGCGTACGCGCGGTTCGCCCGGTAGCCGTCGAAGAAATGTTCGGTGTCGAGGAAGACTCGCTGGCCGTTCTCCCGTAGGTGCCGGACGGTGTCGGCGACCATCCGGAGGTTCTCGTCGAGCGTCGTCCGCAAAGCCCGTTCGACGTGCGCGTCGTGGCTCTTGGCAACGAGTGTGACGACGCCGGCGCCGGACTCCCGCAGCGCCGCGACCTGCGGGTCGTCGGCGGCCACGGCCTCCGGCTTGCAGGTCGCACCGAAGGCCGCGAACGTCGCGTGCCGCAGGTGCAGCTCGGTCTTCGCCCGCTCGAAGAACTCGGTGTCCTTGGGTACGGCGCCCGGCCAGCCACCCTCGATGAAGCCGACCCCTAGCTCGTCCAGGTACTGCGCGATGGCGATCTTGTCGGCCACGGACAGCGCCAGACCCTCCTGCTGCGCTCCGTCGCGCAGAGTGGTGTCGTACACGTGGAAATCGTCCGAGATAGTCATGGGGGTCGGCCTTCCGGAGGATGTGCGGCGTCGATACGGGCAAACAAAAAACCTCCCGCAAGGTGCGAGAGGTCTGCGCGCTCGGGTACAGCTTGCCGAGCGCGCCTAGGAAATAATCACCCGATAGTGCTTCATGACGTTTCGCAGTCTGCCACACAATGTCCGGACCATGACGCCCCCGTCTCGCATCACGAACATTCAGTACGCGGAGGCGTACTGGAGTTCAGGCCCAAAGATCAGGCACTGAGGGACCAGCCTGGATCGTCCCAGGCGGTGTAGAAGTCTTCGCGGGTGAGCGGGCGCAGGCCCCACTCCTCGCGGTCGAGGGACTGGTCGGTGAGCATCCCCTCGTCGTCCTCGAGGCGCTGCCACCAGTACCGTCGTACCTCGCCGTCCTCCCCCATCCCCAGCTGGCGGACGACGACCCACTCCCGCTCGTGCCAGACCGCCTCGTAGAGCCAGTCGGTGCCGTAGTCGTCGACAGCAGCGCCGTACGTCCGCGACGCCGTCCCACGGTCCAGATCCCTAATCAGCTCGACCGTCGCCCGGATCGCGGCGGACGTCTCGGCGGACCATCCCCGACGCTCGGCCAGCTCCGCGTAGTACCCCTCGACGTCATCCGGGAAGCCGCTCATGCCGCCAGACCCTACCGAACCGAACCTGTGCACAGCGACCACCGGTCCAGCCCCCAGACCTGAAAAGATCCTGTGAAACATCCGCCGGAGAGATAGGAACCATCAAGTGAGTGAGCCCGACGACCAGGTCGACCTGAACGTCCTGAAGGCTCCGTTGCCACCGCAGGGCGAACGGGATCCCCTGCAACGGCTGCGGTTCCAGCTGCTGGGTTACTCCACCGCGCTTGCGGTGCTGGTCACGCTCACGCCGACCTGGCTGACCCGGGAGTACAGCCGCAGCAGCCCCCACCTGTACACCGGATTCGGCATGGCCCGCGACGCCACGATCCTCGGCAGCGCCGCCAACCTCTTGTTCATCGCGTACGTCGTCCTTGTTCTGGTCGCACTGGCGACGCCGACGAGGCTTGCCGCCTTCATCTGTGCGTACGCCGGGCTCGTGGACACGATCGTGATCATGCTGCTGAAGCCGGATGGGAGTCGACACACCGACATCAGCTGGACCGGGGCGCCGATCCTCGCGCTAGGACTGTGGTTGCTGCTGGCCGTCATCAACCACATCGGCTGGTTCCAGACCAGGCTCCGGTCATGACGAAGGCCCGGCGATAGATCGTCGGGCCTTCGTCACCTGCTTCAGGAGATGCGGGTCATCCAGCCGTGCGGGTCTGCCGCCCGGCCGTACTGGACGTCGAGGAGGGCGGTGCGGACGGCTGCGGTGACCGGGCCGCCGTTGCCGTCGCCGATCTGGGTCTCGCCGCCCTTCCACTTCAGCGAGGCGACCGGGGTGACGACCGCGGCGGTGCCGCAGGCGAACACCTCGCGCACCTTGCCGGAGACCGCGCCCTCACGCCACTCGTCGATCGAGACCTTGCGCTCGGTGACGTGGTAGCCGAGGTCGGTGACCAGCTTCAGGATCGAGTCCCGGGTGACGCCCTCGAGGATCGTGCCGGACAGCTCCGGTGTGACGACGGAGTTGTCGTCGAGGACGAAGTACAGGTTCATCCCGCCGAGCTCCTCGACCCACTTCTTGTCGACCGCGTCCAGGAACGCAACCTGGTCGCAGCCCTGCTCGATCGCCTCGGCCTGGGCCAGCAGCGAGGAGGCGTAGTTACCACCGGTCTTCGCCGCGCCGGTGCCGCCGGGGGCCGCGCGGGTGTACTCCTCGCTCAGCCAGATCCGGACCGGCTTCACGCCGTTCGCGAAGTACGACCCGGCCGGCGACGCGATCGCGCAGTACGTGACCTGGGCCGACGGGCGGACGCCGAGGAACGGGTCCGAGCCGAACATGAACGGCCGCAGGTACAGCGACGTCTCGCCGCCACCCGGAACCCAGGCCCGGTCGATCTCGACCAGCTTGTGCAGCGAGTCGAGGAACGCCGCGACCGGCAGCTCCGGCAGCGCGAGCCGGTGCGCGGACCGCTGGAACCGGATCGCGTTCGCCTCGGGGCGGAACAGGTGGATCGAGTCGTCGGGATGCCGGTAGGCCTTCATCCCTTCGAAAATCGTCTGGGCGTAGTGGAACACCGAGGTCGCGGGAGACAGCTCCAGCGGTCCGAAGGCGGTGATCCGTGCGTCGTGCCAGCCCTTCTCGGCCGTCCAGGTGGCGATCGCCATGTGGTCGGAGAAGTACTGCCCGAATCCCGGGTTCGCCAGGATCTGGGCGCGCTGGTCGTCGCTGGCCGGTTGGGTGTTTGGCTCAACGGTGAACTGCAGATCGGCGCTCATGCCGAAACCTCGCTTCGCTCGGCCCCGGCCTGAGCGCCGTGGGCGGCAGTGTTTTCTGTGCGCTCGCTTCGCTCACGCATAGCCGCACCGTACCTCTCGACCAAGTGGTCATGCGAGCGTCCACCTTCTTCAGCCGGCCGCGCGCTTGGCGATCGCGTCACCGATCTCCGCCGTACTGCGGGCAGCGCCCGTGCGCTCCTCGATGTCGGCCGTGACGGCGTCCTCGATCGCGCGCGCGGCCTCGGTCAGACCGAGGTGCTCGAGCAGCAGCGCCGCGGACAGGATCGCCGCGGTCGGGTCGGCCTTCTGCTGGCCCGCGATGTCCGGCGCGGAGCCGTGCACCGGCTCGAACATGCTCGGCGCGGTCCGGTCCGGGTTGATGTTGCCGCTCGCGGCCAGCCCGATCCCGCCGCTGATCGCGGCCGCCAGGTCGGTGATGATGTCGCCGAACAGGTTGTCGGTGACGATCACGTCGAACCGGGCCGGGTCGGTGACCAGGAAGATCGTCGCGGCGTCCACGTGCAGGTAGTCGACGGTGATCTCCGGGAATTCCTCGGCGACCTTGTCGACGGTCCGCGTCCACAGGTGGCCGGCGTGCACGAGCACGTTGTTCTTGTGCACCAGCGTCAGCTTCTTGCGCGGGCGGGCCTGCGCGCGGGCGAAGGCGTCCCGCACGACCCGCTCGACGCCGTACGCCGTGTTCACCGACACCTCGGTGGCGATCTCGGCCGGCGTACCGACCCGGAGCGCGCCGCCGTTGCCGACGTACGGGCCCTCGGTGCCTTCGCGGACGACGACGAAGTCGACCTCGCCCGGGTTCGCCAGCGGCGAGCCGACGGACGGGTAGATCTTCGACGGCCGCAGGTTCACGTAGTGGTCGAGGGTGAACCGGAGCTTGAGCAGCAGACCGCGCTCGAGGACGCCCGACGGCACGCTCGGGTCCCCGACCGCGCCGAGCAGGATCGCGTCGTGCTTGCGGATCTCCTCCAGCTCGGCGTCCGGCAGCGTCTCGCCGGTGGCGTGCCAGCGCTTCGCGCCGAGGTCGTACTCGGTCCGCTCGAACGTCACGCCGTGCTGTGCGGCTACCGCGTCGAGGACCTTGAGTGCCTCGGTGGTCACCTCGGGTCCGATCCCGTCACCGGGGACGACGGCCAGCGTGAAGTTCTTCGTCTCGCTCACTTCTTGGGTTCTCCCCCATTGTCACGGCGGTTCATGGCCTCTTGGACAGCCTTGACCTCGTCGTTCGCCGGGCGCGCGGTGCGGCGACGCCGGGTCGCCTTCCGTTCGCGCGCGTCGATCGAGGGCCAGTTGGCCGGATACATGTCGTACATGCAGCTGCTCCCAAATATGTCGTGGGCGGCAGGATGCGCACGAATTTACTCGCACATCCGACTATTTCTCCACCATGCGGGCAGCTTGTCCCGGAATATGAGATCCGGGTGCGGTCACTGGACCGGACCTGTGCGACTCTCAGCCGGTGAGTGCTCCTCCAGAACTGCCGCCGCTGGTTTCAGCGGCCCTCAGCCTGTCCGGCCGGCGCGGATTCGTCAGCTCCACCAGGAACGAGACCGGCCGCCTGCTCGCCACCCTCGCGGCCTCGAAGACCGGCCTGCTCGGTGAGCTCGGGACCGGCTGCGGCGTCGGCTCGGCGTGGCTGCGCAGCGGCGCCGGCGAGAGTACGTCGATCGTTACCGCGGAGAGCGATCCGCAGCTCGCGAAGGTGGTCGCGGAACTGTTTGCCGACGACGAGCGGATCGAGGTCGTCTCCGCCGACTGGACCGCGCTGATCGAACGCGGCCCGTTCGCACTGCTGTTCGTGGACGCCCGCGAGGCGAAGCTGTCCGCCCGCGACATCATCGCGGACGTGGTCGAGCCCGGCGGCTTCGTCGTACTCGACGACTTCACGCCGTCGGCCGTCTGGCCACCGATGTACGAGGGGCGCGTCGACACGCTCCGCCAGGAATGGCTGATGGACAGGCGCTTCACCACCGTCGAGGTAATGGTCGCCCCCGACGCCGCCGTCCTGCTCGCCACCCGCCACTAGACATGAGGCGGGCCCGAGCTATGGAGCTCGGGCCCTTGTCAGCCGCCATGCGCCTGCGGGCGGCTGACCGCCTCCAGTAAATCAGTCGTTCGGGTGAATCAGGCCTCGAGGTCCACGGTGCGGGCGGTGTCCGCCTGAACCGCGACCGCGATGTCGTCGAGAACCGTCGGGACGATCTTCGAGTCGACCGACAGCGCGACGAGCGCCTTGCCGCCCTTGCGGTCGCGGCTGACCTGCATGCCGGCGATGTTGACGTCGGCGTCGCCGAGGATCCGGCCGATCTGGCCGACCGCACCGGGCCGGTCCTCGTAGGTGAGGAACGCCAGGTGGGCGGCGAGCTCGATCTCGAGGTCGTACCCGTCGATCTCGACCAGCCGCTCCGACTGCCGGACGCCGACCAGCGTGCCGGACACCGACACCTGCGCGCCGTCGGCGAGTGTGCCGCGGAGCGTGATCAGGTTGCGGTGCTCGGGGCTGTCGTGGTCGGTGACGAGCCGAACCTCGAGGCCACGCTCGGCCGCCAGCAGCGGCGCGTTCACGTACGAGACGTTGTCCTCGACGACATCCGCGAAGACGCCCTTCAGCGCGGCGAGCTCGAGCACCTTCACGTCGTACTGCGTGATCTCGCCGCGGACCTCGACGTCGAGCTGCTGCGCGACGCCGCCGGCCAGCGCGGTGAAGATCCGGCCGAGCTTCTCGGTCAGCCCGATGCCCGGGCGGACGTCCTCGGCGATCACGCCGCCCTGGACGTTGACCGCGTCCGGGACCAGCTCACCCGACAGCGCCAGCCGGACCGACTTGGCGACCGCGATACCGGCCTTCTCCTGCGCCTCGTCGGTGGACGCGCCGAGGTGCGGCGTGACGACGACGTTCTCGAACTCGAACAGCGGCGAGTCGGTGCACGGCTCGGACGCGAACACGTCCAGGCCGGCGCCGGCCACCCGGCCTTCCTTGAGCGCGCTGTACAGCGCCTGCTCGTCGACGATGCCGCCACGGGCCGCGTTCACGATGATGACCTCGGGCTTGACCTTGTGCAGCTGCTCGTCGCCGATCAGACCGATGGTCTCCGGGGTCTTCGGGAGGTGCACCGAGATGAAGTCACTGGTCGCCAGCAGCTCGTCCAGGGTGGCGAGCCGAACGCCCATCTGCGCGGCCCGGCCGGCCTGCACGTACGGGTCGTAGGCGATCACGTTCATGCCGAAGGCGGCCAGCCGCTGCGCGACCAGGACACCGATCTTGCCGAGGCCGACGATGCCGACGGTCTTCTCGAACAGCTCGACGCCCGAGTACTTGCTGCGCTTCCACTCGCCCTTCTTGAGCGACTCGTTCGCGGCCGGGACCCGGCGCGCGGACGCGAGCAGCAGCGCGACGGCCAGCTCGGCGGCGCTGGTGATGTTGGAGGTCGGGGCGTTCACGACCATCACACCGGCCTGGGTGGCGGCCTTCACGTCCACGTTGTCCAGGCCGACCCCGGCGCGGGCGACGACCTTCAGCTTCTTCGCGGCGGCCAGGGCCTCGGCGTCCACCTTGGTGGCGCTGCGGATCAGGATGGCGTCGACGTCGGCGATGGCCGGGAGCAGTTCGGCGCGGTCGGCGCCGTTGGTCTGGCGGATCTCGAAGTCGGGGCCGAGTGCCTCGACGGTGGCCGGGCTGAGCTCTTCGGCGATCAGGACGACGGGCCGGGTTACGTCAGTCATGGAGGAATCTCCTGCAGAAGCGGTAGGGGCTCATCAAGAACAGAGCACCGCGCTGTGCCCGCTGCCTCGATGGTACCCCGTCCGCTGCACGCTGTGTGCGGGGACCCGAATGCCGGTCACTCACCGTCAGTCGGTGTCGCACGGCACCGAGGGCGTCATCGAGACGGCGGTGTCGATGACGAGCTTGGCGCCGTCGCGGATCAGGCGGTAGCGGTAGTCCAGGTGGTTGCAGTTCCTGCCCTCGGCACCAGTGGCCGTCGGCGAGAAGAGGGCGTTGAACGTCAGCCGGGCGTACGCGCCGCCGCTGCCGTCCGAACTGACCTCGCTGAGCTTCGGGGCGAAGAAGTACGTCGTCTGGTGGCTGTGCTGATCCTTCTTCACCGTGTAGGTCTTGGCCAGCTGTTTCGAGTAGAGCGCCTGCAACGCCGGGAAGTCGCGCTTGTTCTCGAGGGTCAGGTACTCGCCGAGCAGCTTCTGGACCTCGCTCGCCAGCGGCGTGCGTCCGACCTGTAACTCGGGGACGACCGCGCGTTGCGGGCCGCGGGACTGCTGGTCACACGCATCAGTGCTGTCGATCGTGAGCCCGGTCGGCGTCGGCGCGACGTACCGACGCAGCGTGTCGAGATCGACGATCGCGCTGGCCTGGACTGTGTCACCCACGATGAGCCCGTCGAGCCGCCCGGACCTGTCGACGACCGGGCCGCCGAGCTTCTCCGCGTTCATCACGGTGCTGAGCGGTTCGGGATCGGCCGTCGAACCGATCGGGTTGATCACCTGTTTGCCGGTCGCCGTGTAGCCGACCAGGGCGCGCTCGGCCTTCGGGTCGGAGTTCGCGGCGGCGAGCTGCACGGGCGTGGCCTCGAGCTGCCCGATCGGCTGCAGTACGGCGACACCGTCGGTGCTGGTGCCGATCAGGTTGGCTCGGCGGATCCGGCCGTCCGGCAGCACCACGACCATGCCCAGCGGCTGTCCGACCACCGACGCGGCGGTGAGGATCTGGCCGCCGTCGATCAGGACGCCGGTCCCCTCGCCGCTGCCCCCACAGGTCGTGGCCAGCACGCGCACGACGGCCGGCCTCACCGACTGCAGGACCGCGTCCGTGTCGATCTGCAGGAGCTGCTGCCGGACATACCAGCCTGCACTCGCGCCGGCAGCGACGATCACGATCAGGACGAGGAGGCCGGCCAGGATTCGGCCGAAGATCCATGGGCCCCGCGGTGGCGGCGTGGGTCCGGTCGGCCGGGTCGGAGCCTCCAGTTGGGTCAGCGTGCCGGCCCCCGCCGGAACCCGCCGCGGCGGCCGCGGAAGTCCGCTCCTGCCGTCCTCCACCGCTCGCCCTCCCCCAGATCACCAGCACTGAATCACCAGTACAGACCACAACCGTCACACATTGTGTCAAACAAAAGGGCCCGGACCACCCACCTGGATGGTCCGGGCCCTCGAGTCACCTACGAGGTCGTCCGTCAGCGGGCTGCGCTGCCCTCGACGTAGTCGTCGTCGTGCGACTTGACCCACGCCATCAGACCGCGCAGCTCCTTGCCGACGGCCTCGATCGGGTGCTCCTGGCTCTTCTTGCGGAACTCCGCGAACTCCGGCGCGCCGGCGTCCTGGTCGGCGATGAACCGCGCCGCGAAGGTGCCGTCGGTGATGTCCGCGAGCACCTCCTTCATCCGGGCCTTCACCGACGCGTCGATGATCCGCGGGCCGGACACGTAGTCGCCGTACTCGGCGGTGTCGGACACCGACCAGCGCTGCTTGGCGATGCCGCCTTCGTAGATCAGGTCGACGATCAGCTTGAGCTCGTGCAGGCACTCGAAGTACGCGACCTCGGGCTGGTAGCCGGCCTCGGTCAGCACCTCGAAGCCGGACTGGATCAGCGCCGACACGCCACCGCAGAGGACGGCCTGCTCACCGAACAGGTCGGTCTCGGTCTCCTCGGTGAAGGTGGTCTTGATACCGCCGGCCCGCAGACCGCCGATGCCCTTGGCGTACGAGAGCGCCAGGTCCCACGCCTTGCCGGTGGCGTCCTGCTCCACCGCTACCAGCACGGGTACGCCGCGACCCTCGGAGTACTCGCGCCGGACCAGGTGACCCGGGCCCTTCGGCGCGACCATGAACACGTCGACACCCGCCGGCGGCTTGATGTAGCCGAACCGGATGTTGAAGCCGTGACCGAAGACCAGCGCGTCGCCGTCGACCAGGTTCGGCTCGATGGCCTCCTTGTAGAGCTTGCGCTGCGCGGGGTCCGGGGCGAGTACGACGATCACGTCGGCTTCCTCGACCGCCTCGGCCGGCGTGACGACCCGCAGACCCTGCGCCTCGGCCTTGGCCCGGCTCTTCGAGCCCTCCGGCAGACCGACCCGGACGTCGACGCCGGAGTCGCGCAGCGAGAGCGCGTGGGCGTGGCCCTGGGAGCCGTAGCCGAGCACTGCTACGTGCCGGCCCTGGATCACCGACAGGTCGGCGTTGTCGTCGTAGAACATTTCAGCAGCCACTTCGGGCACTTCTCCTTAGTGTTGATTCGGTACGGCGGCGGCGGTACGGCCCGGCGGCGGGGCCGGCACCGGGTGGTGCGCGGAGCCGGCACCGGCCTGGGTACTGGCCTGGGCACTGGCACTGCTACTGGCACTGGTACTGGCACTGGTACTGGCACTGGTGTTGGCGGGTCGCGCCTGCACGTTCGGGGGTCCGGTCTGCACGTGCGGCGGCGGCACCGGGACCGGTCGCAGGGTGCGGTCGGAGATGGAGCGGCCGCCCCGGCCGATCGCCACCATGCCGGACTGCACCAGCTCGCGGACGCCGAAGGGTTCCAGCACCCGGAGCATGGCCTCGAGTTTCTCGGGATTGCCGGTCGCCTCGATCGTGATCGCGTCCGGTGCCACGTCCACCACCTTCGCACGGAACAGCTGGACGGTCTCCAGCACCTGTCCGCGGGTCAGGGTGTCCGCCTTGACCTTCACCAGCAGGAGTTCACGCTGAACCGTCTGCGTGGGTTCGAGTTCGACGATCTTGATCACGTTCACCAGCTTGTTGAGCTGCTTGGTGATCTGCTCCAAAGGCTGCTCGTCCACGCTGACCGCGATGGTCATCCGGGACACCTCGGGATGCTCGGTCGGACCGACCGCGAGGGAATCGATGTTGAACCCGCGCCGCGAGATCAGGGCAGCCACGCGGGCCAGCACACCGTGCTTGTTCTCCACCAGGATGCTCAGGGTGTGCTTACTCATCAGAGTTCCTCCCCGTCCCACTTCGGCGCCATGTCGCGGGCGATCTGGATGTCGTCGTTGCTGGTGCCGGCGGCGACCATCGGCCACACCATCGCGTCGCGGTGCACGACGAAGTCGACCACGACCGGCTGGTCGGTGACCGACATCGCCTTGTCGATGGTGGCGTCGACCGAGTCCTTGTCGGAGCAGCGCAGCCCGACGCCGCCCATCGCCTCGGCGAGCTTCGCGAAGTCCGGGATCCGGGCCGAGTGCAGGTCGGTGTTGGAGTAGCGCTTGTCGTAGAACAGCGTCTGCCACTGACGGACCATGCCCAGCGACTGGTTGTTGATCACGGCGACCTTGATCGGGATGCCTTCGAGCGCGCAGGTGACGAGCTCCTGGTTGGTCATCTGGAAGCAGCCGTCGCCGTCGATCGCCCACACGGTCTTGTCCGGCCGCGCGACCTTGGCGCCCATCGCGGCCGGCACGGCGTACCCCATCGTGCCGAGGCCGCCGGAGTTCAGCCAGTGGCCGGGCTTCTCGAACGGCAGGTAGTGCGCGGACCACATCTGGTGCTGGCCGACGCCCGCGGTGTAGACGGCGTCCGGGCCGGCGATCTTGCCGATCCGCTCGATCACGTACTGCGGGGACAGCGTGCCGTCCTCGGGTTCGTCGTAGGCCACCGGGTACTTCGCGCGGACCGATTCGAGCAGCCCGCGCCAGGCGTCGTACGACGGGGTGCGGCCGGCGCTCGCGATCTCGGTCCTGAGCGCCGCGATCAGGTCGGTGATGACCTCCTTGCAGTCACCCACGATCGGCACGTCGGCGGCCCGGTTCTTGCCGATCTCGGCCGGGTCGATGTCGGCGTGGATGACCTTGGCGTCCGGCGCGAACGAGTCGAGCCGGCCGGTCACGCGGTCGTCGAAGCGGGCGCCCAGGGTGATCAGCAGGTCGGAGCGCTGCAGGGCGCCGACGGCCGAGACGGAGCCGTGCATCCCCGGCATGCCGAAGTGCAGGTCATGGGTGTCGGGGAGCGCGCCGCGGGCCATCAGCGTGGTCACCACCGGGATGCCGAGCAGCTCGGCGAGCTCCTTCAGCTCGGCGCTGGCCCGAGCGCGGATCACGCCGCCGCCGACGTACAGGACGGGCTTCTCGGCGGCGACGATCAGGCGGGCCGCCTCGCGCACCTGCTTGGGGTGCGGGCGGGTCACCGGCCGGTAGCCGGGCAGCGACAGCTCGGTGGGCCACTGGAAGTCGACGCCGGTGGTCTGCATCGCGTCCTTGGTCACGTCGACCAGCACCGGGCCCGGCCGGCCGGTGGAGGCGATGTGGAACGCCTCGGCGATCGTGGTGGCGATGTCGTTGGGGTCGGTCACCAGGAAGTTGTGCTTGGTGATCGGCATCGTGATGCCGCGGATGTCCGCCTCCTGGAAGGCGTCCGTACCGATCGCGGCCCCGGCCACCTGACCGGTGATCGCGACCATCGGCACCGAGTCCATGTACGCGTCGGCGATCGGCGTCACCAGGTTGGTCGCGCCCGGCCCGGAGGTCGCCATACACACGCCGGTCTTACCGGACGCGGCGGCGTATCCCTGGGCGGCGTGGCCGGCGCCCTGCTCGTGACGTACCAGGATGTGGCGGATCTGGGTCGAGTCGAGCATCGGGTCGTACGCCGGGAGGATCGCGCCGCCCGGGATGCCGAAGACGGTGTCGACTCCGGCATGTTCCAGTGCGCGGATCAGAGCCTGTGCCCCGGTCAGCTGCTCACTCATGAGTGCCTTCCTTGTCCTGTCACGTTATGCCAAGAAACAGATACTGCTTCGCGACCGATCCATCCTCGCTCGTGGTTGTCGCCGGTGCACTACTGGGTCGCAGATAGTCGCATTGGCAACAAAAAACCCCCTCCGCCGGGTGGGCTGAAGGGGGCGCGCTCGACTCTGTGGTCGCGTCAGTCGGCGCGCCGCACAAGTACGAGGAGAATCGATCGCATGTAGGCATTATTCGCCCGCGGACCGCGACCCGGTCAAGTTGGACGCCGCGGTGTCTCATCATTTGGTACGACCGTCCCTAGATGCAGACAGCGCCTTCGGAGGCGGAGCGGACCAGGCGGGTGTACTTGCCGAGGACGCCTTTGGTGATGGCTGGGGTCTTCGGGGTCCAGCCCACGCGGCGGCGTTCGAGTTCCTCGGGGTCGACGTGGAGTTCGAGGGTGCGGTGCTGCACGTCGAGGGTGATCCGGTCGCCGTCCTGGACGAAGGCGATCGGCCCGCCGTCGACGGCTTCCGGCGCCACGTGCCCCACGCAGAGTCCCGTCGTACCGCCGGAGAAACGGCCGTCGGTGAGCAGCAGGACGTCCTTGCCGAGGCCCGCACCCTTGATGGCGCCGGTGACCGCGAGCATCTCGCGCATGCCGGGGCCGCCCTTCGGGCCTTCGTAGCGGATCACCACCACGTCACCGGGATTCAGCGAGCCGACCGCGTCCATCGCACCACGCTCGCCGTCGAACACCCGCGCCGTACCTTCGAAGACGTCGGAGTCGAAGCCGGCGCTCTTCACCACCGCGCCTTCGGGCGCGAGCGAGCCGTGCAGGATCGTGATGCCGCCGGTGCCGTGGATCGGCTTGTCCAGCGCGCGGATGATGGTGCCGTCGACGTCCGGTGGCGCGATGTCGGCGAGGTTCTCGGCCATCGTCTTGCCGGTCACCGTCAGGCAGTCGCCGTGCAGCAAGCCGGCGTCGAGCAGCGCGCGCATGATCACCGGGATGCCGCCGACGCGGTCGACGTCGGTCATCACATAGCGGCCGAACGGCTTGAGATCACCCAGATGCGGGACCCGGTCGCCGATCCGGTTGAAGTCGTCGAGGCTCAGATCGACCTCGGCCTCACGGGCGATCGCGAGGAGATGGAGTACGGCGTTCGTCGAGCCGCCGAGTGCCATCACCACGGCGATCGCGTTCTCGAACGCTTCCTTGGTGAGGATCTGGCGGGCCGTGATGCCCTTCCGCAGCAGCCCGACGACGGCCTCGCCGGACCTGCGGGCGTACCCGTCGCGGCGGCGGTCCACCGCGGGCGGGGCGGCCGAGCCCGGGAGCGACATGCCGAGGGCTTCGGCGGACGCCGCCATGGTGTTGGCGGTGTACATGCCGCCGCAGGCACCTTCGCCGGGGCAGATCGCGCGCTCGACCGCGTCGACCTCCTCCTTGGTGATCAGGCCGCGGACACAGGCGCCGACCGCCTCGAAGGCGTCGATGATCGTGACGTCCTTGTCGCCGAGCTTGCCCGGCATGATCGAACCGGCGTACAGGAACACCGACGCCAGATCGAGCCGGGCCGCGGCCATCAGCATGCCCGGCAGCGACTTGTCGCAGCCCGCCAGCAGGACCGAACCGTCCAGCCGCTCGGCCTCCATCACGGTCTCGACCGAGTCCGCGATGATCTCGCGGCTGACCAGCGAGTAGTGCATGCCGACGTGGCCCATCGAGATGCCGTCCGAAACGCTGATCGTGCCGAACTCGAGCGGGTATCCGCCGGCCGCGTGCACGCCGTCCTTGACCGCCTTGGCGAGCCGGTCCAGCGACAGGTTGCACGGGGTGATCTCGTTCCAGCTCGACGCGACGCCGATCTGGGGCTTGGCCCAGTCGTCGTCTCCCATTCCGACCGCGCGCAGCATGCCTCTGCTGGCGGTCGCTTCCAATCCGTCGGTGACTGTCCGGCTGCGGGGCTTCACATCGACCATGCCGCCCACCCTATTCCTGGACCGCCGCCCAGTAAGGTGCTGTGGGTGATCGATGACCCGTACGGCGACGAGCAGTTGGTGGAGCTCTACGACCTGGACAACCCGTCCGGTGAGGATCACGACTATTACCGTGCTTTGGCCGAGGGGACCGCGAAGGTCCTGGACTTCGGTTGTGGAACCGGTCTGCTGACCCGGTCGCTGGTCGCGCCCGGGCGCGTCGTGATCGGCATCGATCCGAGTCCCACCATGCTCGGGTACGCGCGCCGGCAGCCCGGCGCCGACGCCGTCACCTGGATCGACGGCGACCACCTGGCGGTGGAGCCGACCGGTGATGTGGATCTCGCGGTCAGCAGCGGCAACACGATGATGCACGTCGCGGAGCACGCGGCCGCGGTCGCTGCGCTGGCGGCCGCGCTGCGTCCCGGTGGCGTGCTCGCTTTCGAGTCGCGCAATCCGGCGGCGCGGGCGTGGGAGCAGTGGACGAGCGAGGCGACGTACGGCGAACGGGACACGGCGGCCGGGCACCTGAAGGAGTGGCTCGAGCTGATCGAGATCGCGAACGGGCGCGTGACGTTCGACGCGCACAACGTCTTCGAGGACGGGCACGACGCGGTCTACCGCAACGTCCTGTACTTCCGCTCTGCCGACGAGATCACGGCTGACCTGCTGGCAGCGGGCTTCTCGGACGTGGTCATCGAGGGCGGCTGGCACGGAGAACCGTTGACCGAGGCATCACGCCTGCTGGTGGTGCGCGCGACGAAGTAGGCTGGACGCACCGCGACTGGCGAGGGTGGAGTACCACCGGGGAGCGGGTCTGTTCGTACAGTGTTCGTACGGGCGTCGTCCGCCTGGGCGCCTCCGATCTAGTCGGAGGTCCTCATGCGTTTGCGCTATGGAACGAACCCGCACCAAGCCGCCACGATCGACCATGCGCCGTTCACGGTGGTTGCCGGCGAGCCGTCGTACATCAATGTCCTCGATGCGCTGACCGGATGGCAGTTGGTGCGGGAGGCTGCGGAGCGGTTCGGCGTACCGGCTGCGGCGTCGTACAAGCATGTGTCGCCGGCGGGTGCCGCGCTCGGCGAGACAGTAGCAGCCGCGTACACCCGTGCGCGGGACGCTGATCCGAAGTCGTCGTACGGCGATTTCGTGGCGGTCTCGCATCCGGTGGATCTCGAGTTGGCCATGGTGCTGAAGCGGGTGGTGTCGGACGGGATCATCGCGCCCGGGTACGACGAGGGCGTGGTGGAGATCCTCGCCGCGAAGAAGCGCGGGACCTACCTGGTGCTGGAGGCGGACCCGGAGTTCGAGCCGCCGGCCGAGGAGGTGCGTGAACTCTACGGTGTGCGGCTGACGCAGGAGCGTGATGCGCTGCCGGTGCCTCGCGACCTTCCGGACGACGTGGTGCTGGGGATGATCGTCGCCCGCTACACGCAGTCGAACACGGTCGTGATGGTGAAGGACGGGATGACGATCGGCATCGGCGCCGGGCAACAGTCGCGGGTGGACTGTACGCGGCTCGCCGGTGAGAAGGCCGCGCTCTGGTGGGCCCGCCGTTCGGCCGATCCGCTCACCGGTGTGTCGATGGTCTCCGACGGTGCGCTGCCGTTCACCGACAACGTCGTGGAGGCCCAGCGGTACGGCGTTTCGCACATTGCCGAACCGGGCGGTTCGATCCGCTCGCCCGAGGTGGCGGCCGCCTGCGCGGCGGCCCGGATCACCTGGTCGGAAACCGGGATCCGCCTGTTCAGGCACTGAGCAGATAGTTACCTGAGGCAACGGCTTCGCGAACCTTGGCAGCTGTCCGCTCCACATCGAGCCGACTGGTGTCGATCGCGTGCGACTCGAGGGCGCCGAGGTCCGCGAACGCACCGTGCAGACCGGTGAGCGCGTCGACGTCCGTCAGCTCGGGGTGGGGCCGGTCCTGCCCGCGCTGCAACGTCGTACCGAGGTCGGGACGCAGGACGACGTACGACATCGTCCACTCCCCCGCCTTGGCGGCCGCGCGGAACGGGGCGAGGAACCACGGCCCGATGATGCCGTCGACGACCACGTCGTACCCACCGCGCGCGTACACACTCACGGTCGCGACGATCGCGTCAACGACGACCTCGTTCTGGCGGTGCGCTCCCGGCAGGTACGGCGCGATGAACCCGGTGCGGATGCCGCGGTAGAACTCGTCGGTCGTCAGGTGCATCGTCGGCCGCGGCGCGCCGGTCGCGACCATCCGGGCCACGGTCGTCTTGCCCGAGCCCGACGGGCCGGTGAGGAGAAGGACGTTGCTCATGCCGCCCGACGCTAACCGTGCCCGCCGCCGAACGGCAGTCTTTTCTTTTCGCCGGCGCCGGACGTCAGCCGCCGGCGACGCTCGGGAGGATGAGGAGCTCGTCCCCGTCGGTGAGCTTGGTCTCGAGCCCGGAGAGGTCGCGGATGTTGTCGTTGCCGAGATAGATGTTCACGTGCCGGCGGACCGCGCCTTGCTCGTCGGTGAGGCGGCGGCGGAGCGCCGGGTGGTCGGAGTCGAGCGCCGCGAAGACCGAGGCGACGGTCGGCGAACCGTCCACCTCGACCTCCACGCGTTCGGCGCCGCCCGCGAACGGGCGTAGCACGGTGGGTAGGCAGACCGCGATCATCCGACCACCGCGGCACGCACTGTCAGTACGTCGGGAAGGTGGCGCGCGACCTCGGTCCAGCTGTCGCCGGCGTCGGCGCTCGCATAGACGCAGCCGTCCCGCGTGCCGACGTACACCCCGGCGGGATCGGCGGCGTCGACGGTCATCGCGTCCCGCAGCACCGGGGCGTAGGAGACGTCAGGCAACCCGGTGGCCAGCGGCTCCCAGGTCGAGCCGGCGTCGCGGGAGCGGTAGACCCGGCACTGCGCCTCGGTCGGAATCCGGTTCGCGTCCGCGACCAGCGGGAAGACGTACACGGTCTCGGGCTCGTGCGGGTGCACCACGATCGGGAACCCGAAGTCCGAGGGGAGGCCGTCGGCGATCGACTTCCAGACCGCGCCGGTGTCGTCGGACCGGTACACGCCGTGGTGGTTCTGCGCGAACATCCGCTCCGGGACGTCGGGGTGCGCGGCCAGCTTGTGGACGCACTGACCGAACTCCGGATACGGGTCCGGGAAGAACCTCGCCTGGATGCCCTGGTTCCGCGGCGACCAGGTCTTCCCGCCGTCGGCGGTCTGGTACACCCCGCCGGTCGACATCGCGACACTCACGCGGTCGGCGTCGGTCGGATGCGGCAGCACGGTGTGCACCGCCTGGCCGCCGAATCCGGCGCCCCACTCCTTGCGGTGCGGGTGGTCCCACAGGCCGGTGACCAGCTCGAACGTCACGCCGCCGTCGGTCGACTTCCACAGCGCCGACGGCTGCGTCCCGGCGTACACGACGCCCGGTTGGCCGGCGGGTGCCGGCTGGATCTGCCAGACCCGCTCGAGGGAGGCGTCGGCGTCGGCCGGGAACCCGATCGAACCCTCCGGCGGCTCGGCCCAGGTCGCGCCGAGGTCGTCGGAGTGGAAGACCGCCGGGCCCCAGTGCTCACTCGTGCCGCCGACGAACAGCCGGACCCCGTGGGCACCGTGGGCACTGTCGCCGCGGGTGTCGATGCCCACGGCGTACACGCCCTGCATCTCGAACTCCGGCACCGGTCCGTCGAGCCGCCACTCCTCGCGGGCAGCGTCACTACGGCCGATCCAGAGACCTTTCTTGGTTCCGATCAGCAGTACGGCCTCGGACATCGTTGTCCTCCTCTTTCAGCCTGCTCAGCGTGGCGGACCCGCCACCACATTGATCAACGGTTCCCCGGACGCGTAGCGCTCCAGTTGCGCGCGCACCAGCCTGGCCACCCGCGGCGCGAACGCCGTCGACGCGCCGCCGCGATGCGGATTGATCAGTACGTTCGGAGCAGACCACAGCGGATGTCCGGCGGGCAACGGCTCGGGATCCGTGACGTCCAGCGCGGCCCGGATCCGCCGCGTCCCGAGCTCGGTCAGCAACGCGTCGGTGTCCACGACGACACCGCGCGCGACGTTCACCAGCAGCGCACCGTCCTTCATGCTCGCCAGGAACTTCGCGTCGACCATCCGCTCGGTCTCCGGCGTCGCCGGCGTCAGCAGTACGACGACGTCCGCGCGCGGCAACAGCTCCGGCAGCTCACTCGTCGGATGCACACCGTCGCGGGCCCGCCGGGCGACCCGGATCACGTCGCACTCGAATCCGGTCAGCCGGCGCTCGAGCGCCTCGCCGATCGCGCCGTACCCGAGGATCAGCACCGTCCGGTCGGCGAGCGAGTCGTCGACCTCGTCGTACGACCCCGGCCAGACCTGCTGCTCCTGGTCACGGACGGCCCGCGGCAGATTCCGGTACGACGCCAGGATCAGACCGACCGCCAGCTCGGCCGTGGACGCGTCGTGCACGCCGCGTGCGTTGCACAAGGTGACGCCGTCGGCGATCCGCGACTGCGCATGCTCGAACCCGGCCGTCTGCAGCTGCACGACCTTCAGCGCCGGCATGTCCCGGATGACGTCGAACACGTCGCCCCCGCCCATGTAGCTGGGCACGTAGAACTCCACCTCGTCGAGCGACCGCGGCCGCTCGGCGCCGGAGTAGAAATCCACGTCGTACCCCTTGGGCACCCCGCCGAGGAACCCGTCCGGATCCTCCCACGGGAGCCATGCCTTCACCACGTCAGCCATGCACCAGAACCTACTCGGGGTCGTGGACACTTTGAACTCCCGTGCCTGAGGAGGCGGCACCGTCGTACTCTGGTTTGGTGCCTTCGACATCGGACACGGCGGTGGTGGTCGCGCATGATCAGGCCGTCGGGCGCCTTCGGGAGTCGTACGAGCTGATCCCACCGGGCGAGCCCGTCCGGCTGGCGAAGCGCAGCTCGAACCTCTTCCGGCCGCGCACCGAGATCCAGCGTCCGGGGCTGGACGTGTCGAAGCTGACCGGCGTGATCAGCGTGGACCCGGTCGCGCGGACGGCCGACGTGCAGGGCATGTGCACGTACGAGAACCTGGTCGCGGCCACCCTCCCGCTCGGGCTGACGCCGATGGTCGTGCCGCAGCTCAAGACGATCACGCTCGGCGGCGCGGTGACCGGGCTCGGTATCGAGTCGTCGTCGTTCCGCGCCGGCCTCCCGCACGAGTCCGTGCTCGAACTGGACATCCTCACCGGCGCCGGCTCGTTGGTCACGGCACGTCCCGAGGGCGAGCACGCCGATCTGTTCCGGATGTTCCCGAACTCGTACGGCACGCTCGGGTACGCGACCCGGTTGCGCATCGAGCTCGACCGCATCTCGCCGTACGTCGCCCTCCGGCACGTCCGGCTCGGCCTCGACGCGCTGGCCCCGGCGATCGACGAGATCGTTGCCTCCGGCACATACGACGGTGAGCCGGTGCACTTCGTCGACGGTGTCGCGTTCAGCCCCTCGGAGGCGTACCTGACCCTCGGCCGGAACAGCGACGCCGCGGTGCGGACCAGCGACTACACCGGTCAGCAGATCTACTACCGCTCGATCCAGCAGCGCCCGAAGGACTTCCTCACCGCGCACGACTACCTCTGGCGCTGGGACACCGACTGGTTCTGGTGTTCCGCGGCGTTCGGTGCACAGCATCCCGTCGTACGCCGGTTGTGGCCGAAGCGCTGGCGCCGCAGCGACGTGTTCCACAAGATCGTCGGGTTCGAGAACCGGCACCACGTCGCCGCCCGGCTGAACCGCCGCCGCGGCCAACCGGACCGCGAACGCGTGGTGCAGGACGTGGAGATCCCGGTCGCCCGGCTGGCTGACTTCCTGCGTTGGTTCGACACTCAGGTGGGCATGCGGCCGGTGTGGCTGTGCCCGCTCCGCCTCAGGGGATCCCAGTCCTGGCCGCTCTATCCGCTGCAGCCCGGCGAGACCTACGTGAACGTCGGCTTCTGGGGCACCGTCCCGATCGCCCCCGGCGCGGCCGACGGCGACGTCAACCGGCGGATCGAGCAAGCCGTCACCGACTTCGGCGGCCACAAGTCCCTGTACTCCGACGCCTATTACGACCGTGACACCTTCAACCGGCTCTACAACGTCGCAGCGCTGGACAAGGTGAAGAAACGCTACGACCCGGACGCCCGGCTCACCGGGCTCTACGAAAAGGCGGTGACGCGCCGATGACGACGCTAGCGACCCACGTATCGATCGCCGAAGCCCTCACGGCGGTGACTCCGGACGGGCTGCCGTTCCGGTTCACGGCGTACGACGGCAGCGCGACCGGACCGGAAGATTCACCCGTGCACATGCACCTCGCTTCCGAGCGGGGACTGTCGTACGTGCTGACCGCGCCCGGCGACCTCGGTCTGGTTCGGGCCTACGTGATGGGTGATCTGGAGATCACCGGTGTGCATCCGGGCAACCCGTACGACCTGATGCGGATGATGCTGAACCACGTCCATTTCCAGCGTCCGAGCCCCAGCGAAGCGCTGCGCATCGTCCGCGGGCTCGGCTGGAGTCACCTGAAGCCGCCGCCTCCGCCGCCGCAGGAACACCTGCCGAAATGGCGTCGTACCTTCGAGGGACTGCGGCACTCGAAGGCGCGGGACAAGGCAGCGATCCACCACCACTACGACGTGTCGAACCGGTTCTACGAGTTGATCCTCGGACCGTCGATGACCTACACGTGTGCGGTCTACCCGGCGGCCGATGCCACGCTCGACGAGGCGCAGGCCGAGAAGTACGACCTTGTCGCCCGCAAACTCGACCTGCGAGCGGGGCAGCGGCTCCTCGACGTCGGCTGCGGCTGGGGAGGCATGGTCCGGCACGCGGCCCGCGAGTACGGCGTCCAGGTGCTCGGCGTCACGTTGTCCGCGGCCCAGGCGGAGTGGGCGACCCAGGCGATCAAGCGGGACGGCCTGGAGGACCGCGCCGAGGTGCGGTTCCTCGACTACCGCGACGTCGCCGAGCGCGACTTCGACGCGATCAGCTCGATCGGCCTGACCGAACACATCGGCGTCCGCAACTACCCGTCGTACTTCGGTTTCCTGCTCGACCGGCTGAAGCCGGGCGGCCGGCTGCTCAACCACAGCATCACGCGGCCGGACAACCGGTTCCGCTCGACCGGCGCGTTCATCGACCGCTACATCTTCCCCGACGGCGAGCTGATCGGCTCCGGCCGGATCATCGCCGAGGCCCAGGACGCCGGCTTCGAGGTCCGCCACGAGGAGAACCTCCGCGAGCACTACGCCCTCACCCTGGCCGGCTGGTCCGCCAACCTGGTCGCGAACTGGGACGAGGCCGTGGCCGAGGTCGGCTACCCGACCGCCAAGATCTGGGGCCTCTACCTGGCCGCCTGCCGCGTCGGCTTCGAACGCAACAACACCCAACTCCACCAGGTCCTCGCCGTAAAACTCGACGACGACGCCAACGCCCACTTCCCTCTCCGCCCCGACTGGGGAAGCTGAGCTCAGGTTGGACCGCGCAGTAGCTTGGGGGCAGGGCTAGCGGAGGAGACGGGCGTGCGCGGTCGGGCTGTGGTGGCGGTTGCGGCGTTGGCGTTGGTGACGGGGTGCTCGGACGACTCGCCGACGGGCGCGAGTACGGCGCCTGCGCCGGCCAGCTCGGGTACGGCGTCCGTGCCGCCGGGGGCCGCCGCGCTCAAGCTGACGGTGGCCTCGACCGTGGCGACGGGGATCGAGGTGCCTTGGGGGTTGGCGTTCCTGCCGGACAAGAGCGCGTTGGTGGCCGAGCGGGACTCGGGGAAGATCCAGCGAATCGCCGGCGGGCAGGTGTCCGAGGTCGGGACGGTCGAGGGGGTGAAGAACTCGTCAGAGGGTGGGCTGCTCGGGCTGGCAGTGGATCCGGGGTATCCGGGGAAGCCGTACATCTACGCCTACTACTCGGGCGGGGACGACAACCGGATCGCGCGGATCACCTACCAGGACGAGAAGTTGTCGGACCAGCAGGTGATCCTGGACGGGATTCCGGCGGCGGCGATCCACAACGGCGGGCGGCTGCGGTTCGGGCCGGACGGGTTCCTGTACGCCGGGACCGGCGACGGGTCGGACCGGCCCAACTCGCAGGACGACGACTCGCTGGGCGGGAAGATCCTGCGGATCACCACCGAGGGCAAGGCCGCCCCGGGCAATCCGGACGGCCGGGTCTGGATCACCAAGGGCCATCGCAACGTCCAGGGCCTCGCGTTCGACGGGAACCAGTTGTACGCCTCCGAGTTCGGGCAGAACACCTGGGACGAGCTCAACGCCATCACCCCCGGCTCGAACTACGGCTGGCCGGCCGCCGAAGGAATCAGCCAGCTGGACGGGATGACCGACCCGATCGCGCAATGGCACACGGCCGAGGCGTCGCCGTCCGGGATCGCGTTCGCCAAGGGGTACATCTTCATGGCGTCGCTGCGCGGCCAGCGGCTCTGGGCCATTCCCGTTGCCGGAGGCAAACGAGTTGGCGAGCCGCAGGCGTTCTTCACCAACAAGTACGGACGGCTGCGCACGGTCGAACTCGCACCGGACGGCTCGTTGTGGGTCACGACGTCGAACACCGACGGCCGCGGCGGCACCCGCGACGGCGACGACCGGATTCTCCGGGTGACGATCAGCACTTCGTGAACTGTCAACGGTTTGCGCTCTTCGGTCGTCTGGTACTTGTTGAAGAACAATGACCTGAGGAGGAGATCGGTATGCCGACCGGCCAGGTGTCTGGCGTCCCCAGCAGTGTGATCGCAGCGGTGAGCAGATTCGACGATGCTCAGCGCACAGTCGAATATCTCAGTAGCTACGGGATGAACGCGGCGAACCTGGAGATCGTCGGCGCCGGGCTCCGGCAGGCCACCAGACGCAGAGCGATCCCGGTCGCCCGGCTGACCGCGACGAGCGCGGTGCGGGGCGCCTTGTTCGGTGTGCTCGCGGCCGTCTTCATCACCCTGGTCGCGGAAACCACGCTGACCGGTCTGGCGGTCGTGGTCTGGGGCTTCGTGTACGGCGTACTCGTCGGAGGCTTGTGGGGTTTGTTCCGCGGACTCGTGCGTAATCGTCCCGACCTGGTCAGCACCGAGATCCTGCCGACCCACTACGAGGTCCGCTGCCCGGCCGAGGAGCTGACCGTTGCCCAAACCCTGCTCGCCGACGCCGCGGACGTGGACGACGGCCGAGTAGACCGCGGAGTAATCGCCGACGCCCCGCACCCCGAACGGCACGCGCGTCCGGAGAAGGACGCAGCCTGACAGCGAGGGGGTGCGGCGACCCGCACCCCCTCGATCAGTCAGATACCCAGCTTCTCGTTCAGGAGTTGGCGGACCTTGGCGGCGTCGGCCTGGCCGCGCATGTCCTTCATCACCGCGCCGATCAGTGCACCGGCCGCGGCCGGCTTCCCGGAGTTGACCTTCTCGACCACGTCCGGGTTCGCCGCGATCGCGCGGTCGATCGCCTCGAGCAGCGCCGAGTCGTCCGACACCAGCGCCAGACCGCGCTTCTCGATGATCTCCGCCGGCGTACCCTCACCGGCGAGCAGACCCTCGAACACCTGCCGCGCGAGCTTGTCGTTCAGCGTGCCGTCGTCGACGAGCTTCTGCACCTCGGCGACCTCGGCCGGACCGACCCCCAGGGCATCCAGGTCCTGACCGGACTCGTTCGCCGAACGGGCGAGCTCACCCAACCACCACTTCTTCGCGGCGGCCGGCGTGACGCCGAGCTCAACGGTCGCCACGATCGGCTCGAGCGCGTTCCCGTTGATGACGTCGCGCATCTCGAGGTCGGTGAAACCCCAGTCCTGCTGCAGCCGCACCCGACGTACCGAAGGAGCCTCGGGCAGCGTCGCGCGCAGCTCCTCGACCCACTCGCGCGACGGCGCAACCGGGACCAGGTCGGGCTCCGGGAAGTACCGGTAGTCGTCGGCGTCGGACTTCTCCCGGCCGGACGTGGTGATGCCGGTGTCCTCGTGCCAGTGCCGGGTCTCTTGCAGGACCTTGCCGCCGGACGCCAGGACAGCCGCCTGCCGGGTGATCTCGTACGTCACGGCGCGCTCGACCGAGCGGAACGAGTTCACGTTCTTGGTCTCGGTCCGCGTGCCGAGGACAGTCGAGCCGTGCGGCTTCAGCGACACGTTGGCGTCACACCGCAGCGAACCCTGGTCCATCCGGACGTCGGACACGCCGAGCGCGAGCAGCAGGTCGCGCAGCATGCTCACGTACGCCCGCGCCACCGCGGCGGCCTTCTCCCCCGGCACCTCGATCGTCTTGGTGACGATCTCGATCAGCGGGATCCCGGCCCGGTTGTAGTCGACCAGCGAGTGCGAGGCGCCGTGGATCCGGCCGGTGGCACCACCGACGTGCGTCGACTTGCCGGTGTCCTCCTCCATGTGCGCGCGCTCGATCTCGATCCGGTACGTCTCGCCGTCGACGACGACCTCGGTCCACCCGTTGAACGCGATCGGCTCGTCGTACTGCGAGGTCTGGAAGTTCTTCGGCATGTCCGGGTAGAAGTAGTTCTTCCGGGCGAACCGGCACCACTCGGCGATCTCGCAGTTCAGCGCCAGGCCGATCTTGATCGCGGACTCGACGGCCTTCGCGTTCACCACCGGCAGCGCGCCCGGCAGACCGAGGCAGACCGGGCAGGTCTGAGTGTTCGGCGGCGCGCCGAACTCGGTCGGGCAGCCGCAGAACATCTTCGACTTCGTGTTCAGCTCGACGTGGACCTCGAGGCCCAGCACCGGGTCGTAGGTCGCCAGCGCCTTGTCGATCGGCATGATCTCGGCAGCGATGGTCATCGGGTCACCTCCAGCTCCGGAGCCTTGGTCATCAGTACGCCGCCCCACTGCTCGGCCAGCGCGGACTCCAGCGCGGCGCCGACCGTGTAGAGCAGGTCGTCGCGCATCACCGGCGCCATCACGTGGAAGCCGACCGGCAGGCCGTCCTCGTCGGCGAGGCCGCACGGGAACGACGCGGCCGCGTTACCGGCCAGGTTGGACGGAATCGTGCACAGGTCGTTCTTGTACATCGCGATCGGGTCGTCGATCCGGTCGCCGATCGCGAACGCGGTCGTCGGCGTGGCCGGCGAGACCAGGACGTCGACCTGCTCGTAGGCCTTGGCGAAGTCGCGGGCGATCAGCGTCCGCACCTTCTGCGCCTGGCCGTAGTACGCGTCGTAGTACCCGCTCGAGAGCGCGTGCGTGCCGAGGATGATGCGGCGCTTCACCTCGGCGCCGAAACCGGCCTCGCGGGTCAGGCTCGTCACCGTCTCCGCGCTGTTGGTGCCGTCGTCGCCGACCCGCAGCCCGTATCGCATCGCGTCGAACTTGGCCAGGTTGGACGAGGCCTCGCTCGGCAGGATCAGGTAGTACGCCGGCAGCGCGTACTCGAAGTGCGGGCAGGAGACCTCGACCACCTCGGCGCCGAGCTTGGTGAGCAGCTCGACCGCCTCGTGGAAGCGGGCCTCGACCCCCGGCTGGTACCCCTCACCGCCGAGCTCCTTCACGACACCGATCCGCAGACCGGCGACATCACCGTTGCGGGCCGCATCGACGACAGCCGGGACCGGCTGGTTGATCGAGGTCGAGTCCATCGGGTCGTAACCGGCGATCGCCTCGTGCAGCAGCGCCGCGTCCAGGGTCGTGCGCGCACACGGACCGGGCGTGTCCAGCGAGGACGCCAGCGCGATCAGTCCGTACCGCGAGGTGCCGCCGTACGTCGGCTTCACACCGACCGTGCCGGTGAACGCGCCGGGTTGCCGGATCGAGCCGCCGGTGTCGGTGCCGATCGCGAGCGGCGCCTCGTACGCCGAGATCGCGGCCGACGAACCGCCGCCGGAACCGCCCGGGATCCGGGCCAGGTCCCACGGGTTGTGGGTGGTGCCGTACGCCGAGTTCTCGGTGGAGGAGCCCATCGCGAACTCGTCCATGTTGGTCTTGCCGAGGATCACGATCCCGGCCGCCTTCAGCCGCTTCACGACCGTCGAGTCGTACGGCGGCTTCCAGCCCTCGAGGATCTTCGAACCGGCCGTGGTCGGCACGCCCTCCTGGGTGAGCACGTCCTTCAGCGCGAGCGGTACGCCGGCCAACGGGGACAGCTGCTCGCCCGCGGCGCGCTTGTCGTCGACCGCCTTGGCCTGCGCCAATGCGCCCTCGGTGTCGACGTGCAGGAACGCGTGCACGGCACCGTCGACGGCGCCGATCCGGTCGAGGTGGGCCTGCGTGATCTCCACCGAGCTCGCCTGCCCGGCCGCCATCAGCTCCGCGAGCTCCGCGGCGGTCTTCCTGGTCAGATCCGACATGATCAGTCCTCCTCCAGGATCCGCGGCACCCGGAATCGCTGCTCTTCCGCGGCGGGCGCGCCGGACAGCGCCTGCTCGGGGGTGAGGCACGGGACGTTCTCGTCCGGGCGCATCACGTTGGTCAGCGGCAGGGCGTGCGAGGTCGGCGGGATGTCGTCCGCCGCCACCTGGCTGACCTGCCCGACCAAGGTGATGATCTGGTCGAGCTGCGGCGCAAGGTGGTCGAGCTCTTCGTCGGAGAGCTCGATCCGCGCCAGTCGCGCCAGGTGGGCGACCTCTTCGCGGGTAATCGATGGCATGAACTGATCCAATGGTTCGCAGGACTTCCGCAGCGTTTTCCGCCGCGCCCCAGTCATCCTAGTGGGCCGCCGTGACAGTCTTGTTTCCCCGGTGGACGAGGCCGGATGAGACGGGCGGGCGTGTCGTGTCCTACCGCTCTGTAACATGGGCCGCGACAAGGCGTTACGCGCATGGTGATCGGCTGGGAGATGATCGTTCGGTGTTCCTGCTGCGCTTGATCATCCCCGACCGGCCCGGTTCGCTGGGCGTGGTGGCGACGGCCCTCGGTGAGGTGGACGCCGACATCCACGCGATCGAGATCGTCGAGCACCGGCGGGAGAACGGCACCGCCGTCGACGACATCGTGGTCGACCTGCCACCGGGCGTGCTCCCGGACCGCCTGGTCTCCGCCTGCAACGGCGTACCCGACGTCGAGGTCATCTGGTTCTCGCGGTACGGCGCCGGCGGCGGACTGCACATGGACCTGGAAGCGGTCGAGCAGATGACCTCGGCGCCCGCGGACGCGATCGACATCCTGGTCGAGCAGTCACCGGCCGTGCTGCACGCGGACTGGGCGGCGCTGCTCGACGGCACCGGCAGCGAGGTGAAGGTCGCGCTCGAGACCAGCGCGACGCCGGAGTTCGGTGACATGGCGGGCGCCTGGATGCCCCTATGTTTGTCAAGTGGTCATGCGGCTGCTTGCAGTTGGTGTTCGGCGTTGCCGGGGACTGGTCGCAGGAGTGGGTAGATCT
>NZ_SNWS01000017.1:0-204381 GCF_004362255.1 Kribbella sp. VKM Ac-2571
GCGAAGACGCCGTATCCGCACCAGGTTCGGGCGCCGGTGATGGTGGTGAGTTCGGTGCGGTTCCAGCCGTAGCTGCGTTTGATGTGGTTGATCCGGCCCTCTGATCCGGTGCGCCATTTGACCTTGTCGCGGAAGGCTCTTCGATGCTCGAACTCGCGGCGAGCGGTGCCGGGTTTCCCCTTGCGAGGGATGGCGACGCTGCGGACGCCGAGTTCGTGCAGATCGCGTTCAACACTGGCTTCGCCGTAGCCGCGGTCGGCGGTGACCGCGCGCGGTGCGCGGCCGGTGCGGCGGGTGATCCGTTCGATCGCCGGGGCCAGTTGGGGCGCGTCCGCGGGGTTACCGATCTCGACGGTGTGGTCGAGGATCACCCCGTCGGCGTTGTCCACGATCTGGGCCTTGTAGCCGAACTCGACCGGTTTGCCCAGACGCCCTTTGCGGATCGGCCGGGCGTCCGGGTCGTGCAGGCTGACCAGCCGGGTCGCGCTGTCAGGCACCTCGCCGCCCAGCCGGGTCCGGGTCTGCGCGACCACCCGGTCGGCGCGTTCCAGGGTCGTGGTCAGCTCGTCCAGCGCACGATACAGCCGGCCCTTGGTCTGCCCGGTGGCCCGGCGCAGAGCCCTGCGCGCGTTCCGGACGACAGCGTCCGCGTCGCGCATGGCCGCCTCGGCCAAGTCGGCCAGTTCGCTGGTGATCCGCCGCACCGCCGCCTGGGCCTCGTCACGCTGTTGTGCGCCACGAAGCTTGAGCTTGCTCGCGATCGACCGTGCCCGTCGTCCCGCGGCCCGGCGCCGGTCCCGTGACCGGGTGCGGGTCGCGCCACCGGCGGCCTTGACCCGCTCGACCGTGCGGGCGATCTTGCCGACCGCCTTGGCCAGCAGGCCTGAATCGGTCGGATAGGCGACATCGGCCTCGACCACGGTCGTGTCGGCGCGGACCTTGTCAGTGCGCAACAGCTTCGCCGCCGCGGCCTTGGCCAGCAGCGCCTCGTTCAACCCAGCCACCGCGCCATCCCCGCACCGCGTGGTGATCTTCATCAGCGTGGTCGGATGCGGCACCCGGGTGCCCAGCGGGATCCGGCAGAACCGCTGCCACGAGATCGAGTCGGCCACCTCCCGGCACAGCGACTCATAGCCCAACCGGTAACGGAACTTCAAGAACATCAACCGCAGGTAGGTCTCCATCGGAATCGACGGGCGACCGATCCTGGCGTCGAAGAACGGCGCGAACGGAGCGAAGAACACCGGATCGTCCAGCAGACCATCCACCCGCGCCAACTCATCCGGCAACACCAGCAACTCAACCGGCAGAATCGAATCCCACAACGTCGGCTGATCGTTTACAGTTCTGAGCACGATGGCCTCGATCCCTTCTAGCCCAAGGGTTCGAGGCCATCATCTCGCTCAACATCACGCCGATCCGGAACCGCCACGCGCGACTTTTTCAGGGCGAAGTAGCTAAGCTAGATAAGGGTGTACGGCGTGCGGAAGAAGTTGGTCGGGTCGTACTTCTTCTTCGCGGCCTGCAGCTTGGCCGCGCTCGCGCCGTAGTACGAGCTGACCGCCCGTCCGGCCTCGACGTAGTTCACATAGCCGCCGGCCGAGTACGGGCGGACCGCTTTGTGGCCGTTCGCGATGAAGGTCTGCGCGGTCTTGCCCTGCGCCGAGGAGTACCACTGGACCACGGCCAGCGCGCCACGCCACGGCCACGACGAGCCTCCGGCCGGCTCCTTCGAGGCTTGTCCGCCCAGCGGGTCGAGGATGGCCGACGCCGGCGTACCGGCGCGCGCGGCCGCCTTCACCGCGCCGAGCAGACCGGTGATCGTCGCCGCGTCCATCGACCCCTTGAGTACGTCGGAACCGGCGAGGAACCCCTGGCGCGGGCTCGTCGTACCGCCGCCGAGGTACTTGACCGCCTCCAGATGCGACTTCACCGAGAGCGTCCGAACCGAGGCCTTCGCGCCGACGAACGACTCCAGTTGCGCGGCCGCCGCCGTCGCATTGCCGGTTGTGGAGACGCCGAGCACGCGGATCGACAGCGTTCCGTTGCTCTTGGCATCGATGTGCAGGTTGCCCCAGGCCGTGGTCGGCGCGCTCTGCGCGAACTTCTGCCAGCCGCGGACGACGGCCGCCGCCTGCGACTCCGGCCAGGTCAGCCGGAAGAAGCCGAGCTTGGTCGCCGGGATCGTCGCGAACTGGAACGACGTGACCACGCCGAGGTTGCCGCCGCCGCTCCCCCGCAACGCGACGAACAGATCGGACTCCGAACTCGCGCTGACGTTGTGTGCCTTGCCGTCCGCGGTGATCACGCTCATCGAGATGACGCGGTCGCACGTCAGGCCGTAGGTCCTCGTGTGGATCCCCATCCCGCCGCCGAGCGTCAGGCCGGCGACGCCGACGGTCGGGCAGGTGCCGGTCGGCAGCGAGCGGCCGTAGCGGTCGAGAAACGCGTGGACGTCGTACAGGCGGGCCCCGGCGCCGACGGTGAGTACGCCGTTCGCGTAGCTCATGCCCTTCAGCGCGCCGACGTCGAGTTGCAGACCGTTCGCGATCGTCGACGCGCCGACGTACGAGTGACCGCCGCTCTTCGGGACGAGCACGAGTTTGTTGGTACGGGCGAAGTTGATCGCCTTCTGCACGTCTGCGGGGTCCGCGGCCTTCACCACGGCCCTCGGGCGGACGCTGTCCCAGCGCGGGTTGAAGAGCTGATGCGCGGCGGCGTACCCGGAGGTCGAGGGCAGGTAGACGCGACCCTTCAAGGACCTCGCGAAGGTGTTCCAGTTGGGTGCGGTCGAGGTCAGCGTGGGTGCTGAGGTGCTCGGGGTTGAGCTCGGCGTCGTCGTGGGGACGGTCGTGCTGGCAGGTGGTGTCGTCGAACTTGGTGCCGTTGCACTCGGAGTCGGGCTCGGTGTGCTGCCGGAGTCCTTCGAGTCACCGCAGCCGGCCAAGGTGACAGCGACGCCGGCTATCAGAACGGTACGACGGTCAAGCAGGCTCACGATCCCCCAGCTCCTCACGCGCAGCAGCCCTCATGGCCGCCAGAGGAGCCGGCGACCTCCCCGTCATCATCTCCACCTGGAGGGTCGCCTGATGCACGAGGAGGTCAAGTCCGTTCAACAGCTCTGTACCGATCCGGTGCGCCGCGATCGCGAGCTGGGTCGGCCAGGGGTGGTAGGCGACGTCGAACACCACTGGCGCCACGGCCGCGAAGTGCTCGGCCCACAGGTCGACCGCGCCACCGGGCAGCGTCGAGATGCACAGGTCGAAGCCGCCGATCTGCTCGACCTGGGAGAAGTCCGCGACCGACGTCCGGAATCCCAGCTCCGCGGCCAGATCGAGCAACCGGTCGGTCTTCGAGACGTCCCTGACGACGACCGTGATCTCACTGACCCGCAGCCCGCGCAGGGCGGCGAGCGTCGACGCGGCCGTCGCGCCGCCGCCGAGGACGACGGCGGAGTCGGCGGCGGTGATGCCCCGCTCGGCGAACGCGTTCACCAGCCCGGGTACGTCGGTGTTGTGCGCCGACCGGGATCCGTCCGGCTCGAACAGCATCGTGTTCGCCGCGCCGATCAGCTCCGCGACCGGATCGACCGTGTCGACCAGGTCGAGCGCGACCCGTTTCAGCGGCATGGTCAGCGACAGCCCGCGGACGTCGTCACCGAGCGCCGCCACGAATCCGCGGAGCTCGTCCTCCTCGATCTCGAAAGCGTCGTACCCCCAGTCCAGCCCGAGCGCGGCGTACGCGGCCCGGTGCATCGCCGGCGACAACGAGTGCGCAATCGGCGACCCTAGAACGGCACACCGGGTCAATCAGCACCTGCCCTTGTGGGCCTGGCACCAGCCCTGCAGCTTCTTCACGTTCGCCTGGTGCTCCTCGGCCGTGGTCGCGAACGCGGTCTCGCCGGTGTCCAGGTTGATCAGCGTGAAGTACTTCCAGGAGCCCTGCGCCGGGTTGATCGCCGCCCGCAGCTCGTCGCGCGTCGGCGAGTTGATCGGCGTCGGCGGCAGGCCCTTGTGCTTGTACGTGTTGTACGGCGACGGGTTCGCGCGCTGCTCGGGCGTGGTGAAGACACCGCCGTCCCGGCCGACCACGTAGTGGATCGTCGAGTCCATCTGCAGTGGCATCCCGGCCGCCAGCCGGTTGTAGATCACTCGCGCGACCTTGGCGTAGTCCTCCGACCGGTTCGTCTCCGCGCCGATGATGCTGGCCACGATGACCGCCTGGTAGGGGTCCAGCTTCTTGTTCGTCGCGGACTTCACGAGGTTCAGCGACGCCGCGGTCTTCGCGTACTGGGCGGTCATCAGCTTGAGCATCGTGTACGCGTTCGCGTTCTTCGGCACGTCGTACGTCCCCGGGAACAGGAAGCCCTCGGCGTTGTTGTGCGCGTACGACGGAAGACCGAGCAAGGCCGGCTTGCCGAGGGCCGTGGCGGCGGCGCCGGCCGGCAGCTTCATCTTCGAGCCCTGCAGGATCAACGCGACCTCGGCCTTGGTCTTGCCGGCCGGGACGCTGACCCGGGCCACCCGGACCGACTCGGCGGTGTTCAGCATCAGGTCGAGAGCGGCCTTGGCCGACATGTGTTTGCGCAGTGTGTAGGTGGCCGCCTGGATCTGCAGCGACCGCGGATCGTCGCGGGCCACCCGCTCGAACGCGCGGGCGCTCTTCACGACTTCCTTCTTCTCCAAGGTGTCCGCGATCGACGCGGTCGCCTGGCCCTTGGTGATCTCGACGACCACAGTGCCGGTGCCCGCGCCCTCGTAGTCAGGAGCGGAGAAGAGTCCCTCGAGCGCGTCCTTGCCCTTTCCGAAGCCGACCACGGCGCCGGCCACCAGAGCACCGACGACGAGCAGCGAGATCAGGCCGGCGAAGCAGCCGAAGGCGCGCCGGCCGCGCGTGCGGCGGCGGTTGGCGCGGCGCTCCACGCGGGTCTCCGGGCGCAGCCCGAGGCCGGCGCCCAGGTCGTCGCCGCGCTCGCCCTCGTTGAGCTGTTCGTCCACCGATGGTCCGTTCACAGGGGCCTCCCGGGTGGGTTGCCGGTCTCGCGCTCCAGGTCGAGCGCATGTTGCAGAATCACGACGGCCGCGGCCTGGTCGACCACTGCCCGTCGCTTGGAGCCCTTCTTTCCCCGTTCCCGCAGCATCCGTTCGGCGGTGACCGTGGTGAACCGCTCGTCCACCAGCCGCACCGTCGTCCCCGAGTTCTTCACCAGTACCTTGTCCCGCACCTGCTCCGCCGTCTCCCGGATCTTCACCGCGGCCGGTCCCTCGCCCCCGGACAGGGAGCGCGGCAGCCCGATCACGACTTCGAACGCCTCCAGTTCGGCGGCGAGTGCCGCGATCCTATCCAGATCGCCGGGCCCACGCCGGACGGTTTCCACAGGGGTGGCCAGGATTCCGTGCGGATCGCTGCTCGCGACGCCGATCCGGGCGTCGCCGATATCGAGCGCGATCCGCACGCCCGTCCTCATCGCCGGCTCATCTCTAACCGGTGACCTGGTGGCCGATCGCGTGCTCGACGGCGCTCAGGGCGTCGTCGGCACCGGCCGCGTCCGTGCCGCCACCCTGCGCGACATCGTCCTTGCCGCCGCCGCGTCCGCCGAGCTTCTCGGCCGCGATCCGGACCAGGTCGCCGGCCTTCAACCGCCAGTCGCGCGCCAGGTCGTTGAGCGCGATCACCACGCCGGGCTTGCCGTCGTTCACGCTCAGCACCGCGACCACGGCCGGCTTGTCGCTCGGCATCCGGCCGCGAACGTCCAGCGCCAGCTTGCGCAGGTCGCCGCCGTTCACGCCGTCGGGTGCGCGGTGGCCGACGTACTGAACACCGAAGACGTCCTTCGGCTCTTTGGCCAGTTCGGCCGCGGCCTCCAGCACCTGCGCGGCGCGCATCCGCTCGAGCTCCTTCTCGGCCACCCGCAGCCGCTCGGCCAGGTCGGCGACCTTGGCGGGCAGCTCCTCCGGGCGCGCCTTCAAGTTCTCGCTGAGCAGCCGGACCAGCGCCCGCTCGCGGCCGAGGTAGTGCAGCGCCTCCATGCCGACGAACGCCTCGATCCGCCGGACCCCGGCGCCGACCGACGACTCACCGGTGACGGTGAGCGCGCCGACCTGCGACGAGTGCTTCACGTGCGTGCCACCACAGAGTTCGCGAGACCACGGGCCGCCGATCTCGACCACACGGACCTGCTCGTCGTACGTCTCACCGAACAGCGCCAGCGCACCCCACTCGCGAGCCTCCGGCAGTGTCATGTACTGCGCGGACACCGGAAGGTCCTTGCGTACGGCGAGGTTCGCGACCTCCTCGATCTCGGACCGGGTCGCCGGGTCCAGCGCCGACGACCACGCGAAGTCGAGCCGCAGGTAACCTGGCTTGTTGTACGAACCGCTCTGCAACGCGTTCGGGCCGAGCACCTGGCGCAACGCGGCGTGCACGACGTGCGTGCCGGAGTGCGCCTGGCAGGCCGAGACCCGCCACTCGTGGTCGACCGCGGCGTGCACGTTGTCGCCGGCCCGCAGTACGCCCTCGACGACCTCGACCTTGTGCACGATCAGGCCCTTGACCGGGCGCTGCACGTCGAGCACCTTCAGCTTCAGACCGTCGCCGAGGATCAGGCCCTCGTCCGCGATCTGGCCGCCGGACTCGGCGTAGAACGGGGTCTTCTCGAGCACGACCTCAACGGTCTCGCCCTGCTCGGCGAACGGCGCGACCGCGCCCTCGCGCAGCAGGCCCCGGACCTGGGAGTCGCTGGAGAGCTCCTGGTACCCGGTGAACTCGGTGACGCCCTTCTCCCGCAGCTCCCGGTACCCCGAGGTGTCCGCGTGACCGGCCTTCTTGGCGCGCGCGTCGGCCTTGGCCCGCTCGCGCTGCTCCTTCATCAGCGAGCGGAAGCCCTCGGTGTCGACGTTCAGGCCCTGCTCGGCCGCCATCTCGACGGTCAGGTCGATCGGGAAGCCGTACGTGTCGTGCAGCTGGAACGCCTTCGCACCCTCGAGCTGGTGCGCACCGCTCGCCTTGGTGTCGCGCACGGCCACGTCGAAGATCGTCGTACCGGCCGTGAGAGTACGGCGGAACGCCTCCTCCTCGGCGTACGCGACCTGGCTGATCCGGCCGAAGTCGGTGACCAGCTCCGGGTAGGACTTCTTCATCTGCTCCAGGCTCACCGGGAGCAGCTCGACCAGGCTCGGGTCCTCGTAGCCGAGCAGGCGCATCGACCGGATCGCCCGGCGCAGCAGGCGGCGCAGGACGTAACCGCCCTGCTCGTTGCCCGGCGTGACGCCGTCACCGATCAGCATCAGCGCGCTGCGCACGTGGTCGGCGACGACCCGGAACCGTACGTCGTCCTCGTGCTCCGCGCCGTACTTGCGGCCGGTCAGCTCGGTCGCCTTCTCGATCACCGGGTAGATCTCGTCGATCTCGTACATGTTGTCGACGCCCTGCAGCAGGTACGCGACGCGCTCGAGACCGAGGCCGGTGTCGATGTTCTTCTTCGGCAGCTCGCCGAGGATCGGGTAGCCGTCCTTGCCGCCGCCCTCACCGCGGATGTTCTGCATGAAGACCAGGTTCCAGAACTCCAGGTAGCGGTCGCCCGCCTCCCAGTCCCGGTCCGCGCCGAACTCCGGGCCGCGGTCGATCAGGATCTCCGAGCACGGGCCGCACGGGCCCGGGATGCCCATCGACCAGAAGTTGTCCTTCATGCCGAGCCGGACGATCCGGTCGTCGGGCAGCCCGGCGACCCGCTTCCAGATGTCGATCGCCTCGTCGTCCTCGTAGTACACCGAGGCGTAGAGGACGGACTCGTCGAAGCCGTAGCCGCCCTCGTTCTGCGGCTTGGTGACCAGCTCCCAGGCGAACTTGACGGCGTCTTCCTTGAAGTAGTCGCCGAAGGAGAAGTTGCCGTTCATCTGGAAGAAGGTGCCGTGCCGGGTGGTCTTGCCGACCTCCTCGATGTCGAGGGTCCGGACGCACTTCTGCACGCTGGTCGCGCGCGGGTACGGCGGGGTCTGCTGGCCGACGAAGTACGGCACGAACTGCGCCATGCCGGCGACGTTGAACAGCAGGTTCGGGTCCGGCGACGGCAGCGGCGCGCTCGGCACCACGGTGTGGCCCCGGTCCTCGAAGTACTGCAGGAACCGCCGCCTGATCTCACTGGTTTCCATGGGTGTTACCGGTAGTCCTCACGCTGTGTCGAATCAGTCTGGGATGCGTTCTCGATGCCCAGTGCGTCGCGCAGCTCGGTTTCCCGCTCGGCCATGCCCTCGCGGACCTGGTCGCCGAAGTGCCGGACCGCGGCGGCCAGCTTGGCCGCGGACTCCTGGACATTGTCCGGAGCGAGGAGCTGGGCCCGCTTCTTCAGCCGGGTCACGGCGTACACACCGACGGCGATCCCGACGATCAGCCAGAAGATCCGCTTCACCGCTTCCGCGCCTTCCGCTCGGCCTTCATCTCTTGCTTGACGCGCCGCGACACGTCCTTGCGCTGCTGCTCACCGAGTGCCCGGCGGACGCCGTAGCTGAACGCGGCCGCCTTCACCAGCGGGCCGCCGGCGGTGGCCGAGAACAGCGACATCAGCGCGGCCGCGTTCGTCGTCACGGTGGTCGCGTTGTCAGTGATCGTGTCGACCTTCGCCAGCTGGGCGTTCGTGGTCGCCACCGTGGTGGTCACCTCGCCGAGCAGCGGGATGCTGGAGTCGGAGACGCCCTTCACCATGATCCGGGTCTCGTCGAACACCTTGCCGAGCTTCAGGATCGGATAGGCCAGCAGGCCCACCAGGATGAGCAGCGCGCAGGCGGCTATCAGCCCCGCGACTTCACCGACGCTCATGGAAACGATCCACCTTCCGTAGCGACCTCATGCGACCTGTCGCGAACTCTGTGCGACTTTGTGGACCGCCCGACCTTATCGCGCGCCCCTGTAGCACTCCGCTCCAGGACACCATCCCTCACATCACAGTCCCTCACCAAACCGCCTCGCGAGGGTCAGGAGTTGCCCCGTTCGCAGGCGATTCCGTCGCCATTGCGGTCGAGCTCCGGGGTGTAACCGGGATCGCCGCGGTACAGCGGCGCCTTCCCGGCGGCCCGGACCTCGGCGCAGTCCCGGTAGACGACCGCCGGCGTGCTGCTGGGTGTGGTGCTGGGCGTTGCCGACGGTACGGCGGTGCTCGCAGTCGGTGTCGGCGTACTGGGTGACGGGGTCGGCGTGCCGGTCGTCGGGGTCGTTGCCGTCGGCGTCGTCGGTGTGGTCGTCGCCGGGGTACTTGCTGACGCTGGGGCGGGTGACGAGGAGGTGGATGACGGGGTGGGTGACGTGGTGCTTGTTGAGGGGGTGCCGGGTGGGGTTCCGGTCGTGGGGTCCGCGGTGGTCGGGTTGTTCGTGCCCGCGCCGGTCAGCGGCGTGTTGGACGTGGAGCCTGCGCTGGTCCGCGGTGCGAGTGGGTTCAGCGGCTTTCCGACCGGAAGCGACGGGCGCGTGGTCGACCGCGTCGTACCGTCCGACCGATCGATCGGCGGAGTGAACGAGCTGCCGGCCTGCGGTACCTGGACGGACTCCGAGTGCTGGGACCTGAACGGGAACAGGAACACCGCGGCGGCCAGCACAGCGACCGCTGCCGCGCCTGCACCGAGCTTGAGCACCGGCGGACGCTTGCGGAGATGCCGTGGACCGTTGTGGGGATGGGGCTGCCTCAAAACCAATACCTTCCGCCCCCAGGCCGAGAAGCAGCTTACCGACTCGGAGCCTTCAATCGAAGCTCACGGTAAGTG
This sequence comes from Kribbella sp. VKM Ac-2571, assembly GCF_004362255.1. Classification (NCBI taxonomy): domain Bacteria; kingdom Bacillati; phylum Actinomycetota; class Actinomycetes; order Propionibacteriales; family Kribbellaceae; genus Kribbella; species Kribbella sp. VKM Ac-2571. The sequence continues at coordinate 9,753 of NZ_SNWS01000017.1, forward strand.
CCTGAACGGCTCCGTCCGGCGCCCAGCGCAGCTCCATCGAACCGGTTCCACCACCTGACCAGCGGAAACGCGCCCGCTCGTCGCCGTCCTCGAGCAGCACCATGGTCTCCCCCGGCGGATTCTCCCGGTACGCCGCCGCAATCGCCGCCCGCCCCTCGAACGGCCCGACCGGGACCCCGACGAACCGCATCGTCGCGTCCGCGGCGAACCGATCGGCGAACGTGTCCCAGTCACCCGTCGTCACCGCCAGGTTGAAGGCGTCGACGTGGTCCGCCGTACGACTCATCCGCGGCTCATCCGGCGGCGCCTTTGCGGCGCTTTTGCGGTTCACCCGCGGCTCATTTGCGGTCGCGGAGGATCTTGCGGATGGCGGCGACGCGGTCGGCGTAGGCCGCTTCGCCGCCGCGGCGGGTGGGTTTGTAGTAGTCGGTGCCGTCGATCACGTCCGGGGCGTACTGCTGCGGGAGGACGCCGCGCGGGTCGTCGTGGGAGTACTGGTACGACGAGCCGTGGCCGATCTTCTTCGCGCCGGCGTAGTGCGCGTCCCGCAGATGCGGCGGCACCGGGCCGACCTTGCCCGCCTTCACGTCGGCGATCGCCGCGTCGACGGCCATGATCACCGCGTTGGACTTCGGCGCCAGCGCCAGCGCGACGACGGCCTGGGCCAGGTTGATCCGCGCCTCGGGCATGCCGATCAGTTGCACCGCCTCGGCGGCCGCGATCGCGACGCCGAGCGCGGTCGGGTCGCCCATGCCGATGTCCTCGCTGGCCGAGATCACCAACCGGCGCGCGATGAATCGCGGATCCTCTCCCGCCTCGATCATCCGGGCCAGGTAGTGCATCGCCGCGTCGACGTCCGAACCACGGATCGACTTGATCATCGCCGAGGTGACGTCGTAGTGCTGGTCGCCGGCCCGGTCGTACCGCACAGCAGCCCGGTCAACCGCCGTCTCCAGCGTCACCAGATCAATCACCGCCCGAGCCGGCTCAGCTGCCTCGACCGGCTCGGTCGGCTCAGTCGAGTCGGTCGAGTCGGTCGGGTCGGTCGCCGGGGTCTCGGTGGCTTGCTGGTACTTGAGGGCTTGTTCGTGTTTGGCGCGGGCGCCGCCGGCGGCGGCTTCCAGGTAGGTGAGCGCCCGGCGGGCGTCGCCACCGGCCATGCGGAGCAGGTGATCCCGCGCGTCCGGGGCCAACTCGAACTCGCCGTTCAGCCCGCGCTCGTCGGCCAGCGCCCGGTCCAGCAGGAGCGCGATGTCGTCGTCGGTCAGCGACTCCAGCGTCAGCAGCAGACTGCGAGAGAGCAGTGGTGAGATGACCGAGAAGAACGGGTTCTCGGTGGTCGCGGCGACCAGGGTCACCCAGCGGTTCTCGACGCCCGGCAGGAGTGCGTCCTGCTGAGCCTTCGTGAAGCGGTGGACCTCGTCGATGAACAGTACGGTCTCGACCGCACCGGTCGCGCGAGACAGGTCCCGGCGTGCTGCGTCGATCACTTGCCGTACGTCCTTCACACCGGCGGTGACGGCGGACAGCTCGACGAACTTGCGGTTGGTCTGGTGCGAGACCACCGCCGCGATGGTCGTCTTGCCCGTCCCCGGAGGACCCCAGAGCAGCAGCGACATCGGTTGGTCGCCCTCCACCAGCCGACGCAACGGCGAGCCGGGCGCCAGCAAGTGCTGCTGGCCTACCAGCTCGTCCAGACTGCGCGGCCGCATCCGCACCGCCAGCGGAGCCGCGGTGTGGTCCGCGTCCGCCAGACTCCCACCACCACGAGCCGGCGCCGGCGCCCCCGGAAGATCGAACAACCCATCACTCACCCGAAGAGCCTATCCGCCCGCACCGACACCCCAAGCACAACCGAGGTGGACCGCTGATTTGCGGAAAGAATTCGCCACCCACCGCAATATTCTTTCCGCAAAGCCGGGCAACCGCCGGCCGACTCCCAGCACCCGACCCGCCGTGGTGGTGGCGAGGCGCGCGGTGGGTGGGGTGGGTTATCTGCTTGGGCCGGCTGGGCGGTTGTGGGGGTTGCGGAGGGCTCGGGCGTCGCGGCGGTTTACTGGCGGTGGTGTGTCGAGGGTGTTGGCGAGGTCGGTGCGGACGGAGCGGAGCTGGGCCTGGGCGGGGTCGAGCTGGGTGGCGACGGCGTGGTCGTAGTCCCGCCAGTTGTCGCGGGATTCTTTGAGGTACAGCGCGACCGCGGGCGTCTTCATCAACAGGTCGGCCCACAGCGGGGCACCGGTGAGCTCCACACCCGAGCTGTACGCGAACAACATCGAGAAGTTCCTCGCCTGCCGGGCGAACATCGGGCGCGGGCTGATCGGAGTCTCCTGACGCCGCGCGAGATCGAGCCGGTCGTCCATCAGTCGCTGCCCCTGCCGCACCAGCTCGTCGGCCGCGGCACGCAATGGCTCGCTCACGCGGACCTGCGCGCCCTCCGCGACCACGTCCCGCAGGACGCTCGCACGCGCCAGCCGGGTCAGCGACTGCGCAAGCCATTCATCGTCCCGCGCAGGCAGCTCCACCCGCCCGCCGTACGCGTCGGCGAAGTCCTTCCGGAGGTCCGCGATGGCCGTGGTCGGCATCGTCCGGCCGTCCATCGCGGCCCGGTTGACCGCCTGGGCGGACGCCTCCTCGAGGCTCAGGCCCCACTGGTTCTCCGGGTCGAGGGCCAGATCGGCCGCCGCCACCAGGATCTGCTCGGCGTCCGTTCCTTCCGGATCCAGGCGTGCGTCGTCCAGCTCGAGCTTGCGCCACCAATACGCCAGCCGGTCCGCCGTACGCCGCTCCTTGTCGGGCGCGCCCGCGGGAAACGCCTGCTCGTACCGGTCGATCGCGAGCAGTGCCTCCGCAGCGAACAGATCCACCACCTGCTGCGCCGCGACGAGCTCGTCCCGGCTCGGCTCCCGCAGCTCGGCCCGCGGGCTCATTGCCTGCCGTCCAGCTCGGCCTGTACGCGCTCGACGGCTTCCGCCCGGCGCCGGAGCTGGTCGAACCGCTCGGACTTCTCCGGGTCGGCCGGCTGGTAGTCGGCGTCTTCCGCGGCCTCGGTCGGGATGTACCACCAGCGGTCGGCGTACCAGGTCGGACCGACTTCCAGGCCGGCGAGCATCGGCGTCGCCTCGCCGGAGGCCAGCAACTCACGCATGCGCTCTTGTGACAGCTTGTCGTCCGTCATTCACCCGACTGTAGGCCGCCGAGGGGCGAACACGAGGTGCCATGTGCCGCTGCGCCGGAGCAACACGATCGTCGGGACCTGCAGTACGACGATCGTGGCGACGGTGATCACCGGGTCGGTGGCCGGTACGACGGAGATCGGCAACGTGTACGCCACGACGATCCGCACGATCCCGTCGATGATCGTCGCGATCCCCCAGAACACCGTGATCCACTTCCACGCCTCCCGGAACCGCGCGTTCGTCTCCCACAGCTGCTCCATCACGCGCGCCCGCCGCGGCATCATCGCCAGCGTGACGATGTAGGTCAGCGGCTGCGGGTGCCGCAGCGACCACAAGGTGATGCCGGCGAACGGCAGGCTGATCCATGCGTTGCGGACAAGCAGCAGCCGCGCGTCTCCACCCAGCACGGCGACCACCGAACTCGCCACCATGCTCAGCACGACCGCCATCCCGACCAGGTCCGTACGGCGGGTGCGCACGAGCGACACCGCCGAACTGATCAGGCCCGGGACGATGCCGACGAGCAGCGCAGTCAGGTCACTCGCGCCGAGCGCCCGCAGACCGTAGAAGAGCGCAAGCGGGAGAGCGATGTCGACGACGAGGAGCCGGGGACCTCTGTGCGTGCTGGGCATGACGAGAGCGTCGCCCACCGAGCCGCCGCCCTGCATCGGGCCGACGGCTGCCCGCACCTAGACCAAAGTCGAAGGGACGCCCAGGCCATCACAATTGCACGCAGCCGGCAGGCGCACGCTCAGGCCGGTCCGCCGCCGGCGATTGTGATGGCCTGGGCGTCCGCGCTCTACTTCTTGGAGCCCTTGCCCGCGTCGTCAGCGTCGTCTGCGCCGTCAGCGTCGTCAGCGTCGTCAGCGTCGTCAGCGTCGTCGGGGGCGGCCCGGAGTTCCTCGGGGAGGTCAGCATCGTCGGAGTCGTCGGCGTCGCGGAGTTCCTCGGGCAGGTCGTCCTCGTCGAACTCCTCCGGGAGGATCTCCTCGGCCTCCGAGACCGATTCGGGCTTGATCGCGTTCCGCAGCCGGCCGAGGATCCGGTCCGCCTCGGTGCCGAACGGGTTGTCGTTGACCAGGTACGTCCAGGTCGCGGTCGGCCGCGGGATCCCGCTGCTCTCCTCGTTCAGCCCGTCGGAGGTGATCTCCGCGTCCGCGAACGTCTCGGCCGCGTCCTTCCAGGCGTCCTCGATGAGCGTGTCGAACGACGCGATCGCCGACTTGTTGAACTCGTCGATCGGCTTCAGGTGCACGATGCCGCCGGCCAGCGACCGCAGGTGGATGCCCTCCCGCAGGTCCGCCAGGTAGGCCAGGTGGTCGGTCCAGCGGCGGTCCAGGTGCCGTAGCGCGATCCGCCGCGCCGCGGCCTTCACCACGTCCTCGCCGACCTCGTCGACCAGTTCGTCGTACCGCTCCTTGGCGCGCTCGGCGAGCTCGTCCGCGGCCAGGTCCTCGGTCAGCACCTTCTCGCGGGTCTCGAGCAGGATCGCGCGCTGCTGTCCCGTGAGCCGGTTGTACTGCCACGTCGTACGGTGCAGCTCCGCGTTCGCGCCGTCCGCGACCCGCTGGGCGTGCTCGAGCACACCGAGCGACTTGCGGTCCGTGAGCCGGCCGGTGTCGTCCGGGTGCGGGCGGAGGCCGGACGAAACGGAGTACCGCGTGACGAGTTCGTCGGCGAGGCTTGCGAAGAACAGCGACCCGCCCGGGTCACCCTGCCGTCCGGCGCGACCGCGCAGCTGGTCGTCCAGCCGCCGCGACGCGTGCAGACCGGTGCCGACGACGTAGAGGCCGCCGAGCTCGATGGCCTTGTCCTTGTCGTGGGTCTCGTCCTTGCCGCCCAGCCGGATGTCGGTACCGCGCCCGGCCATCTGCGTCGACACCGTCACGGTCCCCGGCACACCGGCCTCCGCGATGATCGCCGCCTCCTCGGCGTCGTTCTTCGCGTTCAGTACGACGTGCTCGATCCCGGCCGCCGCGAGCTTGTCGCTCAGCTGCTCGGACTCCTCGACGCTGTGCGTCCCGATCAGGATCGGCCGTCCGGTCTCGTGCACCTCGCCGATGTGCTTGACCAGTGCGTCGTTCTTCTGGTCGACGGTCAGGTACAACCGGTCCTGGTCGTCCTTGCGGATGTTCGGCTTGTTCGGCGGTACGACGGCGACCTCGACGTCGTAGAACTCCTGGAGCGACTCCCCCACGACGACCGCCGTACCGGTCATGCCGCACAGCGACTTGTACTGCTTGATCAGCGCCTGCACGGTGATGCTGTCGAGCACCTCGCCGGAGTCACTGACCGGCACGGCCTCCTTCGCCTCGACCGCGGCCTGCAGACCGTCCGGCCAGCGCTGCAGCTTGGCGATCCGGCCGCGGTTGTTGTTGATCAGGCTGACCTTGCCGTCGCGGACCAGGTAGTCGACGTCCTTGCGCAGCAGCACCTCGGCGTGCAGCGCGACGTTGATCTGGGTCAGGGTGTCGAGGTGCTCGTCGTCGTACAGGTTGACGTCCTCGCCGAGCGCCTTCTCGACCTTGTCGGTGCCGCGATCCGTCAGCGCGACCGTCCGGCCGTCGCCGTCGATCTCGTAGTCGACCCCCGCGCGCAGCGTCCGGACGAGCTGGACGACGTCGTCGTCGAGCGCCTCGTTCCGGGTCGCACCGGCGAGCACCATCGGGACCCGGGCCTCGTCGATCAGGACCGAGTCGGCCTCGTCCACGAGTGCCACGTCCGGCTCGACGGTGACCCGGTCAGCGACGTCGGTGACCAGGCGGTCCCGCAGTACGTCGAACCCGATCTCGCTGACCGGGACGTAGCAGACCTCCGCCTGGTACGCCTCGCGGCGTTCTTCCGGCGTGGACGCCTGGCCGACGTGCGACACAGTGACGCCGAGCAGCTCGTACACCGGGCCCATCCACTCGGCGTCGCGCTTGGCCAGGTAGTCGTTGACCGCCAGCACGTGCACCCTGCGGCCGCCCACGGCGTACCCGGCGGCCGCGATCGCGCCCGCCAGCGTCTTGCCCTCACCGGTCGCCATCTCGACGACCCGGCCCTGCAGCATCGCCAGCGCGCCGACGACCTGGCCGTCGAACGCGCGCTCGCCGATCGCCCGCTTCCCCGCGTCCCGGGCCAGCGCGAGGAACTCGATCTGCTCGTCCTCGTGCAGCCCGCCGGTGGTGCGCAGTTCCGCGACCGCCTCGGTGAGCTCTTCGTCGGTCAGGGAGACGACCGATTCCTCCGCCTCGCCGACCAGCTGGGTGAGCCGCTCGTACGGGCCGAGATCGATCGAGCCGGGGCGCTGCAGCAGCCGGCGGAAGCGAGAAGCGATTTTCAGGGCCATGATGACGGCAACGTACAGCCTCAACCGGTCGTTCCGCAGGTCAGGGCCATGTCCAAGTCACGGTGTCCACTGGTATGGCGTGGTGGTGGTGACCCCGTACAGGCCGAGTTTTTGCAGGATGGGTCGGGATGCCTCGGAAGCGTCGACGCGGAGGAACTCGTAGCCGCGCTCCTTCGCGAGGCGGGCTCGGTGGGCGAGCAGTGCACTGTAGAGGCCTTGCCGGCGCCATTCCGGCAGCGTCCCGCCGCCCCACAAGCTCGCGAACCCGGTGCCCGGGTGGAACCGGATCCAGGCCGCCGACACGGCGGGGCCGTCCGGGCCTCGCAGCGCGTCCTCGACCAGGAACACCGACAACCGGTCCGGGAACATCCGCGCCTCCCCCGCGAGCCGCTCGACGATCCGTTCCGGACCGTTGTGCCACAGCGCGTCGGTGAGTACGCCGATCCGGTGGTAGTCGCCTGGCCCGTCGGCCTCCCGCAGCCGTACCTTCGACGGCAACGCGGACGGCCTCTCCAGGACCCGGTCCACCTCGCCGAGGATCAGCGTCTCCGGCTCCTCCTGCGTGAACCCGGCCCGGACCAGCCGCTCACCAAGGTCGGCCGGTTCGTCGTACGCGTACGTCTTCCACTCGAACGGCAGGCCGCGCTCCCGGAAGAACGCCACCTCTTTCGCGATCACCGCGTCCGGGTCGTCGCCCAGCCCGCGCGGTGTCTCGACGAAGCCCGCCCCCTCAGCATCTTCGACGTATGAGCGGTGTACAGGACCGTCGTGCTCCTGCTTCCAGCCGGGGATCGCGTCGGCGTCCGGCAACCGGATCCGGCGGTGGAACACGTCGAGCAGCTCATCAGGCGTCATCTGCACATCGTGCCCGATCGACTACCTGAAATCACCGGGCCGAAAAGCAAACCAGTTGGCGACTGGTGTCGTCCAAGTAAGTGTCCTCATAAGGGGGGAACGCATCATGAACATCCATCACAAACTCACCAAGACGATCGTCGCCGGCCTCGCAGTCCTCGCAGTACCCGCTGCCGCGTTCGCCGCGCCGGCGCTGGCCGGATCGTCCACCGCCCCCCGCACCACCCCGACCGCCTCGACCGCGTCCTGCCCGCGCGGCTGGGGATCATTGCCCGAGGCAAACAGCCGGATGGTCCAGTCGCCGGTGACCGACATCCGCACCGGCCGGCACGCCTGCTACGACAGGCTGGTCGTCGATCTGGGCGGCCGCGCTCCCGGGTACGACGTCCGGTACGTCGGCACCGTCCACCAGGACGGCTCCGGGTTCGTGGTGCCGCTGCGCGGTGGCGCGAAACTGCAGATCGTCGTCCGCGCGCCGTCGTACGACCTCAACTCCGGCAAGGCGACGTACGCCCCGAGGAACTCCAAGGAGCTGACCAACGTGGCCGGCTACCGCACGTTCCGGCAGCTCGCGTTCGCCGGCAGCTTCGAGGGACAGACGACGATCGGTCTGGGCGTCCGCGCCCGGCTCCCGTTCCGCGTCTTCACCCTCGCGGGACCGGGCTCGAACTCCCGACTGGTGATCGACGTCGCTCACCAGTGGTAAGCCCCCCACAAAGCGGCCGCCCGTTCCCCGCGGGCGGCCGCGCCCTGTGTCTGGCTACAGCACCCTGTTGAGCAGGTCGTAGAAGCTGTTCGCCAGAATCACCTCGTACGGGTCGGTGAGCAGCGCTCCGAGTTCGGCCATGTCGGACGGCGTCCAGGACCAGGCGCCGATCAGACCCGACACGAACAGCGGGCTCGCCCCGTCCCAGTTCGCGATCCGCTGGTCCAGTGCGGCCTTGAACTCGGCCGCCTTGCCTGGTGCGCCCCAGCCGCCGGTGATCGGCAGACCGCCTTGGCGGACGGTGAGCGGGTCGCCGTCCCAGGTCTGCATGATCCCCTTGGTCGGCGTGTACTCGGCGTACCCGGAGGCGATCTCCTCCGACAGCAGGATCCACTTGCCGTCCTGCCGACCGCTGTAGGCGTACACGACGTCCAGTCCGGTGCGGCTCATGAAGCCGCCGGTCATCTTCAGGTACTGCGTCAGCTCGTCGGGCTTCCACGAGGCCGGGTACGTGTACCCGCCGCCGGACGGGCCGCAGACCAGGAGGTCGTTGGAGGTCGCGGTGCGCTGGAAGTAGCTGTACAGACCGGGGCCCGTCTCGGCGAGCAACGGGCTGATGGTCCAGTTGGTCGGCACCTGGCCGCGTTTCGGGTCGTCCCAGATCTCGCGCAACCGGCGCTGGCAGTACTGGATGTTGTCGCCTTCACCGAAGGTCAGGGTCACGTAGACCTTGTTCTTCGGCTTGTCGATCCGCCGTACCGGCCGGGGCTTGTCCGAGATCGGCGCGGTGAAGCCGGCGTGCACCGTGCCGTTCATGTAGAAGTCGGCCGCGACGACGGGCGAACCGCCCTTGCTCGCGAGGTCTACGCCGTCCCACTCACCGGAGACGTCGTTCGCGAACCAGCCCATGTACGGCGCCAGCGTCGGGTACTTCGCGTAGTGCTCGATGAGCAGGTCGCCCGTCGCACCACCGGGTGGTAGCCAGCTCACCAGGGCCTTGGTGGCCACCACGTAGTCGCGGAAGTACGGGAAGGGCTCGATGCGGGTCGGCGACGTGTCGGTCGCGGAGACCAGGTACTGGTTCCACATCTCCACGGTCACGACGAGGGACGTCGTACCCGCCGGTGGTTCGAAGCGGTAGATCCAGTAGTTGCCGCCGTCGGCGAAGCGGTTGCCCTCACCGCCGATCGAGGAGTGCGAGCCGTCGAACAGGTACGGCGCTTCCTCCGGGCTGTTCGGTTCGAACCGGGCGATCTCGGCGCCGTTCGCCGTCACCACCACGTGCAGGATCGACGCGCCCCAGCCGTCGTCGGTGAACGAGTCCGCGAACCGGACGTAGACGGCCTCCTTGCCGAGCTTGGACGACACGTCCAGGTTGTAGGTACCGCGGTTCGACGAGTCGCGGATCTGCCGGGTCTCGCGGGCGATCTCCTGCCATTGGACGCCCTCGACGTCGACCACGCGGGTCGGCGGGAGGCCGGCGAGCAGCTTGTGGGTGACCTTGGGGAACAGGTTGTCCAGCTGCCAGCGGTACGTCTTCACGCGGTCGTCGTCGAACATCCCGCGCAGGTCCTGCACGATCTTGAGACCGTGCGCCTTCGCCTGATCCGCGTCGGCGACGACCGCGTTCTCGAGTCCGGCGAGCGTCGTCGCCACGTTCAGCGAGTCCGGTACGTCGGGGTCGTGCACGATCGCGCCGCGGATCCGGCTGCGGTACTTCGCGACCAGGTCCAACGGGTTCTTGTACAGCTTGGTCGGCAGGTGCATGTCCGCCAGCCATTTGGCGTCCGGCACGCTCACCGTGCCGGTGTCGTAGAGGAAGTACAACTCCGGCTCAGTACGGTTGACGATGCCTTGCAACGTTGTCAGCAGGGTCTGGTCTCCCCCGCTGAGCTTGCTCACATCGCCGTAATCCAGGTGTCTCGGGCGGTTGAACACCGGCAGCAGCCGAGCGGGGCTGCCGGACGTCGATGAAACCACAGCCTGCGCTGCCGTCGTGAGCCCCGGAACCAAGCCGAGACTCCCCGCCGTCACCGCACCGCTGCCCGCCAGGAACGCACGTCTCGAAACCATCGCGACCACTCCCTGAGGTTGACATCGATGTCAAATCAGCCCGGAATCTAGCAACGCCAAGAGAGCGTGTACATACCTCACTACAACGTTGACCCGACTTTCTTGGAATCGTTTCCGCCAAGCCGCGATCAGGACCGGGAACAGGCAATGGTGTCCGGGGACAGGGCATTGCCTGTCCCCGGACACCATCAGGTGGTCCCAGATGCGGTCAGCGGCCGGTGGCGGTGCGGCCGCCGCGGGCTTCGATCGCCTCGGGAAGGGTGGATTCGGGCAGGCCGACGAGTTCGGCGACCTGGGTGAGACGGCCTTCGAGTTGCGCGCCCAGCGGTGCGGCGCCCAACCGGTCGGTGGTGGTCGGGTCGTCGATCCGATGCAGCCGCACGTGGATGCCGCCGCGAGTCTCCTCGGTGACGTCTGCGGCCGGAACGCGCGCGGTGAACTCGTAGATCTCCCGCGGCGTCACGTTGTGGCCGCGCAGTTCCTCCGGGCCGTCGAGGCTAGGGAACGAGCGCTGCGTGGCCGGATCCGTGACGGTGCCGGCGTGCAGGAGTTGGTCGTCGTACGTGACCTCGTACGCGTTGGCGCCGTGGAAGGTCGTCGACTGGGCCAGCGGGCCGTCCACCAGGTGGCTGTCGACGACCGTGAGTCGATCGCCACGCACCCGGATCCGGAGCCGTACGTACTGCTCCTGCGGGTCCCCGGTCTGACGTGGTTGCGCAGCCTGCTGATCCGGCCACTCACCTGAGGGTTGTTGCGTCCGTGCCGCGGCATCCGGGTCGAAGGCGGGTTTCGCGGACCGCGTCGGGTCCGGACGGGTCTGGTCGCCTTTCACCGGACCGGCGTACGGCGGTACGGCGGCGTGCCGGCGGCGGACCTCTCCGGCCGGGGGCTTCGACGGCCGGCGATTCCGGGTGGCAGAACGCTCCGTGCCTTTGGGTTGCTTCATCGTCGGCTCCCTTACCAGTTCCGGCCGTGGCGGTAGTTGTGGATCCAGCGGTAGTAGATGCGGTCGAGCGTGATGCCCCGCCGCCCGTTGATGACGCCGAACCAGTCGGTGTTGTGCACGTACAGCTGCGGCCGGCCGGAGCGTCCGGTCATCCGGGCCGGCTCGAACCGGTCGACCGGGCCCAGGTTCCACTCGCCGACCCGGTCGCCCACGTAGTCGGCCTTCAGTTCGATCCCCGAGCTGAGCATCCTCCCGAGATACTCGGTCGACCAGTCCTGGTCGTTCCACGCCCACAGGTCGCAGCGCCCGGAGCCGTCGATGTCGGCCGCGAAGAACTCGTCGTGCCGCGCCAGGCCGTCCCAGCCCGGTACGTCGCCGTCGTACCGGTGGACGTACGCGAGCCCGGACCCGGTCGACCGGAACATGCCGAGGTACGGCATCGACCAGTCCTCGCCGTTGAACACGAACACGTCGCACTTGCCGTCGCCGTCGAAGTCGCCGAGGACCAGCCGGTCGTGCTGTGCGAGCCCGCCCCAGCCCGGGATGTCACCGTCGTAGCGCTGCATCATCGAGTACCCGCCGGCGTTCGCCCGGAACAGGCCGACGTACGCCATCGACCAGTCGTCGCCGTTGAAGACGACAAGGTCGTCGGTGCCGTTGCCGGTCAGGTCGCCGACGAAGAACTCGTCGTGCCGGGCCAGTCCGCCCCAGCCCGGGATGTCGCCGTCGTAGCGCTGGCTGACCCAGAAGCCGGTGCCGGTCGAGCGCAGCAGGCCGACGTACGGCATCGACCAGTCGTCGGTGTTCACGACGACCAGGTCGTCGCTGCCGTCGCCGTTCAGGTCGGCGACCAGGAAGCGGTCGTGGGCCGCGAAACCACCCCAGCCGGGGATGTCGCCGTCGTACCGCGCGACCAGCCGGAGGCCACCGGCGCCGTCGGACTTCAGCAGGCCGAGGTACGGCATCACCCAGTCGGTGCCGTTGAAGATCGCCACCTCGTCGGTGCCGTCGCCGTCGAAGTCGCCGACGTACACCTGGTCGTTCGGCATGAACTGCCACGACCCCGGGACCCGTTCGACGGCGCTGAAGCTGTGCTCGAGCGCCGTACCATCGGCCCGGAACAGCTGGATCGACGTGCCGTGGTGCAGCAGCAGATCGCTGCGGCCGGTGCCGTAGAAGCGCCCGGCGTAGGCGTTGCGGAAGGTGTGCTCGGTCTCGTGGTCGCGGGCGGTCTTGATCGACGTGTAACAGACCGGGCAGTACGGCGGTGTATTGCCCTTCATCCGGCAGTTCTCGACAGGGCGGTACAGGCCGGTGTTCGCCGTACCGCCGCCCTCGAACAGGCCGACGTCGGTGTTGCTGTTCCAGTCGGCCGGTCGCGGGCCGTTGTTGTAGTCCGCGGCCGAGCCGATGCCGGTCGGCAGCGGCGTGGCCGGTGCGATCAGGTGTGCCCACTTCGTGGTGGCGCGGTCGGTGACGGTGGTGAGGTTGATCCAGCCCTGCTCGCCACCGGTGTACGCGCCGCCGGCCGAGTACTCGTCGGCGAAGCCGCCGATGCCGTGGCCGAACTCGTGCGCGATGACGGTCCAGTTCACGCCCATCGGCACGTGCGCCCGGCCGCCGCCCCCGCAGCCGCCGTAGTTCGGGTTGTTGAGTACGACGAGCAGCTCGTTCCAGTCCGGCACCCACTTGTTCAGCGCGGCCTGGATCCGCGCCTCGGTGTCCGGCCCGTACTCGAGCCAGCAGTGCGCCCAGGAGCCGCTGAAGATCATGCCGAGCGCCGTGTCGTGGATCGTCTCCGACGAGACGGTGTCGTCCGACGAGTCGGTCGGCGTCCCGTGCTCGTCGTACGTCCGGACGCTGACTCCCGAGTCGACGGAGTCCAGATTCACCCGGTAGATGTTGTACGCCGACGCGTCCTCACTGAAGTAGTCGTGCCCGAAGACGCCGTCGATCAGCGTCGTCTGGACCCAGCTGTTGTACGCGACCTGATCCACCGCGGTGAACCCGTCACCGAGCACCGCGATGTTCCTCTTCGTTCCAGGTGGCCCTGCCTTACGCGGCACAGTCATGCTGTCAGCCATTGCTCCCCCTTACGCCCCGGCGCCCCCAACGAACACCCACTACCAACCCGGAGCCCGAAGCGATGCCGGTGATACAGGGTTGGCTGATACAGCCTCAGGGGACCAAGGCCCTCTGGTAGCGGCGGCGATACCAGCGTTGGGCGACGAGAACTGCCGGGAAGGCCAACCGCCACAAACCTCGGCCGGGCCGGGTCATGGACCGTATCGTCAGCCACACCGCCCCATCGGCCGAGCGGTGCACGACGAACGCTTCCTCACCCGAGACGGGGTGGCCTTGGCGTGTGCCGTAAGCAAAGCCATGGCGGTCAGGCCGAGCGACCACGGCCACAACCCGAACCGGCTCCCTCAGCGCGAACGGACCGAGCGCCGCGAGCAGCGTGTAGTCCTGTTCTTCCCGAACATCGGTAGAGGGTTGGACGGAGAAACCACTCCGGGTCTTGATGGTCCACTGCCCCATCGCAGCCGTCGTGACGTCCCAGCACTCCAGCCCCTGTCCGATGCGGGTCGTCCGCTCGACGCATCGATACCCAGGCGGCACGACTGTCCAAACGCTGTCAGCAACGCACGTCGCCCCGGCGGCCGCGTACGTCAGGCCTGTTGTCACAAACCCAAATTACGTGGCTGGCGGGAGCGCGGCGAGACATAGTAGGCAGGTGCGGTACTACTTCGCGGAGCATCAGGCGGCTTACCGGCGGCTCGGGCGCGGAGGTATGACGCAGTGGAACGAGCTCTTCGGTGAGAGTTGGACGTTCGACGACTTTCCTAATCGGGCGTTCCTCGAAAGCGTTCTCGATCGGCTGCCTGCGTCAGGTGAGGTGCTGGAGTACGGATGTGGCACCGGGCCGGCCGCGTGCTTTCTTGCGGCGCGTGGGTTTCGTGTAGACGCGGTCGACCTGATCCCGGAAGCGATCGCCCTCGCCCGACGGTTCGCGCGGCAGCGAGGGGTGAGCGTCAACTTCAGCGTGCAGGACATGTGCGCGATGCCGGCCGGGAGCAAGCAGTACGACGTGATTCTCGACAGCTACTGCCTCCAGTCGATCGTCACGGACCCCGACCGTGCCAGCGTCCTCACCGCTGTACGAAAGCGCCTGAAACCCAACGGCCACTACATCCTCTCCACGGCCATGTACGACCCGGCCCGCGTCTACGACGACAACTTCCGGTACGACGCCACCACCGGCATCTGCTACGAAAGAACCACCGCCCCAGCGGACGACGCCGTACAACTCGACAACACCTGGTACCTCCCCCACCGCCGCCACCTGCGACCAGACGCACTCCGTGCCGAACTGGAGCGCGCCGGACTGCGCGTCATCTCCCAGCACGGCGGCAACGTCATCTCAGTCGTAGCGTTCCCACCAGAAGCGCACCAATAGCCCACGCGGTGAGTACGGGAAGGCCTGCGGTCATGGGAGCAAGCTCTTCGACCACGTGCGGGTTGGCGACCAGTGGTGCGAGGATCGGCGGAAGGTACAGCAGGCCGAGCACACTACCGATCGCGACCGCCGAGTCATGTACGACGGCGGCCACTCCGACGCTGAGGATCGCGATGAGGACCAGGTACGCGACGGCTCGTGCCGCGGCATGTAGCTCGAGGCCTTCGGCAAGCCCGGCCAGAGACAGCACAGTCCCGTCCACCGCAGCCACAACGGCGGCTACCACTGCCTTTGCTGCCATCACGGTGCTCCGGCTGGGCACTGCAGCAAGCGTCGTATGGATGAGGCCGGTGCTGTACTCGCCACTGACCACAAGCACGCCCAGTACTGCCACAGGTGCCTGCCCGGCGTACACGCCGCTGAGCAACGCCTTGGTGCCACAGGTAGTGGCAGCCGCGCAGACAGCAGCGCTCAGGGCAACAGTGACGATCACAGTGACCAGCAGCAGCCACGCCGCGCCAGGCGTCGTACGTAACTTGGTCCACTCGGCTCTCACACATCCCTCCGGCGGAGCAGTACGGCGGCAACCGCCAGAGCGACAGCGGTGTACCCACACAGCACGGCCAAGCCAGCCCACGGCGCCAACGGGTAGTAGCCGTTCGCCGGCGTGTAGACGCTGTCGACCTGCGGGTAGCGAGTCAAGGTCTGCTGTACGGCGAATGCAGCGGCCGGAGTGACCCGTGTCATCCACTGCGCCAGCGACGGCGGCAGGAACGGCGCAAGCGCCAGGAGGTACGGCAGCACGGTCACAACGACCACGGTGGTGACGGCCGTCGCACTGCGCCGCAGAATGACGCCAACGCTCAATGCCAGAACAGCCGTGATGGCCAGCACTGCCGCCGTGCCGACCTCAGCCCGGATCAGTGCCAGCGGACCGGCTGGAAACACGTAAGCACCGAGGCTGCGAACCACCCGCAACCACAGCGGTACTGCGAGCGCAGTGGCCAAGAGAGCCGCTGCGAACGTCGCACCGGCGAGCACCGCGGCCTTCGCGAGCAACACGCGGAATCGGCCGGTTCCGGCGCTCAAGCTGAGCCTGATCACCCCGTACCGGTACTCCGTCGTAACCATCAGGGTGCCCACCACAACGATCACGATCAGCGCCGGGAAGGTACCGAAGAGCAGGTCGCCGGCGGCAGCTCCCACCGGTACGTCGCTGCGGGTCGCCGGCCCGAGATCACCGCGACCCGTCATTGTGAAGCCTGCACCTGAAGAGACAACGCTCCCAGTCCACTCAGCGACCAGCCAAGCGCCAGCCAGCTGCGGCCTGCTGAACACCGCAGTCGCAGTGTCATCGGCGATGGCGATGCCCCTGATCCGAGACGGGCACGCAACGAACAGCCCTGCCTGGGCGGGGCCGCTCAACTGCACCCTGTCGACCACTGTCCACCGAGAGCCGTCCGCCGACGCCTCACCGGTCACCGTGCCTCCAGAACGCGTCAGCCGCACCCAACGCACCGCCGGACCGGCCTTGTCGTACAGGTAGTCGTGCTGCATCCGTACGCCGTGCCCGCCGGTGACCATGATCGCCGCGTACCGCGACCCCGCCCTGACCATCAGCCCGGCCTTCGCCCACGGCCCGTCCTGCTCGGAGGACAGCTTGCTGACGGCAACGGTGATCTGACCGTCCCCGGGCAACGGGCGGTGCACGAAGGAGTAGGAGTTGTTGACCGGCTGGCCATCCGGCCCTGTCACAGGAGACGGCTCATCACCGGGTCCGCCGCCGAGACCGGTCAGAGGGAACAGCAGGATCAACAGCGCCGCCACCACAACACCCCGCACCCAGCCAGGCACCGACCGGAACTTGGTGAACTCCGCCCGCAACAGGTTCACGCCGGCGCTCCCCGGTACTCGACGGCGTCGCCGGTCAGGTCCAGGTACGCCTCTTCCAGCGTCGCCCGGTGCGGCGTGACCTCGGAGAAGGGCAGGCCGTTGGCCGTCAGCACAGCCACGATCTGCTCGGCCGCAAGACGCCGTACGACGATGTCGTCGGCCTCCACCACCTGGCCGCCTGCAGCTGTAAGTGCTGCGGTGACAGGCTCAGGTGTACTGGTCCGCAGCCGCACTCGATCACCCGAGACCGCCGCGATCAGCTCGGCGACATTGCTGTCAGCGACCACTCGTCCGCGACCTACAACAACCACGTGCTCGGCCATGTCCTGTAGCTCGCTCATGAGGTGGCTGGACACCAGTACGGCCCGCCCCTGCTCGGCCAGCGAGCGCAGGAAGCCGCGCAGCCACACGATGCCTTCGGGGTCCATGCCGTTGAACGGCTCGTCCAGCATGATCGTCGGCGGATCACCCAGCAGCGCAGCCGCGATACCGAGCCGTTGCCGCATGCCCAGCGAGTAGCCGCCGGCGGTACGGCGACTCGCGGACGCCAGCCCCACCTGCTCGATCACCTCGTCCACCCGGCGCGCGCCAAGACCCTGTGTCTGCGCAAGCCACAGGAGGTGGTTACGGCCGCTCCGCGCCGGGTGCAGCGCCGATGCGTCCAGCAAGGAGCCAAGCGAACGCAGTGGGCACTTCAGCGACCGGTACGGCCGGCCACAGACGAGTGCCTGTCCCGCATCAGCAGTCTGCAACCCCAGGATGATCCGCATGGTCGTGGACTTCCCGGCCCCATTGGGCCCGACGAACCCGGTCACGCGCCCGGGCCGTGCCGTGAACGTCATCCCGTCCAGCGCAGTCGTCCCGCCGTACCGCTTCCGCAACTCCGCCACCTCGATCGATGTCATGGCATGGTTTGTACGCGGGCCGCGGTGACGCCTCGGTGCGCTCGCCTGTCACCTGGTTGTCACCACCCGCCTGGCATCGTGGACCGCCGTACGTCGAGAGGAGCTGGGCAGATGAGAGTGCTGGTGGTTGAGGATCACCAGACGCTGAACCGGCTGATCGCCACCGGCTTGCGCCGCGAGGCGATGGCTGTCGACACGGCCCTCGACGGCGGGGACGCGCTGGAGCGGATGGCTGTCACGCGGTACGACGTCGTTGTCCTGGATCGCGATCTGCCTGAGGTGCACGGCGACGAGGTCTGCCGGCGGATCGTGTACGGCGGAGCGGGCGAGCGGGTGCTGATGCTGACCGCGGCCGGGACGGTGCGCGATCGGGTCGAGGGGCTCGGCCTGGGCGCCGACGACTACCTGCCGAAGCCGTTCGACCTCGCGGAGCTGGTGGCCCGCGTACGGGCTCTGGGACGGCGATCCGCGCCGGCGCTGCCGCCCGTCCTGGACAACGGCGATCTGAGCCTGGACCCGAACCGCCGGGTCGCGTTCCGGGCCGGACGGCGGCTGGAGCTCAGCCCGAAGGAGTTCGCGGTCCTCGAACATCTGCTCTCCGCCGGCGGTCGTGCCGTACCGGCCGAAGAGCTGCTCGAACGTGTCTGGGACGAGGCAGCCGATCCGTTCACGACAACGGTGAAGACCACGATCGGACGGCTGCGCAGCAAACTCGGCGACCCGCCGGCCATCCACACCGTCCGCGAGGGCGGCTACCGGATCGACTCCCCATGACGGCCCTTCCCCGACTCCGCACCCGGCTCGCGCTGCTCCACACCGCGGTCGCCTTCGGATGCAGCATGGTGGTGCTGGGAGTCGTGGCGCTGGGGATGTTCAACGGCAGCCACACGACCAGCGGGTCTACTGACAACCTCACCGACGTACTGCGCTATGCCGCCGTCGCCCTCGTATTACTGGCAGCAGCCTCGATCGCCCTCGGCTGGATGATCGCCGGCCGAGCGCTGCGTCCGCTCGACACGATCACACGTGCCGCGCGAAGCATGTCCGCTCAGGACCTGGAGACCCGGCTCCGCATACCGCCCGGATACAGCGAGTTCACCGAGCTGGCCGGCACACTGGACGGCTTGCTGCGGCGGCTGCACGAGTCGTTCACCGCGCAACGGCAGTTCGTCGCCAATGCGTCGCATGAGCTGCGTACGCCGCTCACCGTGCAGCGGACGCTCCTCCAACTCACGCTGGCCGACCCTGATGCGTCCGCCGACACACTCCGATCGGCGTGCGAAGAACTGCTGGATCTCGGCCGGCAGCAAGAGCAGCTGATCGATGCGCTCCTCACCTTGGCGACCGGCTACGACGGAATCGACCGGCGCGAACGCTTCGACCTCGCCCACCTGACGTCGCAGATCGTTCGGGAACACCAGGCCGAAGCTGAGGTCCGCGACATCCAGCTCCGCACCTCGTTGACCCCGGCCTCGATCACAGGCGACGTACCGCTGACGGCCAGCCTGGTCACGAACCTGATCGCCAACGCCATCCGCCACAACATCCCCGGCGGCACCGTCGACATTGCCACCGCGGACAGCCGTCTGACCGTCACCAACACCGGCCGCAAGATCCCACCCGACGAGATCAGCCGGCTGACCGAGCCGTTCCAGCGTGCACAGTCTCAAGGGCACGGCCTCGGCCTCGCCGTCATCACCGCCGTCGCCCGAGCCCACCAGGCCCAGCTGACCATCGAGCCCAACCCGGCCGGCGGCCTCCACATCAGCTACCAAGCGCGCTGAAGGATCTCCGTGGCTTCGGCGAACGACAGACCGGCCTCACGAGCAGCTTGGGCGAGCTTCACGGCGGCGGTGTGAGTCGCGGCGTCGTCGATCTGGCTGCGGGAGGCCAGGACGAACGTGCCGTTGCGGCCGCGGGTCTCGACCAGGTGGTCGGCTTCCAGTTCCTTGTAGGCGCGCGCGACGGTGTTCACGGCCAGCCCGAGGTCCAGCGACAGCTGACGCACGGTCGGCAGCCTGGTCCCCCGCGCCAGCTCGCCCGCGCGGATCAACGCCTCGATCTGCGAACGGACCTGCTCGTACGGCGGAGTCAGGCCGACCGGATCGACTGTGATGTCCATCCGGTCAGCATCTCAGGTGAAGTCCTCCGCGGTGTACGGGCGCTGCTCCACCAGGACCAGCCAGTTGCCCGAGTTGTCGCGCTACTTGTCCTTGGGCTCCGGCTTCGCGTCCACGCCGGCTTCCTTGCGCTGCTCGGGCGTGATCGGCGCCGGCGCCGCGGTCAGCGGGTCGAACCCGCCGCCGGACTTCGGGAACGCGATCACGTCGCGG
Organism: Kribbella sp. VKM Ac-2571; assembly: GCF_004362255.1. Taxonomy (NCBI): domain Bacteria; kingdom Bacillati; phylum Actinomycetota; class Actinomycetes; order Propionibacteriales; family Kribbellaceae; genus Kribbella; species Kribbella sp. VKM Ac-2571. The sequence continues at coordinate 29,431 of NZ_SNWS01000017.1, forward strand.
ATCGACTCGGTGCCGGCGAGCAGCGCGGTGATCCGGTCCCAGCCGAACGCGATCCCGCCGTGCGGCGGCGCGCCGAACTTGAACGCGTCGAGCAGGAAGCCGAACTTCTCCGACGCTTCCTCGTCGGTCAGCCCCATCACCTTGAAGACCCGCTTCTGCACGTCCTCGCGGTGAATACGGATCGAGCCGCCGCCGATCTCGTTGCCGTTGCAGACGATGTCGTACGCATACGCCAGCGCCGACCCGGGATCGGTGTCGAACGTCGCCAGCGAGTCCGGCTTCGGCGACGTGAAGGCATGGTGCACGGCGGTCCACGCGCCGGACCCGACCGCGACGTCGCCCGCGGCGGTCGCGTCGTCGGCCGGCTCGAACAGCGGCGCGTCCACGACCCACACGAACGACCACGCCGACTCGTCGATCAGGCCGCCGCGACGGCCGATCTCCAGCCGGGCCGCGCCGAGCAGCGCCCGCGACGTCTTCACCGGACCCGCGGCGAAGAAGATGCAGTCACCCGGCTTCGCACCGACGTGGTCGGCGATGCCCGCGCGCTCCTCCTCCGACAGGTTCTTCGCGACCGGCCCGGCGAGCTCGCCGTCCTGACCGACCAGCACGTAGGCCAATCCGCGAGCGCCCCGCTGCTTGGCCCACTCCTGCCACGCGTCCAGCTGCTTGCGCGGCTGGTCCGCACCACCCGGCATCACGACAGCACCGACGTACGGCGCCTGGAACACGCGGAACGGTGTGTTCTTGAAGTACTCCGTGCACTCGACGAGCTCGAGGCCCATCCGCAGATCCGGCTTGTCGGAGCCGAACCGCGCCATCGCCTCGCCGTACGTCATCCGCGGAATCGGCGTCTGCACGTCGTACCCGACGAGCTTCCAGAGCGCCGTGAGGATCTCCTCGGACAGCGCGATGATGTCGTCCTGGTCGACGAAGCTCATCTCGATGTCCAGCTGGGTGAACTCCGGCTGCCGGTCGGCGCGGAAGTCCTCGTCGCGGTAGCAGCGGGCGATCTGGTAGTACCGCTCCATACCGGCCACCATCAGCAGCTGCTTGAACAGCTGCGGCGACTGCGGCAGCGCGTACCAGCTGCCCGGCTGCAGGCGGGCCGGGACCAGGAAGTCGCGGGCGCCTTCCGGCGTGGACTTCGTCAGTGTCGGCGTCTCGAGCTCGACGAAGTCGTGCTTGGCCAGCACCTCACGGGCGGCCTTGTTCACCTCGCTGCGCAGACGGAGCGCCGAACCCGGGCCCTGGCGCCGCAGGTCGAGGTAGCGGTACTTGAGCCGGATCTCCTCGTTCACCGGCGTGGCGTGGTGCTCCTCGACCGGGAAGGGCAGCGGAGCCGCCTCGTTCAGGACCTCGACCTCGGTCGCGATCACCTCGATCTCGCCGGTCGGCAGGTTCGGGTTCGCGTTGCCCTCCGGACGCGGCGAGACCTCGCCGACGATCTTCAGGCAGTACTCCGAACGCAGGCCGTGCGCGGCGTCCTCGTCGCGGATCACGACCTGGACGGTGCCGGTCGAGTCGCGCAGGTCGATGAACGCCACGCCGCCGTGATCGCGTCGCCGCGCCACCCAGCCCGCCAGAATCACCGTCTGCCCGGCGTGCTCGGCACGCAACGAGCCTGCGGAATGGGTACGGATCACGAGTTCTCCTCTTGCGTCTTGATGCTTGGACGTAGGTCTTGAGCCGGCGGGGCCCAGGTCGCCGCATCCGCGGGCACCTGCTCACCGCTGCGGATGTCCTTCACCTCGGGCCCGTTCTCGGTGCTGAACCAGACGAACGGAATACCGCGGCGATCGGCGAACTTGATCTGCTTCCCGAACTTGGCCGCGGCCGGCGCGACCTCCACCGCGATCCCCCGGCCCCGCAACTGGATCGCCGTCCGCATCGCCTCGGCCCGGTCCTCCTCCGAGTTCAGCGCGATCAGCACAGCAGTCGGCGTACGCCGGGATGCGGTCAGCAATCCCTTGCTGATCAAGCGGTGCACCAGCCGCGACACACCGATCGAGATCCCGACGCCGGGGTACGTCGTCCTGCCGTCGGACGCCAGCGAGTCGTAGCGACCGCCGGAGCAGATCGACCCGTAGCCCTCGTCACCGATCAGCTGAGTCTCGTAGACCGTGCCGGTGTAGTAGTCGAGGCCGCGCGCGATCTTCAGGTCCGCGACGAGCAGGCCGGGTGCGTGCTCGTTCGCCGCCGTCATGATCTGCGACAGCCGCTCGAGGCCCTCGTCGAGGATCTCGTGCTGCACGCCGAGCGCGCGCACCTGATCCGCGAACGACGCGTCCGTCGACGAGATCTCCGCCAGCCGCAGCACCTGCTTCGCGGTCTCCGCGGACAGGCCCGCCGCGGTCAGCAGGTCGGTGACCTTGTCCGGGCCGATCTTGTCCAGCTTGTCGACGATCCGGAGCGCTCCGGTGATGTCCTCGATGCCGAGACCGCGGTAGAAGCCCTCCGGGATCTGCCGGGTGTTCACCTGGATCCGGAACGGCGGGATCGGCAGCTTGCGGAACGCGTCCGCGATCACCAGCGGCAGCTCGACCTCGTAGTGGAACGGCAGCTCGCCGCTGTCGATGATGTCGATGTCCGCCTGGGTGAACTCGCGGTACCGGCCCTCCTGCGGACGCTCACCCCGCCACACCTTCTGGATCTGGTAGCGCCGGAACGGGAACACCAGCTTGCCCCTGTGCTCCAGCACGTACCGGGCGAACGGGACGGTCAGGTCGAAGTGCAGGCCGAGCGCCGCGTCCTCGTCTGCGCCGGCCGCGAGCCGACGTACGCCGTAGATCTCCTTGTCGGCGTCCTCGCCCTGGTCGGACAGCCGCTCGACCGGCTCGACCGCGCGGGTCTCGATCGACGCGAAACCGTGCAGCTCGAACGTCTCCCGGATCACGTCGAGGAACTGCAGCTCGACGATCCGGTCCGACGGCAGGAATTCGGGAAACCCGCTCAGAGGGGTCACCTTGCTCATGAGTTCTGTATCTCCAGGTCCTGCAAGTAGGGGTTGGTCGCCTTCTCCCGGCCGATCGTGGTCTGGCCACCATGACCCGGCAGGACGACGATCTCGTCGCGCATCGGCAGGATCTTGGTGGCCAGCGTATGCAGCATCGCCGGATGGTCGCCGCCAGGCAGATCCGTCCGGCCGATCGACCCGGCGAACAACACGTCACCGGAGAACAGGACGGCGGGCACCTGCTGTGTGCCCTTTTGGGGCCCGTCGTACGGCGTGGTGAAGGTGACCGAGCCGCGGGTGTGACCCGGGGTGTGGTCGACCGTGAACCGGAGCCCCGCCAGCTCGAGCGCCTGCCCGTCCTCGAGTTCCGACACCTCGTCGGGCTCGGCGAAGGCGTGGTCGCCGCCGAGCAGCATCCGCGCCGTCTCCGGGCTGATCCCGGCCATCGGGTCGGCGAGCAGGTGCCGGTCGTCCGGGTGGATCCAGGCGGTCGCGTCGTACGTCCCGCAGACCGGGAGGACGGAGAACATGTGGTCGATGTGACCGTGCGTGAGCAGCACCGCGACGGGTTTCAGCTTGTTCTCCCGGACGACTTCTTCGACACCCGGTGTCGCGTCCATCCCGGGGTCGACGACGATGCATTCCGCGCCCTGGCCGGTGGCGACGACGTAGCAGTTCGTACCCCACGGTCCCGCGGGGAACCCGGCGATGAGCACGGCAGACCTTCCTGGAACGGGGTTCGGGACCCACCAAGGTTACCCGGGTGGTTCGCCGTACTTCGAACCGGATTGTGATGCAACCCCGTTGCGCCTGAGCTGGGAGTTTGTGATTGTTCAGGGATAAGCCTTTGCACGCCGGAGGCTTGAGCGTCGAGAAGGCAGCTCGACGCGCCCAGGCGGGCCCTGTCCGCGCGGTTGGACCGGGGACTGACCAGAATGGGCACGAGCGCAGTGCATACCGCCGGAAGGGGCGAGTTGTGGCCGGAGAGAACTGGGGCCGGGTAGCCGAGGACGGAACGGTCTTCGTACGGACGAAGGACGGTGAACGGGCGGTCGGCCAGTGGCCGGACGCGAACCCCGAGGAGGCGCTCGCCTTCTACACCCGCCGGTACGACGCGCTGGCGTTCGAGGTGGAGCTACTGGAACAGCGTGTGCAGGCAGGCACAGTTTCTCCGGACGACGCCCGCGCTGCGGTGAAGAAGGTCGCCGCCTCGATCGAGGGCGCACAGGCGGTCGGCGACCTGGACGGACTGCTGGCCCGCCTCGAAGCGCTCACCCCGCTCGTCGCGCAGCAGCGCGAGCGGCGCAAGGCCGAGCGGGCCGCGAAGGTCGAGGAGGCGCGCTCCGCCAAGACCAAGATCGCCACCGAGGCCGAGAGCATCGCGGCCGGTACCGACTGGCGGCACGGCGTGACGCGCCTGCGCGAACTGCTCGACGAGTGGAAGGCACTCCCCCGGCTCGACAAGTCCAGCGACGACGAGCTGTGGCACCGGTTCTCCTCGGCGCGTACGACGTACACGCGGCATCGCAAGCAGCACTTCGCCGAGCTGTCCTCGAAGCGCGAAGAGGCAGCTGTGGTGAAGGAGCGGCTCGCGGCCGAGGCGGAGTCGCTCGCGGGGTCGACCGAGTGGGGTCCGACGTCCGGGCGGTTCCGGGACCTGATGCGGCAGTGGAAGGCCGCCGGGCCGGCGCCTCGTGAGGTGGACGACAAGCTGTGGGCACGGTTCCGCGCCGCGCAGGACCTGTTCTTCGGCGCGCGGGACGCCGTACAGGCCGAAGAGAACGCCGAGCAGGTGGAAAACCTGCGGGCCAAGGAAGCGCTGCTGGCCGAGATCGAGACCATCCTGCCGGTCGAGGACGCCCGCACGGCCCGCGAGCAGCTCCGGGAGTACCTGGACCGCTGGGACCAGATCGGCAAGGTCCCGCGGGACTCGATGCGCGCCATCGACGGACGGCTGCGCGCCGTCGAGCAAGCTGTGAAGGCGGCCGAGGACGAGGTCTGGAACCGCAGCAACCCCGAAGCCCGCGCCCGCGCCGAGGCGACCGTCAAGCAGCTCCAGTCCCTGATTTCGGACCTGGAGAAGCAGGCCGCGAAGTTCGAGGCCCAGGGCAACACCCGTAAGGCCACCGAAGCCCGGGAAGCCATCGCCGCCAGGCGCGAATGGCTGACCCAGGCCCAGAACGCCCTCAACGAGTTCAGCTGACGCCTGCGGGCCCCAGTCCCGCAGGCGTCAGCCCCGCCGTCACGGCCCGAAGAAGGTCATCGTCCGGCCGATCAGCTCCGCCTTGTCCGCAGCCGTTCCGTACGCCTCCAACGGGAAGGCAAGGAACACGACCTTGTAGGTCCCACTGAAGGTCAGCGCGTCGGGCTGGGCAGCGTCGTCGGTGAACGCTGACGTCGCGCCACCGTTCGGCGTGACCCGGTCCTCGAACGTGGCACCCAGGACCGAGTGGTCCAGCGGCACCGTCCCGATGCCGTTCGTCACCGGGTTACCGGCGACGCCGTGCACCGCGCCCGTGGCCTTGTCGTTCTGCGTCTCACTCCCGTCCCACGTGATGTGCAGGTAGTCGCGGACGAAGGTCGTCGTACCGGCTGCCTGGTCGAGGATGTCCTGACCCGACATCAGCAAGCGTCCGCCGTTGTCCAGGAACGCCTGCAGTCGTGCCTCGTACGGCGTGATCGGTGCCGGGTAGGTGTTACCCGTGAACCACACCACGTTCTTGTGCGCGAGCAGGTAGTTCTGCGGCAGGTTGATGTCGGTGCTGAGATCCCAGGTGTCGAACGCGACACCCTTGCTGGTCAGGGCCGTCGCGTACGCACCCTGTACGTCGGGCGCGTTGCCGTCGTTGTCGACGAGCAGAGTGTCGACAGTCACCGCGATCGTCTTGATCGACGCCGATCCCGACACTCCTGGACTGCCGACCGAGGTGGCCGTCACCGTGGCCGTACTGCTACCGCTCGCCCCGACGGTCACCTTGGCGCAGACCGCCGCCGTCGCCCCCGGCGCGACCGCGGGTGTCGTGGTGGCCGGCGTCGTACAGGTCGAGTCGAAGAACGCGACCGGGAAGGTCCCGCCGCTGCTCGACAAGGTGTAGCTGTCGGTCGTGTACCCGAGGTTCTTGACCGACAACGGGTAGCTCACGATCGTCGCCGGCCGGCCGCCGTCGGTCTGCGTCGCCGGGCTGACGCTGACGGCGTACGCCGGTGCGATCGACGTCGTGACCGGTGAACCGGTCGTGAACGGACCTTCGGCCGACACGACCCGGACACCGTCGTTGACGATCGCGGTCAGCTTCTTCGAGTTCGTGATCCGTACGCCGAGGTGCACGGTGATGCTGCCGCCCGCCGGAATGGTCAGACCGTTCCAGGTCGCCACGCCGCCGACGTTCGTACCGCCGTTGTCGGCATCGAGGAACGTCGTGTTCGCCGGGACCGGGTCGGTGACCTTCACCCCGGTCGCGGGTGCGTTGCCGATGTTCTTCACGGTGATCGCGTACTCGAGCCGGCTGCCGGGGCCAACCGGCGTACCGGAGTCGACCTTGGACACGACCAGCGCGGGAACGGCCGACGTGTCGAAGCTGCGGTAGGCGCCGCGACCGTGCGTACCGGCGGCCAGGACCCGGTGGGACGGGTCGAGGTTGAGCTGCCAGATCGCCACGTCCGGGAATCCGGAGCCGAGCGGTGCCCAGTGCACACCACCGTCGTGGGTGACGAACGGTCCGACATCCGTTCCGGCGTACAAGGTGTTCGCGTACGACGGATCCAGGATGACCGAGTTCACCGGGCTGTCGGGCAGGTTGAAGCTGATGTCGGTCCAGGTCGCGCCCGCGTCGGTTGTCTTGAAGACGTGGCCCGGCCGGGACGGCGTAGCGCGGTTGAAGCCCGCGTAGGCGGCGTACGCGATCCGGTAGTTGCTCGGATCGACCGCGAACTGCGTGACCGGCCGCTTCGGCAGCTTGCCGGTGTCCACCCGGTTCCAGGTGGGCGTGTCGCTGACCTGGGCGTTCGGGCTGACGTACACATAGCCGTCCTCGGCGCCGGTGTAGACCGCGTCGCCGCCGCCGACACCGATCGCCGAGATGAAGCATCCGCGTCCCCCGTTCGGCGCCGTGCCGGTGCAGCCGCTGGACAGGTCCGGACTGATCGGCTTCCAGCGCACGTCGCCCGCCGACGGCGCCTTCCCGTTGTCGGTGCGGTAGAGCCGGTAGGTGCCGAGGAACAGCTGATCGGTCCTGCGCTGGTTCTGCACCCACGGCACGTAGAACTCGGCCCGGTCGTTCAGGTTGATGCCGGTCCGGATGTACTGGTTGCTGAAGAAGGACGCGCCGCCGTCGGTGTAGCGGTACGGCGTGATGCCGAAGTACGTGCCGAACACGAAGTTGGCGTCGTTCGGGTCGACCAGGACCTGGCCGCCGTCACCGCTGGCCACGTCGAACCAGGTGTTCGAGGCGGTCGACTTGCGGTCGGTGCCGTTGTCCTGCGTGCCGCCCCAGACCCGGGCCGGAACGGTCGGCACGTTGGCGATCGACGTGAACTGGCCGAGCTGGAGGCCGGTGCGGTGCGTCACCGCGGCGGTGTTCGGATCCACCGTGCCGTTGAGGTTCTGCCAGGTGACGGCGTTGAGCGGATCGGTCGCGTTCGGGCGGCCGCCGCGGTCGTGGCTGTACCAGACACCACCGTCGTTGCCGATCAGCACGTGGTCCGGGTTCGCCGGGTCGACGGCCACCGCGTGGAAGTCCGGGTGCTGGTCCCAGCCCAGGTTCTTCCAGGTCTGTCCGCCGTCGTCGGACCGGAAGATGCCCCCGGAACCGATGGCGTAGTTGAACTGGCCGCCCGCGTAGACGACGTTCGGGTTCACCGGATCGGCGAGGATCACGTTGTCGTACGAACACTGCTCGGCGCAGTAGTCCTCGACGGTGTCGGCCCCGGTGCCGGCAGGCAGGATCGACCAGCTCGCGCCGTCGTTCGTCGACTTGAAGACGCGGGCAGGCTGGTCGTTCCAGTTGAAGCCCGCATACAGGACAGCGTTCTGCTCGGCCGGATGCGACAAGCCGAGCGAGAACCTCGTCCCGGTCCCGGCGTAGTCGGCGGCCGGCAGGCCGGTCATGATCGGCGACCAGTGCGCACCGGCGTCGGTCGACTTGTAGATCGCGTCGCCCCAGAAGGAGCTGTACAGGACCTTCGGGTTCTGCGGGTCGATCTCGAGGTCCGTGGCGCCGTTCAGCTCGGACTTCGCTTCCTTCAGCAAGGTCCAGCTGGAGCCGCCGTCCTTCGACTCCCAGACGCCGTACCGCGAGTGCACCGGAGGCGTCGTACGACGGGCACCGCCGCGGCCGCGCAGGATCGCGGCGTAGAGGTGGCTCGCGTTACCCGGGTCGACGACGAGCGCCGACGTGGAGACGCCCTCGAAGAAGTCGCCGGACACATGGGCCCAGTGCTCGCCGCCGTCGGTGGACTTCATGATGCCGTTGCCGAAGTAGCTGTCGCCGGACAGGGCTCCTTCACCGGTACCGGCGTACACGATCGCGTCGTTGGACGGCGCGACCGCGAGCGCGCCGATGGCGAGCGACGGCTGGTTGTCGGTCTTCGCCGACCAGGTGCCGGTCGCCGGGTCGTACAACCAGATGCCGCCCTGGGCGCCGCCGAGAATGAACCGCCCGTTGCTCGGCCGGATCGCCAGCGCACCGATGCGGCCGGCCATCGCGGTGAAGATCGGCGTACTGCGGGTCACCTGGACGATCGGATCGGGTCCGAGGCCCGTCCAGGAACCGGGGAACGTCGCAGGGCCCGGGCTCGGTGCCCCGTTCTTGCGCAGCTGAGCCGCGGCCCGCGCCGCCGCCGCGCGCTGTGCTCCCGCCTGCTGGTTGTCGAGCTGTTGGTCGCCCGCCGTACGACGGCTCATGAAGAACAGGTCCCGCTGCAACTGGATCTGCTCGTCTTCCTCACTGATCCGCGGCGGAGCCGCGCCCGGCGCCAACACCGGAGTGTCGTCGACGACCGCACTACCCGCGGCACCGCCCGGAGCCATCACCAGCCCCGCGACCAGCACCGCCGACCCAATCCCCGCTACCGCACCCCGAACACTCCTCATCCCGCACTCCCCTTAGTCCCCCGAGTGCGCCGTTGCCTCCTGCAAGGAGGCAACCCACCCCACCCCGTTGTCAAGACCTCACCCCCTGTGGACAACTCCAGGCACGAAAACGGAGAATCAGTCATCCTGCTGGGATGCTTCCCGCGGAACTCCCGATCTACTGGAACGGCCTCCCGTTCCGCGCCCACCAGGTCGGGCGCAAACTCCAATGGCTCCTGGCACGCGGCGAGATCCGCCAGCTGATCGCCGGGCTCTACGTTGACGTGCGCGTGCCGGACACGGTCGAGCTGCGCGCTGACGCGCTGCGCCTCGTCGTACCGCCGAATGCCACCGTGTGCGGACGTGCTGCAGCTTGGCTCCACGGCATCGACACCACAGCACTCAGCCCCGAGCCGTTCCGTCCCGAATGGACGTTCGCCGAACGCCAAGCCGTGGAGGTCCACGGGCTGAGGGTCGCCACGCCGGCTGCTACGGCGATCGAGCTGGCCAAACACCTTCCAAGGCCCTTCGCGTTGTCGGCAGTGGACGGCCTGCTCCATGGCGGCATGCCGATGAGCGACCTCACGACTGCATCAGCCGCCTACTTCGGCGCGGACAGCACCTCACAAGCCGCCCAGCTCCTCCGGATCGCCGACGGACGTGCTGAGTCACCAGGTGAATCCTGGCTCCGGTTACGACTGTTCGACGCCCGCTTTCCCCGCCCCGAACTCCAGGTCCCCGTCGAGGGCAACGGCCGGACGTACCGGTTGGACCTGGGATATCCGGATCTGCCGGTGGACGGGCGACGGCTCGGACTGGAATACGACAGCGACCAAAGGCACTCGTCAACCAAACAACAACTGAAAGACGAAACCCGCCGTACGGAACTGGACGCCTTGGGCTGGCACATCATCTCCATCCGCCGAACCGACCTCTGGGGCTCCTACCCAGCCTTGGAGCTGGCCGTTGGCGCCTTTCTCTGTCAACAGCCCCGCCTCCCCCGCCGCTGGTGACGGCCCGCCGCACCGATGGATTGGTGCGGCGGGCCGGCGGGGCGGATCGGAGGGGTTAGTCGTTGTAGTGGGTCTTGAGGGTGTGGCGGCGGGTGAGTAGTAGGAGGGCGAGTGCGAGTACGCCAGCGGAAGTGGTGATCAGCAGGAGGTGGTTGGAAGGGGATACCTGGGCGGTGGCGGTTGCTGAGGTGGTGGGGTCGTAGCCGCCGGCCATGCCGACGTCGTTGTAGTGGGTGCCGGGCAACTTGTCGGAGTAGCGGGCGGAGACTAGTTCCTGGTAGGCCGTGACGCTGATCGGCTTGGTGCCGATCGACTTGATGGCCGGCTGGTTGAGCGGTCGCACCTGCGTGCCGGAGAGGGCGTACCAGGCGCCGAGCTGGGGCTCGGTGAAGACGAGTGCTCCCGCGGCGGCCGACACCATCCGCGCCTCGGTGTTGCCGGAGGCCACGTTGACTGCGTGCCAGGCGCCCTTCGCATCGGGCGTGGTGAAGACGGTCAACGTCCGGCCGCCTTGTGCCGCGGTGGTTGCGGCGTACCAGAAGGTCGCGACCGGAGCCGAAGCGTCACGCACGAAGGCAGGGTTGAGCGCGTAGATCGGCTGCGTGTCCCGCGCGACACTCGCGGCGGCCTTCGCCGTACCTCCGGCCTTGCCCAGCAGGTTCAGCGCCTCGGACGAACGCGCAGCATTGGTTGCCTTGGACAACTCCGTCGGAGCGACCGGCTGCGGACCCGCCGCAGCGGCAAGACCGGCGGCAGCGAAGGTGAAACCGATACCAGCGGCGAGTACGGCGGCGCAGCGGAGCAGGACGTTCTTCGGGCGGCGCATGTCAGGCTCCGATCCGGTACAGGGAATGCGTCCAGGTGAATTGCGAGTTGGACCGGTACCAGTTGTAGGACGAGTAGTTGTAGCGCGGGTCGTCCGGCCACGGGTTGTAGTACTCGATGGTCGAGTCGGATGCGTCGTACCCGATGATGTCCATCATGTGGCCGCCGCCCGAGGTCCAGCCGATCCGCGTCATCACCGGACGGCCGGCGGCGATCTCGGTGACGAGCGTGCTGAAGCCGAGCGTGGACGAGACGTAGCTGCCGGCGCTGATCCCGATCGCCCGGAAGGCGATCTGGTCGTTGCCGAGCGTGGCCTGGTTGTTCGGGCAGGTGCTGTTCATCGAGTAGCCGAAGGCAAGGTTGCAGAACTGGTTCTGCGAGTACGAGCGGCCGTAGAACGCGGCGATGCTGTTGCCGCTCGCGGCCCAGCACCAGTTCGACTTCTGCTGGGCCTGGCCGGTGACGTTCAGGTAGTAGCTGCTGGGTGCGGCCGAGGCCGGCGGGGCGAGCGGCGCCAACGTCACCAGACCGAGGATCGTGGCCAGAAGCAACGACCAGCTGCGACGAGGCGGGCGGAGCCTGCGCATGAGTCCTCCTTCGAGAGGTACTGCGGGGTGGGCGAGGTCCATCGTCGGGACGGGACCGCGGCCCGGCAAGAACTCGGATCCGAGGTGTGAACGGCAACGGCGCGTGAACGATGCGTGACGAGGCAGTGTCAGCGGGTGCTGTGAATGTTTACACTGCTGCCCTGAAGGAGCGTGGGCCCATGATCAAGCCGGTCGAAGTCCGTGCGGTGACTCCGGAGGCGTCGTTCGCGGAGGCACTGCGGCAGGCGATCGCCCGCCGCGGGCTGGCCCTCAACCGGATCCGGACCCATCTGGCCGACCGCGGGCTGCACGTCGGGGTCGCGACGCTCAGCACCTGGCAGAGCGGCCGCCGGGTCCCCTGCGAGGATTCGCTGGCGACCGTCACGGCGCTAGAAGAGCTCTTGCAGGTGCCGCCCGGCTGGCTGACCGGGCGCATCCCTCCGGCGCGGACCGAGCCGGAAACGGCGCCGCAGCCGTACGCCGTTGTCGACTACGCCGAGGCGCTCACCCGGCTGCTCGATCGGCTCCGTCGCGACGCCCACGGCCGGCTGCGCAACGTGACAGTGCTCGAAGAGGTCCGGCTGGGCGCGGATCGGAGCGCGCACAGCCGGCGGGTAATCCAGAGCGTGGTCGCCGTACAGCCGGTGGATCGGCTGATCATCGCGCACCAGGGCGAGCCGGGCTGCGACGCCGAGCAACTGGCCTTGCGGGCGTTGAGTGGTTGCCGGACCGGGCGGATCGCCCGCTCGCCCGAAGCCGGCGCGATGCTCGGGGAGCTGCTCCTCGACCGCGTCCTCGCTGTCGGCGAGACGGCCGTCGTGCACTACGAGATCGAGGACCGCACCGGGCTGCCGTCGACGGAGTACCAGCGGTTCAGCGAGTGGGGCGGGATGCATTACGTGCTGGAGGTGCAGTTCGACCGTGCCGCGCTGCCGGTCCGCGTCCACGAGATCCGCCGTCGCCACACCTCCGGCCCGAACCTGGTCCACCGCGACCTGATGCTCACCCCCGACGGCCGAGTCCACGTCATCGAAGCCTCCGCAGACCCCGGCACAGTAGGAATCACCTGGGAATGGGACTAGGCCTTAGCTGCGGAAGCCGGTGTGGATGTGGTCGTGGTGGGTTTGGTCGGAGAAGTACGCCGTACCGGAGAGTTGGTAGGGGCCGCCTACGTTGTAGGAGCCCAGGGACACGGCGGCGCGCATGTACGACGTGATGAGCGAGTGGGATGTTGACGGCGACACGACCGGGTGGCCGTCGATCTGCCAGGTGTCGAACGCGCGGCCGCGGGGGTGATCGCTCGGGCGATCGGTGCCGAACACGTTGGTGGGGTGGCCGGAGCGGATCACGCTGACGCCGATCCGATAGGTCTTCGCGAGCTCGAGCATCGTGGTGAGCACGCTGTCATGCACCTGCCCGGAGCGGATGTCCGCGGCGGATGCCGGCGGCAACAAGATCTGCTCGCTGGCCAGCACCTGCCGGGCGGCGGCCGACAGGCTCGCAACCGGCGCTCCGGGTTGGGCCGGGTGCGTCGCGGTCACCCGCCACGTCCCCTGCGACGACTTGCTCAGCCGTACGTCGACCGTCGTGCCACCGCTGATCAAACGGTTCTGCCTGATCGAGTACACGCGGCACGGCACCAGCACGCTGGCCGAGTCACTCAGAATCCCGCCGTACTGCGCGTCGATCACCTCGACCACAGCCCGCGTATCCGTCGGCCGCAACAACTTCACCACCGCCGCCACCGCGAGCCGCTTCACCTCAGGCCGGATCTCCCCCGGCCCCGCCGTCCAGCTCTGCACGGAGGGCAGGGCAACAGCAGGCGGGGAACCAGGCCTCAACGAAGGCGTCAACGTAGGAGGCGATGAAGGAGTCGGTGAAGGCGTAGAAGGTGTTGCACTCGGCTGGTTCTGCGCCGAGGAATCACTGCACCCGACCAGCAGTCCCGCACCCGCGATCAACAACTCCCGCCGCCCGACACGCCTCATACCCCGCAGTGTCCCCCGGCCGCACAAACGGCCGGGAGGACCTACTGGGTGACGCGGTAGACGTCGAAGACGCCCTCTACGGAGCGGACTGCCTTCAGGACGTGGCCGAGATGGGTCGGGTCGCCCATTTCGAAGGTGAAGCGGGACTTGGCGATGCGGTCGCGGGTGGTGGTGAGGGCCGCGGACAGGATGTTCACGTGGTAGTCCGACAGCACCCGCGTGATGTCCGACAGCAGGCGGGCCCGGTCCAGCGCCTCGACCTGGATCGCGACCAGGAAGACGGACTGCGCCGTCGGCGCCCACTCGACCTCGACGATGCGCTCGGGCTGGGTCTTCAGGTTCTCCACGTTCGCGCAGTCGGCCCGGTGCACCGAGACGCCCGCGCCGCGGGTGATCCAGCCGATGATCTCGTCACCCGGCACCGGCGTACAGCACCGGGCCAGTTTCGACAGCACGTCGGTCGCGCCCTTGACGATGACACCGGCGTCGCCGCGCGCGGTGCGCTTCCGCCGCTCCTTGGTGGCCGGCAGCCGCATGCCCTCGGCGAGGTCCTCGGCCGCACCCTCCTCGCCGCCGTACGTCTCGATAAGACGCCGTACGACGGCCTGCGCGCTCACGTGCTGCTCGCCGACAGCGGCGTACAGACCGGTGACGTCCGGGTACCGCAGGGAGTTCGCGACGGCGGTCAGGGTCTCGTGCGACAGCAGGCGCTGCAGCGGCAGGCCCTCCTTGCGGAGCTGCTTCGCGATCGCGTCCTTGCCGTGCTCGATCGCCTCGTCGCGGCGCTCCTTGGAGAACCAGTGCTTGATCTTGTTGCGCGCACGCGGACTCTTGACGAACGTGAGCCAGTCCCGCGACGGGCCCGCGCCCTGCGCCTTCGAGGTGAAGACCTCGACGACGTCACCGTTCTCGAGGGTGCTCTCCAGCGGCACCAGACGCCCGTTGACGCGGGCACCGATACAGCGGTGGCCGACCTCGGTGTGCACGGCGTACGCGAAGTCGACGGGCGACGACCCGGTCGGCAGCGACATCACGTCGCCGCGCGGGGTGAAGACGTAGACCTCGGCGTTGTTGATCTCGAACCGCAGCGAGTCGAGGAACTCCGACGGGTCGGAGGTCTCCCGCTGCCAGTCGACGAGCTGCCGCACCCACGGCATGTCGTTCGGCCCGCCGATCTCGGTGCTCGGCGTGGCCGGCGCGACCGAGGACGGGTCCTCCTTGTACTTCCAGTGCGCGGCGATGCCGTACTCCGCGCGGCGGTGCATGGAGAACGACCGGATCTGCAGCTCCACCGGCTTGCCCTGCGGCCCGATCACCGTGGTGTGCAGCGACTGGTACATGTTGAACTTCGGCATCGCGATGTAGTCCTTGAACCGGCCGGGGACCGGGTTCCAGCGCGCGTGCATGATGCCCAGGGCGGCGTAGCAGTCGCGGACCGACTCGACCAGGACCCGGATGCCGACCAGGTCGTAGATGTCGCCGAACTCGCGGCCGCGGACGATCATCTTCTGGTAGATCGAGTAGTAGTGCTTCGGACGGCCGGTGACCGTCGCCTTCACCTTGGCGAGTCGCAGGTCCTCGTGCACCTGGTCGATCACGGTCGCCAGGTACTCGTCGCGGGACGGCGCGCGCTCGGCGACCAGCCGGACGATCTCGTCGTACACCTTCGGGTGCAGGGTCGAGAACGCGAGGTCCTCGAGCTCCCACTTGATCGTGTTCATACCGAGCCGGTGCGCCAGCGGGGCGTAGATCTCCAGCGTCTCGCGGGCGATCCGCTCCTGCTTCTCCTGGCGCAGCGAGCCGAGCGTGCGCATGTTGTGCAGCCGGTCGGCCAGCTTGATGACCAGCACCCGGATGTCCTTGGACATCGCGACGACCATCTTGCGGATCGTCTCGGCCTGCGCGGACTCGCCGTACCGCACCTTGTCGAGCTTGGTGACGCCGTCGACCAGCATGGCGATCTCTTCGCCGAAGTCGCGGGTCAGGTCCTCGACCGTGTACGGCGTGTCCTCGACGGTGTCGTGGAGCAGCGCGGCGCACAGCGTGGTCGCGGTCATACCGAGCTCGGCGAGGATGGTGGCGACCGCGAGCGGATGCGTGATGTACGCGTCGCCGCTCTTGCGCATCTGGCCGGTGTGGTACTTCTCGGCGGTCCGGTAGGCGCGCTCGATCATGCCGAGATCGGCCTTCGGGTGGGTCGCGCGGACCACCCGGAACAGCGGCTCGAGCATCGGCGCCCGGTTCGGGTGCCGGGTGCCGCCGAGGCGGGCGAGCCGGGCGCGGACCCGGGCCGGTGCGATCCGCGGCGGTTGGGTCGCAGGCGGCGGCGACACGGGAGCCGGGCGCACCGGCGACGGCGCGCGCGGCGGCTCCTGCGGTACGGCATCCGGCACCGCAGATGTCATCGCCGGGTCTTCGCCCACGTTGTGTCCCTCCGCCGACAGGCCACCAGTCTAGAGGCCAGTGTCGAACGAGGCAGAACCGCCTGTGGACAACACGCCGGGTAACCCGACGGCGACGGAGAGTTTGCCCGAATTCAGACCGTGACGAGGGCGCTGAGAGTTTCGCCTTGGAGGCGTTTGCGGCCCGGAAGGAACGAGAGTTCGAGGAGGACCGCCGTTCCGAGGACCTCGGCACCGCAGCGGCGGATCAGCCGCAGGCAGGCCTCGACCGTGCCGCCGGTGGCCAGGACGTCGTCGATGACGAGGACGCGGTCACCCGGCGCGAACGCGTCCTGGTGCACCTCGATCGTCGCCTCGCCGTACTCCAGCGCGTACGACTCCTCGTACGTCGCCGCCGGCAACTTCCCCTTCTTGCGCACCGGCACGAACCCGGCGCCGAGCGCGAGCGCGACCGGGGCCGCCAGGATGAATCCACGCGCCTCGATCCCGACCACCTTGTCGACGATCGGCCGCCCGTCGTCGTCCGTCCCCGCCGCCGCCAGCGCCTCCACGACCTGGCCGAAGCCGGTGTGATCGGCCAGCAGCGGGGTGATGTCCTTGAACACCACCCCTGCCTGCGGGTAGTCCGGGATGTCGCGGATACCGTCCGTGAGCACCTGCTCGAGCGACCGCATCACTTACCGCGCTTCGACCGCGGCTTGCGCGTCGGCTGCGGACGCCCCGCGGCCGTGGCCTTCATCGGCCGCGACGACGGCGTCGGAGCCGACCCGGTCGCCCGGTCCGCCTTCCGAGGTGTGTCCTGTACGTCGGAACGCGCAGCGGCACCCGCCGGGGCGCCGGCCGTGGCCACACCGACCGGAGCGGCGGCAGCGGCAGCGATCTGCGCCTTCTTGGCGGTCACCCGCTTGTTCAGCGCCTGCATGCCCGGCTCGCGCTCCTTGAAGACCGCGAGCAGCGACGGCGCGATGAAGATCGACGAGTACGCACCGATCGCGACACCGACGAACAACGCCAGCGACAGGTCCTTGAGCGGGCCGGTGCCGAGCACCGCCGTACCGACGACCAGGATCGCGCCGATCGGGAGCAGTGCGGTGACCGTGGTGTTGATCGACCGGACCACGGTCTGGTTCACGGCGAGGTTGGTCGCGTCCGAGTACGTGTAGCGGTTCGACCCGGTGATGCCGCGGGTGTTCTCGCGGACCTTGTCGAACACCACGACGGTGTCGTACAGCGAGTAACCGAGGATCGTCAGTACGCCGATCACCGTCGCCGGCGTGACGTCGAAGCCGATCAGCGCGTACAGACCGACCGTGATCGTGACGTCGTGGATCAGCGCGACGATCGCGGCCATCGACGCCTTGGCTTCGCGGAAGTACAGCCAGATCACCGCGAACACGGCGACCAGGAACACGACCAGCGCCAGGATCGCCTTGTCGGCGATCTGCTTGCCCCAGGACGCGCCGATCTGCTGCGAGGTGACCTGTTCGGCCGGGATACCGGCCTCCTTGGCGATCGCCGCGCGCACCGTGCCGATGTCGTTCTGGGCCAGCGGCTTGGTCTGGACCCGGACCTTCTCGTTGTTGATCGTAGTGACGACCGGGTCGCCGAGGTCCTTGGCGTTGGTCGCCTTCACCGCGTCACCGAAGTCCTGCACGGTGTGGTCGGTGACCTTGACCTTGGCCTCGTACTCGACGCCGCCCTTGAACTCGATACCGAGCGCAAGACCGCGGACGAACAGGCCCGCCAGCGAGATGATGACCAGGACCGCCGAGAGGCTGAACCAGAACTTGCGGTGGCCGATGAAGTCGTAGGAAACCTCACCGCGGTGCAGCTTGGCACCGATCGCTCCGAGCTTCGACATCAGACCTCCCCTCCGACCGGCTTGCGCGTCGACGGCGTCTTCCGCGGCCGGCGGGCCGACGGTTTCGTCTGTCCGGGCAGTCGTTCGACGCCCAGATGCTCCGGATCCAGTCCGGACAGCTTGTGCCCGTGGCCGAAGAAGTCCGTCCGGGCGAGCAGTGTGACCACCGGCTTGGTGAACAGGAACACCACGACCAGGTCGATCAGCGTGGTCAGGCCGAGCGTGAACGCGAAGCCGCGGACGCTGCCGATCGCCAGCACGTACAGCACCAGCGCGGCGAGCAGCGAGATCGAGTCGGCGGCGATGATCGTGTGCTTGGCGCGGGCCCAGCCGGTCTCCACCGAGGAGCGCAGGCTGCGGCCCTCGCGGACCTCGTCGCGCAGTCGTTCGAAGTAGATGATGAACGAGTCCGCGGTGATACCGACGGCCACGATCAGACCGGCGATACCGGCCAGCGTCAGCGTGAAGCCGATCGCCTTGCCGAGCAGGATCACCAGGGTTCCGGTGAGGATGCCGGCGGCCGCGAGCGAGAGCACCACGACGATGCCGAGGCCGCGGTAGTACAGGAAGCAGAACACGACGACCAGCGCCAGACCGGCGAGGCCGGCCCAGATACCGGCGGAGAGCTGGTCGCCACCGAGCTGCGGCGACACGGTCTCGACCGAGGAGATGTCGAACTTGATCGGCAGCGCGCCGTACTTCAGCACGTTCGCCAGGTCGCGGGCCTCGGCCTCGGTGAAGGTACCGGTGATCTGCGCCTGGCCGCCCGGGATCGGGCTGTCCACGCTCGGGGTCGAGATGGTCTCGCCGTCGAGCACGATCGCGAACAGGTTCTGGCCCTGGCCGCGCTTGGAGATCGCCGTGGTGGCCGCGAGGAACTTGTCGCCGCCCTCACCGGTGAACTTCAGGTTCACCTGCCATTGCAGGCCGTTCTGCGGGATGCCGGCGGAGGCGTCCGACAGGTCGGTGCCGTTCAGGATCGCCGGGCCGAGCAGGTACTTGGCGGTGCCTTCGCGGTTGCAGGAGAAGATCGCCGTGTTCGGGTTGTCGACCTGCTTGTCACCGCACTTGAACGTCGCGAACGCCGCCTGCGTGGCCGCGTCCGGGGTGTAGTCCAGCCCGTTGCCCCCGGTGGCCGGCGTCGACGGCGTCGACGGGGTTGCCGACGGAGTGGCACTCGGCTTCGCGGTCGGCGTCGTACTGGCCTTCGGGGTCGGCGTCGGCGTCGCTCCGCCCAGCGCGCTCGACCAGGCCCGGCCGTTCGGCGTGCTGGTCGGCTTGATCGTGGCGCTCGGAGTCACCTTCGTGCTCGGCTTCGGCGTCGTGCTGGGCTTCGGCGTGGTGCCCGGCTTCGGCGTCGTCGTCGGCGTCGGGGTCGTCGTCGGCTGCGACGCGGCGGCGTCCGAGGCGTACACGACCCGGAAGTAGAGCAACGCGGTCTGGCCGACCTGCGACACCAGGGATTCCTTCGTGGCGCCCGGAACGGCCACGTTGATGTGGTTCGCGCCGGAGGTGGTGATGTCGGACTCGGCGACACCCGCGCCGTTGACCCGCTGGCCGATGATGTTCTTGGCCTCGTTCAGCTGGTCGGCGGTGACCTTGCCGGTGCCGTCGAACGTGCTGGCGGTCAGCGTGATGGTCGTGCCGCCCCGCAGGTCCAGCCCGAGCTTGGGCTTCCAGGTCTTGGTCAGCGCCATGATCCCGAACAGCAGAACCACCACCACCAGCAAGCCGATCAGGCTCCGCCCGGGGCGGGATGTCGAAGTCGTTGCCACGTCAGTTTCAACCTTTGTACTTCTGGGCGCGCCGCACCGTCAGGTGGACGCCGAACGCCGCGCCGCAGGCCGTTGGGACGGAAAATCAGTTCTCGGTGTGCGTCGGCGGCAGCTTCGGCGTGTCCTGGACCTTGCCGTCGGCCTTGTCACCGGCCTTGCCCGCATCCGGTACGTCGACCTTCTCGGCCTCTTCGTCGGCATCGGTGGTAGCGGCCTCGTCGACGGACTCGGCCTCGTCGACGGCGGCGTCCTCTTCCGGGATCACCCGGCCGACGGCGGCCTTGACGACCTGGACCAGGACGCCCTCGGAGATCTCCAGCGTCACGTAGTCGTCGTCGGTCTCCTCGACGATGCCCACCAGACCGCTGGTGGTGATCACCTTCGTCCCGGGCGACAGCGAGGCGACGGTCTCCGCCTGCCGCTGGCGCTGCTTCTTCTGCGAGCGGGACATGAACCAGATCATTCCGACGATCAGGATCAGCGGCAGCAGCAGCGTGATGCCGCCACCTCCGGAGGAGGCCATCGGTACGGCGAGGAGTTGCATCGGGTCTCAGAATCCTTCGTCGGCTCGGTTAAGGCGTGCGCCGCGCGAGTGCGCAGGTCGCGGCGGAAGACCTGGAGGTCAGGCCACCGGGGAGTCTAACGCCGCGCGTCAACAACTGCCGCATGACGCCGGGTCACGTTTGCGTTACTCACTACTGGTCGCTACGCAGTGTCTACGTTCCGGCGCCGGCGGAGGTTCCCCGGGCGGTCGTCGTGTTCAGTTGAGGTGGAACTCCTTCAGTCCTCATCGGAGTCGAAGAGCGTGTCCGCGAACGTCGCGCCCTTCGGGACCTTGAGCCCGATGTGCCGCCAGGCCGCGGGCGTGGCGACACGACCACGCGGCGTACGGGCCAGGTAGCCCGACCGGACCAGGAACGGTTCGGCCACTTCCTCCACAGTCTCACGTTCCTCGCCGACCGCAACCGCCAACGTGGAAAGACCGACCGGTCCGCCGCCGAATCGGCGGCACAGGGCGTCCAGCACCGACCGGTCCAGCCGGTCGAGGCCCATCTTGTCCACCTCGTACAGATCCAGGGCCGCTTTCGACAGGGCGAGCGTGATGATGCCGTCCGCGCGGACCTCCGCGTAGTCGCGGACCCGGCGGAGCAGCCGGTTCGCGATCCGCGGCGTACCGCGGGAACGGGACGCGATCTCGATCGCGCCCTCCGGGGTGATGTCGACCTCGAGCAGGGCTGCCGACCGGTTCACGATCTTCTCCAGCTCGGCGGCCTCGTAGAACTCCAGATGTCCGGTGAACCCGAACCGGTCACGCAGCGGCCCCGGCAGCAGACCGGCCCGCGTGGTCGCGCCGACCAGGGTGAACGGCGGGATCTCGAGCGGGATCGCGGTCGCGCCCGGACCCTTGCCGACGATCACGTCGACCCGGAAGTCCTCCATCGCCATGTACAGCAGCTCTTCCGCGGGCCGCGACATCCGGTGGATCTCGTCCAGGAACAGGACTTCGCCCTCGCTCAGCCCGGACAGGATCGCGGCCAGGTCGCCGGCGTGCTGGATCGCCGGACCGCTGGTCACCCGCAGCGGAGCGGCCATCTCGCTGGCGATGATCATCGCGAGCGTGGTCTTGCCGAGGCCGGGCGGGCCGGACAGCAGCACGTGGTCCGGCGTGCGGTTGCGGCCACGCGCCGCGTGCAGCACCAGCTCGAGCTGCTCGCTGACCCGGCGCTGACCGCCGAACTCGGCCAGGGTGCGCGGCCGCAGCGCGGACTCGATCTTCCGTTCCTCGAGGTCCACCGCGTCGGCGGAGACCAAGGGACGAACGTTGTCTTCCATCGCCTACGCCCCCGTTATGCCTTGGAAAGAACGCGCAGCGCGGCGCGCAGCAGGTCGGGAACGGACGGGTTCGGGTTGTCGGCGGCGAGCGGCGACACGGCGGTGACCGCGTCCTCGGCATCCCGGGCAGACCAGCCCAGGCCGACCAGACCGGCGTGTACTTGAGCGCGCCACGCCTCCTGCGCCTGCAGCGGCCGGCCGCTCACCGTCCTGGACGGCGCACCGATCTTGTCCTTCAGCTCGAGCACGATCCGCTGCGCACCCTTCTTACCGATACCCGGAACCTTCACCAGTACGGCGAGATCCTCGGTCGCGACCGCCTGCCGCAACTGGTCCGGGCTCAGCACCGCCAGCGCGGCCTGGGCGAGCTTCGGCCCGACACCGGACGCGGTCTGCAACAGCTCGAACAGGTTCTTCGCGTCGTCGTCAGCGAACCCGTACAGCGTCAGCGAGTCCTCACGAACCACCATTGACGTGGCGATCCGCGCCTCCTGCCCCGGGCGCAAACCGGCCAGCGTGCCCGGGTCGCAGTACACCTGCAGGCCGATCCCGCCGACCTCGACCACGGCACTGTCCAGCCCGATGGCCGCCACCGGTCCACGTACAAAGGCGATCATCGCCAGCCTCCCAACCCGTTCATTTCCGTGCTCACCGCTTGCCCTGCTGCGCCGCCACCGCGGCCCGCAGCCTCGCCACCTGCAGCCGTGACTGCGCCTGCGCCGTCGCCTCGAGATTGGCCCGGCTGGTGGCTGCTTCCTGCAGCTTGCTTGCCACTCCCCCGCGCCAGACCTGACAGATGGCCAGCGCCAGCGCGTCCGCGGCGTCCGCGGGCGTCGGACGCTCGCTCAGCTTGAGGATCCGGGTGACCATCGTGGTCACCTGCTCCTTGTCCGCGCGACCGGTCCCGGTGACCGCGGCCTTCACCTCGCTCGGCGTGTGCAGGGCGACCGGCAACCCGCGACGGGCCGCGACCACCATCGCGACGCCCGAGGCCTGCGCCGTACCCATCACGGTCCGGACGTTGTGCTGCGCGAACACCCGCTCGACCGCGACCGCGTCCGGCTGGTGCCGGGCGATCCACGCGTCGAGCTCCTCCTCGATCAGCACGAGCCGTTTGGAAACGTCCAGGTCGGGCGGCGTCCGGATCACCCCGACGGCGACCAGCGCCGGCGGCTTCCCCGGGGTCCCCTCGACGACGCCGAGGCCGCACCGGGTCAGTCCCGGGTCGACGCCGAGCACCCGCATGGCCACCTCCGAACGTTTGTTCGACAACCCTAGTCGGAGGCGTCAGGAGTTCAGAAATCGACGCGCCGTCTCAGAAGTCGTCGAGCATGTACGGCGCAGGCCCACTGAACACCGCTTCGAGCCCAGGGTCGGCGACGGACGGTCCCCCAATAACCAGTCCGGCGCCGCGCAGTGTGGCCAACGGCGTACCGGCGTACAGCGCAGCCAGTCCGCGCGGGCCGAGGCGGAGTGCGTCGCCCGATGGCTCCGCGGGGGTGAGAGTGGCGGATCCGTTGCTGATCGAGAGGCGCCAGTCGCCGGTGTTCGCGGGCAGTTCCGGGTCGTCGATGCGCAGGTCGGCCTCGAGTACGACGCCCTCCGGGAAACCCCGCTCCGCAAAGGCTGCGGGAGCGTCGACGAGCCGGAGCATCCACCGTTTCTGCCACGACTTGCCCTGCGCCTCGTGCTCGACCATCAGGTGGATCGGATCGAACGGCGGGCAGCATGCCTCGACGGTCTTCGCGATCGACGCCCCGGAGCCGACGGTCGCCCACAGAGCGCGGGCGGTCTCCTCCGAGCCGGCGATGAGCTCCTCGACCGCGAGGTTGCGGTCGGACCACTTGTAGACGACGAACCCGTCCTCGGCGACGTACGCGAACAGGCTCTCGTCATCGAGCCAGGACTCGACCTCGGCGCGCGGCCAGATCAACGGGCCGTTCGAGCGTCGCGCCTCGTGCGCCTTCGCGGCGAGCTCGAGGAACAGGTCCGCGTCGTCGCGTCCCGCCTTGCGCACCGCCGTACCACTCCCGCCCAGGGTCCGCAGATCGGCGGCCTCGAAGGTGTAGATGTGCCGGCTTCCGGCGAACTCGTACCCTAGGTGCCGGTAGAGCACGGTCGTCGCCGGATAGAGCGCCGTCAGTGGATAGCCCTTCTCCACGCACAGGTTGAGTACGGCGCGCATCAACAGGCTGCCGACCCCACGACCGCGGTACTCCGGTGCGACGACAACGCCGGCCACACCACCCATCGGCAGCCGGCGCCCGCCCCACCACTGCTCATGCGGCCAGACCCGCGCCGCCGCGACCAGTTCGTCGCCGTCGACGACCCCGAGGTACCGCCCGTCGACGATGAACGACCGCGCGGTCTTCTTCCACTCGTCACGGTCACCACCCATCCCGAACGACCGCGTCCGCACCTGCCACACCGAGTCCAAGTGCTCCTCGGTTACCTGCACCACCCGCAGCTCAGTCACGCCGAGACCTTACGTCGTACGGCGGCCCTACTTCTTGTAGGTTACCCACAGGTGGATCGTGCCCTCGACAACCACCGTGCCGTCGTCACGCGTGGCCTTGACCTTCACCGGTACGTCGGGCCCCGCAGTCCAGGTGTCCGGGTCGGTCTCCGCCGAACACGTCAGGTCCGTCGTCGACTTGGCGAGGTAGGCGACCTCCATCCCCTTCGGCAGCCACCGCTTCCCCGCCGGCACCGTCGCCTCCGCCAACGCCCCCATCGCCGCCTCGAGACCGTTGCACACGGCAATCGCATGCACGGTCCCGATGTGGTTCAGCACCGCCCGCCGCTTGGGCAACGTCAACGCCGCGTAGTTGGGACTCACCTGCACGAACCGCGGCCGCACCGACCGGAAGTACGGCGCCTTCCAGGTGAACCCCCACGAGAACACCCGCTCCCCACCCGGCACCCCACGCAACCGCTCCCACAACCCCAGCACCTGACTCATCCCGCCATGTTACCCACGAGTCACATCCGCCGTGAAGAGCTGGCTTGGGGAGGGTTTCGTCCCGATTCGGGAAGAAACCCTCCCCAACTATGCCGGGGTGAACACCACGGTGGTGGCGCCCGATTGCGTGAGGAGGTGTGGGCGGGCCGTGAGTACGAGGCGCGTGACCTGATCGCCCCAGATCGCGGACAGGCGCGGATCGGTGAGTGGAAGCGGTTCGAGTACGGCGGCCAAGTGGTCGTCGTACGAGATGGTGAGGCCTGCGACCCGGATGATGCCGTTCTCGTCGGTTGCCGGGCCGTTGAGGATCAGGTGCCAGACGAGCTCGGTCGGTGCCTCCGACAGGTCCCAGGTGTCGGTGAGTTCGATCGTCTCGTCCAGTACCAGCCGACGGCGCCACGAGCGGATGCCTGCTTCAGGTGGGTAGGCGTGGGCCAGGTCGAGTTCGCAGGTGGTGCGGTCGCCGAGTTCGGCGGACATGCCGCTCGCCTGGAACTCGCGGCCGGGCGGCTGCGAGAACCCGTTGATCAGCGGCAGGTTGTGGTAATCGCTCTGCATCGTGAAGATCTGGTAGCGATCGGCCGAGAACGTCTGCCGGGTGTACGTACCGACACCGAGGTCGATGACGCGCGGTACGCCGTCGACCGCGACGATCAGCGAGCCGACGTCGTTGTGGTTGTGCGACTCGGCGTTGTGTCCGCCCTTCAGCGCGACGAGCAGATTCTTCGAGCGGGCCACTAGTACCTCGGTGTCCGGCAGGTAGATGTCCCGATGGCCGACCGCCTCCTCCTCGGTCCGCAGGCCGGGCTCGAGCAGCGTGCCGATCACCCGGAGCATGGACGGAATCCGCGGTACGAGCGGATCGTCGCGACGCCGGATCGCCCGCGCGTGCTGACGCGCTGCCGGCTCGTCGGTGTGCAGGCCGAGCCGATACAGCGGGTACGCCGCCGACGGGTCCGCCAGCTGCGCCGGGCAGTCCGCGAAGTTCACGTACCACCGGTCGTCGATGTGCATGGCCGGCAGGTACGACGTGATCGGCCGCAGCTTGGGATGACCGAAACCGTCGAGCTGCCCGGCTGTCGCGTCGTGCAACAGAACCAGGCTGTCCGCGACGGAGCCGCCCGCTCGCGTCCAGTACGACGCTCCCTCGTCGCAACCACCGTCGTCCGGGTAGGAATCGAGGAACACGTCGAGGCCGTCCACGACGAGCTCGACGACCTGGGCGCGGCGCGCCGGATCGGGTTCGAGCAGGAGAGCGCACGCGGTGAGGTTCGAGTGGATCCACGGGTTCCAGTTGTTCGTGAACCGGGTCAGCCACGGCCAGTCGCGAACCTCGAGGAACGGCGTCAGCACCCGCTGGTCGACCTCGGCCGAGATCCGCAGCCGGGTCGCGGCGTCCAGCACCGGCCCCAGCAGGTGATCCACCCAGGCCAACAGACCGCCGGTCTCGGCACAGAACAGATCCAGGTCCCGATCCCCCGGCCGCGGCAGCGGCTCGTCCCGCGCGGCCGCCGAACTCGCATGCGCCGGAAGAGTCCAGGTCGCCTCGTCACACACCAGCCAGACGCCGTCCACGACGTCCGCGACCCACCGCTCGTCACCGGTCAGCAGCGCCGCCAGCGCGCTCGTGACGATCCGCCGGCGCCGCTCGAAGTACGGCGTCTCGTACCGGTCGCGGTCGCCCTCGCGCTGGAACCGCGCGTAGTCGCTCGCCAGCAGGACCGGCCACTCGCCCGCCGCCTGCTCCTCGGCATCCGCCAGCAGGGCCGCGCGATCTCCCGCCGGCACACCGTCCCACACGTCCCGCACTTCGATTCCGGGCGCCAACCGCACCGACCCGGCAGTGCCCAACGCCCGGTTCACCAGTTCCCCGGGCAACAGTCCACGCATCGTCTGAGCCACACCGCCAACCTATCGGCCGCAGACCGAGCGGGTCCTGACGATTTAGACGATTCAACTTGGGTCTGGATAGACTGCGGGTGACCGGGACGGCTGCTGGACGGGGGACGATGGGGACGCCCAGCATCAAGGAAGTTGCGCAGCGGGCCGGGGTTTCGGTCGGGACCGTGAGCAACTTCCTCAATCGTCCGGGGATCGTGGCGCCGGAGACTCGCCAGCGGGTGCAGGACAGCATTCAGGCGCTCGGGTTCGTGCGGAACGAGGCCGCGCGGCATCTGCGGGCCGGCAAGAGCCGAACCGTCGGGCTGGTGGTGCTCGACGTGACGAACCCGTTCTTCACCGATCTGGCCGAAGGCGCCGAGGCGTTGGCGTACGAGCACGACACCGTGGTGATGCTGTGCAACAGCAAGACCGACCCGGTGCGCGAGGGACATCACCTCGACCAGCTCGAGCAGCAGCGCGTGATGGGCATCCTGATCACGCCGTTCGACAGCACCGATCCGCGGCTCACCGCGCTGGTCGATCGCGGTACGCCGGTGGTGCTCGTCGACCGTACGGCGGACCGCGGACTGTGCTCGGTGTCGGTCGACGACCAGCTCGGCGGACGTCTCGCCGGGAACCACCTGATCGAGTCCGGCCATCGCCGGATCGCCTTTATCGGCGGGCCGTTCACGATGCAGCAGGTGGCCGACCGCAGGGCCGGTATCAATGCGATCGCCGAGGAGACGGGTGACGTCGACCTGCAGCACTACGAGGTCGACGTGATGGGTGTGGTCGAAGGTCGCGCGATCGGTGAACAGCTCGCCGCGATGCCGGCACGCTCGCGTCCGACCGCGGCGTTCCTCGCGAACGACCTGCTCGCGCTCGGATTCCTGCAGGGTATGGCGGTCGCCGGCCTGCGGGTCCCGCGGGACATGGCGATCGTCGGGTACGACGACATAGATTTCGCCCGCGCCGCCGCCGTACCGCTGTCGTCCGTCCGGCAGCCGGCCGAGTTGCTCGGGCGATCCGCGATGGAGCTGCTGCAGGAAGAGGTCGAGTCCGCCGAGCGGCACCGGCATCGTCAGGTGATCTTCCAGCCGGACCTGATCGTCCGCGAGTCCAGCGACTTCAAGCGCCGGCGCTGATGACCGTCCGGTACGAGAACCCGCTCGCGTCGCCGGCCGATCTCGACGGATTCCGGTTGGAGGGTGACGGCGCGATGTCGTTCCCGCTCGGCCGGCTGCGCCTGGAGAGTGTGCGACCGGCGGCGGACGGGCAGGACGCGAACGTCGTGCTGTGGTGCCCGGAGGACTTCCCGCCGGACGTGACGATCGAGTGGGACTTCTGGCCGATCCGTGAACCCGGCCTGTGCATCCTGTTCTTCCATGCCAAGGGCCGCCACGGTGAGGATCTGTTCGACCTGCAGCCGCGCACCGGACCATACGAGCAGTACCACCACGGCGATCTCGACACCTACCACGTCTCGTACTTCCGCCGACGCTGGCCGGCCGAGCGCGCCTTCCACACCTGCAACCTGCGCAAGAGCTACGGATTCCATCTGGTCGCGCAGGGCGCCGACCCGATCCCGGACGTGACCGACGCCGACGGCCCGTACCACCTGCGCCTGACCGTCCGGCACGGCGAGATCACCTTCGCGATCAACGACCTGCCCAGCTTCACCTGGCACGACGAGCAACCCCTGCCCGGCGGCCGGATCGGCTTGCGGCAGATGGCGCCGTTGATCGGCGAATACGCGAACCTGCGCGTCTCCCAGGCCTGACCCCCGCCTTCGCGCAGCTCCGTGACCACTCTCTGACAAACGCTTTCCCAAGCCTTGACATTGAGACGATTCAACCATACGGTCACATCACTTTTCGCCACGGAACAAGGCAGGAACCGGCATGAGAACAGGCTGGGCCATCAAGCTGTACGACGCTGCGGACGAGGTCCTGTGGGTGATCAAGCTGAACGCCCTGTGGATCCTCTTCACGCTGCTCGGCGGAATTGCCCTGGGTATCGGCCCGGCCACTCTCGCGGCATATTCGCTGGCCAGACGCAGGTCATCCGATGAATCGTTTCACGCCTTCCCTGCTTTCCGTACCGCGTTCCGCCAGGAGTTCCGCCGCGGCTCGCTCGTCGTACTCCCCCTGGTCGCGGCTGCCGTCGTTCTCGTCGGCAACTACCTGTACTTCGCCGCGCTCGGGGCCGCACTCCCCCGCCTGGCCAGCCTCACGGCACTCGTCGTGCTCGGGCTGATCGCGGCGTACGCGCTCCCGATGGCCGTGCACTACGACCTCGGGATCCGCATGTTGTTGCCCAAGGCATCGCTGGTCGCGCTCGCGCGGCCGGCGTCGTCCCTGGTCCTGCTGTTCGTCGCGGTGTCCATCGCCTACGTGTCGGTGAAGTTCCCGGTGTTCGGGTTCGTTCTGGCCGGCGGCGCCTGGATCCAGCTCGACACCTGGCTCTGCTTGCGCTTCTTCGCCGAGAACGACGCGCGCCTGCATCTGAAAGGGAACCAATGACCATCTTCTCCAAACGGCGCCTCGCCGTCGCTGCCGCACTGTCGACAGCACTGCTCGCCGCCTCCGCCTGCTCGGGCGGCGGCGACGACAAAGGCGGCCAGGCCGCCAGTACCGAACTGACGGTGATGGCGCCGCTGTTCGGCACCGCGCCGGATCCGAACGGCGAACTGCAGCAGGCGGTCGAGAAACTGATCGGCAAGAAGCTCCAGATCACCTGGGTGCCGAACGCGGAGTACGGCGACAAGTCGAACGTCACCCTCGCCTCGGACAAGATCCCGGACGTCATGGTGGTGAACGAGAAGGGTCCGTCGTTCGTGAAGGCGGCCGAGGCCGGCGCGTTCTGGGACCTCACCGGCAAGCTCGACAAGTACGAGAACCTGAAGCCGGCCAACGAGCAGACCGCGAAGAACAGCCAGACCAACGGCAAGACGTACGGCATCTACCGGGTCCGGCCGCTGCTGCGCTCGGGCATCGTGATCCGCAAGGACTGGCTGGCCAAGCTCGGCCTGAAGGAACCGCAGAGTGTCGAGGACCTCTACACGATCGCGAAGGCGTTCGCGGAGAAAGACCCCGACGGCAACGGCAAGAAGGACACCTACGGCCTGATCATCCCGAAGTGGCCGGGAAACTACGCCAGCGCCAGCCCGTACGACGTGATCGAGACCTGGTTCGGCGCGCCGAACGGCTGGGGTGAGCGCGACGGCAAGCTGGTCCCGGGCTTCGACACCCCGGAGTTCCTGGCCGCGAACCGCTGGCTGCGCAACTGGGTCAAGGAAGGCCTGGTCAACCCGGACTTCGCCACCCTGGACAGCGCGAACTGGAACGACCCGTTCGTGCAGGGCAAAGGCGGCATGATCATCGACGTGAACGTCCGGGCGACCCAGTTGCTCGACCTGTTCAAGGAGAAGAACCCGAAGGACTTCGACAAGGTCACGCTGGTCGGCAACCTGAAGGGCCCGGACGGCGAGAAACACTCGTATCCGTTCACCGGCTACAACATGGTGATGGCGATCTCCAAGCAGCACGTGCGCACCGAGGAGCAGCTGGACCAGGTGCTGGAGACGCTGAACAAGCTCGAGTCCAAGGAGGGCTCGATCCTGCTCACCAACGGCATCGAGGGCCGCAACTTCAAGGCCGACGGCAAGTACGCCGTACCGATCAACCAGGACGACGCAGGAGTGAAGGCGATCCAGAACGACGTGGACAAGGCCTTCATCCAGCTCGGCACCCGGGCGTCGGTCGGGCTGGGCGCGTACGCGCTGCGGCCGAACGACGAGGCCAGCCGCAAGATGCGGGAGAAGTTCGACGTCCTGATGAACGAGGACCTCAAGACCGCGGTGTTCAACCCGGCGCTCAGCATCATCGCGCCGACCTCGGTGGCGAAGGGGCAGACGCTCGACACGATCATCCCGGACGCGCGGATCAAGTACCTGTCCGGTGCGATCACCGAGGACCAGTTGAAGGCGCAGATCAAGCGCTGGTACGACAGCGGTGGCACGGACATCGTCAAGGAGGTCAACGACCTGGCCGCCAAGGCCGGCGGCTGATCGATGGCCACCGACCTCGTGCCTGAGGTGGTGCAGCCGGCCGCGGATTCTTCGCGGCCGGCGTCCGCCCCGCGGCGCAGACGCCGTACGAAATCTCTGGGCCGCGACCTGTGGCGCTACCGCTGGCTGTACCTTCTGCTGCTGCCCGGCCTGGTGTACTTCGTGGTGTTCAAGTACCTGCCGATGTACGGCCTGACCATCGCGTTCAAGGACTACGTGCCGTTCCTCGGTTACTCGGGGAGCGAATGGGTCGGGCTGAAGCACTTCCAGGAGCTCTTCACCGGGCCGGACTTCGGCCGGCTGATGTTCAACACGCTGCTGCTCGCCGTGCTGACGATCGTCTTCGTGTTCCCGGCGCCGATCGTCGTCGCGCTGCTGCTGAACGAGCTCCGGATCAACGTGCTCAAGCGGTCCGTGCAGTCGCTGGTCTACATCCCGCACTTCCTGTCCTGGACGATCGTCGCCTCGCTCACCTACCTGCTGTTCTCGGTGGACTTCGGCGTGATCGCGAACTGGATCCACGGCCTGGTCGGCGGGCAGAAGACGGACTACGTCGCGCAGGCGGACTGGTTCCGGCCGCTGATCGTGCTGCAGCTGCTGTGGAAACAGACCGGCTGGGGCACGATCATCTACCTGGCCGCGCTGGCGGGCGTGGACTCGCAGCTGTACGAGGCCGCGCGGGTGGACGGCGCCGGGCGGTGGCGGCAGTTCTGGCACATCACGCTGCCGGCGATCCGGCCGACGATCGTGGTGATGGCGATCCTGACGTCCGGGCACCTGATGGACTCCGGGTTCGAGCAGATCTGGCTGATGACCACGTCGCTGAACCGTGACGTCGCGGACGTGTTCGACACGTTCGTGTACTACATCGGCATCACCCAGGGCTCGTTCAGCTACGCGACTGCCGTCGGACTGTTCAAGGGCCTGATCGGCGTCGTACTGATCTTCGGCTCCAACTTCCTGGCCAAGCGCATGGGCCAGCGCGGGCTCTTCTGAGGGGGATCACTCATGAAACAACGGGTGCGGTACTACGACTCGGTCGGCAGTCGCGTGTTCGACGTACTGAATGTCGTGGTGCTGACCGCACTGGCCCTGGTGACGGTGCTTCCGCTGCTCTACGTGCTCGCCGGGTCGTTCGCGACCGAGTCCGAGATCAGCTCGCGGCCGTTCTTCCTGTGGCCGCACAAGTTCGTCACCGACACGTACCACTACATCTTCTCCACCGACACGTTCGTCCGCGCGTTGCTGACCACGGTCGGCGTGACCGCGGTCGGCACGGTGATCCAGTTGCTGCTGACCCTGACCATGGCCTATCCGTTGGCGAAGCGGTTCCTGCCGGGGCGGGCGCTGGTGCTGAACCTGGTGATCTTCACGCTCGTGTTCAGCGGCGGCATGATCCCGACGTACCTCGTCGTCCGGGATCTGGGGTTGCTGGACTCCTACTGGGCGCTGATGCTGCCGCTGGCGATCAACCCGTTCTACCTGATCGTGGTGAAGAGCTTCTTCCAGGAGTTGCCGGAGGCGCTCGAGGAAGCGGCCCGGATCGACGGGTGCAACGAGCTGAACGTGTTCCTGCGGATCGTGCTGCCGTTGTCGAAACCGATCATCGCGACGTTCTCGCTGTTCTACGCGGTCGGGATCTGGAACGACTACATGTCGCCTCTGCTCTACATCGACGACAGCAAGAAGTGGACGCTGCAGATGATCGTCCGCCAGCTGACCGCGGCGAACGCGGACTCGGCGAACGTCCTGCAGCAACTGGAGACGGTGACGTTCCCCGAGCAGGGCCTGAAGTTCGCGGTCGTCGTGGTCGCGACGCTGCCGATCCTGTTCTTCTACCCGTTCCTGCAGAAGCACTTCGCGAAGGGCGTACTGATCGGATCGGTTAAGGAATGACCACACTGCAATGGCTGGAAACCCCGTGCAGACAAGGCGTTTCCTGGGGTGTTCCCTGGGCCCGCGGAACGGTTGCCGACGGCACCCGGTTCGCGTTGGACGACGGTACGCCGGTGCAGAGCTGGACGACTGCGACGTGGCCGGACGGCTCGGTGAAGTGGTCCGCGCACGCGATCGGGCCGTCCGAGCGGCCCGAGTCGTCGTACGAGCTGGTCGTCGGTGAGCCCGCGACGCCGGCCCAGCCGGTTCAGATGGAACGGACCGACGGTGAGCTACGAGTCACGACCGGACGCTTCGCGTGGGTGCTCCGGCAACCGGGGTTGATCGCATCGATCAGCTACGACGGTCAGGAAGTCGTACGGGACGTTCGGCTGGTGAGTCTGCGGCAGGACGCTCCCGACGACGACCTGGGCGGATCGCGGGAGCAGACGACCGCGACGGTGGATCGCATCACTGTGGAGCAGGACGGCCCGGTGCGGGCTGTCGTCCGGCTCGAGGGCAAGCACGGCGACTGGCTGCCGTTCTCGGTGCGGCTGTACTTCTACGCGGGCGCTGCCGACGTACGGATCGTGCACAGCTTCGTCTGGGACGGCGATCCGGACCGGGACTTCTTGGCCGGTCTGGGGCTCAGCGCGGACGTCGTGATGCGCGACGAACCGCACAACCGCCACATCCGGCTCGCGGGACCGTCTGGGTTCCTGACCGAGGCAGTGCGCGGTCTGACCGGTCTGCGTCGCGATCCGGGCGAGGAGGTACGGCGTACCCAGGTCGCCGGCGGTGCCGTGGAGGCGATCCCGAACCCGGAGGTGGCCGACCGCCTGCACCTCATCCCGCAGTGGAACGACTACACGCTCGACCAG
The DNA here is from genome assembly GCF_004362255.1 of Kribbella sp. VKM Ac-2571. Lineage (NCBI taxonomy): Bacteria > Bacillati > Actinomycetota > Actinomycetes > Propionibacteriales > Kribbellaceae > Kribbella > Kribbella sp. VKM Ac-2571. The sequence goes on from NZ_SNWS01000017.1 coordinate 62,409, forward strand.
ACCAGTGCAGACGGTTTCACGCTGCGGAAACGTACCGGCGCGGGACAGGGGTGGATCACCATCCCGTCCGGCACCAGAGCGCCCGGCTACGGGTACGTCGGCGGCGTGAGCGGCGGACTGGGCTTCGGGCTACGTGACTTCTGGAAACTGCACCCGACCCGGCTGGACATCCGCAACGCGGCCACCGACGTCGCCACGGCCACAGTGTGGATGTGGTCGCCCAGTGCGCCGGCCATGGACGTGCGCTACTGGCACGACGGCATGGACCAGGACACGTACGCCGAACAGCTCGAGGGACTCGAGATCACCTACGAGGACTACGAGCCGGGCTTCGGTAACGCACACGGTGTCGCCCGCACGCATGAGCTCAGCCTGCGGGTCCACAACACCACACCGTCAGCTGAGGACCTGTCGGAACACGTAGCGCTGCTCGACTCGCCTGGACTGCTCACGGTCTCTCCTGCGAGTTTGCTGGACGCTGGTGTGTTCGGCACCTGGAGTCTGCCCACCGCAGACCACCAGGACATCGAGGCCCGGCTGAACTTCCTCTTCCAGTACTACGTCGGTCAGCGCGAGCAACGCCGCTGGTACGGGTTCTGGGACTACGGCGACGTCATGCACACCTACGACAGCGACCGGCACACGTGGCGGTACGACGTGGGCGGGTTTGCCTGGGACAACTCGGAGCTCTCCCCCGACCTGTGGCTCTGGTACCAGTACCTGCGGACCGGACGGGCCGACGTGTTCCGTTTCGCCGAGTCGATGACACGGCACACCGGTGAGGTCGACGTACATCACCTGGGCCGCTGGAAGGGCCTGGGGTCGCGTCACAACGTGCAGCATTGGGGCTGCAGTTGCAAGCAGGTGCGGATCTCCAGTGCGATCTACCGGCGCTTCTACTACTACCTGACCGCGGACGAGCGGACAGGTGACCTGATGGACGAGCTGGCGACCATCGAGGAGGCGTTCCTCGTCGTCGACCCGCAGCGCAAGGTGCGGCCGGACGTCTACTCCCCCGACCCGCATGCGCTGTCCATCGAGCTGGGTGTGGACTGGGGTGCACTGGCCGCTGCGTGGCTCACGCGCTGGGAACGACACGGCGACGAGCGGGCCCGTGCACGGCTCGTGGGGACGATGTCCGACATCGCTGCGTTGCGCTACGGCTTCCTGACCGGTAGCGCGCGGCTGGACCTGTCCACGGGACGGTTCGACACCAGCCGGGACACCATCGCGGTCTCCCACCTGTCCTCGCTCTTCGGGCTGCCCGAGATCTGTTCCGAGCTCATCGACCTGGACCTCGACGTACCGGGGTTCGAGAAGGCGTGGCTCGACTATTGCCGGCTGTACCTGCTCTCGCCCGAGGAACAGGCAGCAGAGCTCGGTCAGCCGTTGCAAGGCATCTCACTCGTCCAGGCGCACAGCCGGCTGGCCGCGTACGCCGCCGCGCGCACCGGCGACCCGGAGCTCGCCCGCGTGGCCTGGCGCAAGTTCTTCGTCGACGAAGGCGACCAGCTCAACCGCAACGCCATGCAACGCGAAGCCGAGTGGAAGGCCACTCCCGTCGACGGCGCGCTGATGCCGGTTGACGAGGCCGCGTTCATCAGTACCAACGGCGCGTCGCAGTACGCGCTGGCAGCGATCCAGAACCTGTCCCTGATCCCCGAACACCGGAATGACTCCGGGAATGGCAAAGGTGGAACGGCATGGAGGTCTCCCGACGTACCGTCCTAGCAGGTATGGCCGCCGTACCTGCGGTGTCCCTGCTCGACAACATCCAACCAGCCGCGGCTGCTGAGGCTTCCGACGTGAAGCTGAGCTGGCTCGAAGGCAAGCCCACTACAGCGGCAGTTACCACGTGGGGCACGCCCTGGCCGAAGGGCGCCGTACCAGCGAACCAGTCGTTCGCGCTCAAGTCCGCTGACGGCGCCGACGTACCAGTGCAGAGTTGGCCGACCGCGTACTGGCCGGACGGCTCCCTCAAGTGGAGTGCACACGCGATCGCAGTGGACGCACCTGCCGAGTCGTACACACTCGGCCCGGGTACGGCGACCGCACCGGCCCATCCCGTCACGGTGCAGAACGAGAAGCTGTACGTCGACGTCGACACCGGCGTGATCAAGGCGCGGATCCGCAAGAGCGGGACCGAGCTGATCAGCCACATCTGGCGTGGTGACGTGCTGATCGCGCACAAGGGCGTGCTCGTCAACCTGAAGCAGGACAAGATCGCCGAGGACGAGGTCGGCGGCGCGGTCCGGGAGCAGTACGACAGCGACATCCAGAAAGTCACCGTGGAGCAGGCCGGTCCCGTCCGCGCGGTGGTGAAGATCGAAGGCCGGCACAAGTCACGCAAGGGCCTGACCTGGTTGCCGTTCTCGGTCCGGCTGTACTTCGTCGCCGGCGCGGAGAACGTGCGGATGGTGCACACGTTCGTCTACGACCGCGACGGGCAGAAGGACTACATCGCCGGGCTCGGCGTGCGCTTCTCGGTGCCGATGCGCGACGCGGCGTACGACCGGCATGTGCGCTTCGTCGGCGAGGGCCACGGGATGGTGTCCGAGGCGGTGCAGGGCATCACCGGTCTGCGGCGGGACCCGGGTGCCGTCGTACGGGCCGCGCAGATCGCCGGGACGAAGCTGCCGGATCCGGCGACGTGGGACCAGCGGGTGACGACGCGGCTGCAGTACATCCCCGAGTGGGGTGACTACTCGCTGAGCCAGTTGACCGCGGACGGGTTCACGGTGAAGAAGCGGACCGCGAAGGGGTACGGCTGGGTCTCCGTCGACCAGGGCAAACGCGCCTCCGGGCTCGGGTACGTCGGTGGCGTGAGCGGCGGATTCGCCTTTGGACTCAGGGATTTCTGGCAGCGGCACCCGACGCAGCTGGACGTCCGGAAGGCGGCGACCGACGAAGCCGAGGTGACCGTGTGGCTGTGGTCGCCGGCGGCCGGTGCGATGGACACGCGGTTCTACCACGACGGCATGGGCCAGGACACCTACCCGGAGCAGCTCGAGGGCCTGAACATCACCTATGAGGACTACGAGCCCGGGTTCGGTACGCCGTACGGCATCGCCCGGACATCTGAGCTGACGTTCTGGGCGCTGGAGGCGACGCCGTCGGCTGCGCGGCTGGGTGACCTGGCCGACCAGGTGCGGACGCCGCCGCAGCTCATCAACCCGGTGGACCAACTGGTGAGCTCCCGGGTGTTCGGTGGGCTGTTCAGCCCGGTGGACCGGTCCGTGCCGGCGAAGAAGGCGATCGAGGACCACCTGGACTTCCTGTTCGACTACTACCGCGGGCAGGTCGAGTCGCGGCACTGGTACGGATTCTGGGACTACGGCGACATCATGCACACGTTCGACGAGGACCGGCTGGTGTGGCGGTACGACGTGGGCGGGTACGCCTGGGACAACTCGGAGCTGTCACCGGACCTGTGGCTCTGGTACGCGTTCCTGCGATCCGGGCGTGCCGACATCTTCCGGTTCGCGGAGGCGATGACTCGGCACACCGGTGAGGTCGACGTCTATCACCTGGGTCAGTGGGCCGGCCTGGGTACGCGGCACGGCGTACAGCACTGGGCGGACAGTGCGAAGCAGCAGCGGATCAGTACGGCGGCGTATCGGCGCTTCTACTACTACCTGACGGCCGACGAGCGTACTGGCGACCTGCTGTCGGAGCTGGTGGACTCGGACAAGACGTTCCTGGTGCTGGACCCGCTGCGGAAGATCAGGACCGAGCCGTACACACCTGACCCGCATGCGCTGTCCATCGGCCTCGGCACGGACTGGAGCGGCCTGGCTGCTGCCTGGCTGACCGAGTGGGAGCGGCAAGGGCCCAAGGCTGCTGTAGCAAAGGCCAAGTTGCTCGGGACGATGGAGACGATCGGTGCGATGCCGAACGGGTTCGTCACCGGCAGCGGGCTGTACGACCTCGACACAGGTCGCTTCGCACCAGTGACCGAGAAGATCGTCAGCGTGTCCCATCTGAGCGCCATGTTCGGCGAGGTGGAGATCTGCGCCGAGCTGATCGACCTGGTGGACATGCCCGCCTTCGAGGCCGCCTGGCTGCAGTACTGCCGGCTGTTCAACGGCACCCGTGCCGAGCAGACGGAGGAGTGCGGTGCGTACTTCGGCAATCTGATCCTGCGGCAGGGGCACGCCCGGTTGACGGCGTACGCCGCTGTCCGGCTGAACCGGGACGACCTGGCTGCTCGAGCGTGGAAGGACTTCTACACCGGCGACGGCTACGCCCCGAACCTCCCGTGGACCGCCGAAGACGTGAACACGACGCTCAACCCCACCAAGGCCGCCAAGTGGGTCTCCACCAACACCACAGCCCTCTACGGCCTCGCCGCCATCCAGACCCTTGCCCTGGTCGGCGACAAGATCGTGAACCCGTGACGTGGCCGGCATGCTGCGTTTACTCACCGCTGGGGTCGTGCTGGTCCTCGGCGCACAACCGATGACGGCCGCGGCGGCGGTCCCGGCCGAGTGCACCGGCGATGCGCCGGTCACCTGCACGTACGACGTCCCGCCGGGCGACTACGACGTGAAGGTGGTCCTGGGCAGCGCGCGGGAACCTGTCGAGGTACTCGCGGAGGCCCGGCGGCTGATGGTGTCCGGGAGCTCGGAGCCGGTCCTGCGCTTCACGGTCAACGTGCGGGAACCGGAGGGACAGCAGAACGGGTTCGGTGGACCAGGTGCGCCGGGACTCACGTTGCGCCTCTCCGGGCCGGCTCCGCTGAACGTCGTGGTGACACCGGCACCGGTGAGCACGCGACGGCTGTTCCTGGCCGGCGACTCCACAGTCACCGACCAGGAGACCGCGCCGTACACGGGCTGGGGCCAGCGACTTCCGAGCCATTTCGGTCAGGGGTTGTCGGTGGTGAACCACTCGGGATCAGGTGAGAGCACGGTGTCGTTTCTCGCCGAGCCGGCGATGTGGGAGGCGCTGCGGCCGCAGCTCGGGCCGCGGGACGTCGTACTCGTGCAGTTCGCCCACAACGACAAGCAGACGACCGCTGCGCAGTACCGGGCCAACCTGACCGAGATCGTGTCCGGCGTCCGCTCCACCGGCGCGACCCCCGTCCTGGTGACGCCGATCGTGCGCCGGTGGTTCACCGGGTCGAAGCTCAACTCGACGGGCCTGATCGTCAACGGTCTGGGTGTCGATCTCCCGGCCGAGATGCGCTCGGTCGCGGCGGCCGAGCACGTCGACCTGATCGATCTCACGGCACGCACGCAGGCAGTCGTCGAGGCACTCGGGCCGGAGGCCGCCAAGGCGCTGTACCTGACCCGTGAGAAGCGCGACGACACCCACACGTCCGAGTACGGCGCCACCGTCTACGCCGGACTGGTCGCGGAAGATCTCGCCGCACTGCACCTGGTGGAGGGCCGCTACTGGAACTGAAAGCAACTTTTCGGGCGCCGCCGGCATCTCTCTGATATCTGCACTGAGCTGTGCGGGAGGGGGAGCAAGATGCTGATACGTCGTACAGCGGCCGGCGCGATGGTGGGCGTCCTGGTTGCACTTGTCGCTGGTTGCCAGGGATCCGACCCGGCAACCAGCGACTCCTTGGGGAGCACGCCGACACCCACCCCGACGGCAACGTCCGTCACGCCGTCGCCGGTGGTGACACCGTCCACGCCGTCCACGCCGTCCACGCGGTCTGCCAGTACGCCGGTGAGCACGATCGCCGGACTGTCCTCCGCGAAGATCCTGGCCAAGACCCAGGCCGCCGCGAAGGCCGCGACCAGCGTCCGGATGAAGGGGTCGATGACCGACGACGGCGACCGGATCGTGCTGGACATCGGGCTCGCGAAGGCCGGCGGTCAGGGCACGATGAGCATCAACGGCGCCGCGTTCTCGCTGATCGTCCTGGACAAGACGGCGTACCTGAAGATCAGCGACAAGTTCTGGCGGGCCCAGATCAAGAAGAAGGCCGACGCGGATGCCGTGATCGGGCTCGTCGGAGGCCGCTGGATCAAGACGTCCCTGACCGACAAGGACCTCGGCGAACTCGCGGCGTTCGCCAGCAAGCCGAAGTTCTTCGACACGCTGTTCGAGCCGACCGGCACGCTGCGCAAGACCGCGCCGCGGACCGTCGACGGCGTCACCGCGATCGGCCTGCGCGACACCGACGGCACCCTCTGGGTCGACACCGTCACCGCGCGCCCGGTCAGACTCGAGTCGTCCGGCACCGACGCGCTGACGTTCTCCGAGTACAACCAGGTCACAACGCCGAAGGCCCCTCCGGCCGATCAGGTGATCGACGGAAAGGCCCTCGGAATGTGAAGCGGGTCAGCCGACCTCGGCCATGATCTCGTCGGAGACGTCGAAGTTGGCGTAGACGTTCTGGACGTCGTCGCTGTCCTCGAGGGCGTCGATCAGGCGGAAGATCTTGCCGGCCCCGTCGGCGTCCAGCTCGACCGTCATCGACGGGACGAACTGGACGTCGGCGGAGTCGTAGTCGATCCCGGCGTCCTGCAGCGCGGTCCGGGCCGCGACCATGTCGGTGGCCTCGGTGACGACCTCCCAGGACTCGCCGAGGTCGTTGACCTCGTCGGCGCCGGCCTCGAGCACGGCCTCCATCACGTCGTCCTCGGACAGCGACCTGCCGTCCTGGTCCTTGGCGACGACGATCACGCCCTTGCGGTTGAACAGGTAGGCGACCGAGTTCGGGTCGGCGAGCGATCCGCCGTTGCGTGTCATCGCCGTACGGACGTCCGCGGCGGCCCGGTTCCGGTTGTCGGTGAGGCACTCGACCAGCATCGCCACGCCGTTCGGGCCGTAGCCCTCGTACATGATCGTCTGGTACTCCGCGCCGCCCGCCTCGGCACCGGAGCCGCGCTTGACCGCGCGGTCGATGTTGTCGTTCGGGACCGAGGACTTCTTCGCCTTCTGGATGGCGTCGTACAGCGTCGGGTTCCCGCCAGGGTCGCCACCGCCCATCCGGGCGGCCACCTCGATGTTCTTGATCAGCTTCGCGAAGAGCTTGCCGCGCTTCGCGTCGATGACGGCCTTCTTGTGCTTCGTGGTGGCCCACTTGGAGTGGCCTGACATGGCGAACCCAACCCTTCGTACCTACTGCGCTGACTCAGAGGCCGCGGACCAGCTCGGCGAAGTAGCCGTGCAGCCTGGCGTCCCCGGTCATCTCCGGATGGAACGACGTGGCCAGCAGCCGGTCGTGGCGAACCGCGACGATCCTACCCGTGGCGGGGCCCGACCTCACCGTCGACAATACCTCCACGTCCCTCCCGACGCGCTCCACCCACGGTGCCCGGATGAACACGGCGTGGTACGGCGTGTCCAGCGCAGCGAACTCGAGGGCCGCCTCGAACGAGTCCACCTGCCGCCCGAACGCGTTCCGGCGGACCGTCACGTCGAGCCCGCCGAGCGTCTCCTGGTCCGCGGTCCCGCCGGTGATCTCGTTCGCCAGCATGATCATGCCGGCGCAGGTGCCGAACACCGGCATCCCGTCCGCGATCCGCTTCTGCAGCGGCTCGAACAGCTCGAACGCCCGGGCCAGCTTGTCCATCGTGGTCGACTCACCACCCGGCAGCACCATCGCGTCGACCTCCGCCAGCTCGGACGGACGCCGTACGGCGCGACCCTCGACACCCACCTGGGCCAGCATGGCCAGGTGCTCGCGCACATTGCCCTGCAACGCGAACACACCGATCACTGTCATAGCGTCACCCTCCGTTGCCAGTCGAGGGTGACCTCGATCCGGCCTTCGTCGAACACCGCGGGCAGGTCGTGCTGGTGCAGGAGCGCGAGGACGTCCTCCAGCAGCGGCTCCCCCGGTGCGACGTTCGCGGTGTCCGGGTGCCAGAGCTTGAGCTCGAGCATGCCGAAGCCGACCGCGTGCCAGACGTCGGTGTCGGTGAAGAACACCAGCCCCTGCGGACTGTCCGCGGCCTCCAGCGCCTGCCGAGCCGCGTGGTGGTCCGACGTGTACCGGACCACCACCAGGCCGAGACGCTCGAATTCCGCGAGTACGGCGTCCAACCGGTCCGGATCCGTTGTCGCGGGCCAGGTGGCGGCGTCCTCGTTGAGGTCCATGACCGCCTCGCCGATCAGCAGCGGTACAAGAGCGGCCGCGTCCATCGACGGCGCGTCCTCCTCCACTGCTTCGGCCAGGGCAGCGGTGATCGCCGCGTGGTCGGCGTACCCGGACCGCACCAGGACGCGCGCCAGGCCGCGCAGCTCCCGGGCGGTCCGCTCGTCCACCGAGGGCAGGCTGTTCGAGGAGGTCACCAGCCGCGCTCGGCGAGCCGGTGCGGCTGCGGGATCTCGTCGACGTTGATGCCGACCATCGCCTCGCCCAGACCGCGGGAGACCTTGGCGATCACGTCGGGGTCGTCGTGGAACGTGGTGGCCTTGACGATCGCCTCCGCGCGCTGCGCCGGGTTGCCCGACTTGAAGATGCCGGAGCCGACGAACACGCCCTCGGCGCCGAGCTGCATCATCATCGCGGCGTCGGCCGGGGTGGCGATCCCGCCCGCGGTGAACAGCACCACCGGCAGCTTGCCCAGCGCGGCGACCTCCTTGACCAGCTCGTACGGCGCCTGCAGCTCCTTCGCCGCGACGTACAGCTCGTCCTCCGGGAGGTTCTGCAGCTTGCGGAGCTCCTGGCGGATCTGGCGCATGTGGGTGGTCGCGTTCGACACGTCACCGGTGCCGGCCTCGCCCTTGGAGCGGATCATCGCCGCGCCCTCGGTGATCCGGCGCAGCGCCTCGCCCAGGTTGGTCGCGCCGCAGACGAACGGCACGGTGAACTGCCACTTGTCGATGTGGTTCGCGTAGTCGGCCGGGGTGAGCACCTCCGACTCGTCGATGTAGTCCACCCCGAGGCTCTGCAGCACCTGCGCCTCGACGAAGTGACCGATCCGGGCCTTGGCCATCACCGGGATCGACACCGCGTTGATGATCGAGTCGATCATGTCCGGGTCGCTCATCCGGGAGACGCCGCCCTGGGCGCGGATGTCGGCCGGGACTCGCTCCAGCGCCATCACCGCGACCGCGCCGGCGTCCTCGGCGATCTTGGCCTGCTCGGCGGTGACGACGTCCATGATCACGCCGCCCTTGAGCATCTCCGCCATGCCGCGCTTCACCTTCGCGGTACCAACTTGCGGGCCGGTCTGCGGGGTCTCGTTCTCCGTCACTGCATTCCTCCTGGTCGTGGGGCTCACTGTCCAGATTAGGAGGTGACGAGCATCGATCTTCAGTCCACACCGAATCAAGTGGACTGAAGAGCCTCGCCCAGCCGGGCGACCACGAGCCGCAGCGTGGCCGGCGGTGCCGTGAACGGGATCCGGATGTGCCGGCGGTCGGTCGCGTCCGGAGTGAACAGGTCACCGGCGCCCAGCAGCAGCCCCCGCTCGCGCGCCGCCTCCAGGACACGGCGAGCCCTCGTCTCGGTCAGCTCGAGCCAGAGCGTCATACCGCCCGTCGGCGTGGGCCACGCCACACCGTCGAGCGTCCGGAGTCCGGTCTCCAGGGCGTTCAGGTTGGCGCGCAGCCGGGTCCTGCGGCGCCCGATCACCTTGTCGAGCTTCGGCACGATCGCCCGCGCCAGCAGGTCGTCCAGCGCGCTCGGCGACGCCACACTGAGCTGTGCCGCGGTGTTGATCCGCCTGCGGAGCTGCTTGCCGGTACGCACCCAGCCGACGCGCAGCCCGCCCCACACCGTCTTGGACAGCGAGCCGACACTCACGGTCCGCGGGTAGCGGCTCAGCGGATCGGCCTGCTCCCCGCTTGCCAACCACAGTGGCCGCATCGTCTCGTCACTGATCAGAGCAGCGCCGTACCTGCGTGCTATCTCGACCACAGCTTGGCGGCGGTCGGCCGGCAGGCTGAGCCCGGTCGGGTTGTGGTTGTCGGCCTGCAGGTAGATGACCTTCGGGCGGTGGCGCCGGCAGAGGTGGGCGAGCTGGTCGGTGTCCCAGACGCCTGCGGGCCAGCCTGCTACGTCCAGGCGGTGTTTGCGGAGCAGGTCGAAAGCAGCCGGGTACGTCGGGGTTTCGGTGATCGCTACGCCCGGTCCGAGGTCCAGGCCGGCCAGTGCGGCGTTCAAACCGGCTGCGGCGCCGACGGTGAGTGTCAGCTGCTCCGGCTCGGTCGGCACGCCCTCTGCGGTGAGGCGCTCGGCCAATGCCGCTCTGAGCTCTTGCGAACCACCTGGTGGCGGTCCGTCACCTCCCATGGCCTGTGGCAGCCCGTCCTGAACTATCTGCGCGGCTGCCTCAGCCACGTCATGCGGCGCGGCTGTCGTCGCGAACCGCAGGTCGAGCACCGGCCGGTCCCCCGCCGTCACCGTCGACGCCGGCGCCACAGGGTCCAGCAGCCGGTCCAGCGGCCGCACCACGGTCCCGGAGCCACGCTTGGTCTCCAGTACGCCGTCGCGGCGCAGGTTCTCCAACGCGCGGACGACGGTCACGCGGCTCACCCCGAGCCGCTCCGCCAGCACTCGCTCCGAGGGCAACCGCGACCCGATCGACAGGTCGCCCCGCTCGATCCGCCGCAGCACGAGCCCTTCGACCTGCTCGGTCTTGGTCCCGTCCGCCGCTTCCAGATCCCCCACCCGCCACATAAGTCCAGTCTCCCACAACTGGCCTCACCCCCACGGCCCACCCACCCCCGGCCCACGGCCCGCTCGGTGCTCACTGGTGGCACTTTGTGCACCAGATCCGCGGCGGCGGGCGGTCGACGTACGGATCTGGTGCACAAAGTGGGCTCAGGAGAGAAGTGTCGGTGCTGGGTGTGAGGATTGGGGCGTGGACGAACGGTGGTTGATCGCTCCGGAGGAGGGCGGCGGGGCGATGCTCGTCGCGCTGCATCCGGACGGGCAGCCGGCCGGGGAGATTGTGCGCGAGCCGGATCTGGTCGCGGCCGTCGCGTCGCGGCCGCAGGTCACGCGGTGGGTGTGGCGTTCGTCGACCGAGATCTATCCGCGGTTGCTGGCGGCCGGCGTCCGGGTGGAGCGGTGCTACGACATCGAGAACACCGAGGGCCTGCTGCTCGGCCACGAGGGCCGGCTCGGCGAGCCACGGTCCGCGGCCGCCGCGTGGGCGCGATTGAGCGGACGCCCGGTCCCACCCGATCCGCCGCTACGCGCCGTCGTACCGGGTGAGCAGTCGTCGTTGTTCGAGATCGCCGTCGAGCCGGTCCCGTTCGAGGCGTTGCTCCGGGTGTACGCCGACCAACTCCGACGGCACGATCTCGCCGAGTACCCCGACCGCATGCGGTTGCTCACGGCATCGGAATCGTCCGCGATGCTGGTCGCCGCGGAGATGGATCTCGCCGGGTTGCCGTGGAGCGCGGACGCGCATCGGGAGCTGTTGAACGAGTTGCTCGGTGAACGGTTCCCGGGTTCGGGCGAGCCGCGCCGGCTGACCGAGCTCGCGGACGAGATCTCCGCGGCCTTCGGGCACCGCGTGCGTCCCGAGCTGCCGGCCGACGTACTGAAGGCGTTCAAGCAGGCCGGATACCAGGTGAAGTCGACGCGGAAGTGGGAGCTCGAGCACATCGACCATCCGGCGGTGGCACCGCTGCTCGAGTACAAGAAGCTGTATCGGATCTACACCGCGAACGGCTGGAGCTGGCTGAACGACTGGGTCCACGACGGGCGCTTCCGGCCCGGGTTCCTGCCCGGCGGCACGGTGTCGGGTCGATGGGTCACGAACGGCGGCGGCGGGCTGCAGATCCCGAAGGTGATCCGCCGCGCGGTGGTCGCCGACCCGGGCTGGCGGCTCGTCGTCGCCGACGCGTCGCAGCTCGAGCCGCGCGTCCTCGCCGCGATCTCCCGCGACCGGGCGCTGATGGAGGTCGCCAGCGATCCCGGCGATCTCTACAAGGCCGTGTCGGACCAGGCGTTCTCCGGAGACCGGGCGCAGGCCAAGATCGCCGTACTGGGTGCGATCTACGGACAGACGTCCGGCGACGGCCTCAAGAACCTCGCCATGCTGCGCAAACGATTCCCGCAGGCAGTGCAGTACGTCGACGACGCGGCCCGCGCGGGCGAGGAAGGCCGACTGGTGCGCACGTACCTCGGCCGCACCTGCCCGCCGAGCGGCCACCCGCTCGACGAAGCCATGCTCGAAGGACCGCCCGCCGACATCCCCACCACCGACCCGCGCCATGCGAGGGCCCGCGGCCGCTTCACCAGAAACTTCGTGGTCCAAGGCAGCGCCGCCGACTGGGCTCTACTGCTCCTGGCCGCCCTCCGCCAGTCCCTGGAACCCCTCAAGGCCGAGCTCGTCTTCCACCAGCACGACGAGGTCATCGTCCACTGCCCCGCCGAAGAAGCCGACCAGGTCACCGAAGCCATCCAGCAAGCCGGCAACCTCGCCGGCACCCTCACCTTCGGCCCCACCCCCACCAACTTCGCCTTCGTTTCGGCGGTGGTCGAAAGGTACGCCGACGCGAAATGACGTCGTATTCGGTGACCCGTTGCCGAGGTACGTTTCCGGTATCTGCTACCCGATGACGAAGGGACGAACAACATGGGTGTCTTCGGACAGAAAGAGCCCGCCAAGAAGCCGACGCGGAAGGAGCGGGTTGCCCGCGGCAACGAGATCATCGCGCACCAGAACTTCAACAAAGAAGGCGTGATGTCCGGGCGCAAGGCCATGAAGATGAAGCGGCACATCGAACGCGGCGGAAAGTAGCTCCGGCGCCTATATCGTCCGCGGCAGGCCGTACCGACCGGCATTTGTGGTTTCGAAGGCGGTCATTTCCGCTATTCGATTCTGTTCGATGCGGAAGATGTCCAGGGCGAAGAAGCCGTTGTTCAGGTAGGCGGCGAGGGTGGGTTGGCGGTTGACGGTGGTGGGGATGAAGTGCCAATGGCCGCGGTACGTCGGGGTGAGGTTCGGGACGAGGGAGCGGATCGCGTCCTCGACGCCCTCGAACCAGAACGGGTACGGCGGCATCGTGATGCGGATGTCTTCGTGCATCAGGGCGGCCAGGGCGGTGGGGTCGGCGTTCTCCCAGGCAGTGAGGTAGCGCTGGAGGAGCTTGCGTTCATCCTCGGAGGTGTCGCGCGCCGACCACTCGGACCGGTGGGGCGGCAGATGCTCGCGGAGGACCGGACGCGCGCGTTGCAGGGCGGAGTTGACGGCTGCCACCGACAGGTCGACAGCGGCGGCGGTCTCGCGGGCGGACCAGCCGAGGACGTCGCGGAAGATCAGGACGGCGCGCTGCCGCGGAGGCAGGTGCTGGATCGCGATCAGGAACGCCAGCTCGATCGTCTCCCGCCGGATTGCGACCGCGTCCGGTTCCTCGGCCCGATCCAGCAGTACGTCGGGGAACGGCTGCAACCACGGCACATCCTCCCGCGCCGGCAGAGCTGTAGCGGGAAACGAGGACGGCTCCAACTGGTACGGCAGCACCCGACGAGGACGCCGTACGTCGATGCACGCGTTCGTCGCGATCCGGTACAACCACGCCCGCACCGACGAACGCCCCTCGAACTCCCCCATCGCCCGCCATGCACGAAGAAACGTCTCCTGCACCAGATCCTCGGCCTCGTCGTACGACCCGAGCATCCGGTAACAATGCACCCGCAACTCATGCCGATATCGCTCGACATCCTCCTCGAAGCTGCTCATCGTCCGTCCTCGAGTTCGATCGTGGTGGGCATGGGGGCGTGGCCGGCCAGGCGGAACCAGGTGACGATGCGGCGGTGGCGCAGGTCACGGGTGGAGACGACGACGTCGTTGTGGAAGCGGCGGGCCAGTTGGACGCGACGCATTGCGAGGGACAGTTCGCCGGCCCAGGGTTCGATGTCGGTGCCGGTGGCATGGATTGCTCGGGTGAGAGCGGACTCGGCTTGTTCGCGGACTTCGAGCGCGTCGAGTGAGGCTGCCCGGGCGCGGTGGGCTGCGTCGAGCAGGAGGAGGGCGGAGGCCGGGTCGAGGATGTCGCTGCCGGCCAGTTCCGCGACCAGGGCGGAGCGGCGCGCGAGCTCGGTCTCCAATGATGCGCGGGCAAGCTCCACACGGTGGTGCAGCCGGTCGAGCCGGCCGGCGGTCCAGCTCGCGTAGGCGCCGAACAGCAGCAGCACCACGCCCACCGCGAGCAGCGCCCAAGACATCTCCACACCCCCATTCGATCACCCGTCCCTCCCGACCCCACATCCGCGGACCCGCCACTGCAGCCCAACTTTGAGAACCCACCAACCAGAAATCGCGCAGAAATTTGGTTGGTGGGTTCTCAAAGTTGCTGTGGTGGGGCTTACGGGGCGGTGACGGTGGGGCGGATCGGGTGATCGGTGGGGTGGGGCGGCACTAGCGTCGGGGGTATGGCTGAGATTGGCGTGATCGGCGGGTCCGGGTTCTACTCGTTTCTGACCGGTGCGGAAACGGTCGAGATCGAGACGCCGTACGGCGCGCCCAGCGAGCCGCCGCTTGTTGGTGACCTCGATGGGCGGGAGGTCGCGTTCATACCGCGGCACGGCGCCGACCATCGGTTCCCGCCGCACCGGGTGAACTACCGCGCGAACCTGTGGGCGCTGCGCGAGCTCGGCGTGCGCCAGGTCCTCGGCCCCTGCGCGGTCGGGTCGCTCAGACCCGAGCTGACCCCCGGCACGTTCGTGGTCCCCGACCAGTACGTCGATCGCACGTGGGGCCGGGAACACACGGTGTACGACGCGGCGCCGGTGGTGCACACCTCCGCCGCGGATCCGTACTGCCCCGTCGGCCGCGCCACGATGATTGCCGCCGGCAACGTCGTACCCGAAGGCACGATGGTTGTCATCAACGGGCCGAGGTTCTCGACCAGGGCCGAGTCGCAGTGGCATGCGGCGCAGGGCTGGTCGGTCGTCGGCATGACCGGCGCACCCGAGGCGGCCATCGCCCGCGAACTCGCGCTCTGCTACACGTCGATCGCTGTCGTCACCGATCACGACGCGGGTGTGGAGACGGGCACCGGCGTGACCCAGGCCGAGGTGTTCGAAGCCTTCAAACACAGCATCGAACGCCTGCAGGACCTGCTCAAGAACGTGATCGCGCAACTCCCCAAGCCCGACACCGACTGCACGTGCCGCCAATCATGAGAGTCTTGTTGACCGGCGGCGCCGGCTTCATCGGGAGTCATGTCCACCACCAGCTCGTTGCCGAGGGCCACGAAGTCACCGTCCTCGACTCCTTCCGCCCGGACGTCCACGCCGCGCGCCCCGCGAGCCGCCCCGGCCTGATCGTCGGCGACATCCGCGACGCGGACGCCGTGACCAGGGCGCTGGACGGCGTCGACACCGTCATCCACCTGGCCGCGAAGGTCGGCCTCGGCGTCCATCTCGACGACATCGACGACTACGTCTCCTCCAACAGCCTCGGTACAGCGGTCCTTCTGAGGTCGCTCGGCAGCATCCGCAACGTCGTCTACGCGAGCTCGATGGTCGTGTACGGCGAGGGCCGCTACGACTGCGACGACCACGGACAGGTCGCCCCGGGCCCCCGACGTACCGAAGATCTCGAACAAGGCTGCTTCGAGCCGCCCTGCCCGCACTGCGGTGCTCCGCTGCGGCCCGGTCTCGTCACCGAGGACGCTGCGCCGGATCCGCGGAACGCCTACGCGGCCAGCAAGCTGAACGGCGAGCATCTCGCCGCCACCTGGGCCCGCGAGACGGGCGGCAGGGTGACCGCGCTCCGCTTCCACAACGTGTACGGCCCCGGCATGCCACGCAACACGCCGTACGCCGGAGTCGCCGCGATCTTCCGCTCCGCCCTCGAACGTGGCGAAACGCCGCGCGTCTTCGAGGACGGTCGTCAACGCCGCGACTTCGTGCACGTCCGCGACGTTGCGGCAGCGGTCACGCTGTCGGCGGCCGCCCTCCCCCAGCAGCCACCGTTCACGGCGTACAACGTCGGCAGCGGCACCGTCACCACGATCGGTGAGGTCGCCGCCGAGCTGTCCCGTGCGTACGGCGGCCCGCCGCCCGTCGTCACCGGCGAGTACCGCCTCGGCGACGTCCGGCATATCACCGCCTCGTCCGACCGCCTGAAGAACGAGCTCGGCTGGAAGCCGGCGTACGACCTGCAGGCGGGTCTCGAGGATCTACTCCACTCGGCCGGCTAGGACCGGCGGAAGGTCGATCTCGAAGGCGCATCCGCCGTCGACGTTGCTGACGGCAATCTTCCCGTCATGGGACTCGACCACACCGCGCGCGATCGCGAGCCCCAGCCCGCCGCCGCCCGCGTCGGGTGTGCGCTGCTCGTCGCCGCGCCAGCCGACGTCGAAGACGCGCTCCAGATCGTCAGCGGGAATCCCGCCGCACCCGTCGGTCACCGCGAGCCGGACCCGCCCGTCGAGCTCGCGATCGACCGTCAGCGTCACCGTCCCGCCCGCCGACGTGTGCCGGATCGCGTTCCCGACCAGGTTGGTGACCGCACGCGTCAACTCGTCCGGATCCCCTTGTACGGCGAGCCGATCGTCGTCACACGGCGTCGACACGGACAGCTGAACGCCCTCCGCCCGCGCGTGCTCGCTGTTCTCCCCCGCGACGTCCTCGGCCAGCTCCCGCAGGCTCACCGCCGACCGTCGGCGCGGCGGCGGCGCCGTCGACAACCGCGACAGCTCGAACAGGTCGTCCACCAGCCCGGTCATCCGGTCGACCGTCGACCGCATCTGCCGCAACGCGCCCGGTACGTCGTCGATCACGCCGTCCTCGAGTCCTTCGGACACGGCCCGCAACCCGGCCAGCGGCGTCCGCAGGTCGTGCGACATGAACGCCACCAGCTCCCGCCGGCTCGTCTCCAGCGCCCGCTCCCGCTGATGCGACGCGGCGAGCTTCTTCCGCGTCAGCTCCAACTCGTCCCGCAACGCGGCCAGCTCCGCGGGCACCACCCCGACGGCGCCTACGGTCGGCTCGTACGACGTCCCGAGATGACGCAACCGCCGTCCGACATCCCGCGACCCGACGGCGATCCAGTGCCCGAGGAGCACCGACATCGCCAGCCCGAGCAGCGCCGCGAACGCCAGCGTCCACAGCACCACCCACGAGTCGTGCTCGGAGATGAACATCGCCCGCACGCTTTGCAGCACCGCGGCCAGCGCACCGGCCATCGGCGCCAGCGCCGCCACGATCATCGTGATCCGCAACGACCGCCGCCGGATCCGCCACAGCACCACCGCGCCGACCGCCGCCACCAGCAGGGTCCACCCGGTGGTGAGCGCCAGGATGGTCGCCATGTCCTTGTTCACGACGCGTCACCGGCGAACAGGTACCCGGTGCGCGGCACCGTGAGGACGAGCTTCGGGTCGGACGGATCCGCCTCGATCTTCTCCCGCAACCGCCGTACGTGCACGGTGACCGTCGACGAGTCGCCGAAGTCCCAGCCCCACACGCGACGGAGCAACTCGGCCTTCGTGTACGCCTTGCCCGCATGCGACACCAGGTACGCCAGCAGGTCGAACTCCCGGTGCGTCAGGGAGAGCTCGCTCTCGCCGAGGTACGCGCGCCGCGCCGCCGTGTCGACCATGACCGGCCCCGCGCTCAGCTTCGTAGGCGTCAGATCGAGCCCGGCCAGGCGCTCCTCCCGCCGTACCATCGCCTGCACCCGCAGCGTCAGCTCCCGCGGACTGAACGGCTTGACCACGTAGTCGTCCGCACCGACCTCGAGCCCGACCAGCCGGTCCTCCTCCTCGCCGCGCGCGGACAGCATGATCACCGCGGCACCGTCGTCGGCCGCGCGCATCCGGCGTAGCACCTCGAGTCCGGACAGTCCGGGCAGCATCACGTCCAGTACGACGACCGACGGCTTCCACTGCTGCCACACCTCGACCGCCGAGGCGCCGTCCGCGACCACACGGGCGTCGTACCCGGCCTTGGTCAGGTACGCCGAGACGACGTTCGACACGGTCGGGTCGTCGTCCACCACTAGAACACGAGTAGCCACGCTCAGAGCGTAGATCCTTCGCCTGTCCCGCAGCCGCACCAGCACCGGAACGCAGTACGCCGTAAGCGAGCCGTAGTCGTGTTCATGCCTTGGCGACGCTCGTTCGTCCTTACCGTCGAAGCATGTCCGTCGATCTTGTGCTGCCGTGCCTGAACGAGGCGGCCGCTCTGCCCTGGGTCCTCGAACGGCTCCCGCCCGGTGTTCGCGCCATCGTGGTCGACAACGGCTCCATCGACGGCTCGGCTGACGTCGCCGCTCGACTGGGCGCGACCGTCGTGCAGTGCGAGATCAAGGGGTACGGCGCCGCGTGTCATGCCGGCCTGGAGGCGGCCGACGCCGACATCGTCGCGGTGATGGACGCGGACGCTTCGCTCGATCCGCGGCAACTCGTCCGGGTGACCGCGCCGGTAGTTGCCGACCGCGCCGATCTGATCATCGGCCGTCGGCGTCCCGTGTCGCGGCAGGTCTGGCCGTGGCATCTCCGGCTGGCCAACGCGGAGCTGTCCCGGCGGATCAGGCGCCGTACGGGCGTCGCTTTGCACGACCTCGGTCCGATGCGTGCCGGGCGACGTACCGCGCTGCTCGGACTCGGGCTGACGGATCGCCGGTCCGGGTACCCGTTGGAGACGGTGGTCCGCGCCGCCGACGCCGGGTGGCGGATCGCGGAGGTCGACGTCGACTACCTCCCGCGCTCGGGACGCTCGAAGGTCACCGGTACACCGCTGGGCGCCGCGCGCGCCGTCCTTGACATGTCGAAGGTTTTGGCGCGGTGAAGCGCGGCACGGTGATCGTGATCGCGAAGGAGCCGGTGCCGGGGCGGGTGAAGACGCGGCTGCAGAGCGAGTTCACGGCCCGGGAGGCGGCTGCGTTGGCGCGGGCGTCGCTCGTCGACACGCTCAACGCGGTCCGGTTCGCGCCCGCGACGCGGCGGGTAATCGTGCTCGAAGGTGAGCCGGGGTCCTGGTTGCCGCCTGGGTTCGAGGTCGTGAAGCAGCGCGGCGGCAGGCTCGACGAGCGGCTCGCGGCGGCGTTCGAGGACGTGTACGACGGTGCGCCGATGCTGCTTGTCGGGATGGATACGCCGCAGCTGCGGCCGGAACTGCTCGGGTTCGACTGGTCAGCGCACGATTTTGGTGGGTACGACGCCGTACTAGGGCTGACCGAGGACGGCGGGTACTGGTGCCTCGGGCTCCGTACGCCGGATCCGCGCGCGCTGCTCGGCGTACCGATGTCGACCGACCACACCGGCCGGGACCAGCTGCGTCGGCTACTGGGGTTGGGATTGCGGGTGAAGATCCTGCCGACACTGCGAGACATGGATACCCCGCGGGATGCGGCGTACCTCGCCGACGAGTTCCCGTCGCTGCGGGTGTCGCGGCTGTACCGGCGGCTGCAGCATGCTGCACATCCGGGGCTGCTGTTCGAGCAGGCGCTCGGCGGTACGGCGCAAGTTGTTGCTACCGGCATCGACGGGCGGACTGTGCCGTCCCTGTCCGAGGTGGATCGCTGGACGGCGCCCGCGGACGACGTGGATCGGCTCGCGCTGAGTCGATGTGAAGGGCCCGTACTGGACATCGGGTGCGGGCCGGGGCGGATCGTCACTGCGCTCGCCGAACGCGGAATCCCCGCACTCGGGGTCGATGTGTCGCGGCGGGCGGTGTCGCTCACGACGTCGCGTGGTGCGTCGGCGCTGCATCGTCCGGTACAGGATCGGCTACCGGGCGAGGGGCGCTGGGGCAGCGTGCTGCTGATGGACGGGAACATCGGGATCGGTGGTGATCCGGCCGATCTACTGCGTCGCTGCGCCGAGCTGGTCCGCCCCGACGGTCTCGTGCTCGTCGAGGTCGACCCGGACGACGATCTCGACGACAGCACCCCGATCGTCCTGCGCAGCTCCACCGGCCGCCGCTCCACTCCGTTGCCCTGGGCAAGAGTCGGGACCCGCGCCCTGATCCGCCACGCCCGCACGACCCACCTCCACCCCACCGAAGACTGGCGCACCCCCCACCGAGCCTTCCTGACCCTCCGCCGAACCGCATGACACCCGACGACCAGGCCGACCCGACCCCGGCCCCAAACCGCCGCCCCTCCGCCCGCCTCCCGCGCGGTTCCGGCCCGATCCGCGACTTTGTGCACCGGATCCGCACGATTTCGCGCTCCGAATACGGATCCGGTGCACAAAGTCGCCAGCCCATCCCGCATGCGGGTGGGGTGGTGCCTTTGGCGTCCGTGGTGGTCGGGAGTGCTGCGGTGGCTTTGGCGGTGGTGGTGGTTGGGGCGGCGGTGCGGCAGTGGTGGCCGGATGTGGTGTTACTCGTCGGGACCGTGGCGGTCGGGCTCTTGGTGTGGCGGTTCGGGCGGGGGTTGAGTGTTGGGGTTGTGGTGGTGGTGGCGGGGTTGTGTCAGGTGCCGGGGCTGACGCAGGCGCCGATCACCAGCACAGACGCCTACCGGTACGTGTGGGACGGGCGTGTGCAGTTGTCCGGGCATTCGCCGTACGGATATGTGCCGCTGGACGACTCGTTGGCACCGCTGCGGGATCCTGTGCTCTTCCCGGGGTTGTCGCCGAACCAGCGCTCCGGTGTAACAGGCATCCCCGACGACCCGGCGCAGCTACCGGTCGACGACGCCAGGACCCGGATCAACCGCCCGGGTGTGCCGACCATCTATCCGCCGGTCGCCGAGGCCTACTTCACCGTGGTCGCCCTGTTCACGCCGTGGGCTGCCGGCACCCTCGGACTTCAGATTGCGGCCGCATTGATCGCGATCGCACTCACCTGGCTACTCGCCGTACAGAACCCACGCTGGGCCGCGCTGTGGGGTTGGTCACCGATCGTCGCTCTCGAAGCCGGCAACGCTGCCCACGTCGACGTACTCGCGGCGCTCCTCATCACCACCGCCGTCGTCACCGCCGCCCGCAGACCGAAACTCGCCGCCGTCCTCCTCGGAGCAGCCGGCAGCGTCAAGCTCCTCCCACTCCTGCTGCTCCCCGCGTTCCGCCGCCGGCGCCCACTCGTTGCCGTCAGCGCCTTCGCCGCCTCGTACCTTCCGCACGTCCTTGCCGTCGGCACCTTGGTACTCGGCTTCCTCCCCGGCTACCTCAACCAGGAAGGCTTCGAGGACGGCAGCTCCCGATCCGCGATTCTCGCGCTCCTGCTGCCTCCTGAGGCCCGCCAGGTGGTCGCCGCGGCCCTCGCGCTCGCCCTCGCCGCCCTCGCCTTCCACCGTGCCCGCCGCGAGCCGATCGCCCTCACCTGCTGCTGGCTGTACGGCGCAGCGCTCCTGATCGCCACCCCGACGTACCCGTGGTACGGCCTCCCGCTGATCGCCCTCGCCGCGCTGGCCGGCCGGCCCGAGTGGATCGCCGTACCGCTCGCGTCGTACCTCGCCTACGCGAGCTTCGGCCACGACACCCGCCAGGGTCTCATCCACCTGACCGCCGCCGTCATCGTGGCCGGAGCCCTCACGATCCGTCACCAATTCGTTGCGAAGTCAGGTTTGACCGCACCGCCCCTCCCCGCCAACACTGGCGAGCGTGACGAATCGCATCGCCCTGGCAACCTCGGCCGAATACGCTGAGTTGCACCCTGACGAACGCCCGCTCCTCGACGCACTGCGCGCCGCGGACCTCGACCCGGTGGTCGAGGTCTGGACCGACCCGTCGGTCGACTGGTCCGCGTACGACGCCGTCCTGCTGCGGACCGTGTGGGACTACTTCTGGCTGTACGCCGAATTCACCGAGTGGCTCGCCCAGCTCGACAAGGCCGGCGTACGGGTCCTGAACTCCACGGACCAGGTCCGCTGGAACAGCGACAAGCAGTACCTGCTCGAACTGCGCGAGCGTGGCGTTGCGATCGTTCCGTCCCAGGTCGCGGCGGGCGCGTGCCTGCGCGAGGTCGTGGCCGGACTCACCGGTCAGCAGGTCGTCGTCAAGCCGACCGTGGGCGGCAACGCCCTGCACACGGTCCGCGGCATCGCCGGCTCGCCCGAGTTCGAGCAGGCGCTCAACGACCTGCCGGACATGGTGTATCTCGTGCAGCCGTTCGTGCCGGAGATCCAGTCCGACGGCGAGTGGTCGCTGCTGTTCTTCAACGGCGAGTTCAGCCACGCGGTGATCAAGCGCCCTGCGACCGGCGATTACCGCGTCCAGGAGTCGTACGGCGGCCGGACGACGCCGACGGACCCGCCTGCCGCCGTACTCGAAAGCGCCCAGGCGGCCCTGGCCGCCTCCGGCCCGACGCCCACCTACGCCCGCGTCGACGGAGTCGTCGTCAACGACCGCTTCCTGCTGATGGAGATCGAGCTCATCGAGCCGTACCTCTTCCTGCCGCAGTCCCCGGACGCAGCCGGCAAACTCGCCGCCGCGGTCGCCGCACGCGTCTAACTGGCAGCCGACTCCGGGTGGCCCCGACGGCGCCCGTGGCCTCATGACACCGACGGTAGATCGCTCGCGACCATCCGGGCTCTTTGTCTCGAAATATGATCCATCTACTAGACTTTTAGGCTGAGGCGTATGCCGACGCTCGAAGACATCCGCCAGGCCGCCGGGCAACTCGAGGGACGGATCCACCGGACACCGATGCTGACGTCGTCAGCTCTGAACGAACGATTCGCGGCCGACCTGGTGCTCAAGGCCGAGCTGTTCCAGAAGACCGGCAGCTTCAAGGTCCGCGGACTGCTGACGAAGCTCCTGCGGTTGACGACCGCGGAGCGCGAGCGCGGTGTCATCACGGTGTCGGCGGGCAACGCGGCGGGCGCGCTCGCCTGGGCGGCACGGGACGCGGGAGTGCCGGCGACGGTGGTGATGGCGGCGACCGCCGTACCGGCGAAGATCGACGCGGCGCGCGGCTACGGAGCGACCGTCGAGCTCGTCGAGGGTGATCTGATGGCGCAGTACGAGCAGATCCGCGACGACCGGCACCTGACCGGCGTGCACCCCTTCGACGATGAGGATGTGATCCTCGGGCACGCCGGCCTCGGTCTGGAGCTGCTGGCTGACCGCCCGGACCTCGACACCGTCCTGGTTCCGGTGGGCGGCGGCGGACTGATCTCGGGCGTCGCGACGGCGGTGAAACTGATGAAACCGTCGATCCGCGTGATCGGGATCGAGCCGGAGCAGGCCGACGTGGTGAGCCGCAGCCTGACCGCGGGCGCACCGCAGAAGCTCCTGACCGCACGGTCGATCGCCGACGGCCTCGCCGCACCCGTCTGCGGCACCCGCAATCTCCCGCTTATCCAGCAGTACGTCGACGACGTCGTCCGCGTGTCCGAGGATGCGCTGCTCGAGGCGACCCGCTTGGTGATGTCGCGGACCAAACTCGCCCTCGAACCGGCAGCCGCAGCGCCCTTCGCGGCCCTGCTCGAGGGCCTTCGGCCCGAAGGCGTCACTGCCGCCATTGTGAGCGGCGGCAACCTGGATGTTGCGAAGCTGAGGTTCTAAAAACGGGTTCTAAGCAGTTGCCAGGTCTGTCCGGGCGCGGGATCTGACACCGTCGCTGGGATCGTCGACCACGTCACCGTGACGTACCGGATCGTTCTCCGGGAGCAGGATGTCGCGGGCGACCACCAGCATCAGCCAGAGCGTGCCGGCCATCCGCAGGATCACCGAGAACCAGTAGATCCGGTCCGGGATCTGCGGATCGCCAGGCGCCAGGAACTGCGCCAGATGCATCCACACCAGCATCCAGTAGAAGCATTCGCAGGCCTGCCAGATCAGCCAGTCACGCAGCCGCGGCCGGGCCAGCGCCACCAGCGGCAGCAGCCACAGCACGTACTGCGGTGAGTAGACCTTGTTGATCAGCAGGAACGCCGCCACCACCAGGAACGCGAGCTGCGCGAATCTGGGCGGCCGGGGCGCCATCAGGCCGAGGATCGCGATCGACAGGCACAACCCGGCGAAGATCACGATGTTGAGCTGGTTGACGTCAGCGACCTCGTGCTTGGCCAGCTTGAGGACGTACCAGATCGAGCCGTAGTCGCTCTCGCGCTCGTCGTTGAACTGCCAGAACGACAGCCACTCGTTCTTCGCGAGCAGGTAGATCGGCGCGTTCACCAGTCCCCATGCGACCGCAGCCGCCACCGTCGCCTGGATCCACGGCCACAGCTTCCGTCCACGGAGGCAGACGATCAGCAACGGACCGAGCAACAGGAACGGGTAGAACTTCGCCGCCGTGCCGAGCCCGAGCAGTACGCCGAACCAGATGGGTTTCCCGCGCGACCACGCGAACATCGCCCCGGCGGTCAACGCGACCGCGAAGAGGTCCCAGTTGATCGTCGAGGTCAGTGCGAGCGCCGGCGCCGCAGCGACGTACAGAGCGTCCAGCGGCTGTCCACGGGCCGCTCCCGGGCGTTTCGCGACTCCGCGCGCGGTCGCGACCGTGAGGCCGACGATCAGCAACGCACAGAGGAACAGCAGCACGGTGTTGACCAGGAAAAACACCCCGGCGGTGTCGCGCTTCTGCTCGACGGTCAGGTCCTTCTTCGGGTCGCCGGTGATCAGCCAGGTGAGCTGTGCCGCGACCTCCATGAAGCCGCCGGTCAGTACCGGGTACTCCAGCACCGGGTAGTTGCCGGTGTCGAGGAACGGCCGGTTACCCTCCGCGAACCCGCGCTCCTGGTACAGGAACCCGATGTCGGAGTAGCAGAGCGCCTTGAACGGCCGCCAGCTCTGCCGGTCCCAGCCGGCCTCCATACACGGCGCCTTCTGCAGTACGCCGAGGCCGAAGGTGATCGTGCAGACGGCAAGCGCGATCCGCAGCGGCGTCCACCACGACGAGCTGAGCCGGGCGAACCGCCCCGACGGTCCACCGAGCCCGACGGTCAGGCCGGCGACGGCCGGATCAGCCTCCGACGGCGTCTGCGCGAGCTCGCGATGTGGTCCGGTCACGGTGGGCATCATCTCCTATCGGCTCACCTTGCGACCAGGAGAGGTTACCCACCTGTCACCAGCGGACCCCCGCAACCGTCCTCGTGCGCGTGTCAGTCGGGCGGCTCCAGGCGGGCGAGCCAGGTCGTCAGGAGCTTCTCGAGCTGAGTGGTCTCGTCCGGTGTGAGTGCCTCGAGGAGGCGTTGTTCGTTGGCCATGTGGGCGGTGAAGGCCTTGTCGATCAGCCGCCGGCCGCTCGGCGTCAGGCGGACCACCCGGCCGCGGCCGTCGGCGTCGCTGCGCCGGCGATGGACCAGGCCGGCTTCCTCGAGCCGGTCGACCCGCTTGGTGACCGCGCCCGTGGTCACCATCGTGTGCAGGGCGATCTCCCCCGGCGCCCGCTCGTACGGCGCTCCCGCACGCCGCAACGCCGCGAGGACGTCGAACTCACCCTCGGTCAGCCCGTACTTCGCGTAGAGCAGCGTCAGCTCGCCGGTGAGGTGGTTCGCGATCCGGTGCAACCGCCCGATCACGCCCTGCGGGGCGGTGTCGACCTCCGGCCGCTCGGCCCGCCACTCCGCCTGGATTCTCGCTACGTGGTCCACGGGTTCCATTCTATCTTCCCGGGAAGATAGAATGTTTTCCATGGAAGATACCTTCCGCTGGAGCCTCGTCACCGCGATCGCGCCGATCGCCTGGGGCACGAACTACTTCGTCACCCACGAGTACCTGCCGCCCGGACATCCGTTGTACGGCGCGGTGTTCCGCGCACTGCCCGCGGGGCTTCTCCTGCTCGCTCTCGCCCGGCGCCTCCCCCGCGGCGTCTGGTGGTGGCGATCGCTGCTGCTCGGGATCTGCAACATGGGCGCGTTCTTCGCGCTGATCTACCTCGCGTCCCAGCTGCTCCCGGTCAGCCTCGCGTCGACGATCATGTCCGCGGCGCCGTTCACCATGGCGCTGTTCGCCTGGGGCCTGCTTGCGGAACGCCCGACCGCTCAGGTCCTCACGGGTGCGACCGCCGGGATCGCCGGCGTCGTACTGCTGCTCGGCGCCGGCTCGACCGCGGTCGACCTGCGCGGCGTCGCGGCGTCGGCCGCCGCGCTGACGATGTCCTCCTGCGGCTACGTCCTGGCCAAGAAGTGGGGCCGGGCCGGCGAGGGTCCGCTCGCGACGACTTCATGGCAGCTGATCGCCGGCGGGGTCGTCCTGATCCCGATCGCGATCGTCGTCGAAGGTGCCCCGCCGCGCCTCGACGGACCGGCCGTCGCCGGTTTCGCGTACGTCGGACTTGTCGCGACCGCCCTCGCGTTCACGGCCTGGTTCGCGGGCCTCCGCAAGCTCCCCGCCGCCACCGTCGGGCTGATCGGGCTGCTCAACCCGGTGACCGGCGTACTGCTCGGGCTTCTGGTCTCCGGGGATGTCCTGAACCTGCGACAGGTCGGCGGGCTCGCGCTGGTGTTGCTCGGCATCACACTCAGCCAAGTCAGGGTGAACCCGCCGACCTCCTTGGGTCGGGTGCGTCAGTTGGACGTGACGGAGTAGGAGTTGCTGGTGAAGTTCAGGCCGCCGGACGCCGAGGTGATCTCGAAGCCGAACTGGACTTCGCCGACGGTGGCATCACCCATCCAGCCCCGGCTGCGGATCCAGTTCAGGACGGCCTTGATGTCGACGGAGCCGGAATTGGTGTTGGAAGTGCGGAGGAACGAGAACACCGCGTTGGCGCCGTTGCTGCCGCGGTAGACGTCCCAGGTGTGGCCGCCGACGCTGACCGTGGTCTGCTTGCTGCCGATCGGGCCGACCGCACCCTGCTTGTTCATCCACAGCATGATCTCGTAGGCGTTGTTGCCGGCCCAGATGTCGTAGGTCGACGAATACGATCCACTGCCGGGCCGCGACACGTTGAAGCTGCTGGTCAGGGTGCCGAGGGCACTGACCGGCTTGCCGATGTTCCGGGCGGAGTGCGGGTACGACTTCACGCCGCCGGTGTTCGGGTGGTCGGCCCAGACTCCCCAGTTGCTGTAGGAGTTGGCCCAGATGGTCTGTGGTCCGGCGCCACTGCCCCAGACGTCATTGCGGACGGTGTACCCGCCGTTGGACCAGCTGCCGAACTTGTCCGACGACGACCACGCCGCCGCGTGCGCGGGTGCCGCGGTCACCAGGCCTGCGGCCAGTACTGTCAGTATTGCGATTGCTGCTTTCCACCATCTCTGCATTTCCATTCCTCTCGTCGAGCCCGGCCGGCGGCCGGACCTTGGGCGAACGCAGGGGAACAAAGGGGGTGTCGAAGCGCTTCGACTGGGGTAGAACTGGGACAGGATCAGGAAAGGGGACGACGTGGTCACGATCGCCGACGTCGCACGGCACGCCGGGGTTGCGGCCAGCACTGTCTCGTACGTTCTCAGCGGGAAGCGGACGATTTCGACCGACACCCGCGAGCGCGTGCAGCGCAGCGTCCGAGCCCTCGGCTACCGCCCGAACGCGAGCGCCCGCGCGCTGGCCAGCCAGCGGTCCAACGTGCTCGCGCTGGTGATCCCGCTGCGCACCGGTATGCACGTCCCGGTGATGATGCAGTTCGCCGCCGCGGTCGTGACCACGGCCCGCCGCTACGACCACGACGTACTGCTGCTGACCGCCGACGAAGGACCGGACGGGCTCGAGCGGGTCGCGCAGAGCTCGCTCGTGGACGCGCTCGTGGTCATGGACATCGAGCTCGACGACGAACGGGTCCCGGTCCTGCGCGAGCTGCCGATGCCCTCGGTGCTGATCGGTTACCCGGACGACGCCGACGGACTCACCTGTATCGACCTGGACTTCGTCGCCGCCGGCGCGCACTGTGTCGACCACCTGGCCGACCTCGGGCACCGTTCGCTGGCCCTGCTCGGGACGCCGTCCGCGGTGTACGAACGGCAGACAGGCTTCGCGCAACGGACGCTTACCGGTTTCTCGGACGCCGCCGAACGCCGCGGCGTGGTCGGCGTCGAGACGCCCTGTGAGCACACGTTCGACGCGATCCTGCACACCGTGCGTCAGCTGCTCGACGAGCACCCGGACATCACCGGCCTGGTGGTGCAGAACGAGCCCATCATCGGTCCGCTCCTGGACGTCCTGCGCCGGCTCGGCCGCCGGGTGCCCGAGGACATGTCGCTGGTGGCGATCTGCGCGGACGACGTCGCCGAGCGGCAGGTTCCGCAGTTGTCGTCGGTCTCGATCCCGGCCGAGCGGATCGGCGACCAGGCAGTCGAGTCGCTGATCACGAAGCTCGAGGGCGGCGACGTACCGGCGCTGACGCTGCTGCCCCCGACGCTCACGGCTCGTGAGAGCAGCTGCGAGGCCCCTCACCGCGATCTCACCACCGCGTAACCACCGGGCGGCAACGGCAGCTCGCCGACAACCAGCTCGCTCCCGTCGGCGGGTACGGCGACCTGGGTGTCACCGTGGTTGATCAGGAACGTCCACGTCGTGTCGCCGGCCCGGCGCCGCACCGTCTCGACCGGCGACGGTGACGGTGACAGGCCCAGCAACCGCGCGCCGGTCTCGTCGTCCACCTCCGTCGACACGTACCAGGCGACACCCGCACCGAACTCGTGACGCGTGATCGCGGGCTTGCCGTCCAGCACGCCACCGGCATACCGATCGATCACCTCCGCCGACACCGCCCGGACGTCCTCGCTCCATACCCGCCCGCGCCCACCGGACGACAAGGCGATCTCGCCGTCGATCGGCAGCGGGTGGAACTCCTCCACCCGGACGCCGACAAGCTCCGTGAACGCCCCCGGATACCCGCCGAGCCGGACCCGCAGGTCGGGATCCACGATCCCGCTGAAGTACCCGACCACCAGGTGTCCGCCGCCTTCCACGTACGCCGTGAGCGCTGCCGCGGACTCGTCGCTGATCAGATACAGGCTGGGGACGACAACTGTCGTGTACGACGACAGATCCGCGGTAGGCGACGCGAAGTCGACCGTCACGCCAGCACGCCAGAAGTGCCGGTGCGCGGCCCGTACCGACTTGAGGTAGTCCAGCGCCGACGACGGCAGGTGGGTACCCTGCATCGCCCACCAGCACTCGACGTCCCACAGGATCGCGACCTCGGCCTCGACGTTGCTCTCGGCAACATCTGTCAGCTGGGGCAGGACCGCGCCGAGCTCCTCGATCTCCCGGAAGATCCGGCTGTCCGGCCCGGCGTGCGGAACCATCGCCGAGTGGTACATCTCGGACCCGCCGCGCGATGCCCGCCACTGGAAGAACAACGCGCCCTGCGAGCCGCGGGCGATGTGCGACAAGCTGTGCCGCGCCATCCGGCCGGGCTCTTTCGCCTGCAACCGGCGTCCGTCGTTCAACGTTCCGGCCGCCTGCTCCATCAACAGCCAAGGCCCGCCGCCGGCCCACGACCGGGCCAGGTCCGCCGCGAAGGCGGTCTGCTCCTCCGCACCGGTCCCGGTCTGGTCCGGATAGTTGTCGATGGCCACGACATCGACCGCCTCGGCCCACTGCGCGTGATTCACCGGCACCCAGTTACCGAACACGAAGTTGGTTGTGATCGGCAGCTCCGAGAACGTCCGCAGTTCGGCCTTCTGCTCGAGGAACGCCGCCAGCAGCTCGTCCGACCAGAATCGCCGATAGTCCAGGTACTGGGTCGGATTCACCAGGTACTGCGTTTTCCGCGGCGGCTCGATGTCCGTCCAGTCGGCGTACCCCTGGCTCCAGAACGCGGTCGTCCACGCCTCGTTCAGCCGATCGAGGTCGCCGTACCGCTCCTGGAGCCATTCGCGGAAACGTGCCGCCGCGAGCGAGCAGTGACACGTCGTGCCGTACTCGTTGTGCACGTGCCACATCGCGAGGGCCGGGTGATCGTGATACCGCTCGGCCAGCGTCCGCGCGATCCCTCGAGCGGCATCGCGGTACGCCGGCGCGCACGCGCAGTACGTGTCCCGGCTGCCGTGTGTCAGCCGTACGCCGTCCGCGGTGACCGGCATCGCCTCCGGATGCAATCGGGTGAACCACGGCGGCGGTGACGCGGTCGGGGTGGCCAGGTCGACGCTCACACCGCCGTCGTGCAGCAGGTCGAGCACCTGGTCGAGCCAGTCGAACTCGTACCGCCCCGGCGCGGGCTCGAGCGACGACCACGAGAACACCCCGACGGTCACCAGGTTGACGCCGGCCTGCCGCATCAGGGCGACGTCCTCCTTCCACACCCCCGGATCCCACTGCTCGGGGTTGTAGTCGCCGCCGTACCAGAGTCGTGTCATACCGGCTCACCGTAGGGGATCCCGAACCCGTTCGTGGACAGGTACACCCGCCCGTAGACCCGCGGGTCACCCGCGATCGCGTCACCGGTGGAGGCGTACTGGTGCCGGTCGTCGTTCACCCGCACCCAGGAAGCGCCGCTGTCGTCCGACCGGTAGATCCCGCGGACACCGGCGACCTTCCCGGACGTGTATGCGGCCATCTCCCTCCGGTGCGGCGCCGCCTTGCCGAAGCCGATCGTGTACGCCTCCTCGATCGTTGTCACGGGCAAGTACGTCGACCCGCGATCGACCGATCGGTACAGCCCGCCCGCACCGGCCGCGAGCCAGCAGTGCCCGGCCCGATCCAGCACGGTCTCGAGCTTCCCGCCGCCCGTCGGCAGACCGGTTGCCGTCGCCGTGAAGGCGGCGCCCCCGTTCGTGCTCACGTACGCCGTACCGGTGGCCGGATCGAACCCGTAGAACACACTTCCGTCGACCCGATCGCCGGCGAGCACCGATCCGGCCGGCAGACCGGCGACGGCGATCCAGGTCGCGCCGCGATCGCGTGAGTAGTGCGCGACGACATCGCCCGGTGCCCAGACGATCGTTCGTGCGTCGGCGCCGACCACGACGCGACCTGTCTGCGTCATACCGGGCGGCTCGCCCGCGAACGGCTGCCAACTGCTCCCGGCATCGGTCGAGTACGCACCCCGCTCGCCCGCATTGGCATTCGCCAGCCGTACGACGAATCCCGGGGCGAGCGCCGCGTAGTCCAGACTCGGCGACGTCCCACTGACCGGATTCGACGCCTGCCCGTCCGGCGGCACGACGTCCAACCGGTCGTGCCGGTAGACCCCGATGTCCCCGAGCGCGCTGATCAACGGCGGACCCCACGGCGGACTGATCAGATCGAGGACGGCCGTCTCCTCGAGTCCCTGCGCGCGGACCGACCAGTGCGTACTGCGGCCCGCCTCCGCCCCCGTCACGTCGTCGGTGCCGAAGATCGTCGCACCGGTGACGTACAGGACCTTGTCCGAGTCGAACGGATCGATCGAGATGTCACCGATCATCCAGCCGAGCTTCGGGCTGCCGTGGAAGTCCAGGTACGGCGCTCCGGACGTGTCGAGCACGATCCGCTCGCCGATGGAGTGCCAGGTCCGGCCGCCGTCGACGGACCGGAAGATGTCGTCGACCGGGCCCCACCGGCTCATCGTCGACACCATCACCGTGCCCGGCTTGCGCGGGTCGGTGGCGAGGCCGCCG
This sequence comes from Kribbella sp. VKM Ac-2571, assembly GCF_004362255.1. NCBI lineage: Bacteria > Bacillati > Actinomycetota > Actinomycetes > Propionibacteriales > Kribbellaceae > Kribbella > Kribbella sp. VKM Ac-2571. The sequence continues at coordinate 93,662 of NZ_SNWS01000017.1, forward strand.
TACCCGAACCCGGCTTCACCACCGGTGTTCGGGCGCAACGGCGTGATGTCGGTCCACTCGCCGGTCGCGGTGTTCAGTTTGTGTACGGCGCCGTCGTACATCTCATAAGGCCCGGGAAGATCGCCGTACGTGACGTAGATGTTGCCGTCGGCCCCAAGTTCGCCGTGATGCGGCAGCAGCCCGGTCGGCTGCCCGGGGACCGCCGACCAGGTGCGGCCGGCATCCCTGCTGCGGTAGAGCGGGGTCGCCGGATCCGCGACGCCTGCATAGATCGTGCCGTCGCGCCGGTCGAAGAAGACGAAGCCGATCCCGATACCGGGTTTGCCGGTCACCGGGAAGCCGTCCACCCGCGACCACGTCATGCCGCGATCGCCACTGCGCCACAGCCCCTGATTGCGGGTGCCGAACAGCAGCACGCGGCCGTCACGGGGGTCGACCACGAGTCGCTCGCCCATCGAGCGGCCGGGCTCGTTGCCGCCGAGCTTGAACGGCAGGTCGGTCCGCTCGAAGGTCCGCCCCTGGTCGCACGATCGCAGGATCGCACCGTTGATCGGCGACCATTCGTTGGTGTAGGTGCCGACCGCGAGGTACAGCCGTTGCGGATCCGCCGGATCGAGCGCGAGACTCTCGACCCCGGTCCAGTTCCACTCGTCCCAGCCGATCCAGTGCAGCAACTGCACCCAACGCTGGGTGCGGTTGTCGAATCGCGCGGCTCCACCGATGTCGGTCCGCGCGTACACCAGTCCACGCTTGCGCGGATGGTGGACGATCCCGGTGACGAAACCGCCCCCGACGATCTCCACGTTGCGCCAGCGGTACGAGCCCGCCGCCGCCTGTGCTCCCGCCGCCGTAGCGGTTGTCGCCGACGCCGCGGCGAGGGCCGTGCCGGTGCCGAGGGCAAGGAAATGCCGTCGTGCCAGGTTCATCGTGACCTCATCCCTTCACCGCGCCGATGATGACGCCCTTCTGGAAGTGCCGCTGGATGAACGGGTAGACCAGCAGGACCGGCACGATCGCGATGACCACGATCGCCATCTTGATCGCCAGACCGGGCGCCGGTGACAGGCCCGCGATGCCGGTCGCCACCCCGCCGGCACCCGTCGGCAGCGGCTGCTGCTGCACGATGTAGGTCCGCAACACCATCTGCAGCGGCCACTTGCTGTTGTCGTTGATGTACAGCAACGCGTTGAAGAACGCGTTCCAGTAACCGACCGCGTAGAACAGTCCGACCACGGCGACCACGGCCTTCGACAACGGCAGCACGATCCGCCGCAGGATCGCGAACTCACCGGCCCCGTCGATCCGGGCGCTGTCGATCAGCTCGGTCGGGATCCCCATGAAGAACGACCGCATCACGATCAGGTTGAACGCCGAGATCGCGGCCGGCAGGATCAGCGACGCGTAGTGGTCGATCAGCCCGAGCGCGTTGACCACGAGATAGCTCGGGATGATGCCCGGCCCGAACAGGAACGTGAGCAGCACGATGAACAGCAGCGGCCGGTGGAACAACGATCCCGGCCGCGACAACCCGTACGCCGCGAGCACGGTGATCCCGAGGCTGAACGCCGTACCGATCACGGTGATCCCGACGCTGATCAGCAGCGCTTTCGTCACCACTCCGCCGGACAGCAACTGCACGTACGCCGCAACCGTCAGCTCCCGCGGTACGACGACCAGCCCGCCGGCGCGGGTCACCGCTTCGGTCGTGGACAGGCTCGTCACCACCACGACGTACAACGGGAACGCGACCGCCAGCGCGATCAACGCCAGCACCACCGGCTTCCCGAACCGCCCGACCGGAGTCGGTTCTTCCTCCCAGACAGCTCGTGCACTCATGACTTGGAATACACCCCCTGCTCGCCCACCATGTGGGCGAATCGGTTGGCCACCAGGACGAGGACGAGGCCGACGACGCCCTTGAACAGGCCGGCCGCGGCCCCGTAGCCGAAGTCGCCGACGAGCAGGCCCTGGTAGTACACGTACGTGTCGAGTACCTCCGCCGCGCCGCCGCCGACGGCGCTGCGTTGCAGGATGAACTGCTCGAACCCGACCGTCAGCGCGTCACCCAGGCGCAGGATCAGCAGCAGGACGATCACCGGGCGCAGACCCGGCAGCGTGATGTGCCAGAGCCGGCGCCAGCGGTTCGCGCCGTCGGCCGCGGCGGACTCGTAGAGCTCCGGGCTGATGGTCGACAGCGCCGCGAGGAACACGATCATCCCCCAGCCGGCGTCCTTCCAGACGGCCTGCGCGGTGACGAGCAGGATGAACGTGTCCGGCTTCGTCATCAGGTCGACCGCCTGGTGCCCGTGGTCGCGCAGGGTCTGCGCGAGCAGGCCGGCGCCGCCGATCATCTGCTGGAACAGCGACACGACCAGCACCCACGAGAAGAAGTGCGGCAGGTAGACGACGCCCTGGATGAGGTTGCGGAGCTTCGACGACAGGACGCTGTTCAGCAGCAGCGCCAGCGCGATCGGGATCGGGAAGAAGAACGCGAGCTGGACCGCCGTGATCGAGACGGTGTTCGCGACCGCCTTCCAGAACGCGGGTTCGGCGAACATCCGCTGGAAGTTCCCGAACCCGATGAACTCGCTGCCGCGAATCCCGGCGTACGGCGAGTAGTCCTGGAAGGCGATCACGTTCCCGAGCGTCGGGAAGTAGTGGAAGACGCCCAGCAGCACCACCACCGGCAGGACCATCACGAGCAGCGGCCAGTCCCGGCGGAGGCGATGGGTGAAACTCATCCCCCCGGCGCGACCGCGCTTGTGACGCCGGGACGTCCGCTTGGCATCGGGGAGGCGCTCCGCCTGCGCCGGAGGCTTAACGACCGTTGTCACTGAGCACCTTCGCGTAGAAGTCGCGGCCTTCGTTGCCGCCGTTGTCCTGCCACTGCTTGACGGCGGTCTTCAACTCGCTGATCGGCTTGCGACCGCGGTAGATGTCCTGCAGGGCGTCGTCGAAGGGCTGGTTCAGCGCCGCCATCTTGGCCGGCTGCTCGACCCGGATGCCGTCGAACAGGTTCTTCTCGCGCACCTTGGCCGCTGCGTTCTGCCAGGCGCTCATCGACTGGACGTACCCCGGGTACTCGCTCTCGGTGATCGCCGTCGGACGGCCGCCCAGGAAGATGTACGTCTGCGAGACCTCCTTCTGTCCCAGGGCGGTGAGCTTCGGGGCACCGGACGGCTGCTTCGTGTAGTGCTTGCCCTCGAGCCCGTAGTTGTAGAGCACGTACTCCTCGGTCCCGAACGGTGCGGCCGTGTAGTTCATCACGCCGAGCAACTCCTTGACGCGGTCCTCGCCGAGCCCCTTCTTCACGAAGGTGAAGATGCCGGCCGGGTCGCCGCCCCACGTGATCGGCGTACCGCCGTCGTGCGCGAACGGCATCACCGGCTGCGGGTTGAACTTCGGGTTGACCGTCTGCTGCCGCTGCAGCGACTCGTGCCACCCTCCCGGCCCGTTCTGCCGGATCAGGAACTTGCCGCCCTCGAACAGCGCGTTCTCGTCCGCGCCGGCGTTCGCGACCACCTCCGGGTGCACGTACCCCGACTGGAACAGCCTCCGGATGAACGCCACCGCCTCCTCGAACTGCGGTGTCTCGATCTTGTTGACCAGCTTGCCGCTGGGGTCCTTGATCCAGCCGCCCGGCACCCCGAACGCCCGGTGGACCTCGTCGGCGACCGAGCCGTACGCCCACCGGCCCGCCTTCGCGTCGGTCAGTTGCTTGCCCAGCGCGAGCAGGTCGTCGGAGCTCTTCGGCGGCTCCGCACCGAGCTGGTCCATGATGTCCTTGCGGTACATCATCATCCAGGGGAAGCCGTCCGACGGGAACGGCACGGCCTTCAGCTGCGAGTTCCAGACGCCGTACGCCCAGGCCCGGGTCGGCAGGTTCGCCAGCATCGGGTACGCCGACACCTTGTCGCCGGCCAGGTGCGGGGTGAGGTCCTCGAACAGTTTGTCCGCGGCCTGGCCGAACCGGGTCAGGCTGGAGATGTTCCAGCCCGGGATGCAGAGCAGCTCCGGAACGTTGCCGGCCGCAAGGATCGGTCCGAGCTTGTCCCCGTAGTCGTTGCCGTTCAGGATGTTGAACTTGACCGACGCGCCGATCCGTTCGTTGTTCGCCGCGAAGTACGAATTGCCCGCCAGCGGCGGGATCGGGCTCCACAGCGGCGTCATCGCCGTGACTTCCTTGCCGCTCGGCACCATCTTGTCCGGCACCGCCCGCTTGAGCTCGCTCGGGTAGTGCGTGTAGCCCGGCGAGGCGCCGTTCTCGCCCGGCAGGTCCGGCTTGACCGACTCGTACGGGATGTACTTCGGCAGCAGGCCGGACAGTTTGTCCTCGGTCTCGGCGCGGCCCGTCGTACTGGACCCCGAACCGCCGTTCGAGCATCCGGTCAGCGTCGCCCCGCCCGCGGCCGCCGCCGCGCCGGCGCCGAGCAGGGAGATGAAGGTGCGGCGGCTGGTGCCGCCGATCACTGGTCCGGTCACGGTGCATCCCCTAGACTTAGTTGGGCTAGTAGCCAAACAAATTAACGCAGAGCCGACAGCCCGGCAAGGTGTAGAACTGACCCAGACCCAACTTTCGACGGGACGGACCTTGATCACACAGACCGCGGACCACACCGACATCCGCGCCACCAACCTGGCGGCGGTGCTCGGCTACCTGCGCCGGGAAGCCCCGTGCTCGCGGGCCGCGATCGCGGCCGGGACCGGGCTGAACAAGGCGACCGTGACGAGCATCGTCGGCGAGCTGCTCGAGCGCCGGCTGGTCCGCGAGACGCAGCAGACCCAGAACCATGTCGGCCGCCCGGCGACGCTGCTCGTGCTCGACGGCTCGGCGTACGCGACGATCGGGCTCGAGATCGGCGCGCGCGGCCTGACCGCACTCGGCTGCGACGCGGCCGGTGAGCAGATCCTGCGCTGGCATCGCGCCGGACCGGGCGTCGACGCCGGCCCGGCGAAGACCATCGCCGCCGTGGTCGCGCTGGCCCGCCGCGCGATCTCGACAGTGCAGTCCTCCGGCCGCCAGGTTCTCGGCATCACGGTCGGCGTACCCGGCCTGGTCAACCGCGACGGCGCCGTCGTACTGGCCGCCGGACTCGGCTGGAGCGACGTACCGCTGCGGGCCGAGCTCGCCGCGGCGCTCGGACGGCCGGACATCCCGGTGACGGTCGACAACGACGCCTCATTGGGCGTGCTGGCCGAGCATCTCTACGGCCCTTACGCCGGTACGGCGAACCTCATCCAGCTCACCGGCGATACGGGGGTCGGCGCGGGCATCATCGCCGACGGCCGGCCGCTCGCGGGACACCTCGGGTACGTCGGCGAGGTCGGGCACCTGCGCCTGGTCCCGGACGGACCCGCGTGTGGGTGCGGACGCCGCGGATGCCTCGAGGCGCTCGCCAGCCTGCCGGCGATCCTGGAGCAGGTCGACGGCAGCATCGACGACGACCCGCAGCACCAGCTCGAGACGCTGATCCGGCGCGCCGACGCCCAGGACGTCGCCGTCACGAAGGTGCTCACCGAGGCCGGAACACACCTCGGCCACGGGATCGCCGCGCTGGTGAACATCCTCAACCCCGAGGTCGTGCTGCTCGGCGGCGCCTACGCGCTGCTCGCCGAGCACCTGGCTCCGGCCATCGACAAGGCGCTCCGTGAAGCCAGCATCGCGCCCGACGCCGGGGGGTGCACCATCGCCGCGTCCGCCTTCCCGCACACGGCCACTCCGCTGGGCGCCACGGCCCACGCCCTCACCCCGCTGACTCGCGGGCGGCTGCCGGACCGCTGACCCACTGAGCCCATTGGAAAGCGTTACCCTCTCCCCCGCTGAGGTCTTGACCGTCAGCGCCCGGGATGCAACCCTCTGTTCACGCCCGTCTGTCGAAGCGCTTCGATCAGCCCTCCGCCTCCCGGTTTATCGAAGCGCTTCGACACCAGCCCGTGGAGTCGACCGCCGATGAGTACTCCAGCTCCTGCCCCGTTCCGCGACCCGGCCCGGCCGATCGACGCGCGGATCGACGACCTGCTCGCCCGGCTCACCCCGGACGAGAAGCTCGCGTTCCTACACCAGTACCAGCCGCCCGTCGCCCGGCTCGGCGTGGAGGCGTTCCGCACCGGCACCGAGGCCCTGCACGGTGTCGCCTGGCACGGTCCGGCGACCGTGTTCCCGCAGGCGATCGGCCTGGCCACGAGCTGGAGCCCCGACCTCGTGCGCGCGGTCGGCGCGGCGGTCGGCGACGAGGTCCGCGTGTTCCACCGGAAGGACCCGGCGGGCATCGGTCTCAACGTCTGGGCGCCGGTCGTCAACCCGTTGCGCGACCCGCGCTGGGGCCGCAACGAGGAGGGGTACGCCGAGGATCCCTGGCTGACCGGGATGATCGCGACCGCGTACGGACGCGGTCTGGCCGGCGACGACCCGACGTACCTGAAGACTGCACCGACCCTGAAGCATTTCCTTGCCTACAACAACGAGACCGACCGGTGCACGACGTCGAGCAACCTGCCTCCGCGGGTCCTGCACGACTACGAGCTGCCGGCGTTTCGCGCGCCGATCGAGGCGGGTGCAGCGGTCGCGGTGATGCCGTCGTACAACCTGGTGAACGGACGGCCCGCCCACCTCAGCCCGCTGATCAACGACGTACTCCGCACGTGGACGACCGACGAGGTGCTGGTGGTCAGCGACGCCTACGCGCCGGCCAATCTGTTCGGCCTGCAGCAGTACCTGCCCGACGGACCGACCGGGTACGCCGCCGCGCTCAAGGCGGGCGTGGACAGCTTCACGCAGGACGGCGAAGACGCCACCCCGACCATCGAACGGCTGTCGACAGCGCTCGACCGCGGGCTGATCACGACCGCGGATCTCGACACCGCCGTACGGCGAGCGCTCGCGATCCGGTTCCGGTTGGGTGAGTTCGATCCGCCCGAGTTCGATCCGTACCGTGCGCTCGAACCTGAACTGGTCAACTGCCCGACGCACCGCCGGCTCGCCCAGGACGCCGCCCGCCAGGCGATCGTGCTGCTCAAACACGACGACCAGGTCCTGCCGCTCAGCACCTCGACGCGCGTCGCCGTGGTCGGTCCACTCGCGGGCACCCTCACGGAGGACTGGTACGCCGGGACCCTGCCCTACCAGGTGACCGCGCTGGACGGCATCAAGGAACGACTCGGCCAGGTCGAGTACTGCGAGGGCGTCGATCGGATCACGCTCCGGATCGCGGGCTCGGCGTCGTACCTCTGCGTCGGCGCCGACGCGGTGCTGCGGACCAGCACGGACGCCGGCGAGTTCGATCTCTTCGACTGGGGTGGTAACGCCTGGGCGTTGCGCTCGGTCCGGAACGGCCGGCATCTGACCGCCACCGACGACGGCGAACTGGTCGCGGACCAGCCGGGCCCGAACGGCTGGGAGGTCAAGGAGACCTTCAGGCTCGTGCAGTCCTCGAACACGCTCCTCGTCCAGCACCTGCACAGCGGCGGGTACCTCCACGTCGGCCCGGACGGCACGGTCGGGCTGGCGGAGGAAGGAACCGCGTTCGAGCTCGACGTGGTGGTCGACGGCGCGGCGACGGCTGCTGAGCTGGCCGCCCGTGCGGACATCACGATCGTGGTCGCGGGCAACCACCCGTTGGTGAACGGCCGTGAGACCGAGGACCGGGAGACCCTGGACCTCCCGCGTGCGCAGGACCGTCTGATCCGGCAGGTGCACGCGGCGAACCCGCGAACCGTGCTCGTGCTGACCAGCAGCTACCCGTACGCGATCGGCTGGGCGCAGCAGCACCTTCCGGCGATCCTGTGGTCCGCGCACGGCGGGCAGGAGTACGGTCGCGCGCTGGCCGACGTACTCTTCGGCGACCACGACCCCGCGGGCCGGCTGCCCCAGACCTGGTACCACTCGGCCGCGGACCTGCCCGGTCTGCTCGACTACGACATCATCGCGACCGACGCGACGTACCTGTACTACCGGGGCACACCGCTCTACCCCTTCGGCCACGGCCTCAGTTACACCACCTTCGCGTACGGCGACCTGCAGCTGAGCACACCGTCCGTCTCGGCGGACGGGGAGGTTCGCGTTGCGTTCACCGTCACCAATACAGGTGATCGCCCGGGCACGGAGATCGCTCAGCTGTACACGAGGCAGCAGCGTTCACGGGTCAAGCAACCGCTGCGGCAGCTGCGCGGCTTCCGCCACGTGACGCTCGAGCCGGGCGAGACCGTGGAAGTCGAGCTGACCGTTGCCGCGGCGGACCTCGGTTTCTGGGACGTGACGCGCGACCGGCGTTGTGTCGAGGCAGCGCGGCACAGCATCATGGTCGGCCGGTCCAGCACCGATCTGCGACTGACCGCGACGCTCGAGGTACGCGGCGAGGAGATCCCGCCGCGAACGCTCACCCACCTTGCCGCAACCAGCTTCGACGACTACTGCGCCATGACGATGAGCACCGCATCACGTGACCGCGGTGACGCGGTCGTCTCCTTGGAACCGCAAGCCTGGTTGGCCTTCGACGACGTCATCCTCGAACCGACGACGTACCGGGCCCGCGTCGCCAACCGCGGCGACCGGCTCGCCACCATCGAGCTCCGACTGGACGATCCGTTGCACGGTGAGCTCCTGAGCACCGTGCAGGTGTCACCGACGGACGAGCTCGTCGCAATCGTGGGCGAGCTCGCCCCGGTGACCGGAGTACACACGCTCTACGCGGTGTTCTCCGTGGCCGACGTCGTACTGGAGAGCTTGACCGTGTAGCGCTCGCAAGAGCCTTCCACGACACGGGACTCCACCTGTCCGGCCCGGTAGGCCAGCTCGATCACGACATCTCCGAGCGTGACCGTGGTGACCTGCCCGTCGGCCGGCTCGAACCAGCGCAGTTCCACGCCGTCTGCCCAGTCGTACTCAGGCCGATCGTCAACGGCGCCGATCGGGATTACCGCGCCCTCCCGTACGAACAGCGGCAAGGAATCGAACCCGTGCGTCTGCTGCACCCACGCCGGTCCGGTCACCACCTCACCGGTCAGCAGCGACGTCCATCGCCCCTGCGGCAGGTAGAACGAGACCTCGCCGTCGAAGCTCATCACCGGCGCGACGAGCAGGTTCGGTCCCAGCAGGTACTGGCGGTCCAGATACCCCACCGCAGGATCGTCCGGGAACTCCAGCACCATCGGACGCATCATCGGCACCCCGTCACGATGCGCCTCTTCGGCGGCCGCGACCAGGTACGGCATCAACGACAGCTTCAGCTTGGTGAACTTCCGCAGTACGTCGACCGCCTCCTCGTCGAACGCCCACGGCACCCGGTACGACGACGAACCGTGCAGCCTCGAATGCGACGAGAGCAACCCGAACGCCACCCACCGCTTGAAGATCGCGGGATCCGGTGTGCCCTCGAATCCGCCGATGTCGTGACTCCAGTAGCCGAATCCCGACGAGGCCAGCGACAACCCGCCGCGCAGCGATTCCGCCATCGCCTCGAATGTCGACTCGCAGTCGCCGCCCCAGTGCACCGGGAACTGCTGCCCGCCGGCGGTCGCGGAGCGCGCGAACAGGACCGCATCGCCCTGTCCCCGGTTCTCCTCGAGCAGTCCGAACACGGCCGCGTTGTAGAGCTGCGCGTAGTAGTTGTGCATCCGGTCCGGGTCGGAACCGTCGTACCAGACGACGTCGGTCGGGATGCGTTCGCCGAAGTCGGTCTTGAAGCAGTCGACGCCGATGTCGATCAGGGCCTGCAGCTTCGAACGGAACCACGCGGTCGCGTCCGGGTTGGTGAAGTCGACGATCGCCATCCCGGCCTGCCACATGTCCCATTGCCAGACCGAGCCGTCCGGGCGCTTCAGCAGGTACCCGAGCCGGCGGCCCTCCTCGAACAGCACCGAGCGCTGCGCGATGTACGGGTTGATCCACAGGCTGACCCGCAGACCGCGTTCCTTGAGGCGGCGGACCATCCCGGCCGGGTCCGGGAACGCGATCGGGTCCCAGACGAAGTCGCACCAGTGGAACTGCCGCATCCAGAAGCAGTCGAAGTGGAAGACGCTCAGCGGCAGGTCGCGTGCGGCCATCCCGTCGACGAACGCGCTCGTGGTCTCCTCGGTGTAGTCCGTGGTGAACGAGGTCGAAAGCCACAACCCCATCGACCAGGCGGGGACGCGGGCGGGTCGTCCGGTGAGGCCGGTGTAACGGCGCAGCACGTCCTTCGGCGCCGGGCCGGCGAAGACGTAGTACGCGAGCTCTTCGCCTTCGACGCTGAACTGGTTGCGCGACGTCACCTCCGAGCCGACCTCGAACGACACGTGGGCGGGGTTGTCGACAAGGACGCCGTACCCCTTGCTGCTCAGGTAGAAGGGGACGTTCTTGTACGCCTGCTCGCTCGACGTGCCGCCGTCGGCGTTCCAGCTGTCGACCACCTGACCGTTCTTGACGAACGCGCCGAACCGCTCACCGAGCCCGTAGATCGTCTCGCCGACCCCGAGCGCCAGCTGCTCGTGCACGTAATTCTTGCCGTCGGCATCGGTGATGAGGCCGATGCTGCGCTCCCCCGAGTGCGTCAGCGGCTTCCCGTCCTGCTCGAAGCGCACGTCCCACGGCCCGTCGAGCGCGATCACCGCACTCAGCTCGCCGGAGGTCAGCCGCGCCTCGGCGGCGCCGACCTCGACCTTCACCGGATGCTCGTCGTCGGTGTTCAGCCGGTACGACGGCCGCGCGGGCAACCCGCCGAGATGGTGTGCGATCCGGACCCCGATCACGCCGCGCGCCGGCGAGGAGAACGTCACCGTGAACATCGGTTGGTTGAGCGTGTCACCGCGCCGCTCGATCCGCTTGGCCGGAGCGAACACGGTCAGATCCCGCTCCCCCGCCTGCACACTCTCGACCTCAGCCGGTCGTAGCCGGGTGAGCCCCGCCCGAAGCTGCCAGTACCCATCGGTGAACTTCATAGCGAGCCTCTCTCGGCGGGTTGTCGAAGCGCTTCGACAACGGTAGGTACGGTCACTTCACGGCGTCAAGTTGTCACCTCTCAGCGGACTCTCAGCGGGCTGCGGTGAGACTGTGAGGATGCGAGTGCTGATGGTCGAGGACGAACTGCGGCTGGCCGACACGGTGCACCGTGGGCTGACCGACGCCGGTTTCGTGGTGGAGCTGGTGCACGACGGCGAGAACGCCGTGTGGGCCGCGACCGAGCACAAGTACGACGTGATCGTGCTGGACATCATGCTGCCGAAGCTGAACGGGTACCGCGTGCTCGAACTGCTCCGGGCTCGCGGGATCTGGACGCCGGTGCTGATGCTGACCGCGAAGGACGGTGAGTACGACCAGACCGACGCGTTCGACCTCGGGGCCGACGACTACCTGACCAAGCCGTTCAGCTTCCTGGTCCTGGTCGCCCGGCTGCGGGCCTTGATCCGGCGCGGTGGGCCGGAGCGCCCGGTGGTACTGACGGCCGGAGACCTGACGCTCGACGTGGCCCGGCGGCGAGTGGAGCGCAACGGACGGGAGATCACCCTCACGCCCCGCGAGTACGGGCTCCTGGAGTTCCTGATGCGGCACCGCGGGGACACCGTCAGCAAGGCCGAGATCCTGGCCGGCGTCTGGGATCCGGCCTTCGACGGCGACCCGAACGTCGTCGAGGTCTACGTCCGGTACCTGCGGAAGAAGATCGACACCCCGTTCGCCCGGCACGCGATCGAGACCATCCGCGGGATGGGTTACCGGCTGAATCCCGAGGGCGGATGAGCCTGCCAGACTGAGTGCGTGAGTACGGTGGTGCGACGTCGCGTCGACGGGTGGTACCGGACCGCCGGCGGTCTGCGGCAGGCCAGTGTGCGCAGCCGCTCGACCGCGGCCGCGGTGATCGTGGTCGCCGTCGCGATGATGCTCGGCGCGGCTGCGCTGCTGCTGCTCCTACAGCGCGCCCTGATCACCGAGGTCTCCGACGCCGCGGAAGGTCGCGTCGGTGACGTAGCCCGGCAAGTCAGCGCGAGAGGTACGTCGGGACTCACGAACGACCTCACCGAGACCACAAGCGCCGGCCAACTGATCCAGGTGCTCGACCCGTCCGGCCGGGTCGTCGCCGCCTCGTCGACCCGGGTCGACGCCACGCCGCTCACCGATCTCCGCCCACCCGCCGATGCGCTGCTCCGCGCCCAGGTCGGCGAGATGCCGCTGATCGACGACGACCATTCCTTCCTGATCGTCGCGCAGGGAGTGGCGTACGACGGCCGCACGTACACCGTCGTGGTCGCGTCGTCCGTGGAGACCCAGCGGCAGACGGTCGCGACCGTGGCGAAGTACCTGGCGATCGGCTTCCCGGCGTTGCTGATCGTGGTCGGGGTCGCCGGGTGGCTGATGATCGGGCAGGCACTGCGCCCGGTGGAACGGATCCGCGGCCGGGTCCAGCGCATCGGAACCCGGGACCTGACCGAGCGCGTCCCGGTGCCGCAGACCCGGGACGAGATCGCCCGCCTCGCGGTGACGATGAACGAGATGCTCGACCGGCTGGAGACCGGGCAGGCGACGCAGCGGGCATTCGTGGCGGACGCCAGCCACGAGTTGCGGTCGCCGTTGGCCACGCTCACCGCGGCGCTGGAGGTCATCGAGGCGGACACCACCGGGCAGGCGTGGCACGAGCTGCGTCAGGTGATGGCGACCGAGACGGACCGCATGCGCCAACTGGTCGAGGATCTTCTGCTGCTCGCGAAGGCCGACGACACCGGGATCCGGATGCGGCAGGTCGACGTGGATCTCGACGACCTGGTCGCGGCCGAGATCCAGCGACTGCGGAGTTCGGCACCTGAGCTGACCGTGACCGGCGATGTCCATCCGGTCCGGATCGTGGGCGATCCGGCGCGGTTGAGCCAGGTACTGCGGAACCTCGTCGACAACGCCGCCCGCGCCGCCCACACCACGGTCCACCTGACCGCGGCCGAGCAGAACGGGTCCGCGATCATCACGGTGTCGGACGACGGCGACGGCATCCCCGAGCAGGACCGGCAACGCGTCTTCGAACGCTTCGTCCGCCTGGACACCAGCCGCTCCCGCGCCAGCGGCGGCTCCGGACTAGGCCTGTCCATCGCCCGCGAGATCACCCACGCCCACAACGGCACCATCGCCCTGACCTCCTCGGCGACCGGCGGCACAACGGCCACCGTCACCCTCCCGAACTGACCACAGACCGGAAACTCCGGCGACCTCGCGGCGCCTGTGGGTTAGGACGGAATGCATGGACATGTCGGTGGTGCCTGGTCAGCGTCGTACCAGGTCTGACCTGGTGTGCGAGCCGGCAGGAGGTCGGGGCGCCCGAGCGGCCGCGATCTTCGCGGGACTTGCCGCCCGACTCGCCATCGACATCCACTGAGGGGTGGTGCGCGTCGCTCGGTGGGACCAAGCTGGAGTGGAGGAGGTGAGTGTGGTGAAAGCTGCAGCAGGGGACCAGGTCGTGGTGGAGAGTACCCACCTGTCGGCACACCGGCGCGAAGGGCAGATCGTGGAGGTTCACGATCCGAACGGCGCACCGCCGTACCTCGTGCACTGGAATGACACCGACACCGAGTCACTGTTCTTCCCAGGCCCAGACGCCCACATCGTCCACGCGGAGAACTAGAAGGTGCCGGGGGCCGGTCACCGCGGTCGGGGCCGGCCCGAGAATCCCGTTGCCGCCCGCGGCCGCGCTTTCTGTCTGCTTTCTGTCTGCTTTCCGGTCGCTTTCTGAGATTTCCCGGCGGCCCGGACGCCCGGTTAGCGTCCTCGTGATGCCAATCGACGCCCGGAACTGAGGGGATCACATGAACCATCGGTACAGCAGACCGGCCGCCGGTGCCGCGCTGGCGCTGGCGGTCACCGCCGCCGGACTGATCGCGACGGCCGCGCCGGCCGCGGCCACCGACGACAGGATCGAGCGCAGTTGCGGCGACTACCTCATCCACAGCACGAAATACGGCGCCTCGACCCGGAAGTCGAAAAGCGCCTCCTGCGCCGGACATGCCTGGGTGATGATCCACTACAAGGCGCGCAAGGACGGCAAGTGGTACGTCAGCAGTTGGCGGCACGACCCGAAGTACGCGCACTACGCGTCCAACGAGGACGGCGCGTTCTTCAGCGAACTGAAGAGGAGCTACCACAAGGGCTGCGCCGACTGCGTCATCCACCACCTCGAGCCGTGAGGCTTCTGCGACCGGCTGTCGGTGCCGTCGTACTCCTTCTCGCCGTCACGTCCTGCGGCGACGGCGGGAAGGTCACCGAGGCCGACTACCTGAATGCGGTCCAGGCCTTCACCGACTGCCTGTCCGAGCACGGTATCGAGGCGCAGAACCAAGGCTGGGATCCGGTGAACCGGCTCGCCGTCTCGATCTCGTACGCCGTTGACGGGGAACGCGGCGTACCGGATCCGCAGGGTCAGAAGTGCGAGGACGAGCACCTCACGGACATCGGCGAGGCGTACGCCGACCAGGCGACACCGGCGATGGCCGACGACCTGCGCACCTACACGCGCACGTGTCTGACCGCCAAGGGCCACGACATCGCGGCAACCGTCACCAACCTAGGTGGATTCCTGGAGCACGCACAGGAGGATGTGGTGAACAGCTGTGTCACGAGCGGCCTGGCGATCCTCTACCCCGATGTTCCGGCCATGATCGGCAGTCGCTGAATCAGGCCCGGACAGCCGTGGCCGCGTGTCGGAGTTCGGTCAGGACTGTGCGGACGGCTTGTCGCGCGGCGCGTTCGGGGCGGTAGAGGGCGTCGATGTGGCGGCGGGTGTGGACGTTGCGGAGCGGGCGGAGCGCCACCGCCGGATGCCGTTGGGCGGTCCAACGAGGTATCAGCGCGACGCCGGCACCGGCCGCCACCAGCTCCGCGACAACGGTGAACTCGTTGACCCGATGCACCAGGTCCAGGCGATGGTTGGCGGCCGCGCCGATCGCCTCGATCGTCGCCATCAGCGGGAACCCGTCGTGGACCGTGATCCATGGTTCGTGGGCGACGTCGCGCGGGGTCAGTGACCGCTTCGCCGCGAGCGGGTGATCGGCCGGTACGGCGACGTCGAGGGGCTCGTGGAGCAGTGAGGTGACTGCGACCGTTCGCGGCCAAGGGGCGGCGTGGTCCAGGCGGTGCCCGAGAACCACGTCGTACTCGCGGGTGAGCGGCGGGAACTCGTCCTGCGGCACGTCCTCGTCGTGGAGGCTGAGCTTCGGCGCAGCCTCGGCTCTGAGCAGCCGCGGGAAGAACGCCGCAGCCGCGCTGTGGAAGGCGGCAATCGACACCACTCCGTCGGGCTGTTCGACGAACGCCTCCACGGTCTGCCGCGCCCGCGCCAAGGCCGACTCCACATCGGCCGCGGCACTCGCCAACGCGCGGCCGGCAGCGGTCAGCACGACCCGCCGGCCATCGCGTTCGGTCAACGGCACCGGCATTGACCGCTGCAGCAACCGCAACTGCTGGGAGATCGCCGACGGAGTCACGAGCAGCGCCTCCGCGGCGGCGGTGACGCTGCCCAGCTCGCCAACTTCCCGGAGCACTCGCAGTTGTCGTTCGTCCATCCAGATACTTTAGCTGTCCTACAGCGTTGCTGAAGACATTGGTACTTGGCTTCAACGTTGCAGTCCCTCACCGTTGGAGCCGTGCCCGGATCTCGCCGTACCGATCTCGTTCTGCTGCTGGTCGCCGTTGTCTGGGGCTCGAGCTATCTCGCCGCCAAGACCGCGACCAGCAGCGCGCCGGTGCTGACCGTGCTGTTCCTCCGCTACGGCATCTCCGCCCTCGCCCTGATCCCGTTGGTCCGCGGCATCACCCGAAAGGAGCTCAAGGCCGGGCTCGTCCTCGGCCTCACACAGGCGGCGGTCCTGGTGCTCGAGACGTACGGCGTGACGCACACCAGTGCCGCGAACGCCGGACTGATCATCAGCCTCACGCTCGTCCTCACGCCGCTCCTCGACGGTCGCGGCCTGCCGCCGCGGTTCTATCTCGCGGCCGGGATCTGCACGGTCGCCGTCGGACTGCTGATGTCCGCCGACGGCCTGCACTCCCCCGGCACCGGCGACCTGCTCATGCTCGCTGCCGCGGTCGTCCGCGCGGGTCACGTCACACTCGTCGGACGACTGTCCGTCGGTGTGCGCCCGTTGCAGTTGACGACCGTCCAGACCCTTGTCGGTACGGCGTTGTTCGTGGTGCCCGCCGTACCGCATCTGCCGACCCACGCCGGTGTCGGCACCTGGCTGCAGATGATCTATCTCGCCTTGTTCTGCAGCGTTTTCGCCTTCCTCGCCCAGACCTGGGCGGTCCAGCGCACGTCCCCCAGCCGAGCCAGCCTGCTACTCGGCACCGAGCCGATCTGGGCCGTTGCCATCGGCATCAGCCTCGGCAACGAACGCCTCACCGTCCCGGCCGTCGTCGGCGCGATCCTCATGCTTGTCGGCACCACCTGGGGCCAGTCGATCGAACGCACCCACCGCGAATCAGCACCTGAGCGCATCCACAGGGCGGACGCAGCAGCGGCGTGATGGCCCGGTGATGCCCGATGATAGGGGCTCGTCGGGGAGGTGGGCATGCACTTCGAGGTGCTGGGGCCGGTACGTGTGATGCGGAACGGCGAGGTCGTTGGGCCGATTTCGGAGCTACGCCGCCGATTGCTCGCGGTGCTCCTGGTCCGGGCGGGGCGTGCGGTGCCGACCGATGTGCTGTGCGAGGCGCTCTGGGGCGCCGATGTCCCGCGCCGGCCGACGAACAGCATTCAGGTGCACGTCCACCGGCTGCGCCAGGTGCTGGACACACCGGACCGGCTGGCCAGCGTGCCGAACGGTTATCTGCTGACGGTCGGTGAGGACGAACTCGACGCACTGATCTTCGACCGACTGCACACCGAGGGTCGTGCTGCTGCGGCTGCCGGCGATCTCGAGGAGGCGACCGATCGGTTCCGCGCGGGGCTGGCGCTCTGGCGGGACACGCCGTACGCCGATGTCGACGAGGCCGAGGTGGTCGGGCCGGAGGCGAAGCGGCTGGCCGAGGTCCGGCTGATCGCCCACGAAGAACTCTTCGATGCCGAATTGGCGCGCGGGCGCGCTCGCGAGATCGTCCCGGAACTGACCGAGCTCGTCGCGGAGTACCCGTTGCGGGAGCGGATTGTCGGTCAGCACATGCTCGCGCTGTACAGGTCCGGTCGTCGAACCAGGGCCGAGGTCGCGTATCGGGCGGCGCGGCAACGACTCGCGAAGGAGCTACGCACCGAGCCCGGCCGCGAACTCCGTCGGCTCGGCGAAGCGATCCGCGCCGAGGACCCGACCCTCGATCACGAGCCGGCAGCACGATCCAGGGTGTCGGTCACCAAGCCCGCGGCAGCTGCCGGCGCCGTGCGGCCGGGGCAGTTGCCGCCGGTGCCTGGGACGTTCGTCGGGCGGGATCCGGAACTCGAGCGGCTCGAGCAGCTCACCGCCACAGATGGTGACGGCCTGATCGTGCTGACCGGCATGGCCGGGATCGGGAAGACCGGCCTGGCCTTGCGCTACGCCCACCAGGTGGCGGACCGCTACGGCGACGGCCAGCTCTACATCGATCTCGGTGGCCACGCCTCCGGCCCGGCCCTCGACCCGATGGTCGCGCTGGCCCAACTGCTCCGCGGTCTCGGCGCGGACCCAGCGCGAGGCTGGGAATCCCTGGCAGACGCGACCGCCGAGTACCGCTCCGTGCTGAGCGGTCGCAAACTGCTCGTGCTGCTCGACAACGCGGCGAGCGCGGAGCAGGTTCGTCCGTTGCAAGCAGCAACGGACGGCTGTCTGACCCTGGTCACCAGCCGGAACAACCTCTCCGGCCTGATCGCCCGCGAGGGCGCGCAACGGATCCGCGTGGGTGAACTCCCGCCCGACGCCGCGCACGCTCTCCTGCTTCGCCTGGCCGGCCCGGACCGTTTCGACCGCGAACCGGAATCCGCGGCCGCCCTGATCGAAGCCTGCGCCGGCCTCCCGCTGGCCCTGCGGATCGCGGCCGCACAGCTCGCCGACGAGCCGCAGCGCCCGCTGTCCGACTACCTCGCCGAACTGATCGAACACGGCCCGGTCGCCCTCGCACTCGACGACGACGAACACTCGGCCGTCACCGCCGCGTTCGACCTGTCGTACGCGCGTCTCGCTCCGGCGACCCGCCAACTGTGCCGACTCCTCGGTCTCGTGCCCGGCCTCGACTTCACCGTCGACGCGGTCGCGGCCCTGAGCGGTACGACCCCATCCGCGGCGCGCAAGTCCATCCGCGAACTGACCAGCGCCCATCTCCTCGAACAACACGCCCCCGGCCGCTACCGCTTCCACGACCTGCTCCGCGACGACGCCCGCCGCCGTACCGAGACCGAAGACACCGCCCAGGCCCGCGCCGAGGCGGCGGAACGCCTCTTCGCCTGGTACTACCGCGGGAAGGTGGCCGTTGTGAACCAGCGTACCTCGATCCGCCACCATCCGCCGCCGCCCGACCTGCCACCGGGAACAGCCGACATCACGTTCGCCGACCTCTCGGACGCCATGACGTGGGCACGCGCCGAGTTCGTCAACCTCGCTGCCGCGGTCGAGGCCGCCGCAGGCCACCGGCAGCACGCCCACTGGACGTGGCATCTCGCGATCGGCCTGATGCTCCCGATGGCCGAAGGGGGATACCAGACCTCTGCTCAGGCGATGGCGGCCACCGGTATCGCCGCGGCCAGGGCGGCCGGCGACCGGTACGCGCTGGCAATCATGCTGGCCGAGAGCGCGGCCACGCGACATCGAGTCGAGCTGCCGCTGGACCCCAACGTCCTCACGGAGGCGCTGCAACTGGCCGAGCAGATCGGCGACCATCCGCTGCTCGGGTACTGCCTCAACGTTGCCGCGGTCGTATCCATGGCCTCCGGCGAACTGGAGGTCGCCGAGCGCAATCTCGTCCGCTCGCTCCAGCTCCACCGCGAGGACGGCGACAGCGCAGCCCAGACTCGCGCCCTGCTCAATCTCGGCGTGATCGCCTACCAGCGGGGCGAACTCGACAAGTACGCACAGAGCTCCGAAGAGGTGCTCCAGCTCCCCGGCGCGAACCGCGACCGCGTCGCCGCACTGGCGTTGCCCGAGCTGGTTCGGGCACGCGTGATGCTGGGCCGCCTGGACGGCGTCGACGACTTGATCGCGCAGGCCGAAGACGCGCTCACGCGGTTCGACAGCCGGATCAAAACCCACCTGCTGCGCCTCTATTGCGCCATCTGGTATCGCGACGCCGGACGCCACGCGGAATCGTTCGAGCAAGCGAGGGCGGCGGAGAGATCGGCGGGACAGCTGGACCATCCGCAGGCCTACAGCGACGCCAACTACCAACTGGGCCGGTGTCACCTCGTGCGTGGCGAGCTCGACGCCGCCCGCACCAGGTTCGAGTCAGCCACCCAGTGGGCCGTCGCGCGCCCTCAAGCCCGGGATACCGCCACCTGGCACACTCCGGCACTGCGGGGGCTGGCCGAGACAGAACTCGCGGCCGGCGATGTCACCAAGGCACAATCCCACGCGGTCGACGCGGTCGCAGTGGCCCGGACCGCAAACCGGGACCCGGTCCAACGCGCCGGCGCGGTCGTCACGCTCGGCCGGGTCGAGCTCGCCATCGGCCGGTCGCTGGATGCGATCGGCCATGGCGAGGAAGCCCTCGCGATCCATCGGCGGACCGGTCATTTTCTGGGGCAGGCTCGGGCGCATCGGCTGCTGGGCGAGGCTCACCACGTGGTCGAGGCTGGCTCGGGCGACGAGCGGCTGCGGGAAGCGCTGCGGATGTTCGAGGCCTACGGGTCGCCCGAGGCGCGTGAGGTACGGCGGTTGCTGGGCAGGTGAAGTGGCTTGTCATACCGCCCACGTAGGTCCACCCCGCTCAGGAACGGGTCCACTTCTGGTCGGGGGAACCGTTGCAGGGGGCAACGACAACGGCCGAGCCGTTCCCCGTACCGTTCGCTGTCAGACAGCCCGCCGCCGAGGTGACGGTCTGGTCCGCGTTGAGCTGCCAGACCTGATCGGCCGCGCCGGTGCAGGTCTCGATGGTCACGGCCGAGGCCCCCGCGGTCATGCACTTGTCGGCGTACACCGTCAACTGGTTCGCAGCGGTGAGGTTCCACGACTGGTTCCCGCCGTTGTTGCAGTCCCACAGGTCGAGCGCCGTACCGGGGCTGGTCGAGAAGCCCGGTACGTCGACGCAGCGGTTGCTGGCCACACCACGCAGGGGCTCACCAGGCGGGGCGGGCGGCTCGCTGTTCGTCGGCTCGTCCCGCAGGAGGCCCCAGCCCCACCACAGCTGGTCGCGTCCGCTGATGCTGTTGACCTGGAGATCGGCCGGCCCGACCTGCGTCGTCATCGAGTACGAGTCGCCGGTGCGCAGACCCGGCCAGTAGACGATGCCCATCTGCTGCTCGCGGGCCACCTGGGTGAGGGCGGCCAGGTACGACGTGTAGACGTTCCCCTCGTGGTTGCCGTAGTTCAGGCCGATCGTCATCGGTGAGCCGGCCTCGTCGATGATCGTCCGCCAGCCGTACGAACCGATCCGCGGCCGGAGGTTCGCCAGCCAGGCGGCCTCGGTCGTGTCGGAGGCCCAGAACCCGTAGAAGTGCAGGGACAGCAACGTCCCGTTCAGCTCCGGCGCCGCACCGACACCGGTCACGTTGTCGTTGTAGCCCGTCCCGGAGATCACGATCCGTCCGCGCGGAACGTCGCTGTGCCGCGCGATCCACGACGAGGTCAGCGACACCCACTCGTTCAGCGAGTACCCGAACGGCTCGTTCATCGGCTCGAAGTACACGTGCGGATTCCGCTGGTACGCCTTCACCACCGTGTCCCACATCGCCGCGTACGCCGCCGGATCGTCGACCCGCCCGTCCTTGGCGTTGTCGGCCTCCCAGTAGCTGAGGATCACCTTGAAACCACTGGCGGCCGCCGCGTCGATCGCCGCGCGGTAGGAGCGCCACCAGTCGGTGCCCACACTCGACGGGTTGATCGGGAGCCGGATCGTGTTCGCCCTCAGTTCCTTGCGGAACTCCCCCACGATCCCGAGCGCCTTGGTGTACGTCGTCGCGTAGTCGTCCGCCGTACTCAGTCCGGACGGGACGACCGCGTCGTCGGCGTAGTTGTCGCGCGGGTCGGCCCAGTTGACGCCGCGGAAATCGCTCGTGCGCGGCGGACCCGCGGCGGCCCCGCCGGGCGCCGCGGCGGACAGCGCGAAGAAGCACAACAGGACGGCGAGGAGACTGCGGACGGTTGATCTCACCCCGCGATGTTTACGTGAACAGAGCCGTTGGTCAAGAGCTCAGCACGAGTTCCAGGCGCAGCCACTTCGCGAGATCGCGGATCTCGCGGTGGACGGCGGCGGTGAGGGTCTTGGAGAACGGCTCGTCCTCGTGGATCGCGTTGACGCGGAAGATGCCGGCCTTGCGGTCCGACATCGCGTCGAGTTTCCCGACCAGGCGGTCGTTGTGCAGGATCGGCAACGCGAAGTACCCCCATTTGCGCTTCGTGACCGGTTTGTACATCTCCAGCTGGTAGTCGAAGTCGAAGATCTCGACCAACCGCTTCCGGTCGTACACCAGGCGGTCCAGCGGTGACAGGATCGCCGTACGTCCGGTGAACGGCTGGTCGAGCAGCTCCGGATCGACCCGCCACTCGCCGCGGACGCCGTCCACGACCGCACGCTCCCCCGCCTCGCCGGCGTCGAGCGGCTCACCCGGGCACGCCGGTCCCTTCGCCCGCAGCAGGCCCATCGAACGCAGCCGCTGCTCGTCCCGGATCCGGGCCGCCTTCGCGATCGGCACCGCCGGATCGTCCGGGTAGACCCGGGACGCCAGATCCCACAAGCGGTCCCGGCCGTCGCGGCCGGCGACCGCCACCTCGCCGCGCTGCATCATGAACTCGAGCATTTGCGACACGTTCCGGTTGTTGGTCCAGCCGCTCGACCTCCATGGCCGCACACAGGTGTCCGGTAGTTCGCGCATCACCAGCGGACCGTCCTGCCGTAACCGCTCGAGGATGTCGACGCGGCAGCCCTCGTTGGCCCGGACCCAGTCCCGCCGATACTCCTGCCAGTCGAGCGGCTCCCCGTCGCTCGGCCACGCCACCATCTCGGCCCGGAACAGCGCCAGCGTCTCCGGCAGGCGCACGAACCCGCGGAACTCCAGCAGCTCCAGCGAAGCCAGCGCGTCGGCCAGCTCCGCCGGGTCGTACGACGAACCGAGCCGGCTCCAGGCCACCAGATCGGCGTTCGGCGCGACGTACGCCGTCTGGTCGAGCTGCAGCACGTTCAGACCGCGCACAACCTCGAACAGATCACCCGGCCGCTCGCTGGTCAGCAACTGCGCGCGCACAGCCAACCGCCGAGCATCCCGCTTCGAGAGCTGATGAATAGCCACAACCCGAGGCTAGGCCATGGCCCGGGGCCCAGGGTCCGGTCCGGGTTCGGTCAGGGGGAACTCCACTGCCGTGGGCCTGGTTGCGACGGCAGACTGGTGTCATACCGTTCGACTCTCGGAGGACATCAGCCATGATCGGCTTCATCATCGCCGGACTCATCATCGGAGCGCTGGCCCGGCTCTTCACGCCCGGCAGGCAGAAGCTCGGCCTGCTCGCCACGCTGCTCCTCGGACTCGCCGGCTCGGTGATCGGCGGCACCATCGCGAGCCTCCTCGGCACCGGCGGCATTTTCGAGCTGAACGTGCTCGGGTTCATCATCGCGGTGATCTCGTCGGTGATGCTCGTCGGCACCGCCGAGTCGCTGGCCGCCCGCAAGAAGAACTGACCAACCAGTCCCTGACTCCTGGCGAAGCGCCGGCCTTCAGCTGCTCTCGTTGACCCCCAGCGCCGGCCGCGGCTCGCGGCCCGGCGGCTGTGGCGGCCGGGGCAGCAACGGCCGGCGTTTCTCCAGTGTCCGGACCACCGGCTGCTTCGCGGTGACCGTGAGCTCCTCGCCCGCATGCCGGATCCTCATCGACGCGTCCGGCCCGTCGTGCACCGAGTACTTCACCGCCACCGGATCGATCTCCACCTTCAGCCGGACGCCGCGCCACCGGATCGTGAAACTCAGCCCGGCCAGGCCGATCGGCAGCGCCGGATCGAACGACAGGCCGCCGTTGTGCTCACGCAACCCGCCGAAACCGGCCACCAGCGCGCTCCACGCACCGCCGAGCGACGCCATGTGCAGGCCGTCGCCGGTGTTGTGGTGCAGGTTGCGCATGTCGATCAGCGCGGCCTCGTACGCGTAGTCGTAGGCCAGATCCAGATGCCCGACCTCGGCCGCCATCACGGCCTGCACGCACGCCGACAACGACGAGTCCCGCACCGTCAGCCGCTCGTAGTAGTCGAAGTTGCGCGCCTTCTCCTCGGCGGTGAACGCGTCGCCGCACCAGTACGTCGCCAGCATCAGGTCGGCCTGTTTCACCACCTGGGTGCGGTACAGCTGGAAGTACGGCGCATGCAGCAGCAGCGGATACCGGCCCTTGTAGGCCTCGAAGTCCCACACGGCATACCCGGTGAAACCTTCGGACTGCGGGTGTACGCCGAGATCCGCGTCGTACGGCACATACACAGCAGCCGCCGCGTCCCGCCAGCGGGCCTCTTCCTCGCTGTCGACACCGAACTCGCGCGCCTTGGCCGGAAACTTCGCCGCGACCTCGGCCGCGGACCGCAGGTTGCGCGCCGCCATCAGGTTGGTGAAAACGTTGTCGTCGGCAACAGCGCTGTACTCGTCCGGACCGGTCACACCGGGCAGATGCCAACGGCCTAGGCGGTCGTGGTGGCCCAGCGACATCCACAACCGGGCGGTCTCGACCAGCAGCTCCAGCCCGACCTCGTCGAGGAAGTCGTCGTCGCCGGTAGCCCTGTAGTAGCGCATGACGGCTTCGGCGATGTCGGCGTTGATGTGGAACGCCGCCGTACCCGCGGGCCAGTAGCCGGAGCACTCCTGGCCGCGGATCGTCCGCCACGGGAACGCGGCGCCCTGGAAGCCCAGCTCCTCGGCCCGTTGCTTGGCCATCCGCAGCGTCGAATGTCGCCAGCGCAGCGCGTCGGCAGCCGCATCGGGCATCGTGTAGGTCAACACCGGCAGCACGAAGCCCTCGGTGTCCCAGAATGTGTGCCCGTCGTACCCGGCTCCGGTCAGACCCTTGGACGGGATGGCGCGCCGCTCGGCGCGCGCACCGGCCTGCAGGACGTGGAAGAGCGCGAACCGCACCGCCTGTTGCAACTCCGGGTGTCCCTGCACCTCCACGTCGGCGCCGTCCCAGAAGTCGTCCAGGAACTCGGCCTGCTGCTTGGTCAACCCGTCCCAGCTGGAGAACCGGGCACTCGCGAGCGCGGCCGCGACCTGGTCCCGGATCGCGGTCTCCGACCGCAGGCTGGACCAGCCGTACGCCAGGTACTTCACCACGCGCAGGCTCTCGCCCGGCTGCAGCTGGCAGATCACCGTGGTCCGCGCCCAGTCCTCACGGACGTCCTGGTCCATCGCGTAGCGGGCCGACGTGTCCACCTCGTGCGACATCGCCGCGGCCATCAACTGCTGGCTCCGCGTCGTCCGGTGGATGAGGACGGTCCCGTGTTCGCCGCCGTCATGGCTGACCGGCTTCAACGGGTTGTCCAGTACGGCGGCCACGCGCGGATCGTCGGACAGCTTCGGCTGCGCCTCGTTCGCGACGAGCTCGGACTGGATCACGAAGCGCGCGGGCTGGTCGACGGGCTCCACGACGTACTCGATCGCGGCCACCGCGCGCTGGGTGAGCGACACCATGCGGCGGCTGCGGACCTTGACCCGCTTGCCGCCGGGCGACGTCCAGTCCACGTCGCGTTCGAGGATGCCGGTCCGGAAGTCCAGCGAGCGCTCGTGTTTGGACAGGTAGCCGTAGCGGACGTCGAACGGCGAGTCGTCGACGAGCAGCCGGATCAGTTTGCCGTTCGTGACGTCGACGAGGGTCTGCCCGGACTCCGGGTAGCCGTAGCCGGCCTCGGCGTACGGAAGCGGACGCTGCTCGTAGAACGAGTTCAAATAGGTGCCGGGAATCGCGTACGGCTCGCCCTCGTCGAGGTTGCCGCGCAGTCCGATGTGGCCGTTCGACAGCGCGAACAGAGACTCCGCCTGGGCCAGCTTGTCCATGGCGAGCCGTGTCTCCCGCAGCCGCCACGGCTCGATCGGGTGGTGGCCTCGGTCGATCATCGGTTCTCCAGCAAGTCGGCGAGGTCGCGGACTACGACGTCGGCCCCGTGCGTCTTCAGGTCTGCGGCCTGGCCGACGCGGTCCACCCCGATCACATACCCGAAGTGGCCTGAACGGCCGGCGGACACGCCGGCGAGTGCGTCCTCGTAGACGGCCGCCGCCGACGGCTCGAGGCCGAAGCCCTTGGCCGCGGCGAGGAACGTGTCCGGCGCCGGCTTTCCTTTCAGGCCCTTGGTCCGGATCGTCACGCCGTCGACGATCTGCTCGACGTACTGCGCGAGACCGGTGACCTCGAGCACCTCGCGGGTGTTCGCGCTCGACGACACCACGGCTCGTCGGAGCCCGGCTTGCTCCGCGGCCTGCAGGTACCGCCGGGAGCCCTCGAACACGTGCACGCCCTCGGTCCGGATCCGTCGCTGCACGGCCTGGTTCTTTCGGTTGCCGAGGCCGTTCACGGTCATCGCGGACGGCGGATCGTCGGCGGTCCCCTCCGGCAGCGTGATGCCGCGCGCGGTGAGAAAGTCCCGGACACCGTTGGCCCGCGGCTTGCCGTCGACGTACGCGTCGTACTCCGCCCGCGCGTCGAACGGCTGGAAGGCGATCCCGTGCTGCGCCGCATAGTCGCGGAGAAACTCGTCGAACATCTCTTTCCATGCAGCAGCGTGAACGGCAGCGGTATCGGTGAGCACACCGTCCAGGTCGAACAAACAGGCCTGGATCCCCGTAGGTAGTCCCAGCATGCTTCCCACAGTAGCGGCCGCTAGGGAGTCAGCCGGTCAGGTAGGCCGAAGGCGGGGAAGCGGGAGTAGCCGAAGGTCATGATTTCGGCGATCTTGCCGTCGTGCACGCGGAGCACGTCCAGCTTGAACGCCCGCCACACGGTGTCTCCCGGGCGCAGCAGGTACGACGCTGCCGCGGGCAACCGGTTCGCCGATGTCGGCACCAGCCGCCACTCGCCGTCGCGGTTCGGTCCGAGCCCACGTTCGAACAGCGGCAGGCATGCGGCGAGGCCGTCGAACGACAACCGGTCGGGCGGCATCGAGATCCGCAGGTCCTCGGCCGCGATCGCGATCGCCGCCGCGGCGTCACACCGCTGGTGTGCGTCGATGAACCGCGCCAGCACCTCTCGCTCCTCAGCTGTCGGCTGCGGCGCACTCCAGTCGCTCCGACGTACCGGCAGGCGCTGCTGCATCGTCACCCGGGCCCGCTGGAGTGCGCTGTTCGCCGCGGCCACGCTGGTGTCCAACAACCCGGCAGTCTCGGCGGCCGACCAGCCGAGTACGTCGCGGGCGATCAGCGTGGCTCGCTGTCGAGGAGGCAATGCTTGAAGCGCGATCAGGAACGTCAGCTCGATCGTCTCCCGGTCCACGGCGACCACGTCGGGCCGATCGTCGGCCGGGGCGATCTCGTCGAGCAAACGGTCCGGGTACGGCTGCAGCCACACCAGGTCCCTCGCGGTCGGCCGCCGTACGACGTCCAGGCAGATGTTGGTCGCGATCTTGTAGAGCCAGGCCCGGAAGTACGTGCGCCCGTCGTACGAGTCGCGGGCGCGCCACGCGTGCAAGAACGTGTCCTGCACCGCGTCCTCGGCCTCGTCGTACGACCCGAGCATCCGGTAGCAGTGCACATGAAGCTCCCGCCGATACCGCCCGGCCAGGGCGGCGAACGCGGCCTCATCACCCGCGAACGCCGCCTCCTCGAGAGTTGTCACGGCCGGTGTCCTACCTCCTGGACCGTCCAGCCGTTGCCGTCCGGGTCCTCGAACGACAGGAAGGTCTCGTAGTCACCGCGGTCCGGCGAGAGCCCGGGCTGCTTGCCCGCGGCACCGAAGTGGAACGGTTCGCTCACCTCGACGCCCCGCCCGACCAGCTCGGCCCTCGCCGCCTCGATGTCGGTCACCACCAGGTGCGTCCCCTGGTAGCTGCCCGGTGTCGCCGAGGTCACCCCGACGCCGATGGTGATCGAGCACGCCGACCCGGGCGGGGTGAGCTGCACGACCCGGAACGAGTCGCCCACCCGATGGTCGACGTCCTCGGCGAAACCGAGCTGGTCGGTGTAGAACTTCTTCGCCCGGTCCACGTCCGACACCGGCACGATCACGAGCTCGAGTTTCCAGTCCATCTGTGCCATCTTGAGGCCTCCGCGGTCACGGTCGGTCCAGTCTGACCGACATCGATGACCGTGTAACGCCGTACGGACCGAAAACTCATCGGTCCGCCGATGACTAAATTCCTTCGGCCTCGAAGATCCCGGCGAACCAGTCGAGCTGCGCGAGCTGCTGGTAGGTCTGCCCGCCCTCGTGGTTGTTGTAGTGGTAGACCTCGATCTGCTTGTCCGCACTGCCCCAGTGGTTGTACGCCGCAAAGACCGTCGACGGCGGGCAGGTGGCGTCCATCAGCGCGACCGAGAACAGCGCCGGCACCGTGGCCAGCCGGCCGAGGTTGACGCCGTCGAAGTAGCCGAGGGTGTTCAGCGCCGCGTCGACGTCGTGCCGGAATCCCTTCAGGTACCGCGTGATCTCGCCGTACGGGTCCTTGTCGGTGATCTGCAGCGCCCGCTGGAAGTGGCACAGGAACGGTACGTCGGGAGCACAGCCGAGCAGCTCGATCCCCGCGATCGGCGCGAGGCCGGCCGCGGCGATCGAGATGCCGCCGCCCTGGCTGCCGCCGCTGACGATCACCTTGCCCGGATCCACGAACGGCGACGTCCGCGCCGCCTCGATGGCCCGCACCGCGTCGATGTAGACACGGCGGTAGTAGTACGTCTCGGGGTCGGTGATCCCCGCGGTCATGAACCCGGGCGTGTGGTTGAGGCCGGCGTACGGCGTGTCGTCCGGCGTACCGTCGGGGCCGCCGGAGCTGTAGCCCTGGCCGCGGGTGTCCATCACGAAGTGGGCGTAACCGGCCTGCGCCCACAGCGTGGTCGCGTGCGGGAAGCCGCGGCCACCGGAGTACCCGTGGTACTGCACCACGGTCGGCAGCGGGCTGTCCATGCCGGCCGGAACGTGCAGCCAGCCCTTCACGGGCGAGCCGCCGAAGCCGGCGTAGGTGACGTCGTAGGTGTCGATCACCGCGAGCTTGTTGTCGATTTGGGTGAACGTGGCGGACAGGTCGTCGGCGCGCGCCTTCTCGATGGACCGGCGCCAGAAGTCGACCAGGTCGGCGGGAGCGGCCACCTCGGGCCGGTACTCGCGGAGCTCGTCGAGGGAAAGGTCGAACATGGCCATAAGCGCCAAACCTACGCCCAGAAAGCATTCCGCGGAAAGCGATGTCCACATCCGGTCGGGGCGCGAACCCTTGACGGGGTATTCCACTTGTGGTGTCCTCACGGGTATTCCACTTGTGTCATACCAGCTGGAGGCGGTCATGAAGCTCGAGCACATCCTTCTCGGCGTGCTGCTGATGCGCCCCAGCACCGGGTACGACCTCAAGCGCTACATGGACGCCCGCGGGACGTTCCTGCGCCCCAACACCCAGATGAGCCAGGTCTACCGCTGCCTGTCGTCGATGGAGGACCGCGGCTGGGTCTGGCACACCGTCGAGCCGCGGCCGGGCGCCCAGGACGCCAAGACCTACCGGGTCACCGACGAAGGGATCACGGTGTTCATGGACTGGCTCACGGCGCCGTACTCCCCGACCACGATCTTCACCCGGGACCCCGGGTTCTACGGGCGGCTCGCGTTCTGCGGGTTCCTCCAGCCCGACCAGGTGATCGAGCTGCTCGATCGGGAGATCCTCGCCCGGCAGCTGCAGATCAAGCGCTACCGCGACCGCGACCGCTCCGTTCCCGAAGAGCCTGAGCTGCCGTACGACGCGGACCTCCAGGCCCTGGTCGAGGAGCGGACCCACGAGCTCGGTTCGCAGTACATGGACCAGCACGTCGCCTGGTGCATCGAGCTCCGCGAAGAGCTGCAGAGCCGCAGCTCCCAGCGGCGCATCCGCGCGGTCGACTGACCGCAGAGCCACGTTGGTTGGCCCCTTCAGGAGCACAGCTATGCCCACTTCCAGGCCGAACATCCTGTGGATCAGCACGCACGACATCAACCCGCATCTCGGTTGCTACACCGGGATCTGGCCGGGGGCCGAGCTGGCGTCCACACCGCGCCTCGACGCGCTCGCCGCCGAAGGGCTGCTGTTCGAGCAGGCCTTCGCCGCCGCCCCGGTCTGCGGCCCGTCCAGGAGCGCGATCGTCACCGGCTGCTTCCCGCCGGCGATCGGCACCATGCACATGCGAACGCGGGCCACTCCCCCGCCGGACGTCCGTCTGCTGCCCGAGTACTTCCGCGCCGCGGGCTACTGGACCGGCAACACCGCGTTCACCGACTTCCAGGTCGACGTTCCCGACCCGGTGTACGACGAACTCGGCGACCACGCGCACTGGCGGCTGCGAGACGATCCGGAGCAGCCGTTCTTCATGGCCTTCCACAGCCTGATCACGCACGAGTCGCAGATCTACCTGAGCGACGAGGAGTTCGCGAGCAGGACGCCCGATGCGCACCGTGTGCAGAAGGCCGACGTACCGCCGTACCATCCGGACACCGAGGTGTACCGGACGTCGTGGCGCCGCTATCTCGAGCTGATCAGTCAGATGGACCACTGGGTCGGCACCCTCCTCGACCAGCTCGAGGAGGACGGGCTCGCGGACAACACGATCGTCGTGTTCTGGAGCGACCACGGGCTCGGGATGCCGCGCGGCAAACGGTGGGCGACCGAGCTCGGGTTCCGCGAGCCGTTGATCGTCCGTTGGCCGGGGCAGATCGCGCGCGGGTCGACGTACGCCGAACCGGTCGCGCTGATGGATCTGGCGCCGACGATGCTCGCGATGTGCGGGCTCGACGTACCGGGCCACATGCACGGCGAGGTGATCCTCGGGCCTGACGGACAGCTCCGGAGCCGCAGCCAGTACGTCGTGAGCGCGCGGGACCGAATGGGTGAGGCCGAGGACACCTCCCGCTCGATCCGTGACCGCCGGTTCCGCTACACCCGCCATCTGCATCCGGACCGTTCGCCGATGGGCCACACCGAGTACCCGGACAACCTGTGGACCTGGAAGGAACTCCGCCGGCTGTTCGCGCAGGAAGCCCAGCAACAGCTGGCGTTCGGCGAACAGCCGTCGATCCTCACCGAGCTGCAACGCTCGATCGTTGCCGCAAGCAAGCGTGCTCCGGAGGAGCTGTACGACCTCCGGAACGACCCGCACGAGGAGCACAACCTCGCCGGATTGCCTGAGTACTCCGACGTACAGCAGCGGCTTGCCGCCGCGCTCGACAGGTGGCTGGCCGAGGTCGGTGATCTCGGCACCAGACCGGAGCGTGACCTGCTCGCGCGATGGCGTCCCGACGGACGGCGCCCACGCGCCGCGGAACCCGAAATCGACAGCCGAGACGGCCTGGTGGCGCTCACGGGGACGACGGACGGCTCCACGATCGGCTGGACAACCGCCCCTCCCACGGCGGACAGCCGTCGGTGGCAGCTCTACACCGCCCCGTTCACCCCACCCGCACCGATCTGGGTCAAGACCTGGCGGCTCGGCCACGAGCCCAGCGCAGACGTCCCGATCGCAGCACCCGCACGTTAAGGAGCCGACCATGCTCATCCGCCGCTGCAGCGCGTTAGTCGCCGCTGCCGCCCTCGTCGTCGGGGTCGGTGCCTGTTCCGGCGCCGGCGCGAGTTCGTCCGCCGCCCGGACGCTGACGATCGCGAACGTCCTCGACAACAACTCCTTCGACCCCACCCAGCTGAACATCGGCAATCAGATGCAGTACTGGTCACCGGTCTTCGACACGCTGCTGACCCGCGACAAGGACAACAAGCTGAAGCCGTGGCTCGCGACGTCCTGGGCGTACGACGCCAAGCGCACGACGCTCAACCTGAAGCTCAAGAGCGGCGTGAAGTTCACCGACGGTACGCCGTTCGACGCGACAGTGGTGAAGGACAACCTGACCAACCTGGCCGCGGGGACCGGGCAGAACGCGTACATGGGCCGGTCGATCGCGACGTACCAGATCGTCGGACCGACCGAGCTGAACCTGAAGCTGAAGGCGCCGGACCCAGGGTTGATCGACTACCTGGCCAGCGTCGGCGGCGTGATGGCGAGCCCCAAGTCGCTCAAGTCGGCCACGGTGGCGACCGTGCCCGTCGGCAGCGGCCCGTACGTGCTGGACAAGACCGGGACCGTTGCCGGGAGCACCTACACGTACAAACGGAACCCGGACTACTGGAACGCCGCCGCCTTCCCGTACGACAAGATCGTCATCAAGCCGATGACCGATGTGACCGCTCGGCTGAACGCGCTCAAGTCCGGCCAGCTGAACGCGACATTGACCGACACCAACTCGCTCGCCGATGCCAAGCGCAGCGGGTTGACCGTCAACACGACGCCAGTCAACTGGAACGGCCTGCTGCTGATGGACCGCGAAGGCAAGCTGGTGCCGGCGTTGAAGGACCTGCGGGTGCGGAAGGCGATCAACTTCGCCTTCGACCGCGAAGCGATCCTCAAGAACGTCTCGCACAGTGAAGGTGCGCTGACCACCCAGATCTTCAACGCCGCCGGTGACGGCTACGACAAGTCGCTCGACAGCACCTACAACTACGACCCGGCGAAGGCCAAGCAGCTCCTCGCCGAGGCCGGCTACGGATCAGGCTTCTCGATCACGATGCCGGAGTCGTCCGGGTTCGCGCAGTACAACGCGATCATCGAGCAGCAACTGGCCGCGATCGGCATCACGGTGAAATGGGTCAAGGTCCCGTCCAACGCAGTCATCCCCGAGATCCTGTCCGGCAAGTACCCGGTCGCGTTCATGACGCTGGGCAGCCAGTCCGCCTGGCAGGACATCCAGAAGTCCGTCACCCGCAAGTCACCGTGGAATCCGCTGAAGGCCGGCGACCCGCAGCTCGACAAGCTGCTCGCCGCCGCCCAGAACGCATCGGAGGCGCAACTGCCGGCCGCGATGAAGGCGGTCAGCAAGTGGCTCGTCGACAACGCCTGGTTCGATCCGTGGTACCGCGAGAACAGCGTCTACCTGAGCGATGCGAAGACCGCGGTCGCCATGCAGGCGTACAACGTGGCTCCCGGTATCAGCTCGTTCTCGCCGAAGGAGTGATGGGCATGCTCGGATTCATCGGGCGCCGGCTGGTCGCCTGCCTGGTACTGGTCGTGGTGATCGCCGGCATCACCTTCCTGCTCGCCTTCTCCGGCACCAGCAACGTCGCCCGCAACCTGCTCGGCGAGAGCGCTACCCCGGACCAACTGGCCGCGAAGAACGCGGAGCTCGGTCTGGACAAGTCTCTGCTCGCGCAGCTCGGCACGTGGGCCGGGCATGCGGTCCGCGGCGACCTGGGCATCTCCTGGTTCACCAACGAGCCTGTGGCGCAGGCGATCGCCAACCGGCTGCCGGTCACCTTGTCCATGGTCGTTCTGGCCGTTTCCCTGACGGCATTGATCAGTGTCGGGCTCGGTGTGGCGGCGGCAGTGCGCGGTGGCTGGCTGGATCGGGTCATCCAGGTGCTGAGCGTCGCGGGATTCGCACTGCCGAACTTCTGGGTCGCGCTGGTCCTCGTGGTGTTCTTCTCGGTCACGCTCGGAGTCCTGCCGGCAACCGGCTACGTACGGCTCTCGGAGTCACCTGGGAGCTGGGCTGCGGCCCTCGTCCTGCCGGTGGCCTCCCTGGTGATCGGGAGTACGGCGTCCGCCGCGCAACAGGTCCGTGGTGCGGTGATCGACGTACTGCGTCAGGACTTCGTCCGCACGTTGCGGGCCCGGGGTATCAGTGCGCGGTCCGTCCTGTTCCGGCACGCGCTGCGGAACGCGGCGATTCCCGCGCTGACCGTGCTGTCACTGCAGTTCATCGCCCTGCTCGGCGGTGCCGTGGTGATCGAGAAGGTGTTCGCGATCCCCGGTCTCGGCACCCTCACGGTCAACGCAGCGCTGCAGGGCGACGTACCGGTGCTGATGGGTGTCGTGGTCACGCTGGTCGTCCTGGTCGTCATCGTCAACCTGGTCATCGACGTCGTCAGCGGCTGGGTCAACCCCAAGGTGCGTGTCCAATGACAGCTCGCAAAGTGTTCCGCAACCCGCTGGCGGTCGCGGCGCTGGTGATTCTGCTGGTGATCGTGCTGGCGAGCATATTCGCGCCGCTGGTCGCGCCGCACAGCCCGACCGCGCTCCGACTCGACCAGATCAATGCCGGCCCGGGCGGTGGCTACCTGCTTGGCGGTGACGGTGCCGGCCGGGACATCTTCAGCCGCCTGCTGTACGCCGGCCGCAACACCCTGACCGGCGCGGTGATCGCTCTCTCGGTCGCACTGGCGCTCGGCGTGGTCTCCGGTCTGCTCAGCGGGTACTACGGCGGTCTGCTCGACGGCGTCCTCGGCTGGGGCGCCAACCTGCTGATGGCGCTGCCGTCGATGATCGTGCTGCTCGCGCTGTTCCAGGCGCTCGGCTCGTCGATCTACCTGGCCATGGTCGCGTTCGGCGTGATGCTGTCACCCGGTTTCCACCGCCTGGTGCGAAGTCAGGTGATGGCGGTCAAGCACGAGTTGTACGTCGACGCGGCCCGGGTCTCGGGGCTGAGCGATCCCCGGATCATCGGCCGTCACGTGCTCCTGGTGGTCCGCGCGCCGATCGTCATCCAGGCGGCTGTCGTGGCCGGTATCGCGATCGTCGTGCAGTCCGGGCTGGAGTTCCTCGGGCTCGGCGATCCGGGGACGCCGACCTGGGGCGGCATGCTGCAGGACGCGTTCACGAACATCTACACGTCCCGGGTCGCGATCTGGTGGCCGGGTATGACGATCGCGCTCACCGTCGCGTCGCTGGTCCTGCTGGGCAACGCGATCCGCGACGTCATCCAGCGCACCGAGCGGCCCCGCAAGCCACCGAAACCGCCTGAGCTCGTCCCCGCGACCCCGGACACCGAGGAGCTGCCGCTGCTGCGGATCACGAACCTGACTGTCGGGTACCCGAGCAGCGACGGCTACCGCGAGGTCGTGCACGGTGTCGATCTCGACGTACGGCACGGGGAGGTGATGGGTCTCGTGGGTGAGTCAGGCTCCGGCAAGACCCAGACCGCTTTCTCGGTGCTCGGTCTGCTGTCACCCGGCGGCACCTTGCTGGGTAGCAGCAGTATCGCCTTCGACGGCACCGAGCTGGCCCGGCTGCCCGAGTCGGAGCGACGCGCGCTGCGCGGCCGGCGGATCGGGTACATCCCGCAGGAGCCGATGTCGAACCTCGACCCGTGCTTCCGGGTCGGCGAACAGCTCGTCGAGCCGTTGCGCGCGGTCAGCGGCCTGTCCAAGCAGGCCGCCGTCGCGGAAGCACTGCACCTGCTGGAGCGCGTCGGCATCCCGGACCCCCGACGTACGTTCGCCGCCTATCCGCACGAGATCTCCGGCGGTATGGCGCAGCGTGTGCTGATCGCGGGCGCGGTGTCGGGCAAGCCGGATCTGCTGATCGCGGACGAGCCGACGACGGCGCTGGACGTGACGGTGCAGGCCGAGGTACTCGAGCTGCTGCGTGGGCTGCAGACCGAGTTCGGTATGGCGATGTTGCTGGTCACGCACAACTTCGGGGTGGTCGCGGACATCTGCGACCGGGTGGCCGTCATGCAGGACGGACGGATCGTCGAGGTCGACGACGTCCGGCCGTTGTTCGCGAGTCCGCGGCACCCGTACACACAGACTTTGCTCGCCTCGACGCTCGAGGACAGCACGCCGCGCACCCGCCTGGAGGTGAATCATGCTTGAAGCACGCAACGTCGTGGTGGAGTACGCCGGTCGCGGCTGGCGGTCGAAGGGCTTCAATGCCCTGCACGATGTGTCGTTCGACATCAAGCCGCACGAGACGCTCGGTCTGGTCGGTGAGTCCGGCTCCGGGAAGACCACGATCGGGCGGGCGATCCTCGGCCTGGTCCCGGTCGGTTCCGGGTCGATCCGGTTCGACGGGCGGGAGCTGGTCGGGATGTCGCGCCGGGAGCGCCGGGGCTTGAGTGACGACATCCAGGTGGTCTTCCAGGACCCGTACAGCTCGCTCAACCCGTCGATGACCGTCGAGGACATCCTGGTCGAACCGCTGGTCGCCCGTCGTACGGCGGATCGTCGTACGGCGAGTGAACGTGTCCGCACACTCCTCGACCAGGTCGGTCTGCCGCAGGACGCCGTACATCGGCTGCCGCGGGAGTTCTCCGGCGGTCAACGGCAGCGGATCGCGATCGCCCGGGCGCTCGCGTTGCAGCCGAAGCTGATCGTCTGTGACGAGCCGGTGTCCGCGTTGGACCTGTCCACGCAGGCGCGGGTGCTCGACTTGTTCATCTCGATCCAGGAGGAGACCGGCGTGGCCTATCTCTTCATCTCGCACGATCTCGCGGTCGTCCGGCACATCAGCCACCGCGTCGCGGTCCTGTACCGCGGCGACATCGTCGAGTACGGCGACGCGCTCGACGTCACCGAGCGTCCCGAGCACCCGTATACGAAACGGTTGCTGATGGCCGCACCCCTTCCCGACCCGGACCGCCAGGCACTGCGCCGTCAGGAACGCCGCGACCTGCTGGCGAGTGAGGCGATTGCATGAAACGCGCTGTGATGGTCATGTACGACTCGCTCAATCGGCGGATGCTCCCGCCGTACGGCGCGGAGAACGTGCACGCACCGAACTTCAGCCGGCTGGCCGAACGCACGACCCTGTTCGAGAACTGCTACGCGGGGAGCATGCCGTGCATGCCGGCCCGGCGTGAGCTGCACACCGGCCGGTACAACTTCCTGCACCGCTCGTGGGGTCCGCTGGAGCCGTTCGACGATTCGATGCCGGAGCTGTTGCAGCAGAGCGGCGTACACACGCATCTTGCAACAGATCACCAGCACTACTGGGAGGACGGCGGGTCGACGTACCACAACCGGTACTCGACGTACGAGTTCTTCCGGGGGCAGGAGGGTGACCGGTGGAAGGGACACGTTCGTGATCCCGAGGTGCCCGAGACGCTGAACGCGACAACGTTCTTGAGTCGGCAGGACTGGGTCAACCGGCAGTACCTGCAGGACGAGGCGCGGCATCCGCAGACGCTGACTTTCGACGCGGGGATCGAGTTCATCGAGACGAACTTGGGAGAGGACAAGTGGTTCGTGCAGATCGAGACGTTCGACCCGCACGAGCCGTTCTTCAGCTACGACGAGTACCGGCGGTTGGCCGGCGTTGACACCGAGGCGCCGGTGTTCGACTGGCCGTCGTACCGGCGGGTGGTCGAATCGCCGGAGGAGGTGGAACGGGCGCGCGGCGAATACCTGTCGCTGCTGGCGATGTGCGACCGGTCGCTCGGCCGGGTGCTCGATCTGTTCGACCGGCACGGGTTGTGGGACGACACGATGCTGATCGTGTGCACCGACCACGGGTTCCTGCTCGGTGAGCGGGGGTGGTGGGGCAAGAGCGTGCAGCCGTGGTTCGACGAGACGATCCACACGCCGTTGTTCGTGTGGAATCCGCGGGAGCGGGCGGCAGGGGTACGACGGGACGCCCTGGTGCAGACGATCGATATCGCGCCGACGCTGCTCGACTACTTCGCTGTGGACGCTCCGGCCGACATGCAGGGGCTGCCGTTGACAGGTGATCAGACACGTGCGGGCGCGTTGTTCGGCTCGCATGGTGGCCATGTCAACGTGACGGACGGCCGCTACGTCTACATGCGTGGCTGTGCGGACTCGTCCAACGGTCCCCTCTACAACTACACGCTGATGCCTACGCACATGCGCGCCCGCTTCCGGCCCGGGGAGCTCCAGGACGCGACCCTGACCGACGGCTTCACCTTCACCAAGGGGGTTCCACTGCTGAAGGTCGCGGGCCCACCTGTCGGGAACCCGTGGTGGCATGGCTCGCTGCTGTTCGACCTCCAGAACGACCCGCAACAGCGGCACCCGTTGCGAGACGACGAGCTGGAGCTGCAACTGTGCAGCCTGATGGTCGACCTGATGCGCGCCAACGACGCACCTGCCGAGCAGTACGAACGTCTCGGTCTGCCGGTCGAAGGACCTGTGCTGACAGCGCATCTGCTCATCGAACGCCAGTGGGACCAGGCGCAGCGGGCCCTCCGGCCGTCGGTACGCCGGAGCGAGCTGGCAGCGGACTCTCCGCTGCGAACGCTGACGTTGACCGACGTATTGGAGCGCTACCCGGACCCATTGCCAAGTCACCTCACAGCAGGGCTCAACGGAATGCGCAGGCTCATCCCGACCGCGCCCCTGCTCGAGGTGTTCGCCGCACATCCCGGTGTGACCGCCGAGATGATGCTGGAGCTCGACACTGCCTTGTCCGTCCACGCCGCCCGAGAGGTGAGTTGATGCCCCAACCGAACCGCCCGAACATCGTCTTCGTCATGTCCGACGACCACGCCGCGCACGCGATCTCGGCGTACAGCGACAACACGAGCCGCAAGGTCAACAGCACGCCGCACCTGGACCGGCTGGCGCGCGACGGCGTGCGGATGGACGCGACGTACTGCACGAACTCGATCTGTTCGCCGTCGCGGGCGTCGATCCTGACCGGGACGTACAGCCACGTGAACGGCGTCGCGTCGATCTTCACCGAGATCGACTACCGCGTGCCGACGTTCGCCGAGGTGCTGAAGGAGGCCGGCTACCAGACCGCGCTGTTCGGCAAGTGGCACCTGGGTGAGCGGCCGGAGTCCGCGCCGCGGCACTTCGACGCGTGGCGGGTGTTCCCCGGGCAGGGTGAGTACGTCGACCCGCTGATGCTCGGACCGGACGGTGCCTCGTCGGTCCCTGGATACGCGACGGACATCGTGACTGACCAGAGCATCGACTGGATCAGGCAGCGGGATCCGGATCGGCCGTTCCTGCTGCTGGTGCACCACAAGGCACCGCACCGGCCGTGGGTACCGGACGAGAGGCACAAGCACCTCTACCCGGTCGGTTCGATCCCGGAGCCGAGCACACTGTTCGACGACCACAGCACGCGGAGTCAGGCGGTCCGTGGCGTCCGCATGTCCGTCGCGGACGACCTGGGTGCGGACGAGCTCGGTGAGAAGCTGCCGGACGAGCTACGCGGTCCGGAGAACCGGGAGGCGCGGATGCGGTGGAAGTACCAGCGCTACCTGCGTGACTACCTGCAGTGCGTCCAGAGCATCGACGACAACGTCGGGCGGCTTCTCGACGTACTGGACGAGGAAGGGGTCAGCGACAACACCGTTGTCGTCTACACATCCGACCAGGGGTTCTTCCTCGGCGATCACGGGTGGTTCGACAAGCGGCTCATGTTCGACGAGTCGCTGCAGATGCCGATGATGATCCGCTGGCCGTCGGTGATCCCCGCCGGCAGCACCTGCGACGCGATGGTCACCAACGTCGACTTCGCGGCGACGTTCCTCGACATGGCCGGCGCGCCGGCACTGCCCACCTCGCAAGGCCGGAGCTTCCTGCCGGTGCTGCGTGGTGAGGAGGTCCCGGACTGGCCGGATGCCGTGTACTACCGGTACTGGGAGCACGACGACCCGATCCACCACGCTCCGGCGCACTACGGCGTACGGACGAAGGAGTTCAAGCTCATCCACTACTACGGCGCCGGTCTCGGCGTACCGGGGTCGTCGGAGCGACTCTTCGAGTCCGAGTGGGAGCTGTACGACCTACGCAAGGACCCAGAGGAGCTCGTCAACGTCGCCGACGACCCGACGTACGCCGACACACGCGCTGCCCTGACTGTCCAGCTAGCCGAGCTACAAGCCCACTACGAGGACCTCCCCTACGAAGGCCCGTCAACACCCGCGCCAACCTGGTCCTGGGCAGACGAGAAGTCCCTGCGCCAGGTAGCCGAGTACACCAAACGCCTGAACCAGGAGGCGTAGCTTAGGACCGTGGAGGGGGGTCCGGATGAGTGAAGCGACTGTGTTGTCGGTGAATGTCGGACTGCCGAAGAACGTCGAGTGGAACGGGAAGACCGTCTACACCGGTGTATGGAAGCAGCCGGTCGACGGACCGGTGACGGTCCGTCGGCTGAACCTGGACGGCGACGGCCAGGGCGACACAGCCGGCCACGGTGGTGAGCAACGCGCGATGCTGGTCTACCAGCTCGACTCCTACCGTTACTGGGAGAAGTATTTCGGGCGGGACGACTTCGTCTACGGGCAGTTCGGCGAGAACCTGACGGTCGACGGACTGCCCGACGACGAGGTCTGCATCGGGGACCGGTACCGGATCGGCAGCGTGGAGCTCGAGGTGACGCAGCCGCGGGTCACCTGCTACCGCGTCGGGATGCGGATGGGCGAGCCGGAGCTGCCCGCCCTGCTCGTCAGCCATCACCGGCCCGGGTTCTACTGCCGGGTGATCACAGAGGGCGAGGTCGCGGCAGGCGACTCCATCGTCAAGACGGCGACCGGCCCTGGTGCGTTGAGCGTGTCCGACACGGACGCGCTGCTCTATCTGCCCGGCCGGGACCAGGAGAAGCTGCGGCTCGCCGTACAGATCCCCGCGATGAGTCCTGGCTGGCAGGGGTCGTTCCGCGACCTGCTGGAAGAGGCTGACACGCCCAAGCCGGCCTGGGACGGCTTTCGGCCGCTGCGGGTGACTGATGTGGTTGCCGAGACGAGTGACGTGTTCTCGGTGCACCTCGCAGCAGTTGACGGTGGTGAGCTACCAGCGACTCAGGCCGGTCAGTACCTGACATTTCGGTTGCCCGGTGCGGTGCGCAGCTATTCGCTCTCCACCTCCCGCGGCTATCGCGTGAGCGTCAAGCGCGAACCTCATGGTCTTGGGAGTGAATACCTCACGCAGCTAACACCCAGCAGTCTGCTGGAAGTCGCAGCACCACGTGGTGAGTTCGTCCTCGATGACGGGACCGAGCCGGTGCTGCTCATCTCAGCGGGCATCGGCGTGACGCCTGTGCTCGCGATGCTCCACAGCCTTGCCGGTAGTTCCCGTGAGGTCTGGTGGATCCACGCGACCCGCGGGCCGGCCGAGCACGCATTCGCGGCGGAGGCACATGAGTTGCTTGCGCAGCTTCCTGGTGCTCACGAGCACGTGTATTACAGCTCGATCGGCGGCCGGCTGACCAAGGACAAGCTTGCCGGCCTGGCCCTGCCCACCGATGCGACGGCGTACGTCTGCGGGCCGGAATCGTTCATGGCGGACATGCAGGAGGCGCTGAACGCCCTGGGTGTGAGGCGGATCCGCACGGAGCTGTTCGGAGCGTTGGCGTCGCTGAATCCAGGTGTCGTCGGCCAGCCGAGCAGACCGCCGCACCAACCAGATATGCCCGGCACAGGACCACTGGTCACGTTCGCCCGCAGTGGTATCTCCACAGCCATGCAAGACGGCAGTCTGCTCGAGCTGGCCGAAGCTTGCGATGTACCGGCCCGCTGGAGCTGCCGCACCGGCGTCTGCCACAACTGCATCACCCCACTGCTGTCAGGCGACCTGACCTACTCCCCCACCCCGCTAGAACCTCCCCCGTACGGACAGGCCCTGATCTGCTGCTCCCGCCCGACAACCGACCTCATCCTCGATATGTGATCGGCAGGTCGAGACCGAAGCCGGGGGCTTCGGACAGTACGACGTGACCGCCCTCCAGGACGTAGTAGCCGGGGCCGGGGACGCCTTCGATGATGGGGGTGTTGCCGAGGCCGGCTGCCAGGTGGGCGGCGTACAGGGTCTTGAGGGGCTGGCCCCAGGCGTGGGGTGAGGCTTCGGCCTTCAGGAGCGGCATGGTGCGGCGCCAGGCCGTGAGGCCGTGGCTGGTGACGTCCATGAGGGCTACGTCCACGAGACCCTCACGAGCCAGCTCGAGGACGTGCTCCACGTTCGGGTCGTACTCACCGTCGGCGACCTTAGGGCGGGAAGGCCCTGGTGACATGGTCCGCAGGTGGTCGTGGAGGGCTTCCAGGTCCGGGCGGCGTTCGGCGAACGGTTCCTCGATCCAGTACAGATCGCAGTCCGCGACGCCGTCCAGGTACTCGAAGAGGCCGTTGAGGGTGAACCCGTCGTTGCCGTCGACAAGGATCCCGGCGTCCGGGTACAGCTCGCGCGCCAGCCGGGTCACCTCGATGTCCCGCTGCAGTCCGGCGCGGGTGTCCATCCAGCGGTGCCCGCGGCCGATCTTCAGTTTGAAGTCGCGGAACCCGAACGCGTGGTCCTGTGCGAGATTCGCCCGGATCGCGTCCATCCCGCCGTCGAGGTCGTCGAAGTAGATGCCGCCGCTGTAGCAGCGCACCCGCGGCGACCCGGTTGCGCCGAGCATCGCGTACACCGGCAGGTCGAGGATCCGCGCCGCCAGATCGTGCAGCGGGTAGTCGAGGAACTCGGCCGCCGGGTCGATCACGCCCTGCTCCGGATCGATCAGCTCGGCCAACGACCGGCCGAGCAGCTGACCGGGATCCGCGTCGTACAACGGCAGCCCCCAACCCGTCGCGCCGCGGTCGGTCTCGACGACGTACGCCGTGGTGCTGCCGCCGTTCCCGTGACTCCCGAGGAACGCGTTACGGCCGATCGTCCGCAGATACTCGTAGCGGATCTCAGTGGTCGTGACGGAGCTGATGACGTGCCTGGCGAGGGTCATCGGTCAACGATAGACAGCAATCAGCTTCCGGAACGCGGCCGGGTTGCTGAGTACGTCGGTGTTGTCCGCGAACTGGTCGATCGCCCCGATCAGCCCGTGCCGCGAGACCGCGTCGTCGGTCACCGTCGCCAGACACGCGTCCGCGAACCGCCCAGCATGGAGCACCTGCGCGGGCCGGTGGCCAGCGCCACGTCGAGCCCGTCCGGGTGACCGAGGCGAGCGAACGCCGTACCGAGCCACTTGCTGTACGGCGCATAGGTCCGTGCCTGCAGCATCGCCAGCCGCATGAGGTCCCGCACCAGCCGAGCAGCCACCACACGTGACCCGAGCTCGTCGCCCACCTCGTGCGTGCGCTGGACGAATGCCTCCTCCTGCGCGATCCGCGACCACTGGCACGCGAGCGTCCACCGCCAGATCTGGTCCGGGTACCAGGCGAGTGCGTCACGCACCCGCTGCGAAGCATCGAACCCGAGCCGCTCGCGCAACCAGTCCCCCACGGTTGTGACCGTCACATGATGCCGCGGCTCGTAGCTGTCCCAGCCGAAGCGGACCGGGTATCCGGCGTACTCGTCCGGCAGCCCGTCGTCGACAGCCTTAACCCGAGCAGACCGGCCGCATAGTCCACGTCCCCCACCAGGGGCGCGACCACCTCGGCGTGAAACCCGTCCGCAACCTCAGCCGCCTGCCGGAACTCAGCCATTGCGAACTCAGCCATTGCGCCGAAGGACGGCCCACAGGCCCCAACCAGCGTGGGACATGACCGCAGACCAAGACTCACCGGACACACTCTCCAACGCGGCGAGCACCGTCGGGATCGGCACGTGATGCGGCGCGTCCTCCCCTAGCGCGTTGGACCACACCAGTACCCCGTCCGGCGCCAAGGTGCGTACGACCTCGTCAGCAAACAGAGGTACGTCGGCCAGCACCACAGCCCGCGCCGACGCAGTTGCGACAGGCAGCCGCGACGCATCACCCACGATCCGCCACGGCTCCGTCGAGCGGCTGAGCATCGCCCACGTCAGATCCAGGCTGATCACTTCGGACCAGACGCCGTGGAGGAGACCGGACAGCAGACCGGTCCCGCAGCCGACTTCCAGGCAGAGGCCTTGCGGCCACGGACCACCACGCTGCAACGCGTCAGCGAGTGGCACAGGGCGGTAGCCCCCGCGCTCGTCGTCCCAGACCGGAGCCAGCTCGGTGTAGCGCCGTACCGTCTCCTCAGCCTGCTCGGCGGACCACGTGGACGGATGCAGTGCCAGGTCGAGGGACATCCGCTGGCTGGCGGCCGCCTCCTTACGGGCCGGCTTGTCGGGGTCCGCCGGAATCAGCTGCCCCAGCTCTGTGATCTGTCCCATTCGCGAGCCTTTCGCCTCGGTGTGCCCGTCTACAGTTGCCCGGTGAGACATGTGGTGTGGGACTGGAACGGGACGCTGCTCAATGACAATCACGCCGTACTGGCTGCCGTCAACGAAGTTTGTGCGGGGTTCGGGCGCGCGGAGCTGAGCTGGGGCGAGTGGCAGGCGGCGTACGCGCGGCCGATGCGGCTCTCGTACGAGCAGATCCTGCAGCGCCCGCTCGACGAGGAAGAGTGGGCGCAGGTCGACAAGCTCTACCACGACCGGTACGACGCTCTCCTGCACACCTGTGAGCTCGCCGCGGGCGCCCACGACGTACTGCGAGCCTGGACCGCCGGCG
Organism: Kribbella sp. VKM Ac-2571; assembly: GCF_004362255.1. Classification (NCBI taxonomy): domain Bacteria; kingdom Bacillati; phylum Actinomycetota; class Actinomycetes; order Propionibacteriales; family Kribbellaceae; genus Kribbella; species Kribbella sp. VKM Ac-2571. The sequence continues at coordinate 137,040 of NZ_SNWS01000017.1, forward strand.
GGCGGACTCAGTCGTTGCTGTCCATGTGGTTCCACTCGCGCCTCGCACCGACGGTCGAGCAGTACGGCCTCACGCAGTACTTCACCCGGGTCGACGGGCTGCCCGGAGAGGTCGGCGGCGGCTCGAAGGCCGACAGCCTGATCCGCCACCTGGAGGCACAGCAGCTGGACCCGTCCGATGTAGTGCTCATCGGAGACGTCGTGGACGACGCCAACGCCGCCCAGGCAGCCGGCGCCGGCTGCGTACTCGTCACGACCGGCGCGATGACCCTAGAGGCCCTGCAAACCACGGGCGCACCAGTCACCGCCTCGATCACGGAGGCGCTGCGGCTGCTGGACACGTGAGTCCCTGGGGTAACGACCCGTGGTTCTCCCTGGTGTGATGCACCTGCCTGCGACGAGACGGTGGTGTCACACCGAAGAACGTCCAGGGAGGCACCCCGATGAAGCAGTACTACGGCCCAGTGGTGGTCCTACTCGAGAACGACAGCCAGGACACCTTGGAGTGGGCGGCGGCCGAGGCTGCCTCCCGTAGCGCCGAACTGCGCATCGTGTACGCGTTCCGCTGGCCGCACCTGCTCGACCCGCTGGGCGAGCTGACCGTCGAAGAGCGGGACCTCGAGGCGGCGGACGCAGTCGTGGACGAGGCGATCGAGCACGTCCAGGCGATCTTTCCGAGCCTGCGCATCTCGTCGACGGTGTTCCCCGGCCGCCCGCTGACCGCCCTGCTGAACGAAGCCCGGGAGAGCACCGGGGCTCTTGTGGTGATCGGCCGCGGCCGCCGGTTCGAGCGGGCGTTGTCCCGCCGCCTGGCTCGCCGTACGACGGCCTCCCTGGCAGTTGTCGGGCTGACGTCGGACCACGCGGTCGGGCCGTCCACGGGCCGGGTCGTCGTAGCCGTCGGCGGCCACGACCGCCCCGACGCACTGGGCTTCGCGTTCGGTGCGGCACGCCGCCGGGGCACTGGTCTGACCATCCTGCAAACCACTCCCGCCGACGTGACCGCGTGGCAAACGGCGTACCCGGAGGTCGACGTACGCCGAAGCCCGGTCACCGGAACGGTCGAAAGCGCCGTCCTGGCCGAGTCCACCGCCGCAGCCCTCACCGTCCTGACGGCCGACCGCACCTGGCTCCAACAGACCGGCAGCGCGACAGTCGCCCGACTCGCCGGCGGTCCAGTCGTACTGGTCTGACCAGTGCACGCCGGGCGGCCCGGATAGGCTGCCCGCTGTGGGGATCGCGGATCGAGGGCTTCGGGGCCGGCGGCGGGAGACCGGCGTACTGGACGGATTGGTTCGCGAGGCGAAGGCCGGACGTAGCCAGGTGCTGTTGCTCACCGGAGAGGCTGGGGTCGGTAAATCGGCTCTGCTGGACGCACTGGTCGCCGGGGCGGATGGTTGCCGGGTCACTCGCACCGCGGGGATCGAGTCCGAGATGGAGCTCGCGTACGCCGGTCTGCACCAGTTGTGCCAGCCGTTCCTGGGTCATCTCGACCGGCTGCCTGCACCGCAGCGGGAGGCTCTCGGTACGGCGTTCGGCCTGGTGAGCGGCCCGGCCCCGGACAAGTTCCTGACCGGTCTCGCCGTACTCAACCTGCTCGCCGACGCAGCCACGGAGCAGCCCGTGCTGTGCGTGGTCGACGATGCGCAATGGCTGGACCTGATGTCCGCCCGGATCCTCGCGTTCGTCACCCGCAGGCTCGCGGCCGAGTCGGTGGTGATGGTCTTCGCGGTCCGCGCCGGCATCGAGCACGCCTTCACCGGGCTCACCGAACTCGAGATCCGCGGCCTCGACGACGCCGAAGCCCGCGATCTCCTGGACTCCGTACTCCCCGGACCGATCGACCCGCGGGTCCGCGACCGGATCGTGGCCGAGACGCGCGGCAACCCGCTCGCCCTGCTCGAGCTCCCTCGCGCCTGGACCGCGGCGGAACTGGCCGACGGCCTCACCGAAGGCACCCTGACAAGCAGGCTCGAGGACGGTTTCGTACGGCGCATCGAAGCATTGCAGCCCGCCACCCGGCTGCTCCTGCTGACCGCGGCCGCCGAACCGCTCGGCGACCCGACGCTGTTGTGGCGGGCGGCTGAGCAACTCGGGCTCGGCGCTGACGCTGCGGCGGGTGCGATCGAGTCCGGGCTGATCACCTTTGACCAGCACATCCGGTTCCGGCACCCGCTGGTGCGCTCGGCGGCCTACCGGACGGCCACGCCGCAGCAACGACTGGCCGTACACCGGGCACTCGCAGACGTCACGGATCCCGAGACCGACCCAGACCGCCGGGCCTGGCATCGCGCGCAGGCGACCATGGCCCCCGACGAGGGCGTCGCCGCCGAACTCGAACGGTCCGCACAACGGGCGCGAGCACGAGGCGGATTCTTCGCCGCCGCCACGTTCCTCGAACGCTCGGCCGCGCTGACCATCGACCCCGGTCTCCGAGCCGACCGCCTACTCGCCGCCGCCACCGCGAAACGCAGCGCCGGTGCGCTCGACGCTGCACTGGACCTGCTCGGCGCCGTGTCCGCCGGCCCCGGGAACGCTGTACGGCAGGCAGAAGTCATGCGCCTGCGCGGCGAGATCGCCTTCGACCGCGGACACGCGACCGAAGCAGCCCGAACGCTGGTCGTCGCCGCCAAGCAGCTCGATCCGCTCGACCACGAGCAGGCGCGGGTCGCGTACCTGGAGGCGATGTCGGCCGCGATCTGGGCGAGCGGCCCGGACACACCCGGCATTCTCGGCGAGGCCGCGTCCGCCGCACCCGCACCGGCGCCGTCGGACCCGCCGGGCGACCTGCTCCTCCAGGCACTCGCGCTCCGCTTCACCCGCGGGTACGCCGCTGCCGCAACGCAACTCGTCAAAGCCGTCGACCAGGCGCGGCAGAGCGAGAGCGATGCCGAGGACGTCCGCGGCTGGTTGTGGCTGGCCGGCAACCGAGCCAGCGGCATTGTCGCGATCGACGTCTGGGATCTCGACGCCGCGCTCGAACTGGCCGCACGGCACGAACGGATCGCCCGCGACAGCGGTGCGCTCGTCCAGCTCCAGTGGGCGCTGAACTTCCGCGCCAACGTGGTGTCGATGACCGGCGACCTCGCAGCCGCCACGGCGTACGTCGAGGAAGAGCGGCAGATCGCCGCCGCGACCGGAAACCGCGTGCTCGGGATCGGGCGTATGCAGCTGGCCGCTCTGCGCGGGAACGAGGCCGAGGCGACACCGCTGATTGACGCGATGATCCGCGAGGCACGCGCTCAGGGCCAGGGCCGGATGACCGCGATCGCGACGTACACCACCTCACTGCTGAACAACGGCCTCGGCCGGTACGACGCGGCCCGGGACGCGGCGCTGCAGGTGTTCGAGCAGGACGTCGTCGCGTACGGCGTACTCGTGATCGGCGAACTGGCCGAGGCCGCCTCGCGGACCGGCGACACCAAGCTGGTCGAAACCGCGCTGGCCTGGCTGAACGAGCGAGTCGCCGCCACGCCGTCGGACTGGGGTCGCGGGATGGAGGCCCGTACGCGAGCGCTGCTCAGCAATGACGAGGACGCGTACCGCGCGTCGATCGACCACCTGAGCCGGACCGGTCTGCGCATCGAGTCGGCCCGCGCCGAACTGCTGTACGGCGAGTGGCTGCGCCGCGAAGGCCGCCGTCAGGACGCCCGCGCGCACCTCCGCACCGCCCACGAACAGCTGGCCGCGACGGGTGCCGATGCCTTCGCCGAACGTGCCCGCCACGAGTTGCTCGCCACCGGTGAGACCGTTCGGAAACGCACGCCCGAGACCACGAACGACCTGACCGCGCAGGAGTCCCAGATCGCCGGCCTGGCCCGCGACGGCCTGACCAACCCGGAGATCGCCGCGCAACTGTTCATCAGCCCCCGAACCGTCGAGTGGCACCTCCGCAAAACCTTCGCCAAACTCGGCATCACCTCCCGCCGCCAACTCCGAACCCTGAAGCTCTAGGAGGCCAGTGTCATGAGCGAGGTGCTGGAAGGTCGCACGGCCGACGGGCGCGGGGTCCGGGTGCGGTTCTCCGGCGACGGGATCGAGGAGATCACCGACCACCCGTCGGCACCGGACCTGCTGCTGATCCCCGGTCTCGTCGACATCCAGCTCAACGGGTACGGCGGACTGGACGTCAACGACCCGTCCCGCCCGGCGAGCGAACTGGCTGACCTCGTCCGCGCACTGTGGGGGCAAGGGGTGACCACGGTCTACCCCACGATCATCTCCGCCGACGACGCGACGACGACCACGCTCGTCAAGCGAGCCGCCACCGCGCGCGCAAACGATTCCGATGTGGCCTACGGCGTGCCAGGCCTGCACCTGGAGGGTCCGTACATCTCGTCCGCGGAGGGCGCCCGTGGTGCGCACGACCCGGCCGTGATCCGCGACCCGGATGCCGACGAGTTCGACCGCTGGCAGGCCGCGGCCGACGGCGCGATCGCGATCATGACGCTCGCCCCCGAACGCCAGGGCGCCATCGAGTTCACCCGCCACCTGGTACAACCGTCGTCAGGGCCGGGCGCGGAGCGCGCTGTGGTTCCCTCGGTCGGGCATTCGCTGGCGACCGCCGCCGACGTCCACGCGTTCGCCGCCGCCGGCGGACGGCTCTCGACCCACCTCGGTAACGGACTGCCCGCTCAGATCGACCGTCACGACAACCCGATCTGGCCCCAGCTCACGGAGGATGCGCTCACCGCGGGGCTGATTGCCGACGGCCATCATCTCCCCGCCGACACGTTCGCCGCCCTCGTCCGCGCCAAGGGCCCGGGCCGTTGCGTCCTCACCAGCGACGCCGCCGCCTTGGCCGGGTGCGCCCCCGGTGACTACCAGACCGCGGTCGGCGGCGCAGTAACCGTCGGCTCCGACGGGAGCCTCCGCCTGCAAGGTACGCCGTACCTGGCCGGTAGCGGCGCCTCCCTTCTCGACTGCCTCCGCTGGGCCACCGGCCCCGGTGGGCTGCCCCTGGAAACCGCTGTCACCATGGCCACCACGACCCCTGCCGACCTCCTCGGCCTGCACAACCGCGGCCGCCTGGAAGTCGGCGCCCGCGCCGACCTGGTCCAGCTGACCAGCACCCCGGACCGCGCCGTCGGAGACCTCGTCACCGTCGTTGTCAACGGCAGATTGATTGCCTCTGGCAACAGTTGAGTTCTGGATCGTGCGGGACGCAACCAGTTCGCCCGGTGCCCAGTGCTTGCCGGTGAACCGGAACTTCCCGTATAAGGCTCACATGACGGCGATCCGGCTCGATGCGGTGTCCAAGGTGTTCGAGGGTGAACACCTGGCCGTGGACGAGTTGTCGCTGCAGATCGACGACGGCGAGTTCATGGTGCTGCTCGGGCCGTCCGGGTGCGGGAAGACGACACTGCTGCGGATGATCGCCGGCCTCGAACGCGTGACCGCCGGCGAGATCTGGTTCGGGCGGACCCTCGGGACCCGGCTCGCGCCGCGCGAGCGCGGCGTGGCGATGGTCTTCCAGACCGGTGCCCTGTACCCGAACCGGACGGTGCAGGAGAACATCATGTTCCCGCTGCAGATCGCCGGGCAGGACGACGTACAGGCCGGGTCGACCGCGGCCGGGCTCGCGCAGATCCTCAGCATCGAGTCGGTGCTCGACCGGATGCCGCGGACGTTGTCGGGCGGCCAACGGCAGCGGGTCGCGATCGGGCGGGCGCTGGTACGGCGTCCACAGGTGTTCCTGCTCGACGAACCGCTGTCGAACCTCGACGCCACGATGCGCACCGAACTCCGTCAGGAGATCGGTGCGATGACCAGGGACCTCAACGTGACCACGCTCTACGTGACGCACGACCAGGTCGAGGCGCTGACGCTGGCCGACCGGATCGCGGTGATGCGCGACGGCCGGATCGAGGACGTCGGTACGCCGACGCAGGTCTACAACGACCCCGCTACCGCGTTCGTGGCCGGCTTCCTGGGGACGCCGCGGATCAACCTGATGGCCGCGACCGTGCGCGTCACCGCCCACCACCGGGTCGCCCTCGACCTCGGCAGCCAGTCGATCTCTCTGGACCCCACCGATCGCCGGTCACTGATCCTGCGCCACCACGACGGCGCCCAGGTGATCGTCGGCGCGCGCTCGAACGCGTTCAGCCTGACGCAGGATGCACCGAACCAGCTGACCGGCACGATCCGCGCGTTCGAGTTCCACGGCCAGCAGTCGATCGCGTTCGTCCAGTGCGGCATCGAGGTCGTCGACCCGGACAAGATCGGCCGCGTCGCGCCCACCCACGCGTACTCCGCCGTTGACCGTACGCCGTCCCGCCTGACCAGACTCCGGTCCCGCATCACCCGCCGTACGCCGCCCCCTCCCCCACCCGAACCTCACGGCCCCACCCACCGCCGCGCCGACCTGGTCGTAGAACTCCCCGTAGACACCGAGTTGGCCCGAGGCACCCGGGTCCACCTGGCCCTGGACACCACCCGAATCCACATCTTCGACCAAACCGGCCACCGAGTAGACCGCATCACCCGTTGACGATCAGGAGAGGACTGCGGCAAGGAGGAGTTCGGGGGTTTCGAGTTGTGGGAGGTGACCGGTGGCCGGGAGGAGTGTGTAGGTGGACCGCGGGATCGCTGCGGCGTAGGCCTTGCCGTACTCCGGGTCCGCGATCCGGTCGCTCTCGCCCCAGACGACGTGCACAGGTACATCGATGTCGCCGAGCCGCTCGAGCAGCGTGGGATCGGACATGGTCGGGCCGGTGTAGGCGAGCAAAGCCTGCACGTCGGGACTCGGTCCGCCCGCACTCGGTGGCACCGGCAGCTTGGCCGGGTCGTGGAACGAGTACGTCCGGAGCTCGGCGGGCGACAGGCCGCTGACGTCGGTCAACGGATGACCGTCGACCTCGATGCCGATCCCGTCGACGATCGCGACGCCGGTCACCCGTGGGCTCTTGCGCAGCGCGATCTCCGCGGCGAGCCAGCCACCGAACGAGTTGCCGATCACCGTCACGTCGGTGAGATCCAGTTCGTCGAGCATCTCGACGTACGACGCGGCGAGGTCGGCGACCGTGGTGACTCCGGCGCTCCTCGGTGTGCCGCCGAAACCGGGGTGCGTCGGCAGCATGACCCGGGACTGGGTGCGCTCGGCCAGCAGGTCGCCGAAACCGCTCATCGTCTGCACGCCACCGCCGCCGTGCAACAACAGGAACGTACTCATCAGCACTCTCCATCAGCTTGTTTATATAAGGAACCTTAGATCAGCTACCTGATATAAGCAACCTGATGTACGCTCGGCGTCATGAAGCACCAGCCCGCGGATGTCGCCCTGGCCGTGAAGCGCCTGCAGCACCGGCACCACCGCGCGCTCAGCCGCGCACTCGCACCTCTCGGGCTGTCGCTCGTGCAGTGGGACACCTTGCGGCACCTGCATCGCGAACCCGACGCCTCGTTGCACGACCTCGCGGTGCTGACGTTCCAGACCGACCAGTCCTTCGGCTCACTGGCCACGCGGATGGCCGAGCGCGGCCTGATCGAGCGAATCCCCGGACCGGGTCGCGCCGTGAAGCACCGCCTCACCGCGAAGGGCGAACAGCTCCGGGCCGAGGGCCAGGCAGCCGTGAACGACGTCTTCAAGTCGTCGTTCCACAACCTGTCCGCCGCCCAACTCCAGCAACTCGGCGACCTGCTCAACACAGCCCTGGGCCCCGACCCGACCGCCTGACGGCCGAGTGCGCCGCCGATGCCCGGGCCGCTCCGGGACTGTGATCAGCGGAGCATCAGCACTGCGGCCGTGACGCCGGCCACCACGATCAGACCGCGGAGCAGGCCGCTCGGGAGGCGGCGGCCGATATGTGAGCCGACATAGCCGCCGGCCACGGAGCCGATCGCGAGGAGCACGATCGCGGTCGGGTTCAGGTCGGCGATGAAGACGAAGATGACGCTGGCGACGAGGTTCGCGGCCAGCAGGGACAGGGTTTTGAGGGCATTCACGACGCGCAGCTCGAGGTCCAGGCCGAGGCCGAGCACCGCCATCATCATCACGCCCGCACCGGCGCCGAAGTACCCGCCGTACACGCCGGTCAGCGCGGCGAAGAACGTCGTCGCCGGTGTCATCGCCGTCCGCGTCTCCTGCGGTTCCTCGTGCCGGGAACGCAGCCAGCGGGAGATCCACGGCTGGACCCCGACGATCAGACAGGTGAACAGGATCAGCCACGGTGCCGCCGCGGCGAACACGCCTGGCGGCAGCGCGAGCAGCAGTACGGCGCCCCCGATCGCGCCGATCGCACACGTCAGCACGACCGCGATCGTCGTGGGACGGGAGACCTCGCGGAGCTCACGGCGGTAGCCGAACGAGCCGCTGAGCGCGCCGGGAAGGAGGCCGATCGTGTTCGAGGCGTTCGCCACGACCGGCGGAATCCCGAGTGCGATCAACGCCGGGAAGCTGAGCAGCGACGCGACTCCGACGGTGGAGGTGAGGATGCCGGCGCCGAGTCCGGCCGCGATGATCGCCAACTGCTCCGCACCGGTCACGTCCGATCTCGATCGAGTGCGGGACGAACTGGCGGCGACTGCATACCGACAGCTTATTGACAGGGCCGTAGTCTGAGGCATTCTGTTTACGTAAACATTCTCCCCGCCCGGAGGTAGGCCTGTGAAGCGAACAGTGATTGGGGCCGTGGTGAGCGTCGTGCTCGCCGCAGTTGGGGTCAGCGTGCCGGCGGCGCCGGCCAACTCCGCCGAGCCGTCGACGTACAGCTCCTTCCGGCCGGGCGAGCCCTGGCTGGACACCAGCGGCAAAGTCATTCAGGCACACGGCGGGCAGGTCGTGCCGTCGAAGGACGACGACGGCCGGCGCATCTACTACTGGTACGGCGAGGATCGCAGCAACGGCTACTACGACAGCCCGGGTGTGCACCTGTACTCGTCGTACGACCTCTACAACTGGAAGGACCAGGGACTCGCGCTCCGCGCGATGAACTCCCCCGACCAGTTCGAGAACGACCCGTACTTCGCGAAGCTCTACAAGAAGTACACGCCCGCGCAGAAGGACGTCGTCTGGCGCGACCTGTCGACCAACAGTGTCCGCACCGACGGCTGGGCCCGCCCGTCGATCCTCGAACGCCCCAAGGTGATCTACAACAAGAGCACCGGCAAGTGGGTGATGTGGGTGCACTCCGACGGCCCGTCGTCGCCGACCAGTACGTCGACGTACGCCCGCGCCGAGGCCGGCGTGGCCATCGCCGACTCACCGAAGGGCCCGTTCCGCTGGATCGACTCGTACCGCCTGAACCGGGTGCCGAGCGACTCCGTGCCGTGGTGCGGTACGTCGTCCGCGTTCGACCCGGCCGGCGGGATGGCGCGGGACATGAACCTGTTCGTGGACGACGACGGTACGGCGTACATCATCTACTCCTCCGAGGAGAACCGGACGATGTACATCTCCAAGCTGAACAGGTCCTACACGTACCTGTCCGCGGCGCCGGAGAACGCCGTACAGGGCAAGGATTTCGTCCGCACGCTCGCGTGCAACCAGCGTGAGGCACCGGCCATGTTCAAATCGGAGGGCACCTACTACCTGGTGACGTCGGGAGCTACCGGCTGGGACCCGAACCCGGCGCACTACGCGACCTCCCAGAACGTCCTGGGTCAGTTCACCGACCGCGGGGTCCCCATCACCGGCGACGGCGCGGCGACCACGTACCGGTCGCAGAGCACCAACGTGATCCCGGTCGACCCGAAGCAGAACAAGTTCGTCTTCATGGGCGACCGGTGGACCCCGAGCGATCTCGCGAACGCGCCGTACGTCTGGATGCCGATGAGCTTCGGCGAAGGCGGCGCACTCACCATCGGCCCGGACACCGAGTGGACGTTGGGCGATCTGACGCCGTACACCCGCTGGACCGTCACGAGCACGATCCCGGACAACGTCTGGCTCAACGACACCAGCACACTGCCGACCACCGTCACCGTGACGACCGCGAGCGGATCGCAGCAGGTCGCCGTCACTTGGGACCGGTCGAGCATCGCGCAGCCGGGCCCCGCGACGCTGCGTGGCACGTTGGCGGACGGCAGGACGTTCACCCGCTCGGTCGTCGTCGTGCCGCACGGTCTGCGGTACGCCGTGAACGCCGGCGGGACCGCCACGCCCGACTGGACCCGCCTGACCCAGGTCGCGTCGACCGAACAGCCCTTGCTCAACTCGGCACCCGAACAGGCGCTCGGCACCGACCCGGCCACCGGGACGACGTGGGGCTTCACGGGGTCCAGCGCACCGGCCGGGACTGGTGACCTCTATACGACCCTGCGGTACGCCAAGAACCACGAGCCGCTGGTCTATACGTTCGAAGGTCTCGAGCCGGGCACGTACACGGTCCACGCGGGCTATTACGACCCGTGGCCGTGGGCCAACCGCGCGGCCGAGGTGACCGTCAACGGAGCTGTCGTCGACCAGCAGCGCCTGTTCACCGCGACCGGCGTCGCGGCGTCGTACGGCGGAATCCAGGTCGGAGCCGACGGCAAGATCACGGTGTCGATCGCGCCCACCCGGTCTCCCGACATCCAGGTCAGCTGGCTGATGGTCGCCCGTGGTAGCTAGCGCCCCACCTATGCTGATGCCATGTCGAGCGAGGTCAGGGGCGAACGCCGCGGGGTCAAGGGACACCCGAAGTCGGGACCGTCCATCGGCGACGTCGCTCGGTTGGCGGGCGTGTCGTCGCAGACCGTGTCACGCGTGTCCACGGGCTCGGAGCCGGTCAAGGCCGAGACCCGGGAACGCGTGCTCGATGCGATGCGGCAGCTGGGATACGCACCGAACCTCGCCGCGCGGGCGCTGCGCCGAGGCAACTTCCGGTCGATCGGTCTGATCGCGCACCAGGTCATCCGGACCGGTGAGTCGAAGACCATCGAGGCGGTGATCGAGGCCGCCCGGCGGGAGGGGTACTCGGTGAGCCTCGTCGACGTCGAGAGTCCTTCGTCGAGCGACGTCAGCGAGGCGGTGCAGCACCTCAGCCACCAGGCGATCGACGGCTTGATCATCATCCGGGCCGAAACCGCGACCCCGGCGGCTCTGGCGCTGCCGCCGACCATGCCGGTCGCGGTGTCCGACTCGCGCTTCATCGGGCACCATCCGGCGGTCGGCGCCGACCAGGTCGGTGGCAGTCGCGCCGCGGTCCAGCACCTGCTGGATCTCGGGCACGAGACCGTCCATCACATCGCGGGGCCGAGCGATTCCGGCCCCGCGGACCTGCGGGCGACCGCCTGGAAGCAGACGCTGGTCGACGCCGGACGGGAGGTCCCGGAGCCGTTCGGCGGTGACTGGTCCGCGGAGACGGGCTACAAGATCGGGAACGAGATCGCGCAGCGCGACGACGTGACGGCGGTCTTCGCGGCGAACGACGAGACGGCAGCCGGCCTGATGCACGCACTGCACGAGGCCGGCCGCCGGGTGCCGGACGACGTGAGCGTCGTCGGGTTCGACGACATCGACCTCGCCGCCCACCTCTGGCCGCCGCTGACAACCGTCCGGCAGGAGTTCCACCAGATCGGTCACGACCTTGTCGAGGTCATCATGCGGCAACTCGGCGGGCGGGAGCAGCTGACCGGATACCACGGCACGGTGCCCGCGCCGCTCATCGTCCGGCAGAGCACGGCAGCACCTCGCAAGCGTCGGCGTACCCGCCGCTGATTCCGGGTGGACAGTCCCCGGCCGGTCCGGTTACCGTCAGAGATGTTTACGTAAACAAGAGGAGAGCCCATGCCCGGCTTCGCCATCGGTGAGTCCGACTTCGTCCTGGACGGCCGTCCGTTGCAGATCATCTCCGGTGCCCTGCACTACTTCCGGATGCACCCGGACTGCTGGGCGGACCGGATCGAGAAGGCGCGGCTGATGGGGCTCAACACCATCGAGACCTACGTCCCCTGGAACCTGCACAGCCCGCGCCCCGGCATCTTCGACACTTCCGGGATGCTCGACCTCGGGCGGTTCCTCCGCGAAGTTGCGGCCGCCGGGATGTATGCGATCGTGCGGCCTGGACCTTACATCTGTGCGGAGCTGGACAACGGCGGGCTCCCGGCGTGGCTCTTCCGCGACGACAATGCCGATGACAGGGTCGGGGTACGTCGCTACGAGCCCAGGTTCATGTCCGCGGTCACGCAGTACCTGCAGGATGTGCTGGAGATCGTCCGCCCGCTCCAGATCGACCAGGGCGGACCGGTGCTGCTTGTGCAGGTCGAGAACGAGTACGGCGCGTTCGGGAACGACCAGACCTACTTGAAGGCGCTGGCCGAGGTGATCCGGAACGCCGGTATCACGGTTCCGCTCGTCACGGTGGATCAGCCGACGGACTCGATGCTGGCCGCCGGCGGACTGGACGGCGTACTGCGGACCGCGTCGTTCGGGTCCCGTGTCACGACGCGGCTCGAGACGCTGCGGAAGCACCAGCCGACCGGACCCTTGATGTGCATGGAGTTCTGGGACGGGTGGTTCGACTACTGGGGCGGACGCCACCACACGACGAGCGCGGCCGATGCCGCTGCGGAGCTGGACACGCTGCTCGCGGCCGGGGCGTCGGTCAACATCTACATGTTCCATGGCGGTACGAACTTCGGACTGTCCAGCGGGGCCAACGACAAGGGCGTGTACCGCCCGACCGTGACGTCGTACGACTACGACGCACCGCTCGACGAGGCGGGGAATCCGACGGAGAAGTTCCACGCGTTCCGTGAGGTGATCTCGCGGTACGCGCCGGTGCCGGACACCGTGCCGGCCTCCCAGCCGGCCGCGCCGGAGTTCACCGTCGCACTGTCCGATCCGATAGGGCTCCTCCCCGGCTTCTGTGGAACGTGGTCGGAGCATCAGGACCTGCCGACGCTCGACGATCTGAACGCGCGGCTTGCGATCTTTCGGACCGAGTTGCGTCAGGGTGGGCCGGCGTTGCTGACGTTCGGCGAGGTCCGCGACCGCGTGCAGGTGTTCCTGGACGGTGCACCGGTCGGCGTTCTGGAACGCGAACGCCACGATCGCGCGATCATGCTCCCCCACACCCGCGGGCGGCTCGAGCTTGTCGTCGAGGACCAGGGGCGGGTCAACTACGGTCCTCGGATCGGCGAGCCGAAGGGCCTCATCGGGCCGGTCCGCGTCGGCGCCGAGGAGCTCACCGGCTGGACCGCCTGCGGGATCGACCTCGACAGGGTCCCGCAGCTGTTGCACTCCGCCGGCCCGACCCCGTCCGCGCTCGGTATCGGGCCGACCGCGTGGCGCGCGACGTTCGAGACCGACGGCGAGTCCGACCTGTTCCTGCGAACCGATGCCTGGGGCAAGGGTTTCGCCTGGATCAACGGCTTCTGCCTCGGCCGCTACTGGCGCCGCGGCCCCCAAGAAACCCTCTACGTGCCGGCGCCTCTCCTGGAGCAAGGCACCAACAACCTCGTCGTACTCGAGCTCGAGGTCCTCGAAACCGCCGCAGCAACCTTCACCGGGTCGCTGCGGTTGGGCTTCACCGACCTTTAGATCGCCAACAGTCCCTTGGTCGCCGCCACGATGCCGCCGGCAACGGCCAGGGACAGCACCAGCAGGCGGGCCACCCGATCCGGGATCCGGCCGGCCAGCAGTGCGCCCAGGCCCGCGCCGAGGATCAGTCCAGCAGCCGCCACGAGCCATTCGTCGCCCGCGAGTGGAGGCACGCCGCGGGTGACGAGGGAGAAGATGTTGACGATCGTGCCGTAGAAGAGGGCGTTCGGCACGAATTCGCGGATCGTCCAGTTCGCGTTGACGGCGTACAGCGACACCGGAGGTCCGCCCAGGCCGGCGGCCGTGTTCATGAAACCGCCGGCCGCGCCTGCGGTCAGCGCGCCGGCGAGTCCGTTCAGAGCTCGTACCCGCAGACCGCTCATCAGCAGCGCCGCGGTCACTGTCACCAGTCCACCCATCACGACGAGGAGCACCGGCTCGGGCAGGACTCGGGAGAACCAGGCGCCGAGCGGCGCCGTACACGCGGCCGCGATCACCAGCGGGACCATCGCCCGCAAGCGCACCTGCCGCCACCCGCGGGACAGGCCCAGGACACACACAACGCCGGCCGCGCAGTTCGCGAACGAGACACCGTCCGCGGGTCCGAGCAGAATCACGAGCGCGGGCACCGCGACCAGCGCAAACCCCATGCCCGTGAGCCACTGCACGAAGGCCCCGAGCAGAACAACCCCGCCAAGGAGCAAGCCCGCAGTACCACTCACTGCGGAACCTCCTGTTAGGCGACGTCCAAAAGTTTCGCATACGGGCCGACGCCGATCGCTCGCAGACCTCGATGTCCGCGCCGAGGGCCGTCAGTAGCCGCCGCCACCGCCTCCGCTGCCGCCGCCGTACAGGATCGCCAGTACGACGAGGGCGATCACGACCAGCGTGAGCACCACGATCCACGCGACTCTCTTCCGCGCCTGAGCTGTCACTATGTGACACCTCCCACATAGCAGTACCACCCGGTTCCCCCACCGCCCGTCCTCCAACCCCTCGACGCATGCGACACGCCTCACTGGGCACCAGAATCTGGTGGCAGACGGCAAATGGGTGTCGCCGATGCTGGCGACATTGACCGAGGAACGGTTCTCAGATCCGGCGTGGATCTACGAGCGGAAACTCGACGGCGTGCGGTGCCTCGTCCACCGGACCGGCGACCGCGTGTCGCTGTACTCGCGGAACCACCACGAGCTGAACAACAGCTACCCGGAGCTGGTTGACGCCCTCACCGCGCAGCAGGGCGACTTCGTCCTGGACGGCGAGATCGTCGCGTTCGCGGGCCACGTCACCAGTTTCGCCCGCTTGCAGCAACGGATGCAGGTGAAGGATCCCGAGGCCGCGCGCCGCAGCAACGTCGCCGTCTATCTGTACTTGTTCGACGTCCTGCGACAGAACGACCGGGACCTCACCGGCCTCGAACTCCGCGAACGCAAGGCTGTACTCCGCAAGCTCCTCACGTACGCCGATCCGCTCCGCTACACCGCGCACCGCAATCGCGACGGCGTCGCCTACTGGGAACACGCGTGCCGCCAGGGCTGGGAAGGGGTGATCGCCAAGCGGGCGGACTCGACGTACGCCCACGGCCGTTCGAAGGACTGGCTGAAGTTCAAGTGCGTCACCGCACAGGAGTTCGTGATCGGCGGCTTCACCGACCCGCAGGGCAGCCGATCCGGCTTCGGCGCCCTGCTCGTCGGGTACTACGAGAGCGGCGAACTCCGGTACGCCGGGAAGGTCGGCACCGGCTACGACCAGCACACCCTCGACGAGCTCGGCCGCGAACTCGTAGCCCTGGAACAGGACGAACCGGCCTTTGCCAAGGGCAACCTCCCGCGGTCACGGGTGCACTGGGTGAAGCCGCGTCTGGTCGGCCAGATCGCGTTCTCCGAATGGACCCGCGACGGCCGGCTCCGGCACCCGAGGTTCCAGGGACTCCGCGACGACAAGTCCGCACACGAAGTGATCCGGGAGCGTGCCCGATGAAGGTCGGCCGACGAACAGTCAACCTGAGCAACACCGACAAGGTCCTCTTCCCCGACGACGGTGTGACCAAGGGCGATCTCATCGAGTACTACGAAACCGTCGGGTCACACATGACGCAACCCTCGTCTACCTGGCCAATCAGGCCTGCATCACGCCGCACTCCTGGCTGTCCCGCGCCGATCGCCCCCACAACCCCGACCAACTGATCTTCGACCTCGACCCGCCCGACGGGTTCGAAGCGGCCCGCCGCGCAGCGCTCGACCTGCGAGAACTGCTCGACGACCTCGGCCTGCCCACGGTCGTCAAGACCACCGGAGGCAAGGGACTGCACGTCCATGTCCCACTCGGTCAGACCGCAGTACCGCCGTACGCCGTCCGCGCCCGGCCAGGCGCCCCGGTCGCCACCGTCCCGCACCGCCTGGCCAACGACGGCGACCCCTGGCCCCGCCTCCGCGGCCGCTCCCTGACCAAACCCCGCCACCGCCTGAAACAAGCCGCCTGACCGGCTGTTGGAAGATTCGTACCCGCCCTCGGCCTCTTGACAGCGTGACGCACCTGGGCTTAATTTCTCACTAAATTTAGTGCTGAAGTAAGTCGGAGGAGCGTCGGTGAGCGGTCAGAGTTCCCGCAGTGACGTGGTGCCGTCCGGCATCGTGACCCTGCTCGGTACCCGCGGGCCCACCTCGCGGACGGCGATCGCCCGCAGCCTCGGGCTCAGCCCGGCCACGGTCACCCAGGTGACCAAGGACCTGATCGCCCGCGGGATCGTCGAGGAACTCGAGTCCGTGCCGTCGAACGGCGGCCGGCCCGCCCGGCTGCTCGGCCTGGCGAGCCGGACCGGTGTCGCGCTCGGCGCGAAGGTGACCGCCGACCATGTCGCCGTGGTGACGGTCGAGCTCGACGGGAGTGTGCGCTCGTCCGGATCGCACGACTTCGACCCGGCCGCGGCAAGCGCGCTCGACCGGCTCGGCCGGATCCTGACCGAGGAGGTCGCCGGGCTCGACGACCTGTTGCTCGGCGTCGGCGTCGGTGTCCCCGGGTCAGTGGACTCGCAGGCGTCCGGCATCGTCGACGCGCCGACTCTCGGATGGCGGGCCGCGCAGGTCGGACCGATCCTGCGACAGGCTGTCGGTACGCCGGTGCTCGTCGACAACGACGTGAACACGCTGGCCGCGGCCGAGCGGTTGTACGGGATCGGCCGCGAGCATTCGTCGTACCTGGTGGTCACGATCGGCCGAGGAATCGGCTGCGCGATCGTCGTGGACGGCGGCATCTACCGGGGCGGCAACGGTGGTGCCGGCGAGATCGGTCACATCCCCGTGTGGTGCACCGGCGGCGAGCAGCCGCCGTGCACCTGCGGCTCGACCGGGTGTCTGGAGGCCTACATCGGCGCGGCCGGGCTGGTCCGCACGGCGCGCGGCCGAGGAGTGCTGGGACCCCGCGGAACGCTGACCGGCCTGTTGCGGGCGGCAACCAACCGGGACGAGGGCGCGCGAGCGATCTATGCGGAGGCGGGCGATCTGCTCGGCCGGGCTCTGGCCGGTGTCATCCACACCGTCGATCCGGAGGTCGTCGTACTGCTGGGCGAAGGGGTGGACGGTTGGGAGTTCTGGCAGCCCGGGTTCGAACCGTCCTTCCGGAGGTCGTTGCTGCCGGCCCGCAAAGGCGTACCGGTGATGGTCGAGCCGTGGACAGAGGACCAGTGGGCCCGCGGCGCCGCCTCGCTCGTGCTCGCCTCGCCCTTCGACTCAGCCGGGAACGGCGGCGAGCAGAGCCGTCTCGTCCGCGCCCGGATGGGAGCGTCTTGAGTACGCCGACGCTCACCCGGCCCAAGTCTCAGCAGGTAGAGCGACCAACCACGACACGTCGTGCGACGGGTTGGAAGAAGCTCGGTTGGGTGCTGTTCTTCCTGCTGCCCAGCGCTGTCCCGCTGTTCGTCTTCACGCTCGTGCCGATGGTTTCCAGCCTGTGGGTCAGCCTGCACAGGTGGAACCTGATCTCGCCGATGCAGTGGGTCGGGCTGGACAACTACACCAACCTCCTGACCGACCCGATGACCCGTCGCGTCTTCCTGCACACGCTGATCTACGTCGTCGGCTATCTGCCGCTCGTGTACGCCGGAGGTCTCGGGCTGGCGCTGGCACTCAACCAACGGCTCAAGGGGCGCGCGTTCCTGCGGGCGACGTACTTCCTGCCGGTCGTGACGAGCTGGGTCGTCGTCGCGCTGGTGTGGAAGTGGCTGCTCAATCCCGCGAACGGCCTCGTAAACCAGGTGCTCGGCTTCTTCGGCGTACCAGGCCCCGGCTGGTGGACGGATCCGCACTGGGCATTGCCCGCGGTGATCCTGTCCTCGGCCTGGAAGGACCTCGGCTTCGCGATGGTGATCCTGCTCGCCGGACTGCAGGCGATCCCTTCTGACGTCCGCGAAGCAGCGTTGGTGGACGGGGCGAACGCGTGGCAGCGATTCTGGCGGATCACCCTGCCGCTGCTGTCGCCCTCGACCTTCTTCGTGGTCGTGATCTCGCTGATCAACGGCTTCCAGGTCTTCGACCAGGTGTACGTGATGACCGGCGGCGGCCCGTCCGGGTCGAGTCAGGTGGTCGTCGGACAGATCTACGACCTGACCTTCCGGTACGGGCGGGCCGGTGAGGCGTCCGCACTGTCGTGGATCCTGTTCGCGGTGATCCTGGTGATCACGGCGTTCCAGATCCGCGGCCAGCGGCGGTGGGTGCACTATGCGTAGGCTCTGGCTGTACGCCGCCGTCCTGGCCGGCGCGGCGATCATGCTGTTTCCCTTCCTGTGGACAGTGATCACCTCGATCACGCCCGAGGGATCGCTCGCCGACGGGCCGACGCTGATCGTCCACAACCCGACGCTGGACGCCTACCGCACGCTGCTGGACGCGGTGCCGATCTGGCGGATCCTGGTGAACTCGCTGCTGATCGCGATCGCCTCCACCCTCTTCCAGTTGGTCACCGGGTCGATGGCGGCGTACGGGTTCGCCAGGCTGCACTTCCCGTTGAAGAACGTGATTTTCGGCTGCTACCTGGCCACGCTGATGGTGCCGTTGCAGGTGCTGGTCGTTCCGCTGTTCATCGAGATGAAGACGCTGAACCTGCAGGACACGTACTTCGCGCTGCTCGCCCCGACGATCGCGTCCGCGTTCGGAGTGTTCCTGCTCCGGCAGGCGGTCACCGCCGTACCGGCGGAACTGGACGAGGCGGCCACCATCGACGGCGCCGGGCACCTGCGGATCTTCACCACCATCGTGCTGCCGCTGATCCGGCCGGCACTCGCGACCGTCGCCGTGTTCGCGTTCATGGGCAGCTGGAACAGCTTCCTCTGGCCGCTGGTGGTGATCCGGTCGCCGGAGTTCATGACCCTGCCGCTCGGCCTGTCCACGGTCCAGGGCCAGTTCACCACCCAGTGGGACGTCGTGATGGCGGGCTCCGTCGTCTCGATCGTGCCGATCGCCGTCGTCTACCTGCTCGCGCAGCGCCACATCATCGCCGGTGTCGCACACACCGGTATCAAGTGAGAGGAACACCCATGCGCCTACTCAAGTTCGCGGCCGTCTCAGCACTGAGTCTGACCGCCGCGCTCGCGCTGACCGCCTGCGGGCAGGGATCCGCGACCAAACAGGCTGCCGCGCCCGCCGGCAAGTCGGTCGTGCGGTACATGAACTTCTCGTCCAACGACGGGCACGAGAAGGACCTGACCGCGATCGTCAACGCTTTCCAGGCGGCCAACCCGGACATCACGGTCCAGGTCGAGACCGTGCCGTACGCCGACTACTTCACGAAACTGCAGACCGCGGTCGCTGGTGGCACCGCGGCCGACGCCTTCGAGCTCAACTACGAGAACTTCGTCACGTACGCGAGCAACGGCTCGCTGGCCGAGCTGAAGAACGCCGACTCGTCGGCGTACAAGAAGACCCTGTACGACGCGTTCAACTCCGGCGGCAAGCAGTACGGCGTACCCGAGTCCTTCTCCAACGTCGTGCTGTTCTACAACAAGGCGATGTTCAAGCAGGCCGGCGTCGCCGAGCCCACGGCCGACTGGACCTGGAAGGACGAGCAGGCCGCGGCCGCCAAGCTGACGAACAAGGCGACCAAGACCTGGGGCGACTACCAGCCGGTGTCGTACAACGAGTTCTACAAGGTGCTCGCGCAGAACGGCGGTGAGTTCCTGAACGCGGACCGGACCGAGGCCACGTTCAACTCGCCGCAAGGCGTCGAGGCCGCGAAGTTCCTGGTCGGCAAGGTGGGCAAGACGATGCCGACCGAGGCCGACGGAGCCGGTACGCCGGACTTCGACTCCAAGCTGTTCAAGTCCGGGAAGCTCGCGATGTGGCACACCGGGATCTGGATGTTCTCGGCGCTCGACGACGTGAAGTTCGACTGGGACGTCGTTGTCGAGCCGGGCAACACGCAGAAGGCCTCCGCGATGTTCGCGAACGGGCTCGTGGTGAACGCCGCGTCCAAGAACGCCGACGCGGCGCAGAAGTGGATCACCTATCTGGCGTCGTCGGACGAGACGACCAAGACCCGGCTCGCGTCGTCCTGGGAACTGCCCCCGGTCGCCGACGAGACCAAGCTGAAGAGCTACCTCGACCAGCCGAAGCCCGCCAACCGTGAGGCCGTGTTCACCGCGCTCGAGGCGCCCGTGCTCCCGCCGGTGATCGAGCGGCAGCAGGAGATGCAGGATGCGGTCACCCAGGAACTGACGGCGGCGGCCGCCGGCCGGAAGACCGTCGAGAAGGCGCTGGCAGACGCCCAGTCCAAGGTGAACGGTCTGCTGAAGAAGTGATCGTGTCGAACGTAGATCTCACCAGGCTGCGTGCGCTGGCCCAGCACAGCCACGCGGTCATCACCGAGCACCAGGACGCCGGCGGCGCGTACCCGGCCGCGCCGACGTTCTCGGCGTACAAGGGGTACGCGTGGCTGCGGGACGGGTCGTTCACCGCCGAGGGAATATCACGGTACGGCGATGTCGCGTCAGCCGACCGGTTCCACGACTGGGTGGATCGGGTGCTGCGGGACCGGCGGGCACAGGTCGACGACCTGTGCGCGGCGGCCGCCAGAGGTGAGCGACCCGCCGACTCCACGATGCTCCCGACGCGGTTCACGTTCGACGGCGCCGACGGGTCGGATCCGTGGTGGGACTTCCAGACCGACGGCTACGGGATGTGGCTGTGGTCGGTCGTGAGCCACGCGCACCGATACGGCCTCGACCTCGAACGGTGGCGCGGTGGGATCGACGTCGCCGTCGACTACCTGGTCGCGTTCTGGGACCGGCCTTGTTACGACTGGTGGGAGGAACACGTCGAACAGCGGCACGTGTCCACGCTGGGTGCGATCCACGGCGGGCTGACGGCGATCGCGCCGTACACCTCGGTCACGGTCCTGGAAGTTGCCGAGCGCATCCGTTCGCTGGTCGATGCCGAAGGCACTCGGGACGGCCATCTGACCAAGTGGCTGGGGTCGTCGGCGGTCGACGGCTCGCTGCCGGCGTGCGTCGTGCCGTTCGGGCTGGTGACCGGTGGCGTCGGCGCGGCCACACTGGCCGCGGTCGCCCGCGACCTCGATGTCGACGGCGGCGTGCATCGGTTCCGGGCCGACGTGTTCTACGGCGGCGGGCAGTGGATCCTGCTGTCCGCACTGCTCGGGTGGAACCTCGCGGCCGCCGGTGACACCGCCGGCGCCTGGCGGCACCTGCGCTGGATCGCGGACCAGGCGTCGCCCGAGGGTGACCTTCCCGAGCAGGTCGCCCACCATCTGTTGCACCCCGGCGCACGCGACGAGTGGATCGCGCGCTGGGGCACCGTGGCCAGCCCGTTGCTCTGGTCGCACGGCATGTACCTGATCCTCGCCGACGAACTCGGCATCCTTTCCGAAGAACACAGTCTCCGCGAGAAGGCCTGAATGATCACGCATCGCCCCTACGGCATCGAGCACCCGTACGCCACCTCACCCGACCAGCGCGTACCCGTCCTCCCGCTGGCCGGTGAACCGGTCCGTCTCGGCGTCGTGGCCTCCCCCGGCATCACGTCCGTCGTCTGCGAGTGGGGTACGTCGACACTCGAGATGGCACCCGCGCGCGCCACCGCGGCCGATGCCGCGGCCCTCGCCGGCGGCGAAGGACATCTCAGCGAGGCGCAAGCGAAGTCGTTGGGTTCCGACGACGGGTGGTCGGTCGTCACGCCGCCGGTCCTGGAGCCGGTGCGCTACCGCTTCCGGGCGGGTGACGAGACCACCGAGTGGTTCGAGGTCGCGCCGGCCAGCTGGGTGCCTGACCGTGGTGAGGTCCGCGGCGGCGGCGATCGCGTGCGCGCTGTCGAATGGCTGGTCTCGGCGGACGGTGTGCATCGGGCCAGGTTCGAGCTGCCGCTGCGGCCGGGCGATCACCTGGTCGGATTCGGGGAACGGTACGACCATCTGGACCAGCGCGGGCAGCAACTCGACGCGGTGGTGTTCGAGCAGTACAAGGCCCAAGGTGCTCATGGGCGTACGTACCTGCCGATGCCGTTCGCGCATGTGGTGAACGGCGGTTGGGGATTCCATGTCCGCACGTCCCGGCGTACCTGGTTCTCGTCGGACGACCGGAACCTGAAGGTCGAGGTCGCCCTGGGCGACGACTCGGTCGTCGACCTCGGCATCTACGAGGGTTCGCCGACAGAGGTGCTGACGGCGTTCCTCGACGAGGTGGGGAGGGCCGAGGAGCTGCCCGACTGGGTGTTCCGGTTGTGGGCCTCCGGCAACGAGTGGAACACCCAGGACCTGGTGATGGCGCGGATGGACGCCCACCGGGACCTGGACATCCCGGTCGGCGCGGTGGTGATCGAGGCCTGGAGCGACGAGGAAGGCATCACGATCTGGCGCGACGCGCAGTACGACGTCACAGCGGACGGCAGCGCGCACAAGGCGAGTGACTTCAGCTACCCGGCTGACGGCGCGTGGCCCTCCCCCAAGGCGATGATCGACGAACTGCACGACCGCGACATCAAGGTGATCCTCTGGCAGATCCCCTTGCAGAAAAGCGAATTCAGCACCGGGCAGGTCGCGGCCGACGCCGACGCGATGGTCCGCGAAGGTCACGCGGTACTCGAGGCGGACGGTACGGCGTACCACAATCGCGGCTGGTGGTTCCCGCAGGCGCTGATGCCGGACCTGTCCGTGCAGCGGACCCGCGACTGGTGGACGGAGAAGCGGCGCTACCTGGTCGAGGACCTCGACGTCGACGGGTTCAAGACCGACGGCGGCGAACACGCGTGGGGCCACGACCTGCGCTACGCGGACGGCCGGCTCGGGGACGAGGGCAACAACTTGTTCCCGGTTCACTACGCCCGCGCATTCGGTGACCTGCTCCGCTCGGCCGGCAAGGCGCCGGTGACGTTCTCCCGTGCGGGCTTCACCGGATCGCAGGCCCACGGCATTTTCTGGGCGGGTGACGAGGACTCCACTTGGGAGGCGTTCCGCTCGTCGATCACCGCCGGCCTGACCGCCGCGTCCTGCGGCATCGTCTACTGGGGCTGGGATCTGGCCGGTTTCTCGGGCCCCGTCCCCGACGCCGAGCTCTACCTCCGGGCCACTGCCGCGTCGGCCTTCCTGCCGATCATGCAGTACCACTCCGAGTTCAACCACCACCGCCGTCCGCTCCGCGACCGTACGCCGTGGCACGTCGCCGAGACCACGGGTGACGACCGGGTCATCCCAGTCTTCCGCGCGTACGCCGTACTGCGGGACAAGCTCGTTCCGTACCTGGCCGCGCAGGCCGCGCGAACGATCGCCACCGACCGCCCGCTGCTCCGGCCGCTCTTCTTCGACCACGCCGACGACCAGGAGATCTGGCACCACCCGTACCAGTACCTCCTGGGCGACGACCTGCTGGTGAACCCGGTGCTCGAGCCCGGAGCCACCACGTGGACGACGTACCTCCCGTCAGGCACCTGGTATGACGCCTGGACCGGTAGTTCCGTGCCGAGCGGCCGGGTGACCCGCGACGTACCGCTCGACACCATCCCGGTCTACAGCCGCACCCCCGGCTGGAACCTCGCTCGAGGCGTCGTCCCCGAGGTGCCGAGCTGAACTGTTATCGGGCTGCGCCGCGGACGGTCGCGTTCTGCTGGGCCGTCAGGGCCAGCCGCATGGTTTCGAAGGTGTGCTCCTGCGGCGCGGCTGTGGTGGTTCGGTCGCGGACGTCACGCAGCACGTCCGAGTAGTAGGTCACCGGGACGTCCGAGCAATCGATGTAGTGCGTGCCGTCCTTGTCCACCAGGAACAGGTGGTTGCCGCCGTCGCGGCCCGCAATGTCGACGTACTTGCGCAGCTCGATGTAGCCCTCGGTGCCGAGCACTGTCAGCCGGCCGTCGCCCCAGGTCGGCAACCCGTCGGGCGTGTACCAGTCGACCCGGATGTAGCCCTGGGCGTTGCCGCTGCGCAGCAGGAGCTCGCCGAAGTCCTGCAGGCCGGGCTCGTCGGGGTTGGCGAAGTTCCCGACCGCGCTGGTCACCACCTCCGCGGACCGTGCACCCGTGAACCAGAGGAACTGGTCGATCTGGTGCGAGGCGATATCGGTCAGAATGCCGCCGTACCGCGCCTTGTCGTAGAACCAGTCCGGACGGCCGCCGCCACCGGCCAGATGGCCGCGGTCGCCGATCCGGTGCGGCCCGACGCCGAGGGTCTGCACGACCGTGCCGATCCGGCCCTCGCGGACCAGCTCACCGGCCTTGAGCACGCAGGGGACCTCGAACCGCTCGGAGAACGTCACCGACCAGAACCGGCCGCTCTGGCCGACCGCCTTCTCGACCTCCTCCAGTTGCTCGAGGGTGACGCACCCGGGCTTGTCGGCCATCACGTCCTTGCCGGCCCGCAACGCCGCGACCGCGATCGGCCCGCGCCGGTCCGGTACGGCGGCGGTCACGATCAGGTCGATCCCGTCCTGGGCGATCAGCTCGTCGGGATCCTCGATCACGGGGACGTCGGGATACCGCTCCCGCATCGTGCCCGCGACCGCTGCCGCGGGGTCGTCGGTGGCCATCCCGGCGAACGTCGCACCGGCCGCGATCAGGCCGGCGACCTGACCGAAGATGTGCGCGTGGTCGAGCCCGACGGCGGCGAATCTGATGGGCTGGCTGGAATTCAAGAGGGCTCCAATAGAAAGTGATCGATCCACTTCTGCGTTGACAGCTAATCGGAGCCGGGATTTAGTGTCAAGACCTCCGACGGGCATTCATAATGGTTCGGAATAGGGGTGAACATGACAGATTCGGCGTCCGAGCGGCCGGCGACCATCCACCAGGTCGCCAGCCTTGCCGGCGTGTCGCACACCACCGTGTCCCGATACCTCCAGGACAAGGACAGCCTGAAGCCGAAGACCAGGATCAAGGTCGAGTACGCCGTCAAGACGCTCGACTACCGCCCCAACCTGGTGGCTCGATCCATGCGGACGCGGCACACGAACCGGCTCGCGATCGTGCTCGCGTCAGGTGCGCACTTTCCCGGACGGCTGCTCGCCGCCGCATCGCGAACGGCGCACGACGCCGGGTACCAGGTCGAGATCGTCAGCGTCGACGGCGGAGCCCGCGAGCGTTCGGAACGGATCGACGAGCTGGCCAGGTCCGGCCAGGTCGAAGGTATCCTGGCCCTCTCGCCGATCAGCCTCAAGGGCAAGAACGCGCACCGGGTCCCGATCGTCGAGAACGGCACCTACGACGACAAGTTGCACGGCCTGGCGGAGCTCGCCGACGCCAGCGAGATCCGCGAGATCATCGAGTACCTGGTCTCCTTGGGGCACCGGAGGTTCCTGCACGTCGCCGGCGCCCAGAACTTCGCCTCCGCCCGCAACCGCAAGAGCGTCTACCTCGAGACGATCGAACGCCTCGGACTGGAATCGGTCGGAGCCGTCGACGGTGACTGGTCGGCCCAGTCCGGCTTCGACGCGATCACCGCCCTGCCCGCCGACTGCCGTGTCACCGCGGTCGTCGCGGCCAACGACGTCGTCGCCATGGGCGTGATCCGCGGCGCGCTCTCCCGCGGCTGGAAGGTGCCCGACGACCTCAGCGTCTTCGGCTGGGACGACGAGGAGATCGGCCGCTTCGCGACCCCGTCGCTGTCGACCGTGGCCGTCGACCGCGAGGCCCAGGGCCGCGCCGCGGTCCATCAACTCCTCGCCGAAATTCGCGGCGAACCGGCCACGCGGCCGATGCCCCGAACCATCAACCACCTCATCTACCGAGAATCCACCGCCCCACCGCCCCGCCACTAGCCGACCCCACCGCGGCCAAGAGGTCAGGAGGTCAGGAGGTCAGGAGGTCAGGAGCCTTCGGCAGAACGCTCCGCGGCCTCGGCGGCCTCCTTGATGGTGGCCAGCCGCCGGTCCCAGTCGGCCGCGAGCGCAGACATCCACTGCGCCGTCGCGTTCAGCATCTGGGGCCGTACCGAGTACCGCACCTCACGCCCGATCCGGCTGCCGGAGACGAGGCCGACGGCATCCAGCACCGAGAGATGCTTGACCACCGCCTGCCGCGAGACCGGCAGTCGCTCGGCGAGCGTCGTCGCGGTCGCTTCGCCCTGGACGGCGAGCAGATCCAGCAGCCGGCGGCGCGTCGGATCGGCCAATGCGGCCAGGACACCGTCGACAGCCTCGGTATCACTACTGGTCACACGGATGATTCTTCCGCGCGCTTCTTCAGAGCGTCCAGTTCCATCGGCCAACCGCCCGAGTTGTCCTTCACCGCCTGGTCGCGCAGCTCCGCGGACCCGGACAGTGCCGCGAAGCCGCTTTCCACGACGCTGAGGCGCGTCTGGTCACCTTCGGACCTGAGCGTGAACTCCACCAGCGTGCTGTTGTCGTCCCGCAGCTCCTGTCCCGGGAACGCACTCGCCCACCGATACGCGAGGTACGTCGGCGGATCGACCTTCTCGACCCGCACCGGGAAGTCGCCGTACTCGGGGTTCTTCGCCAGCAGCGTCTCGCCTTCCCGCGCCACGGTCCCCGGCAGGGTCGCCTTGTCGGCAACCCAGAAACCAGGCTCCGCGACCAGCGACCACACCCGCTCCAGCGGCGCCGCAATCAGAACTTCCCGCTCGATTCGATCGTTGCTCATCCCACGAACTCCTCATCTTTGATCTGCAACCCCACGGTTGCACGTATGTTGCGTCGGCGCAACCCGACCCACACGAGACCGGCACTGACAACCGTCACGGCCACATTCAGGCACAGCGCGAGATGGATGCCGGTCAGCTCCAGCTCCTGAGTGGCGGCAATCGCACTCAGGACCGGGATACCGATCGAGATCGCCACCTGCTGAGTCATCGAGGTCAGCCCCGTGGCCAGACCCTGCTCCTCGTCGGGCAGGCCTGACGTGCCGGTCACCGTGTACGCGACGATCGAGGCCACGTGCCCGAAGAACCCGACGAACAAGGCGGGAATCAGGATCGCGAGTGCGGCCCGGTTCACGCCGAGGAACATCAGCGGGAAGGTCGCCACGGCCTGCACCAGCATCGCCACCGTCAGAACCTTGCGTACGCCGAAGCGCCCGATCACCCGTCCCGCGATCACACCGGCGGCCACCGCAGCCAAGCCCGGGATCCCGAAGATCAAGCCGGTGGCCAGCGGGGAGAACGCCAGGACGTTCTGCAGGTACAGCGTCATCAGGAAGATCATCCCGGTCTCCATCGCGAAGACCACGAGTCCGGCATAGTTGCCCCACTTCACGGTCGGCCGTCTGAGAATGCGCAACGGGGCAAGTGGCGCGGACGCTCGCAGTTCGACAACCCAGAAGGCGGCAAGGAGCAGAACTCCGACCACCGCGGCGAGCAAGCTCTTCTCGACCACCGCGTAGATCACGGCCAAGAGACCGACCGAGACGCTGGCCGCACCAGGCAAGTCGAGAGCAACCCGCTGTGGAACGCGGCTCTCGCTGATCACAAACGGCGTACACACCAAGACCAGCACCGCGACCGGAATGTTGATCCAGAACGCCGCCCGCCAACTCAGCAGGCCCACCAGCGTGCCGCCGACCAGTGCCCCGACAGTGAAGCCACCGGAGAGTAGCGCACCGTTGATCCCCAGGGCGCGTTCCCGTACGGCGCCCTCGGCGAACGTGGTGGTGAGAAGCGACATCGCCGCGGGCAGGGCGAGCGCAGTAGCCAGACCCTGTAGCGCGCGGGCGGTCAACAGCAGCTCGGCACTCGTGGCCAGGCCGCCGAGGAGCGAGGCCACAGCCAGCACGACCATGCCCGCCATGAACAGCCTGCGGCGCCCGAACAGGTCGGCCACGCGGCCGAACAGCAACGCGAATCCCGCCGAGGGAAGCATGTAGGCGGCGGTGATCCACGGGAAGTCCGCGACCGCCATGCCGACGCCGGCACCGGTGTCCGGGAGCGCCACATTCAGGATCGAGAAGTCGACGGACACCATGAATCCCGCCAGCAGAAGGACAGCAAGAACCATCCGCTGCCTGCTGGTGAAACGTAGCCGCGGCGACGCTGTGTCGATAGTCAAGGACTTCTCCTCCGTCAGATGGGCTCCGCTCCCGGGGAACGGAACGTGCAACCCCAGGATTGCACGTCAATTCTCGATGCGCAACCGTGGAGTTGCGCCTGAGCTGACGAGCGAAATTTTCGCGGCAAGCGGTTGCTATTGATCGGCCCGGGTTCTCCGGACAAGGTTTCAGGGCCTTCCGCCGGAGATGCCAAGGAGCCTGAAGATGACCGCAGACCTCACGCGCCGCCGCCTGCTCCAAGCAGCCGGCGCGACTGTTGCCGCCGGCTACGTCACGTCCGGAGCTGGGACCGCGACAGCCACCCCCGCACCCGCTCCACCGCTGGTCACCTATCCGATTCCCGCCGGGGTGGCACAGGCGTCCACCTTCGAGGTCAAGGTGCGTACGGCGGCGGGCGCCTGGACCCCGCTGCCGACGTACTCGGTCAACCTCAAGCAGATCAACGCGATGACCGGGGCCGGCCAGGTACTGAAGTCGTCGATGGCGTACTTCGACTTCGACGGTTCGGTCGAGGTCTGGGTCCGGTACAAGAAGGGCACCATCGACGCCGCGCGGATCCGGCCACTGTCCCTGGGGATCGAGCCGGTCGTCGACGACGAGAGCACGTTGCTCTTCACGCTGACCGAACCGAGCAAGATCGTGGTCGAGGTGAACGGCGAGATCTTCGACTGCCTGCATCTGCTCGCCCGCCCGATCGAGACCGGCGTACCCTCCCCCGACGACCCGGACGTCATCTACTTCGGCCCCGGCGTGCACACGACCGCGACCGGTCAGCTGGAGGTTCCGAGCGGGAAGACGGTCTACCTGGCCGGTGGCGCCGTACTGAAGACCTCGGTGATCTTCAAGAACGTCACGAACGCCGGCCTGACCGGACGCGGTGTCATCTACGGCACCAACGGCGGCGGCTGCACCATCGTCAGCTCGCAGAACATTCGCGTCGACGGCATCTCGATGCTCGATCTGACGACCGGCTACGCGATCACCGCGGGGATGTCCGAACAGGTCGCGATCACCGACTTCGGCTACTTCAGCGCGGGCCAATGGGGCGACGGGATCGACATCTTCTCCAGTAGCGATGTGTTGATCGACAACTCTTTCCTGCGCTGTTCCGACGACTGCATCGCGCTGTACACGCACCGCTGGGACTACTACGGCGACACCCGCAACATCACCATCTCCAACTCGAGCCTCTGGGCGGACGTCGCGCACCCGATCAACATCGGCACCCACGGCAACACGGCCGATCCCGAGGTGCTGGAGAACATCACGATCAGCAACGTGGACATCCTCGACCATCGCGAACCGCAGAAGTGGTACCAGGGAGCGATCGCACTCAACCCCGGCGACAGCAATCTCGTCCGGAACGTGCGGATCGAGGACGTGCGGGTGGAGGACTTCCGCTGGGGCCAGTTCATCCATCTGCGGGTGGCCTACAACAAGTCGTACAACACCTCGGCAGGCCGCGGGATCGAGGGCGTCTACGTCAAGAACCTGACCTACACCGGCAAGAACGCGGAGACCGCGATGATGCTCGGGTACGACGAGACGCGCGGCATCAAGGACGTGACGTTCCAGAACCTCGTGGTCAACGGCACCGTGATGGCCTCGACCATGCGCAAGCCCGGATGGTTCACGGTCGCCGACATGGTCGACATGCACGTCAACGAGCACGTGACCAATCTGCGCTGGCTGGACGCCGCCACCGCCCCCACAACAATGCCTCCGACGATCACGACCGTCGACACCGGGCACCTCACCGCAGGCGTACCGGTTGTCCTCACGATCAGCGCGACAGGCTTTCCCACCGGTTTCGGCGCCCAGAATCTGCCGCCCGGACTCACCGTCGATAAGACCACCGGCGTCATCACCGGCGCCCCGACCGGCCCCGGCGCGTACAACACGAACCTGAGCGTCACCAACGTCGCCGGGACCACCACCAAGAGCCTCATCCTCACCGTGCGCTGAACGCCGGCGTACACACCACCGCCCCGAAGGAGAAGGACATGCACGAGAGGGAGATCGATCGACGTACCATCCTGAAAGCCGCCGGAGGTGTGGCCGCCGCAGGAGTAGCGGCTGCGGCCGGCGTCACCGGACTCGGCCGTCGCGCAGACGCAGCACCGGCCACGTTCACCCACCCCGGAGCGCTGCACAACTGGGGCGACCTCAATCGGGCCAAGGTCCGGGTTGCGGCGGGCGACGACCCGTGGCTGTCCGGCTGGAACCGTTTGACCGCCAACTCACATGCGCAGTCCACCTGGACACCGAGGCCGCAGGCAACGATCATCCGCGGCGGCACCGGCGAGAACTACACCATCCTCTACAACGACATCCATGCCGCGTATCAGAACGCCCTGCGCTGGTGGGTCCAGGGCTCGACCGCGCACGGCGACTGCGCGCGCAATATCCTCAACGCCTGGTCGGCCACCTTGACCACGGTCACCGGTAACGCAGACCGGTTCCTGGCGGCCGGCATCTACGGGTACCAGTTCGCGAACGTCGCCGAGCTCCTCCGCGGCTACCCGGGCTTCGACCTGGCGCGGTTCAAGACCATGATGCTCAACGTCTTCTACCCGATGAACAACGACTTCCTGACCAACCACAACGGCGCCTGCATCACGAACTACTGGGCCAACTGGGATCTGTGCAACATGAACTCGATCCTTGCCATCGGCATCCTCTGCGACGATGCAGCGAAGTACGACCAGGCCGTCAACTACTTCAAGAACGGCGCCGGCAACGGCTCGATCAAGCACGCCGTGCCGTTCGTGTACGACGACCAGGGCCTTGCGCAGTGGCAGGAGTCGGGACGCGACCAGGGCCACACCATGATGGGTATGGGCCAGATGGGCGCGTTCTGCGAGATGGCCTGGAACCAGGGTGATGACCTGTACGGGTACGACAACAACCGCTTCATGAAGGCAGCGCAGTACGTCGCGAAGTACAACCTCGGCCAGGACGTCCCGTTCACGAAGTACACCTGGGGCACCGGCCAGAACTGCGCCTATCAGGAACACACTGTCATCTCCAGCGCGAGCCGCGGCCAGCTCCGGCCAGTGTGGGAGATCCTGCACTTCCACTACACCAGGCGTAAGTACCTCTCGGTGCCGTACATCTCGGCGATGGCCGCTCAGGTCCGCCCCGAGGGCGGAGGCGGCGACTACGGCACGACGAGCGGCGGCTTCGACCAGACCGGCTTCGGCACTCTGGCCTACGCCAAGTAGACCTCGTCGAAGACGGCGGCGCTGAGCGCGAACGGTGCGCCGGAGACAACGGCCAGACCGACGTAGTACGGCGCGGAGCCGAAGGTCTCGATCAGTCCCGGCGCACCGATCTGCGTCCAGCTCACGCCGTCGGTGGAAACCTCGGCGGAGAAGGTGTTTCCGGTACGCCGGATGCGCAGCCAGCTGGGCGCACCGGTACCGGTCGTGGTCACGAGGCCGGTCGCCACGCGCAGCCGCTGAACGAACTGCGGCGTACCGCCGGCCAGCACCACCCCCGACAACTGGTCGAACGGTGACAGCGACTTGGTCATCAGCAGGCTCACCCGGGCGGCATCGCCTCGACTCACGACCCGGGCCGTGAACGTGGCGTCTCCGGTCACCGCCTGGTACGCGTACTGGGCCGTCATTCCCTGCCCGATCACGTTCAGATCCGAGCCGGCGCCGCGAATTGTGAACTGTCCCCTCGTGTCGCTGTAGCTGGTAATCCCCGGTGTCCGGATCGCGACAGCGCTGAAACTCCCAAGTTGCCGCTCGTCCAGAACATAGTCGCCGATATCGCCGTACTGCCACGGCGCCGGCGGAGGTGCTCCAACAGTCAGCGTGACTTCCGCGGAGCCCGCGCCGGCGGCATTGCGCGCGGAGACACCCAGCTTCACCGTCCCCGTCTTGAGCGGCCTGCCGCTGATGACACCGGTCTTCCGGTCCATGGACAGACCATCCGGGAGGCCGGTCACCGCGAAACTGATCGGATCGTTGCTAGCGGCAACCCGGAAGCGGAACTCCGTGCCGGTGTTCGCGAACGCGGATCCGGCGCTCGTGATCGACGGCACGGCCGGCGTCGGCATTGTCGCCGTCAGTTTCGACGAGTCGGGCCCTGTCCCGGCGGCATTCGTCTTCGCAACGACGTAGTCGTAGCTCTCGCCCGGCACCGCCGTGACATCCCGGTAGCGGGTCTCCACGCCGAACCCGATCGGCGCCACGCCCGAGGCGATCGCCCGGTACGGCCCACCGGCGTGCCGGCGCTTGACGTTGTACGTCGCCGCAACGTCAAGGTCGGACCACGCCAGCTCGATCGCACTGCCGGCGCTGCCGGACCGCAGTTCGCCCAGCGGTGCGGACGGGATCTCGCCCGACCAGTCCTGAACACTCACGTTGTCGAAGGCCGCTGTGGTCGACTCGGCGTACGGCGCGTCGACGCCGATCCCCGCGCAGACCGCGAGGCCCGCGTAGACGTCACGGCCCAGGTTGATCCGGGATGTGCCGACCTTGGTCCAGGTGCTGCCGTTCGGCGAGATGAGCCCGGTCAGGACGTCTCCCCTACGGACGAGCCTGACCCAGTACGGTCGCCGCAGCCGGTAGCCGTCGCTCGCCGCTTCGACGTACGGCGGCGGCAACGGCGTCGCGGACTGCGGCAGGGTTCCGAGATCGGAGATCGGAAAGCCCGCGTTGACGGTGATGCAGTGCTGTTGAGTCGGCGGTACGACGGTGCTGCCGGTCGCGACCGTGGAGCCCCCACCGACGGGCCGTACGGTCCACACACCGCTCCAGGTGTGCAACGGCAGCCCCTTGATCAGCATCGATGCATGCGCCGAGGACGCGGATAGACTCTGCCGCATCATCACGCCGATGGTCGCGTACTGCGAACTCACGGGGTGCACCACCCGCGCCGTGAGTACCCCCTCACCACGCAACGGCACGTAGACGAGCCGGAAATTGTCCTGCTCACCACCGATGTCCGCACCGCCGGCTTCGACGGTGAACCTTTCCCCGTCGAAGGTTGTGCCACCCGCAACCGCCTGGCCGATGTTCTCGCTCACCCAAGGATCCGCCCTCGCGATCGTCACAGGCAGCGACTCACTGCTCGAGCCGGCTTGGTTCTCGGCCCGAACCTTGTAGAAGTAGGTCGTCCGGCCGCGGGCGGACGTATCGCTCCACGCCGTCGACGGGATGCCTTCGGCCACGACCGCGTAGTCACCCGCGCGGCCGGTTGCTCTGCTGATCGTGTAGCTACTCGCGGCCGCGCCGCTGCGCGGTTCGACGGACTCCGCCCAGGTCAGTACGACGCCAGTGTCGGACCTTCCTGCCGTCAAGCCGCTCGGAACGCCGGGTGCCGCGTCAGGCGCAGACCTGGGGACGACCGGACGGGCTTGAGTGAAGGTGCCCCAAGCGGGGTGGTCGTCGCTGTTCCCCTCGACGAAGCGCGTGCCGCCGGCGCCACGGAACACCACCCGTTCGACGTTCGGCGCGGACAGTCCGCGCCGACTCACGTAGTGGGCGTAGGCAAGTTCGTAGATCGGCTGGAACGCACCACGGTTGATCGTCGAGATCGCCGTCTTGAGGTACTTCCCGGTGCGGTCGAGGTCGACGGTGAACGGCACGGAATCGTCGCCCAGGTTGTAGCGAGCGGTGTACTCGAAACCGTGCAGTATCCTGTTGTCCTGATGACCGAACAGGTCGATCCCCTGGTTCCAGGCGACCGCGGCGCAGTTGGCGAGCAGGCCGAGCGCCAACTGGGCGTAGGACTGCGACCGGCCGCTCTCTTGTCCCTGACCGGTCGCCGACACGACGATGTGCTCGATCCGGCCGTTGCCCGCGCCGGCCACGGCGTACCGCACCGCGTTCTCGAGCATCACCCGGTCGTCGCAGAACACGGCAATCGCCAAGATCGCCTGCAGAGCGGCGAGATCCCAGTTGCCGTTGGCAAACAACGCGTTGCCGGACACGGCCGGGTACCAGACCT
Source organism: Kribbella sp. VKM Ac-2571 (assembly GCF_004362255.1). Lineage (NCBI taxonomy): Bacteria > Bacillati > Actinomycetota > Actinomycetes > Propionibacteriales > Kribbellaceae > Kribbella > Kribbella sp. VKM Ac-2571. Next base: position 170,960 of record NZ_SNWS01000017.1, read on the forward strand.
TGCGGAACGACTCCGCACACCGGAGGACAGCACCAGGCGACCACCCGTCGTACCCGCTGTGCCTGAGGATCTCGGCGGCGTTCGCGAACTTGAAGACCTGCAGTCCGACGCCGAGTTGCCCGTCCGCACCGGTGATCGCGGTCAGACTGTTCGACCAGGCATCAAGGATGTCCCGCGCCTTGTCCGCGTACCGCACATCACCCGTGGCCGACCACATCAAAGCGTTCTGATAGGCGGCGCCCGAGTCGCTGACCGCCTCGTTCATGAAGTTCGCCGGCCCACGACCCCACGACGTGATCTGCCCGACGTTGCGGACCACATAGTCGTACGACGACCTGCCGTGCGCAGCCATCGCCAGAAGACCGTCGTACACCGGACTCACCCGCTCGGCCACGCCCTGCCGCATCCGCTGCAAATCATCCACATCATGCAACAACCCTGGATGCCTGAATGCCGCCTGCGTCCCCGACCCGGTAGGTGCCGCGGTTGACGTGGCGGCGGATCCGAGCTGCGCCGCGAGCACCGAACCGCCGGAGGCGATCAGCAACGAGCGGCGGCTCACGGTCGACAACGAGGTGACATCGGGTTCCGGCATCTGCACTTCTCCTCTGAACCGCTGGCTGAGCCGCCAAGCTAATGAGCAGCGGTCACACCCGGTCAACGGTTCGCAGGCCTCTCGCCCGCACAGAAACTTTCGCAGGGCTTAGGTCACTCTCGCTGGACCCAGGCGAGGACCTCGTCGAAGGCCCCGTACAGCTCGCCATCACCCCTGACGAACTGCCCCCACAGAGCCAATGGTGCAACCTCAGAGCCGATCGGCATGGGGGGCAAGCCTTCGGGCATCCTCCAAGGCACTGGCCAGTTCCGCACGACGAACTGCACGCCGGCCGGATCCCAGGGCGCCCGGCCCCTCGCGGTTCGCGAAATGCAGCCGGATCTGACGGCCCTCATCTTCAACGTCGCACCAGAAGCACCCGTGCGGCGCAGCGCGCCCAATGTCTCTCGGAGGGCAAGCCACGATCGGTGTGCCACCGCGGCCGGATCACCGTTGTGCACTGCTGCATCTATCGCATGGCATCCAACGGAGTTCACCAGCGCTGACATGCTGGTCCACTCATGCCATGCGGTGAGTCGATCAACGTCCGCAAGTTCGACGACACGCTCGACCCAGAAGGCTTGCAGATCAAAGAAGGCCTTTGCGAAGTGCAGCGCCCGTGTGGTCACTCTGCTGAGCGTCCTGCGGACCGGGCCGCCACGCAAGCAGTTTCGGCGCCGCCAACTCCAACTCAGCTCAGGCGATGCGGATGACGCGGTCGACGTTCACACATCCCCGATTTCAATTTGCTCTTAAGGGAACACTTGTTCTAATATGAGGCATGGCGGTGACCGTTGAACCTCTGCACCCTGGCGACGCTGATCTCGCCGGGTTCGCCGCCACGCCACGCTGGATCACTGCTTGGTCGGAGAAGGAGGAGACGCCTTCCCTGGACGCGGCGCCGGCGGCGTGGTTGGACGCGGTGGATCCTCCCGACGATCTGTATGACCCCGAGAACCCTCATCCTCCTCGGTTCCTGGGCGCGGAGGACTGGTACGACGACCTGCCGCCGATGTCGCGGGTGGACGGGCTCGAGTGGGAGCTCTGGGCCGGGGTCGATCAGGACGAGGCCGAACGCGAGATGCTGCGTCTGAAGGCGCCCGCATGGGTGTTCCTCCCGCCCGGCGCCGAGCTGGCCGCGGCGCTGGAGTCCGTGCGACCGCAGTGCGAGTCACCGATCGCGTTGATCGAACTGATGAAGGCCGCCTCCCGGATGGTGTCATGGCTGGAGTCGATCAAGGCCGACGCGATGGCGTCATTCGTCCGCCAGCGCAAAGCCCAGGCAACCGAGATCCCCCGCCCCACCCACATCGACTCCTCCGGCCGCCCCATCGACCCCGAACGCTCTTGGGCCGCCGAGATCGGCGCCGCGCTACACCTGTCCACCAACACCGCCGCCCGCCACATCGACACCGCCCTGCACCTGACCGGCACCCTGACCGCGACCCACACCGCGCTGCGCTGCGGCGCCCTGACCTGGTCCAAGGCCCTGTCGATCTCCGAGGCCACCCGGCACCTGCCCGACGCCACAGCTCAGGCCGTCGAATCCCACGTCCTGCGCCGCGCCGCGTCCCAGACCCACACCAATCTGCGCAAGTCCCTCCGCAGACAAGTCGCCAAACACTGCGCCGCAGACGAGACCAACCGGCACCGTGAAGCGGTTCGAGACCGCACCTGCAAAATCGTGCCCCTGCCCGACGGCATGGCCGGCCTCTGGGTCGTCCACACCGCCGACAAGATCCAGCAAATGTGGGTCGTCATCCAAGCCATGGCCGACCTCGCCAAACGAGGCACCCCCACAACCACCACCCCCGCGCGTTCTGAAACCCCGTGTGCCGAAACCGCGCGTGCCGAACCTTCAAGTCCCAAACCGTCGACTGCCGAACCTTCGCCGCCTGTCGCACCATCGCGAGTCGAACCACCGCCCGTCGAACCACCGCCCGTCGAACCATCGCGAGTCGAGCCATCGCCTGTCGGCTCCGACATCGTCGCCTCAGGCAACCGTTACTCCGGTCGGTCGTCTGGTAGGACACCCGATCCGGCCTCCGGCGTGACCCCTGAAGTGAAGGCTGGTACGGCCGCCGGCGCGAAGTGCGACACGACAGCTGACATGCAGCCCAACACAGCAACCGGTGCGACCGTCGGCGAGCCGATGCGAGACGATCGCACCGCCGAACAGCGGCGCGCCGATGCCATCACCGACGTCTTCGAACACATGCTGCACAACGGCCTCGACTGGCTCGGCCGCCGACTACCCGACCAACACCGCCGACGACCCCACATCGAGATCCTCGTCCCCATCACCACCCTCCTCGGCGTGGACAACGACCCCTGCGAACTCACCGGCTACGGACCCATCCCCGCCCCAATGGCCCGCCGCATCGCACGCGACGGCACCTGGCGACGACTCCTCACCGACCCCACCAACGGCACCGTCCTCGAAGCCTCCACCACCCGCCACAACCCCGGCCCCATCGTCACCGAGACACTCCTCGCCCGACACCCCGTCTGCGCCTGGCCCGGCTGCAACCGCACCTCACGCCAATGCGACCGCGACCACGCCACACCCTTCAAACAATCCGGCCACACAAACCTCACCGGGCTAGTGCCCTACTGCGAATACCACCACGTCATCAAAGACACCCCCACCTGGGGCTGGAAAACCACCACACACCCCGACGGCTCCCTCACCCTCACCACCCCCACCGGCCACCGCTACACCACCGTCCCACCAGCCCGCGGCCCCATCACACAGGAGCAAGACACCCCCGACCCGCCACCGTTCTGATGCGAGCAATGGGCCAGAACCGGACGCCGCTCCTGCAGCCGCCCCTCGAAGCCCGCGCTCACACCAAACACCTCACCACGAGACCAACGCGCCACAGCCCGACACCACCCCAGCACCCATCCCCTCGAAACCGGCTCTCACGCCGAACACCTCACCACGAGACCAACGCGCCACAGCCCGACACCACCCCAGCAGCCATCCCCTCGAAGCCCGCTCTCACGCTGAACCCGAGCAGCCTTCCCCTCGAAGCCTGCTCTCGAGCTGGACACGTCCCCAACGACCAGCCCCCACGCGAGGGCGACTCGCTGCGCCTGAGCACTCCCGAGCCGTCCCCTCGAAGCCCGCTCTCACGCTGGACACGTCACCACGACCAGTGCCCGCGCGAGGGCGACTCGCTGCGCCTGAGCACTCCCCAGCCGTCCCCTCGAAGCAAGCTCTCACGCTGGACACGTCACCACGACCAGTGCCCGCGCGAGGGGCGACTCGCTGCGCCTGAGCACTCCCCAGCCATCCCCTCGAAGCCTGCACTCGCGCTGGACACGTCACCACGACCACTGCCCACGCGAGGGGCGACGCGCTGCGCCTGGGCACTCATGATCGGGACTGTCAGCGTTCTTTCGACTTGGACGAAACTGGCCCGGGCGGTCGATTGCCGTTCGCCTGTGGCGCCGTGGCTGGCTTCGGTGCCGTGCCGGCGGGCGGGCTGTCCCGGAGGATCTGCGCCTGCCTCAGCAGGTGGCCAGGCACTGGAATCCGATGCGGCGTTGTCTGCACGCCCTCCCGTTGCGGCCCGATGCCCGGACGTCCTCCGCCGGTGACCCCGTGGAGCTCCTGCGAAGGCATACCCCGTGTCCGGCCCAAGCGCTTCCCCGCTATGTCGGCGGGATCGTTCGAGAGGTGCGCGAAAGCGATCGGTTGCCGGTAGGGCTGAGCGTTCGGATCCTGCACAACCCGATGGCCTTCGATCACCGGCAGCGGATCAAACTCCCGGTAGACCAGCCGATGCGACGGTCCCCCGCTCGAATCCACCCGGCGTGAACTCACGGTCAACGGGAACCTTCAGCTCCGCGCAGTCCCGCAGATCGTACGACTGCGGCCCATAACCGAGTTGCTTGCCCTGGTACTCCCCCTCGCGTTCCTCCCGCAACGCCCGCTGGGCAGCCTTCGCGGCTTGGAACTCGCGGCCGGCGGGACTGTCCCGGTCCTGCTCCCAGGCCTCGTGCAGCCGGTCCATGTCCCGACTGAACTCAGGATGGTGGATCAGGTGGGTAGTTCACGGCATCCCGTCACCGTTGGTTTTGGCACCGCCCTTCGGCTTCAACTCGTCAGGGTCGAGGCCGTACCTTTCCATCATTTCCTCGTAGGTCTCCCACTTCGCCGGATCGTCGTTGGCGAGGCGTTGGCGGACCAGGTCCTCCCGGCGCTGGTCGTCGTTCGCATCCTCCTTCAAGGTTTCGTACTCCGCCCACTGCTCGAAGGAGATGACGACGCCCTCGGGGCGGGGCTCGTCGCCGAAGAAGACCGGCTCAGTGTTGCCGGAACGGAAGAGTTCGAGCACCCTGCCGAGGCTCTGACCGACGGTGGGGGTGTCGATGACCCGGACTCGGTCGCCGTTCGGCAGGTCGTAGAGGGCTTCGATGATTGCTCCGATGCGGGAATGTCGGACACGTTCCGTGATCCAGGATAGTTTCCGCACGGATTTCCTCGGGGCAGATTTCCACAGGGTGTGTTTCAGAGGTCGGCCAGTGAGGTCAGCCAACTGTCGACCAGGGCGACGAACTGGCGTGGGCGTTCGTGGTGGAGGAAGTGGCTGCAGCCGTTCCAGAGGGCTACTCGTGATCCGTAGGGCAGGGACAGGCTGATGTCCCAGGCGGCCATCGCGGGGGTAGGGCGGATGGACAGGAGTGGTTGGGTCAAGGCGGCCAGTCGGGTGGCGGCGGCCGGGCGGGCGCCGAAGGCGTCTGGGTCCGTGTACATCCCCGCGTAGCTTTCGGCGAGCACGTGCCCCGGTGTCGCGAGCAACTGGTCCCGGACGGCGCCGGCACGCAGTCCGAGTTGACGGACGGCCGCGTCCGATCCGTCGTTCCGGAGTGCGGCCAGACGTTGCTCGAAGGTGGCTGCCTCGGCCTCGTCCGCGCCGTACGCCGGATCGATGACGACGACCGCCGCGACCAGGTCAGGACGTTCCAGTGCGAGCTCCGCGACGATCTGTCCGCCCATCGAATGCCCGATCGCCACGACGGGCCTGAGCCCCAGCCGCTCGACGAGCGCCGCGAGATCTGCCGCGTAGTCCGCCGGCCGATACCCGTGCCGAAGTACCGGCGAACGCCCGTGACCGCGCAGGTCGACCGCGATGACCCGGCGATCCTCGAAGCCCAGACCGCTCCACGCGCGGCTGTCGCCACCCCAACCGTGGACGAGCAGCAGCGGATCACCCGTACCGGCGTCACGCAGCCAGATCGGCACCGCGCGGGCTTCGACATTCGCCGCCATGGATGGCAGCATAGTTAACGTTTTCTACACGAAGTCAGGGCACGACCCAGACAGAAATTTTCGACGGACAAAGGAGTTGGCGCGTGGCGGGAGCGAGCCTCGGGAGCCGTCCGACGGTGAAGGACGTCGCGGCGGCCGCGGGCGTGAGCGCCACGACGGTGTCGCGGGTTCTCGCGGGGAACTACCCGGTCAGTGCCTCGACCCGGAAACGGGTGCTGCGGGCCGTGCAGGACCTCGACTACGTGATCAACGCACAGGCCCGCGCCCTGGTCGGCGGCACGACCCGGACCGTCGCGTTCATCATCCGCGACCTGGTCGGTCCGCTGTTCGCCTACATCGGGCAAGGCGTCGAGCAGCAGGCCACCGCCGAAGGCCGGGTGTGCCTGGTCTGCACCCATCACGGCGACGCCGATCGCGAACTCGAACTCATCGAACTGATGCGCGAGCAACAGGCCGAGGCGGTCGTGCTGGTCGGTGGCGGCCTGCGTACGCCGGAACACCTCGAGCGGATGGCACAGATCGCGAGATCCCTGGAGCGGGTCGGCTCGCGCCTGGTGCTGTGCGGCCGCCCGCCGATCGGCCCGGATGTGCCCGCGACAGTCGTCGAGTACGACAACGAGGGCGGCGCGTTCGCGGTGACGAACTACCTGCTCTCGCTCGGCCATCGCCGGATCGCGTTCATCGGCGCCACCGAGCCGGAGCACACCACGACCAGCGCGCGCTTCGACGGCTTCACCCGTGCCCACGCGGCGCACGGCCTGACTGTCGATCCCGGCCTCGTTGCCGGCGGCACCTTCGATCGCGAGTCCGGCTACCGCCAAACCAAGGCCTTGCTGAGCCGCGACGCCGGCATGACCGCCGTCGTCGGCATCACGGACATCGTCGCAAGCGGTGTCCTCGCCGCTCTCCACGAGGCCGGGCTCCGAGTGCCTGAGGACGTCTCCGTCGCCGGGTACGACGACATTCCGCTGAGCGCCGATCTCAATCCGCCGCTGACCACGGTCCACATCCCGCACGAGGAGCTCGGGCGTTCCGCCGTACGTCTCGCGCTGCATCGCGACGACTACGCGCAGGATCAACACCTGCTGCTCGGGACGCACGTGGTGATCAGGAAGTCGACCGCTCCGCCCAGGGAGCGCTAGGAGAACGATGGCAAACAGCAGTAGACGCAAGTCGTCGAGCTCGCCTACCCTCGCCGACGTCGCCGCGCACGCTGGGGTGTCGCCCGCGACGGTCTCCCGCGTCCTGGCCGGCAACTACCCGGTCTCCCGATCGGCGAACCAACGCGTCCTGCGATCGATCCGCGAGCTCAACTACTCCGCCAACACTCACGCCAGGGCGTTGGCCGGAGTGCAGACGAAGACGATCGCCTTCATCCTGGCCGACGTACGCGGCCAGTCGTTCGCGGATGCGGCGCACGGCGTCGAACAGGAGGCGTCGCGCCGTGGCTGGCTGAGTCTGATCGGCACCACCCAGGGCGACTCCGAGCGCGAGCTCGCTCTGGTGCAACTGATGCGCGAGCAGCGCGCCGGCGCCGTGATCCTGATCGGTGGCGTCACCAACGAAGCGGCCGACTACCGTGCGAAGATGACCGACCTGGCCCGGTCACTTCACTCCGCCGGATCCCTGTTGGTGTTGTGTGGACGACCTCCGCTGGGCGACGACGTACCTACCGCTGTGATCGAGTATGACAACGAGCAAGGCGCCTACGCGATGACCAGCCACCTGTTGTCGCAGGGGCATCGCCGGACCCTCTTCCTTGCCGGTCCGGAGCGGCAGAGCACCAGCATGCAGCGGTTGGCCGGTCATCGGCGGGCCCTGCACGACTTCGGCGTACCGGACGCGCCAGAGCTGGTCGAGCACGGTGTCTTCACCCGAGCCTCCGGCTATCAGCTGACGAAGAACCGCCTGGCCGCCGGGCAGGACTTCACCGCGGTCTTCGCGGCCACCGACGTCGTGGCCGCAGGCGTGTACGCCGCTGCCGCCGAGTTCGACCTGAGAATCCCCGAGGACCTCTCGGTGGTCGGCTACGACGACGTCGAACTGGCCCAGGACCTCCGTCCCAGGCTCACGTCGGTTCACGTCCCCTACGAGGAACTAGGCCGAGCGGCCGCGAAGATCGCGCTGGACTCCCAGCACCAACAACCCAACTGGACCGGAGCCCACCGCCTCTTCACCACCCACGTGGTAGTCCGCAACTCAGTCAGCCGCCGCGACTGACCCCCACATTTCCATGAAGGCCATGGAGTGGGGGTACGGCGGTGTGCCGTCGAGGATGGTCGTCAGCACTTCCGAAACCGGCGTACTGGAGTCGGCGGGGAGCAAGACGGACGGGATGTTGTAGGCGGCGAGGTACGCCACCTGGGTGTCGGTGAACTCGACGTTGAGACCGATCACGCCGCGGGTGCCGCGGACGAAGAGGCGTTCCAGCCAGAGCCGGGGCACCGGCTCTCCCCCGTTCACTGTCGTGACGACGAGAGCCAGCCCCGGTTCCCGGGTAGCGTCGGCAAGGCCGGCCAGTACGTCACCGGTCCAGCCGCTGCTCCGACTGGCGACCACCACGTCGACCAGCTCGGACTCCTCGCGACGGTTGCCAGCGGCATCGGAATCCAGTGGATACCCGGCGCGACGCAGTACCTCGCGCACCCGGGTCCTGGTGGCCGGCGCGACGTCCGGATAGGCGCGCAAGACTTTGGAGACGGTCGAGATCGACACACCGGCCTCGCGCGCGACCACCGCGAGCTTCCTCCGTGGGGCGGACATCGAGGACAGCCTCACTGGCCCTTGAGATACGCGTTCGCCTGCTTCTCCATCTCCGCCTGCAGCTCGCCCAGGCCGGCCTTGTCCACCGCCTTCTTGAGGTTGTCGAGACCCTTGTCGACGTCCACCGCCCCGATCCACAACGGGTTGCCGTACTGCGTCATCGCCGCGTTGACCTGACTGTCCTGACGCTTCACCGGCGTCACGTCCGGCACGAACGACGCGTACGGGTCCAAGGTGAAGTTGTCGTACTTCTGCGCCCAGTCGAACCACGCCTCCTCGGTCGGCGTGATGTCCTTGATCTTCAGCTCGAGCTTCTGCCGCCAGCACAACGCGAACCCGGGGAAGCTGTACTGCGACAGCTGCTGGAACTTGTCCGCGCCCACCGGCTTCCAGTCCGTGCCCTCGACCCCGTAGCTGAGCAGGTCGTGGTTCTCCTTGATCGAGACCCAGTCCTCCAGCTGCATCGCCCGCTCGTTGCTGCGGCCCTTGACGTTGAGTACGACGAAGTTGTCGGCCTGGAACGTCTGGTTCGGCTTGGCGTCCTTGCCGCCCCGCAGCGGTACGACGTTCGCGATCTGCGCGGTCGGTACGGCCTTGCGCAGCGGGGCGAGCGACTGCGACGACAGCCCGTCCGTCATCGCCCACCGGGTCGCGATGCGGCCCGACTCGAACTGGGACTTGATCGTGCTCGAGTCCACGTTCAGCGCGTCCTTGTTGATGATGCCGTCGAGGTAGTATTTGCGGATCTTGCGCAGCGCATCGACGACGCCCGGAACCTCCCAGAACGGGATCGGCTTCGCGGACCCGGTGCTCTTCCCGTCCTGCGCCAAGTAGAACGGGAGCGAGCCGCCGCTGAAGAACTGCACGCTGACGTGTGGATTCTCCCAGTCGTGCTGATTCAGCCAGCCGACCGGCGCGAAGGCCGCCAGGAGTTTCGGCATGTTGGACGAGACACCGATCGCAGTGAGCTTCTCCTTCTGCTTGACGTCGTACCAGAACTTCTCCAACTGGTCGAACGTCGAGATCTCCCCGACACCGAGCTTGTCGGCCAGGTCCTGGCGGACGGTGAAGTGGTGGAACCGTGCGGCGGAGTTGACCTGTGGGATCCCGTACAGCTTGCCGGACCATTTGTTCTGCTCGAGCAGTTGCGGGTCCAGTGTCTTGCTCAGGTTCGGGTACTTGCTGATCAGTCCGTCGACGGGAACCAGGGACTTGCTCGCGACGAGCTGGATCATGTTCAGCCAGCGAGCCTGCAGCGCGGTGTCGAAGTTCTCACCCGCGGTGAACTTGAGCAGTGACTGCTGCTGGTAGTTGGACCAGGCGACGAACTGTGGAGCGATGGTGAAGCCCAGGTCCTTCTTGAGCTTCTCGTTGACCTTGGCAAGGATCGCGTCCCAGCCGGTCGGGGTGTCACCGGGCAACAGCAGGGCGAGAGTGTCTGCGGCCTTGCCGGAGCCCGGTGACGACGAGTCTCCACAGCCGCTCAGTCCGAGCATGGCTGCGAGGGACAGGCCGCCGCCGGCGGCCAGAAAGCCGCGCCTGCTGAGGCCGGCGGGAGATGTGGCGGGCACAATGCCTCCAGAAGTTGTGGTGGGGCCGTCAGCCTTTGGTGGCTCCCAAGGTGATGCCTTTGACGAAGTAGCGCTGCGCGAACGGGTACGCGAGCAGGATCGGGCCGATGGTGACGACCGTGAGGGCGAGCCGGAGCTGGTAGACCGGCGTCGACTGAGCTGCCGCTGTCGGCAGCATCTGCGAGAACGAGACGTTCGAGATCAGGTTCTGCAACAGCAGCGGTAGCGGGTACTTGTGGATGTCCGACATGAACAGCAGTGCGGTGAACCACTCGTTCCAGTAGTGGACCGCGTAGAACAGGCCGACGACGGCCAGGATCGGCTTGGACAACGGCAGCCCGATCCGGAAGAAGATCTGCAGCTCCCCCGCGCCGTCGACCCTGGCCGAGTCGAGGATCTCCTCCGGCAACTGGCGGAACGCCGAGACCTGGATGAAGACCAGGAAAGGTGCCACCAGCAACGGCAGGATCACCGCGAAGTAGCTGTTCTGCAGCTTGAGGTACTGCGTGACCAGCAGGTACAGCGGGACGAGACCGCCGGAGAACAGCATCGGGATGTAGGCGAAGATCGCCAACGGCCGGCTGACGTAGGGCAGTCGCCGCGCGATCACCCAGCTCAGCCCGGACGTGATGCTGAGCGCCAGCGCCGTACCGGCAACGGTGATGACGATGCTGGCGACGTACGCGCTGACCAGGGTCGGCCCGGTGAAGATCAGTTTGTACGCCGCGGTTGAGAACGGTTGCGGGATGAGGCTGTATCCCTTGCCCGCCAGCGTCTGCTCGTCGGTGAACGAGCCGGACACGATCACCCAGAACGGAATCAGGCAGACCAGCATGAACAGCGCGACGCCGATGACGCTGACGACGGTGAACGGTTCCCAGCCACCGGAGCGCCGCTTGGCCGCGGTCCGGCCGGCGGCCTTGGCCAGGCTCGAGGTCATGGTGGTCACAGCAGACTCGTCTCCTTCGAGTACCGGCGCTGGATCAGCACCGCGGTCGACACCAGAACGAAACCGACCACCGACTGGAACAGGCCGATCGCCGCGGTGGTGCCGAAGTCACCGATCTGGCGCAGGGAGCGGAACACGTAGGTGTCGATCACGTCGGTCGTCGGGAAGAGCGTGCCGTTGTCGCCGACGATGGCGTAGATCGTGCCGAAATCCCCGTAGAAGATCCGGCCGACACCGAGCACCAGCAAGACGGCGGCCGTCGGCTTCAGCAGCGGCAGGGTGATCCGGAGCGCCATCTGCGCCCTGCTCGCGCCGTCGATCTGGCCCGCCTCGTAGACGTCCTCGGGGATCGACGTGATCGCGGCCAGGAAGATGACGCTCATGTAGCCGCCCAGCTGCCAGATCTTGACGAAGGTCAGGATCCACGGCCACGGACCCGGCTCCGTGTACCAGCTGACCGTCGGCAGCCCGAAGCCGGCCAGCGCGTCGTTGACGACGCCGCCGTCCCCGGCCGGCCCGGACAGCAGGACCTGCAGCATGATCGCGACGACGACCGGTGAAACGAAGTACGGGAAGAAGATCGTCGACTGCGCCGCCCGTTTGAAGAAGCGGCCGCGGATCTCGTTCAGCATGATCGCCAGCGTCACGCCGGCGGCGAGCGTCGCGGCGAGGAACAGCACGTTCAGCACGATGGTGTTGACCAGGATCCGCTGCGCGTCACCGGAGGCGAAGAAGTAGCGGAAGTTGTCCAGGCCGTTCCACGGGCTGCCGAACAGGCCCTTGCTGATGTCGAACTCCTTGAACGCCACCAGCAGGCCGGCCATCGGCGCGTAGCTGAACACCAGGAAGAACGCGACCGCGGGGACTGCCAGCAATCCCAGCCACAGGCTGGAGCGCACGGAAGTTCGGGTACTCATGGGAGCGACTCCTTCACCAGGATCTAGAAAGCGCTTTCCATCTGCCGAGAAGGTAGTCCCGGCTTTCAGACGTGTCAAGGCGTGGCAATCGTTGCCTTTACGCTCAGGCGGCGCGACCCTGCCAGCCCGGAACCACCCTCGCGGAGGTCCGGTCCCGGCCAAGTTGAACGAGCTCTTGACAGAGTTGCGCAAGTTGCCGCAATCTTGGCGAAACCTTGCCGCAACCTCTGGAGCGAGCTGTGAATCCCACCCTGACCGACGTCGCGCAGCGTGCGGGTGTGTCGTTGTCGACCGCGTCCCGGGCGTTCAGCGACCCCGACCGGATCGGCCGCGACACCCTGCGCCGGATCATCGGCGCCGCCGAGGAGATCGGGTACGTCGCCTCGGCCGGCCGCCGCTCCCGGTCGGGGCTCCCGACCCGTTCGGCGACCGTCGCGATGATCGTCCCGGACATCGGCAACCCGGTATGGGCGAGCTTCGTGAAGGCCGCCCAGGCGCACGGCTGGAACCGCCGGCAGACCGTCGTACTGACCGACACCGACGGCAGCCCGGACCGTGAGCGGGAGATCATCGGCGAACTGCACGAGCGGGTCGACGGATTCGTCGTCTGTTCGCCCCGGCTGCCCGCGCACGACATCGTCGAGCTGTGCGGTGACACGCCGCTCGTTCTGGTCAACCGGACGAGCGACGAGACGAGCAGCGTCGTACCGGATGCCGCCGACGGTCTGCGGCAGGCGCTGGAGTACCTGCGCGTCCTGGGTCACGAACATGTCGCCTACGCCCAGGGGTCACCGCTGTCCTGGTCGAACCAGACCCGGGTGGAAGCGATCCGGCAGCTGGCCGACGAGGCCGACATCGAGCTGGAAGTGCTCGGCTGGCAGGCGGAGACGGTGGCCGGCGGTCAGGCCGCGGCGGCCAGCGTCGTCGCGTCCGGCGCCACGGCGGTGATCGCCCACAACGACCTGATGGCACTGGGCATCATCGCGGGAGCGACCGCGCTCGGTGTCGAGGTGCCGGCCGAGCTGAGCGTCATCGGCATCGACGACACCCCGCTCGCGGAGGTCGGCCGTCCGACACTGACCAGCATCCAGGTCCCGATGTCGCGAGCTGGCGTGATGAGCATCGACATGCTCCACCAGCAACTGACCGCGGAGCCCGGCCAGGCAGCGGCCGAGCCGCGCGCCGTCACACTGCCGACCCAACTGGTCGTCCGCCAGAGCACCGGCCCGGTGGCCGGCTGGACCCCCGCACGCCGCGACCGGAGCGACGCATGAGAGTCGTCATCACCGACCGCAACCTGCTGCCGTTGCGCGACGAACTCGAGGCGCTGGTGCCTCGTGACGAGCTGGTCTGGCTTCCGGGCGATCTCCTCGACGCGTTGAAGACCGCCGAGGTCCTAGTGGGTCCGGCGTTCACCCAGGAAATGGCGGACGCCGCGCCGGACCTCCGGCTCGTGCAGGTGGCCGGAGCCGGCACCGACCGCGTCCAGGCAACCGGCGTACCGGTCGCGAACACCTATCACCACGAGGACTCGATCGCCGAGTACATCGTCTGGGCCCTGATCGCCCTGCGCCGCGAGCTCCCCCAGGCCGACGCCGCCCTTCGCCAGAACCGTTGGCGCTCGCCGGTGTACGACGCAGCACTCCCCCAACCCCAGACGCTGTCGAGCGCGAAGGTCGGCTTCCTCGGATTCGGCCACATCGGCCGAGCCGCCTGGCGAGTGCTGCAAGCCTTCGGCGCCCAGGCGCAGGCCATCACCGCGAGCGGCAAGGCCCCAGCCGGCAATCTCAACTGGGCCGGTGACACGACCCAACTCCCCCGGTTGCTGGAGGACTCCAACGCGCTCGTCGTCTCCGCGCCGCTGACCGAGGCCACTCGCGGCATCATCGGCGCCGGCGAGCTGAGCAAACTCGGCGCGGACGGCGTACTCGTCAACGTTGCTCGCGGCCCGCTCGTCCAGGAACAGGCGTTGTACGACGCCCTGCGCAGCCACACGATCCGCGGCGCCGCCCTCGACGTGTGGTACTCGTACCCGGCCGACGGCGACCAGGCGCGACCAGCCGAGGCCCCGTTCGGGGACCTGGACAACGTCCTGCTCACACCGCACCTGTCCGGGATCACCCAGCAGACGTTCCGCGGCCGCATCCACGACATCGCCGCCAACCTCACCGCCCTTGCCGAGGGCAACGAACTGCGCAACCTCGTCCGACTCTGAAGGCTCCGAAGGCTCCGTAGGCCCTGAAGGCACTGAAGGCACTGATATGACCGATCGCATCATCGCCGCCGAGGTCATCCTCACCAGCCCCGGCCGCAACTATGTCACCCTCAAACTACAGACCGCCGACGGCCTCGTCGGGTACGGCGACGCCACTGTCAACGGCCGTGAGCTCGCCGTCGCGAGCTACCTGCGCGACCACGTCGTACCGCTGCTCACCGGACTCGACCCGGCGCGGATCGAGGACACCTGGCAGTACCTCTACCGCGGGGCGTACTGGCGTCGCGGTCCGATCACGATGGCCGCGATCAGCGCGGTCGACCTCGCCCTCTGGGACATCAAAGGCAAGGCCGCCGGGATGCCGGTCTACCAGCTGCTCGGCGGCGCCGTCCGCGACCGCGTCCTCGCCTACACGCACGCATCGGCCTGGGATCTGCCCGAACTGCTCGACGAGGTCGATGCGCGCCGCGAGGACGGATTCCGAGCGGTCCGCGCGCAATCCGGCGTACCGGGCCTGGAGACCGTGTACGGCGTTCATCGCGAGGCCACCGGCTACGAGCCGGCGAAGCGCGGCGCCGCGCCCGTGGTCGAGTCGTGGGACACGGATGCCTATCTGCGTCACGTTCCCACCGTTCTGGCAAAGGTGCGGGAGCACGTCGGGCCCGAGCTGGCGTTGCTGCACGACGCGCATCACCGGCTCACGCCGCAGCAGGCCGCGCGGCTCGGCAAGGCGCTCGAACCCGCGGACCTGTTCTGGCTCGAGGACGTCACCCCGGCCGAGAACCAAGAGGCCCTGCGTCTCGTACGGCAGCACACGACGACTCCACTCGCGATCGGCGAGGTCTTCAACTCGATCTACGACTGCAAGGACCTGATCACCGGGCAGCTGATCGACTACATCCGGGTCGCGGTGGCGCATGCCGGCGGGATCAGCCACCTGCGCTCGATCTTCGCGCTCGCCGCCGTGTACCAGGTGAAGGCAGCGCCGCACGGGCCGTCCGACGTCTCGCCGGTCTCGTTCGGCGCGAGCGTCCACCTCGGGCTGTCGACGCACAACTTCGGCATCCAGGAGTACATGGGGTACGACGCTCTTGCGCACGAGGTGTTCCCGCACTCCTGGTCGTTCAGCGACGGCTACCTGCACCCGGGCGAAGCACCCGGCCTCGGTGTCGAGGTCGACGAGGCGCTGGCCGCGAAGTTCCCCTACGAACCCGCCTATCTGCCTGTTGCTCGCCGCCTCGACGGCTCAGTGACCGACTGGTGAGCGCTATGAACCGCGCCTCGGTTTCCAGGCACCTGCTGACCGCCCGGCCGACCGGCACCGGCATCGTGCATCTCGGCCTCGGCAACTTCCATCGAGCGCACCAAGCCGTCTACACCGCACACGCGGGCGACGGCTGGGGCATCCTCGGCGTCGCGAGCCGCTCGGCTGCTGTCGCCGACGCGATGAACCGCCAGGACGGCCTGTACTCCGTGCTCGAACTGTCGCCCG
Organism: Kribbella sp. VKM Ac-2571; assembly: GCF_004362255.1. Classification (NCBI taxonomy): domain Bacteria; kingdom Bacillati; phylum Actinomycetota; class Actinomycetes; order Propionibacteriales; family Kribbellaceae; genus Kribbella; species Kribbella sp. VKM Ac-2571. The sequence goes on from NZ_SNWS01000017.1 coordinate 186,743, forward strand.
GAGGTTCGTCGATCAGCGTGCCTGGTGTCCACACCGGCGCAATCGTTGCCGCCAGCAACCCCGCTGCGGTGGTCGACGCCATCGCGGCCGAGGACACTCGCATCGTCTCGATGACGGTGACCGAGCACGGCTACTGCATGGACCCGAGCACGCACCGGCTCGCGCTGGATCACCCCGGCATTGCGGCGGACCTCATCGGTGCGACGCCAAGCACCGTCATCGGGCAGATCGCGCGTGCTTTGGAACGCCGGGCCAAGACGCACGGCGCTCCGATCACCGTCCTGAACTGCGACAACATGCAGTCGAACGGGACACAGACCCGTCGGCTGGTGCTCGAGTTCCTGCAGGCCACCGGACAGAGCAGCAAGGCCGCGAGCTGGGTCGCGGAGAACGTCGCCTTCCCGAACTCCATGGTCGATCGCATCGTCCCCGCAACGACGGAGGCCTACCGCGCGGCGGCGTACGAACTGCTGGGCGTGCACGACCTCAGCCCGGTGCCGGCCGAGCCGTTCACGATGTGGGTGATGGAGGACCGCTTCGCCGCCGGGCGACCGGCGTGGGAACGAGGCGGCGCGGTCTTCTCCGCCGAGGTCGAGGCCTACGAACTGCTGAAACTCCGGCTGCTCAACGGCACGCACTCGCTGATCGCGTATCTCGGTGCGCTCGACGGGCACGCGACCATCCCCGAGGCGCGCGCCACCGGCTTCATCGAGTCCGCCGCCCGGGCCGTCCTCGAGGACGAGTACCTGCCGACGGTCGCGCTGCCGCGTGACTTCGACATCGACGCGTACATCGCCTCGCTGTTCGAGCGGTGGTCCAACGACGCGCTCGGTCACCGGACCCAGCAGGTCGGCAGCGACGGATCCGTCAAACTTCCGCAGCGCATCCCTACGCCGGCCCTCGAGCTGCTGCGTCAGGGCGTGATGCCCGAGCATCTTGCGTTGACGTGCGCCGCGTGGCTGTGTTGCGTCGTACCCCTGTCCGGGTTCGATCCCGGTCCGCACGCGCGGGCCATGGTCGACCCGGCCCGCGAGCGGCTCGGGGCGCTCGCGGCGCACTCCCGCGGTACCGAGGACCTGGTCAGGTCGGCGATCGCCCAGGTGTTCGCCACGGAACTTGCCGAGAGCAATGACTTTGCCCGGCGCGTCAGTGACTACGTCGCCGTCATCACCCGTGACGGCGTCCGCGCCGCGGCCCGTGAGGCCGCGCGCTCCCGAACGTCCCGGCCGCACGCCTCCCCCGCGGCCTGAGACCCCGAAGGAATCGCCATGGAACCGAACCCCTCGACCCCTGAGCCGACACCGCAAGAGACCCGGCGGGCCGCGCTCGCGGGGCTGATCGGCACCGCGCTCGAGCAGTACGACTTCGTCATCTACGGGACCGCGTCGGCGCTGGTCTTCAGCCATCTGTTCTTCCCCAACATCTCGGCGACAGCCGGCCTGCTCGCCAGCTTCAGCGCCTACGCGGTCGGCTTCTGCGCCCGTCCGCTCGGCGGGTTCTTCTTCTCGCGGTACGGCGATCGCCTCGGGCGCAAGTGGATCCTGGTGGCCACGTTGACCCTCATGGGCGTCGCGACGATGGCGATCGGGGTGCTGCCGACGTACGAATCCGTGGGCGTCTGGGCTCCGATCCTGCTCGTGCTGAGCCGGTTCTTGCAGGGCTTCGGTGCCGGCGCGGAGCAGTCCGGTGGCGCGACCCTGCTCACCGAGACGGCTGTGCGCGGCAAGCGCGGACGGTTGGCGGCGTTGATCATGACCGGGGCTGCGGCCGGTACGGCGCTCGGCGCCGGGGCGTGGGCATTGGTGCAGCTGCTCCCGGACGACCAGTTGATGTCGTGGGGCTGGCGGCTGGTGTTCCTGAGCAGTGCGTTCGTCACGGTCGCGGCGTACATCCTGCGGCGCAAGCTCAAGGAGACGCCGGTGTTCGCGGAGATCAAGGCAGAGCGTACGGCGGCTGCCGCGCCGGTTCGCGAGGTGTTCCGCAACGGCAAGAAGGCCGTTGCCCTGGTCACCTTGATGACCGTCGGACTGAGCGTGCAGTCGTACACCTACCAGGTGTTCATGGCCTCCTATCTGAAGGGAACCGTGAAGATCGACGCGCAGACCGTGCCGGAGATCCTGCTGGTAGGAGCGATCTTCGGAGGACTCGGCGCGGTCGTGCTCGGCTACCTGTCCGACCTGTTCGGGCGGCGGTCCGTGTTCCTCGGTATCGCCGGACTGCTGCTGCTCCTGCCGTTCCCGACCTTCGTTGCCCTGAGCACCGGAAATCTCACGGTCATCTACCTGGCCATGATCGTCGGCTTCGTGTTCGCCTGCCAGGGTGGCGTTGCGGTGACGATGAGCTACTTCCCGGAGCTGTTCGGGAGCCGCTACCGGTACGCCGGTGTCACACTCGGTCGCGAGTTCGCCGCCGTACTCGGTGGCGGCTTCGCGCCGCTCATCGCGGTCGCGCTGATGAACGCGTTCGATTCCTGGGTGCCCGTTGCGATCTACATGACCGTCGCGATGGCGATCACCTTCGGCGCCGCACTGTTCGCGCCGGAGACCCGGGACCGCGACCTGCTCGCCCCGGAGAACGCCACCGACCGCGCACAGGATGTGCAGCCCGCGGTCTCGCCCGCCACCGCCACGGCCTGAAGGAGAACCATGAAGGCGATCGTCATCCGGAGCAAGCTCGACCTCGTCGAGACCGAGCTGCCGACCCCGGCGCCGCAGGCCGGCCAGGTCCGCCTCCGGATGGCGTACGGCGGGATCTGCGGATCCGACCTGCACTACTACCACGAGGGCGCGAACGGCTCGTACGTCGTCCGCGAGCCGCTGGTGCCCGGTCATGAACTGTCGGGCACCGTCGACCTCGACCCGTCCGGCGAACTGGCACCCGGAACGCCGGTCACCATCCATCCGGCCACCTACGGGACCCCGGAGCCGGGGATCGAGGACCGCCCGCACCTCTGGCCGAACGGTGCCTATCTCGGCAGCGCCTCCACCTGGCCGCACACCCAGGGCGGCATGAGTGAATTCGTTGTTGTAGGCAAGCACATGGTGCGGGCCCTGCCTACGTCGCTACCCCTTCGCCGTGCCGCCCTGGCCGAACCACTGGCCGTCGCTCTACATGCCATCGCCATCGCAGACGGCGTCAAGGACAAGCGGGTGCTTGTCTCCGGCTCGGGTGCGATCGGTTTGCTCACAGCGTCGGCCGCGCTGGCCGCGGGCGCGGCTGAAGTGGTGACGACCGACGTGCTCCCGGGCCCACTGCAGCGGGCCCGGGACCTCGGAGTACACGGCACGCTCCAGGTCGGCACGGACGAGGTCCCCGCGGGGTACTTCGACGTCGTCCTGGAGTGCACCGCCGTACCGGCCGCGATCAGCACCGCCCTCACCGCGACCCGCCGGGCGGGAACCGTCGTACTCGTCGGCATCCCCGCCGACGAGCCGCGCGGCGTGAACCTCGCTCCCCTGGTCTCCCGCGAACTCCAACTCCGCGGCACCTTGCGTTTCAACAACGAGATCGACGAGGCGATCCAACTGCTCGCCACAAACCTCGCCCTCGACCAAGTCATCACCCACGAGTACCCGGCAGACCAAGCAGTCGACGCCTTCACCACCGCCGCCAACTCCAACCTCTCCGGCAAGGTCCTCCTCAGCCTCTGGTCCTGACTGCGCCGTTCGTCCCATCTGCAGGTTGCGCTTCTGCGCCGGTTGACCGAGCGGCTCGGTTTGCGAGGAGGGCGGTTGCGGTGCCGGTGAGTGCGAAGAGGGCTCCGAGTGCTATCCAGCCGAGGGTGCCGTGGTCGATGGCGGTTGTGGTGACGACTGCGGGGCCGAGCATCAGGGCCAGCGCGAGGCCGGTCTGGCTGAGGCCCTGGTAGGCGCCGGCGCGAGCGGGGTCGGCGAGTTCGAACGCCATACCCCAACTCCCCGCTTCACCGCGCGTCTCCCCCGCAGAGGAGGCGAGCGCGCCGAGCAGCAGGACACCGGTCGCTGCAGCGGCGCCGAGGTGACCTGCGAGAGCGAAGAGCAAGCAGGCCGCGAGAAGCAGCAGGCCGGCTCGGCGTACCGATCGTCCGGCCGTACGCAGGTCCTGCGTGCCACGGGACGCGCGGACCTGGAAGAGCGCGACGTACGCCGTGTTGACCACGAGGAGCGCCGAGACGACGACAGTCGGCGCCTCGGTGTGATCCGCCACCCACAGCGGGATACCGACCGACGTCAGCGCGAAGTGGATCGCCAGCAGGGCATTGAGAACCGTCGAGGTGACGTACGTGCGATCCTTCAGCGGCGAAGGTCCCCGTGGCGCCTCGGTGCTTGCGGAGGCATCCATTCGCTCCGCCAGCCCGGACACTCTTCGGCGCAGACCCGCCAATGGAATCGTGCCGAGAGTCGTGATGGCGCCGACGAGCACCACAGTCAGGCGGTACGCCGTTGCCGTGTCCACCACCAGAGCCAAACCCGCAAGCAGAGTGCCGATCCCGATCCCGACGTTCATCACCACACGCAACCGGGCGCGGACGGCAACCCGCTCCGGGCCGACGTACCACCGGGCGAGCAGCGTCATCTGGGCGGTGCTCTGCAGACCACGGGACGCGGAGACACAGGCCGCGACCAGGACGAAGGTGACGACATCGCGGGCCAGGGCGTATCCCAGTAGTGCGACGCCGTTCGCGGCGAGAGCCCACTGCTGAAGCCGATCGGCGCCGCAGCGGTCACTCAGCCAACCACCGGCGTACGACGCAAGCACTCCGACTGCTCCGGCGACGGTGAGGCCGATGCCGACAGCGGTCGGGGACAGGCCCACGCCGCGGGTGAAGTACAGCGCGCTGACCGCGAAGAACATCCCACGGGACAGGGCCAGTGCGGCGACAGCGGAGGCGAGCGCGCGCTCGACAGGATCGCGGAGGAGTCCGGGCACTCGTCAGTTGTCGCATCCGGATGTTCGGCGCCACCATCGATGTAGCGTATTGCTTCATGATCGAGTACGAGCTGGTCGGCAACGATCTCGGTGAGGTGCGCTTCGCGATCTCGCCGCTGAACGAGCTGGTCCTGTCGCTGCGGACGCTGCGCGATCCGGGCCGGTTCCCGCTGCAGCTGCCCTGGCTGCGCGCCACCGAGGCGGCGCGCGCCGGGCTCCCGCTGGACCTGCTGCGCGCCTTGACGAACGAATTGCTGTGGACGCCGGACTTCCTCACCCCGCGGCCGTACACCCCGCTCGGCAGGATCGACGACGAGCTCGCGGCCTTGACGGACACACCGAACAGCGTCGTACGCGCGGACCTCGCGGAGATCCACCACACCGCCTTGCCGCCGGCACTTCGGGGCCGACCGGATCGGGTCCTCGCCCGTCTCCTGGCGGCGCTGCGGGAGTACTGGGAGGCCTGTTTCGAGCCGTACTGGCCACGCATGCGGACCGTACTCGAGGCCGACGTCGTGTACCGAGGCCGGGTCACAGCGCGTTCCGGCCTGGCGATGATGTTCGCCGACGTCGACCAGCATGTTCGCCTCGAGGACAACGTGGTGTGCGTACGCCTGCGCAGCGATCTCTCGTACCGCACCTCGACCGCAGGCCGCGGCTTGACGCTCGCCCCATCGCTCTTCACCCGGCGGGCGACGGCGCCGATCTCCCCCGACGAACCACCGCACATCATGTACCCGGCGCGCGGCCTCGGAACGCTCTGGGAAACCGAGACGAGCACGCCGGCCCATGCGCTGGTGGGTCTCATCGGCCGTGTCCGCGCCCGGCTGATGGGCCTCCTCGAGACACCGACCTCGTCGACCGAGCTCGCCGTACGCCTCGACGTCACACCGACCGCGGTCAACCAGCACCTGCGCGCACTACACGCGGCCGGCCTCCTCATCTCCGCCCGCCACGGCCGCTCCGTGCTCTACCGCCGCTCAGACCTCGGCGACCGCCTGATCCGCGGCGCCTAGCTCAAGCCTGTGGTGCTTTCGCGGATCTGGAGGGTGTAGTCGGCCGGTAGTTCGGCGGGGGCGGAGCTGTCGCCGTCGAGACGGTTCAGCAGGAGTCGTACGGCGTTCTTGGCGATCTGGGTCTTGTCGGGACTGATCGTGGTGAGGCTCGGGGTGCTGTAACGGCCGTCCTCGATGTCATCGAAGCCGACCAGTGCAATATCGTCGGGGACGCGGAGGCCGCGACTGAGGATGGTGCGCAGTGCACCGAGGGCCAGCAGGTCGTTGTAGCAGAACACCGCGTCGGGCAGCTCGGGGAGCTCGAGCAGGTCGGCCATTGCGGCCGCACCGTCGGCCCGGTGGAAGTACTCCGTCGGACGCACGAGCTCAGGGATCACCTGTCGGCCGGCCGCGCGGAGGGCGGCCCGGTAGCCCTGCGTCCGGAGCTGACCGGTCTGGCGGGTCTCGTCGAACTGGTCGCCGATCGCAGCGATCCGCTGCCGGCCGAGCTCGATGAGATGCCGCGTCGCGAGCTCGGCGGCGCCGACGTTGTCGATCATGATGTGGTCGAGCCCGCCCTGCACCACGCGCTCACCGAGCAGCACCACCGGTGTCGACGACGCCCGGTTGCGCAGATCGGCGCCGCCGAGCGCCAGCGGGTTGAAGATCAATCCGTCGAACATCGCGGCCCGGCTGCCGCGCATCACCAGTTCGCGCTCGCGGACCGGATCGCCGTCGGTCTGGTCGACCACGACCGTGTAGCCGGCCACCGCTGCCTGCTCGATCACGGCCCGGGTCAGCTCGGCGAAGTACGGTACGTCGAGCTCGGGCAGCACCAGGGCGATCAGCCCGGAGCGGCCGTTGCGCAGCGTCCGGGCGACCGCGTTCGGCTGGTATCCGAGCTCGTCGAGCGCACGTTGCACCCGGGCCCGGGTCTCCGTGGCGACCTGCGGGAAGTCGTTGACGACGTTCGAGACCGTCCGGACCGAGACACCGGCCCGCTCGGCGACTTCGCGCAGTGTGGCGGCCACTGTGCACCTCGTTTCGTGAGCAACTGAAGTCTTGACACTTGCAACGTTGCAACCTTAGCGTCTCCAGCACCACTTGCAACGTTGCAAGCCCAGCAAAGTCATGAAGGACCGCGACATGACCACTCCCTCTGCAACCTCCCTTTCCCGCCGCACCTTGTTCCGCGGCGCCGGTGCCGCACTGGTGGCCGGCGGCCTCGGTGCCTGCGCGCCCGGCAGCACCACTGGCAGCAGTCCGCTGCCGAGTGCGAGCGCGACGAAGCCGCCGTCCGGCGAGATCACCATCTGGGACCGCACCGGCGACCTGTACAAGGTGTTCGACAAGGCGATCGCGTCGTTCACCGCGAAGTACCCACAGGTGAAGGTCAACCATGTGGCCGTCGACATCAACGCCAAACTGCCGGCCACGCTGATCAGCGGCGCGGGTGTGCCCGACGGTGCGTTCTACGACGACGCACTGCTCACCGGCGTCGCGCCGCACCTGCACGATCTGAGCCAGCTGATCGAGCAGTACAAACCGGACATCGCGCCGTACAAACTCGGTGTGGTGACCGTCGACGGCAAGGTGGTCGCGGTGCCCTGGGACCTCGATCCGGGGCTTCTGTTCTATCGCGAGGACATCGTCACACGGGCGGGCGTCGACCCGGCGAGCCTGACGACGTACGACGCTCTGCTGGACGCCGCGCGGACGGTCCGGGAGAAGTCTCCGAACGCCAGGCCGATCCATCTCGAGAACGACCAGTTCCTCGCCCAGCTGTGGATCGACATGTTCGCCAACCAGCAGGGCGCCGGGATGGTAGGTGCCGACGGCAAGCTCACGATCGACTCCGATCCGTACCGCAACGTGCTGACCTGGCTGGACAAGGTCCGGTCCGAAGGGCTGGGGACGCTGGCGAAATACACCCAGCCGACCGACCTGCAGACGCAGGACAACGGCACCCAGGTGTTCGTGCCCTGGGCGCAATGGTTCGTCTTCGCGCCGCAGCAGTTGCTGAAGGCAAGCAAAGGCAAGTGGCGGGCCACCGCACTGCCCGCCTGGCAGGCCGGCGGTGCGCGGGCGGGCGTGATGGGCGGTTCGTCGTTCGTCATCCCGGCCAAGGCCAAGAACCCTGAGCTGGCCTGGCGGCTGTACGAGCACCTGGTGTTCAGCAAGGAGGGCTACACCACGGTGTACGGACAGAACGAGGTGTACCCGGGCGGGCTCAACACGTCGATCCCGTCGTACCTCCCGGCGCTCGACCCGAGCACCCCGCTGTTCAAGCCGATCGAGGCGCTCGGCGGCCAGGACCTCTGGAAGGTCGCGGTCGAGGCAGGCATGCAGGTACCGAGCGGCTACACGATTCCCACCTGGTGGGGGAAGGCTGTCGACTACTTCGGCGTCAACGTGCAGAAGCTGCTGGCCGGGCAGATGACGCCCGATCAGGTCCTCACGACGTCGGCGAATCAGATCCAGAAGAACCTGATGGGGCCCAGCTGAATGGCGACCCTCACCGAGGCGACGGCGACCCGGCGATCGGCGCATCGAGTACGGCGGCGCCGGGTCAAGGCCGCGCCGTACCTGTTCGTCGCGCCGTTCGTCCTGGTCTTCGCCGCGTTCAGCGCCTATCCGATCTTCTTCGCCCTGCAACTGAGCTTCACCGACTGGCACGGCGCGGGTGCGTTGAAGATCACCGGGCTCGCGAACTACCGGTACCTGCTGACCAGCCCGGACTTCTGGCAGTCGATGGCAACGTCCGGCGCGCTCTGGCTGCTCGTCGTGCCGGCGCAGGTACTGCTGGCACTGACCATCGCGGTCGCGTTGCGCAAGGCCCGGTTCCGCGGAGTGTTCAGCGCCGCGCTGATCGCGCCGTTCGTGACGCCGCTGGTGGCGATGGCGCAGGTGTGGATCATTCTCTTCGACCAGGACTTCGGCGCCGTCAACCATGGCTTGTCGTCGATCGGATTGCCGACAATCGGCTGGTTGACAACCTCCGCGTGGGCGAAGGTGACGGTCGCGCTCCTCGTCCTGTGGCGCACGACCGGGTACGCCGTCATCCTGTTGATGGCAGGGTTGTCGACAATCCCACAAGATGTCTACGAGGCGGCCAGGATCGACGGCGCCAACGCCTGGCAGCAGTTCTGGTCGATCACTGTCCCCTTGGTGACCCGGACGCTCAGCTTCGTCGTCGTGATCGGCACCCTCACGGTCTTCCAGTTGTTCGCCGAGCCGTACGTCGTGACCGGCGGCGGACCGTTCAACGCGACCAGGACCGCCGGCCTCTACCTGTACAAGCACATCACCAACTCCGACCTCGGCCTCGGGGCGGCGAACTCGATGCTGCTCGTCGTCATGGTGCTGGCGTTGTCGCTCGCGTCGATCCGGCTGCTGCGGTCCAGGGAGGATTCATGAAGTCTGTCGGACGGTACGGCCTGCTGACGGTCGCCGGCATCATCAGTCTCGCGCCGCTGTTGTGGATGATGGCCTCGTCGCTCAAGACCGGCGGCGACATCATCGCCCGCCCGTTCAGCTTCGACCCCGGGCAGCTGACGCTGACGAACTTCCGGTCGATGCTGGACACGATCCCGATCGGCACCGGTTTCCGGAACACCGCGATCGTGGTCGCGGTCAAAGGTGCGCTGACGATGGTCTTCTGCCCGATGGCGGGGTTCGCGTTCGCGAAGTACGCCTTTCCGGGCAAGCGGGTGCTGTTCGCGACCGTGCTGACCACGTTGATGCTGCCGACGCTGGTCCTGCTGATCCCGTTGCTGCTGGAGATGAGTCAGCTCGGCTGGGTGAGCACGTTCCAGGCGCTGATCCTGCCCGGCGCGATCGACGCGTTCGGCGTGTTCTGGATGCGGCAGGTGATCCTGGCGATCCCCGACGAGCTGCTCGACGCGGCCCGGGTCGACGGCGCGGGCGAGCTGCGCATCTTCGCGAGCATCGTGGTCCCGGTGATCCGGCCCGGGCTGGCGGCGCTCGGCGTACTGACCTTCATCAACATCTACAACGACTTCGTCTGGCCGGTGGTCGCGGTGAACGACGAGCAGCACCAGACCCTCCAGGTGATGCTCTCGGCACTCGCACAGAACATCCGCTCGGGCCAGCTCGGCGCGGACTGGACCAGCGTCTGGGGCCAGTTGCTCGCGGCAAGCACCGTGGCCGCGATCCCCGTCCTCGTCGTCTTCATCTTCCTGCAACGTCACCTGATCAAAGGCGTCATGGCCGGCAGCCTCAAGGGCTGAGAGCTGGAGCAAACTGTGAATACACGACCCGAATATCCACGCCCGCACTTCGACCGATCCGACCGCTGGCTCAACCTCAACGGCGAATGGGACTTCGCGCGCGAGGCCGACCGCTTCGCGGAGACCATCGTGGTCCCGTTTCCGTGGGAGCACCCCGACTCCGGTATCGATGCACACTGGTTGCCGACCGCCTGGTACCGGCGGCACATCGAGCGCCCGGCCGACTGGGCCGGCGAGCGGACCATCCTCCATTTCGGCGCCGTCCACCACCACGCGACCGTGTGGGTCAACGGTGAGCTCGCCGTCGAACACGAAGGCGGTTACCTCCCGTTCGAGGCCGACATCACCGATCTGCTCGACTCGTCGGGCCGCGCGGAGCTCGTCCTACAGGTCGATGCGCCGACCGACAAGCGGTTCATCCCGCACGGAAAGCAGCGCAGTATGCCCGCCGACGACTACGACGGCTGCGCGTTCACCCCCTCCAGCGGGATCTGGCAGACCGTGTGGCTCGAGCCGCGGCCGGCGTCGTACATCTCCCGACTCGATCTCCGCCCGACCGAGGCGCTCGACGGCATCGAGGTCACGCTGTCCGGTCCGTCGCCCGTCCGGATCGAGATCCCTGGGGTCGTGGTCCGCGAGTACGACGAATGGCCCGGGACGGCAACGCTTCCGATCGACCGGCCCCGCTTGTGGAGTCCCGACGATCCGCATCTGTACGACGTGATCGTGACCGCCGGCGCGGACACGGTGCGCGGATACACCGGGCTCCGGAAGGTGGAGTGGGACAGCGGCAATCTCATGGTGAACGGTGTACCGACGTACGTGCGAGGCGTGCTCGACCAGGGGTTCTGGCCGACGGGCGGGCACGCGGCGCCGAGTGACGAGGCACTCCGGCAGGATCTCGAGCTGGGGCGGGCGGCCGGGTTCAACCTGGTTCGCAAGCACATCAAGCTGGAGGATCCGCGGTGGCTGTACTGGGCCGACCGGCTCGGGGTGCTGGTGTGGGCGGAGCCGCCGTCGACCGGGCGCTTCACGCCCGAGGCAGTCGCGGCCTTCGAGGACGTGACGGCCGGGATGGTCGCGAGGGACGGCAACCATCCGAGCATCGTGATCTGGGGCGGATACAACGAGGAGTGGGGGCTGGACTGGGACGTGCCCGGTGACCCGGCGAAACAGGACGCCGTACGTCGGGTGTACCGGATCATCCGGGACGCGGACCCGACCCGTCCGGTCGTCGACAACTCGGGCTGGGCGCATGTCGAGACCGATCTCGTCGACTGGCACTACTACGACGAGAACGTCGCGTCGTGGGCGGCGACCGTGGACCGGCTGGTCAACACGGCCGACGGAGCCTTCCCGGTCAAGCTCGGGCCTGAGCTGCTGGTGAACAAAGCGATCGCGGCACCCGGTTTCGACGGAAGCGACAAGATCCAGCTCAATGGCGAGTACGGCGGCGGTTCGACCAGTGTGGAACGTGGCTGGCATCTCCGTTGGCAGACTCAGGAGCTTCGCCGCCACCCGCGCAACGCGGGCTACATCTACACCGAGTTGTACGACATCGAGCACGAGACGGTCGGCGTCTACACCTATGACCGCCGTACCAAGGATCTCGGGGGCGTCGTACCGTCGGACGTCCACGCGCAAACAGTGCTGATCGTCGACCTGACACCTGAGGCACCAGGCCGTGATCTCGTGCTCTCAGGGGAAGCTGCGACCGTCCCGATCCGCATCTCCCACCACGGACCCGAGCCTCTGCTGGGCACGTTGCACTGGGCAACTGGTACGGCACCGGTCGACGCCAAGCCCTTCACAGTCACCGATCCCATCGACATCACCGTGTCCGAACCCGGACGCGTGCGCCTGTGGCTCACGGACACCGCCGGCGTCGTGGTAGCACGCACATTCATCGACGTCACCACCGACTGACTTTCCTCGACCACCGCCCACCTGACCTTTCCTTTCTCGGCCCACCGCCCTTCGTCAGAGGAGGATCCATGTCCGTCCGCAGGCTACTGGTTGCCCTTGGCATCGTTGCCGCGGCGCTCGTCGCGTTGCCGGCAAGCGCCGCACCACCGGGCAACGTGCTCTACAGCCCGAACCTGTCCACCTTCCCGAACGCCGACGCCAGCGGATCAGTACGATCACCTCGAACACAGCCGGGTGGGATCTCGGTGCGCCGGTGATCTACGAAATACCACGCACCGCCAACGGGCTCAACGCCGGCGACCTGCTCGCGGCCGGCACCGCCTGGGACGAGGGCAACTTCACCGCCCAGAAGATCGAGGTGTTCAAGAGCACCGACCACGGCGCCAGCTGGCGGTACCTGTCGAACCGCACCGAGACCAGCGGCCAGCCGAACACCATCGGCCAGGGCATCTGGGAGCCGTGGTTCCTGCTCGCGCCGAACAACACCCTCGCCTGCTTCATCTCCGACGAACGCCCGGCCGGTTCGCCCACGAACAACCAGATCATCGGCCACTACACCTCGACCAACGGCGGCGCGAGCTGGAGCGGGAAACAGTGGCGTGCACAAGCGAACGGCTCGCTGCTCAACCCGCAATCAGGCCGTTGCCTGGACAGCCCTGGCGGCGCGACCGCGGACGGCACCGACCTGCAAATCTACGACTGCAACGGCCAAGACCCACAGAGATGGAAGGTCCCCGCATAACACGGAACCCGAGTGCGAGCCCGCCGACCGACGGTTGTTTCACTGCCCGCGTGAAACAAGTTTCAAGAGCATGTGAAGTCTCGGGTTGAGTGGCTCCTCAAGGTGGTCCAGACCTGATAACTTGATCCGTCGCCCGGGCCGACTGGGGCTGCCGGGATTCAAGAGGGGAATAGTGTGAGGCTCTTCAACACCAAGAAGAAGAAGCTGGTTGCCGCGACGATCGCGGCGGTCAGCATCATCGGCGCGGGGGCGGTCGCCGCGAACGCCGCCGGCGATACCGGATGCAAGTACCTGACCTACCCGCTGTGCGCGCGCTCCGTCGCGTCGCTCCAGGTCGTGGACAACTCGCTCGGCGAGAGTGACCTGACCCCGGTCGTGCGGGAGAAGCTCAACAAGGTCGGCACGGGCGAGGCCGGACCCGCGGGTCCTGCCGGCGCTGAAGGCCCCGCAGGCGCGGCCGGTAAGGACGGCGTCTCCGGGCTCGCAGTAGACGGTCAACTGACGGCTGTGCCGAAGGGCTTCAGCACGCTGAAGCTCGAGTGCGCCGCAGGCAAGAAGGCAATCAGCGGCGGCGTCAAGTGGGACTCCGGCAGCGGCACCCCCGCCGACCTGGTCCTGAACGGCTCCTACCCCACCGACGTGGCCGAGGCAGACGGAGCAGCGACCGCAACGTCGTGGACCGTAGCCCTCACCAACAACGACCCCAAGGGCGAAATCAAAGTCCACCCCTTCGTAACCTGCGCAACCGCAAACTGACACCCCCATCCACCCCGAACCCCCGGCCAACCACGGCCGGGGGTTCGCCGTCCTTGGACCGGGTGATGAGCTCGAGTTCACGCTCAGAGCAGCGTGACCGTCACGTCTGCCTGTCGCACGCGGCGCTGCACCAGTACGACGCATCAGGGCTTGCCGAGCCCTCGCCTGAAACCGGCGTGACAGAGGCGATCAAGCGGTCAGCGGGATGAAGCGATCCGCCCCAGCGACCGGCGCGGGACCTCGTAGATCAACTTGAACCGGTTTTGCCCGGCGAAGTATCGATACTTGAAGAGGTGCGCTATTGCCAAGGATGTCGGCGATTTCACGCCAGCAGTTATCCGAGCAGCATTCAACAACGCTGGTTGGTCCCACTTCCTCGACGTCGCCGCCGCCCAGTAGTTCGCGGAGCCGCGGCAAGTCCTCCATCTCGACAGCGAGGTGAGCAGGTGTCATCTGTGCCTCCTATTTGCCCGCAGCCACGTCTCAGAGTAGAGCTTAATGGTGCCCCTTGCGCTTGATGATGACGGCCCAACGCGTTGGTGACCGAGTTCAGAATCTTCAACTCGATGTCCGAAAGTCTATTGTTAGCGCCGTCGCGGTCGGCAAGAACCGCTGCGTTCGACATGAGAAGGAGTGGGGCGAGGCGTCGTCCCACGGCCAGGCCCTCGTCGGAGTCCAGGCGGCCGTTGAGTTCGATACGGCTGATGGGATTGCCGCCGCCGAGCATACCGTTCGCGTTCCACGGATCGGTGTCCAGTGCGAGGTCAGTCAGGGCACCGTGAACATCTCGCGGTGAGGACCGATTCAGGCCCGGTTGGCACGCCGGAGGGTCTAAGTGCACATGGTGACGCGCGCGCAACCAGGTCTCCCCAGGTGCGCTCCGACCTGCCCTTGAGTTGTCAGCTCAAGCATCTCACGCATAGCTGTGAAGCCCCCCGGGGAAGATGAAGCGCATCGCAACTACCTGCGCCCGACTTACCGGCCGGACCAAACAGTCGTTGGGCGTCCTGCGTAAGCAACCGACACCACGCTGGCGCTGCTCGTGACGTCGCGACTCCCGAGAGCTCGGCGCAGAGCCCTACTTCTTCGAGACCATCGATATTCCCCCCATTGCAAGTGAGAACATCCGGGCAAGAGCCCCACGTACATCCGGATCACGATCAAGTCGCGACAGCGACTCGTACCTCGCCGGATCGATATCGATCGTGGCGACCCCGCCGGCGTCCGCGCCATCAGCGCGCGAGAACACCACCAGACATCGGTACGATCGCACAACGCCGCCTCGCTCCTCGCGCATCAGCGCCTGCAGGAACAATGCTTCTTCCTTGACCTGGCTGCGTAATGCTTCCATCGAACTCCAGCGCGTTCCCCAACCTCGAACCTCAGCTTCGACCTGAATCTCGAGCAGAGTATCGAAACCGATCTGACATATCCGGAAGTCAGGGTCCGACGAATTGATCATAGCCATCAGATAACTCTACTCCCCAAGGTATACCTGGATATTGATTCGGGTATTTGGATCGATGCGCCCGTCGCTTATCCTCAATTGGAGCTCGTCCCAGCGGTGGTGCCCTCCGAGAATTGTGCCGTTTCGCGAAACCACAATCCCGTTTCCTTGCGCCGCGTTGTTGATCTCTTCCAAGAGCATATCGTTGGGCAGATACTCGTGATACCACTGCGAGGACGGATCGCGGGTTGCCTGTCCCTCGACGTACTTATTCGCGAGGTCACCTGCGTTCTCTTGACGTGTTGAGTACCTTGAACCTGCTGGTTCCCCACCGGTTGACCCTGGACTGTGACTTTCGGTGAGGAGCCGGCCCCAGTCGTTGCCCAATCGCTTGGCAGAAGTCGCCGTAATTGCCGTGCCAGCTGCTGTGACGGCGACGCCCCCATACATGGCAACGGCGCCAACAGGGCACAGGAGCCCGGCAGTGCCACCGCAGATGACAGGGCCGCCACCGGTGAGTGAGCCGCCAGCCGCAGTCACGACGGCACCGAGACCCATCCAGCCAATATCCTTCAGGATGTTGCCAAAAGCCTCACGGTTCAACTCGGCCTCACCGAAAGCATCCGGGTGGCTGCGCGCCCAGTCAGCTGGTGACTCGCCCGGTCCGGTCTGCGTCGTCGTTGATGGCTCGGTTTGCGTCGGAGTGGTGGGGCCGATGACAGTTGGCGACGGGGTGACCGTGCCGCCGCCGCTGGCGCCATCCTCGGCGGCATTGATGTGGCCGTTGAGTTCAATTCGGCTGATGGGGTTGCCGCCGCCGAACATGTACCGGTTCGCGTTCCACGGGTCCGTGCCGAGTCCGAGGTCGGTCAGGGCGCCGTTGAACATGTCGCGGGTGAGGAACCGGTTGAGGCCGGGGTTGTACTCGCGGAAGCCCATGTCGTAGGTGTCGGTGGCGCCGTTGAAGCGGCTCGAGTTGAAACGGTACGGGTTGACGATGTCGGCGTTCTTCGCCGGGTCGTTGTCGAAGATCGCGTCGTCGCCTGTCGTGCCGACCTTGTCGGCTTGGCCGTAGGCGGTGTAGCGGTACGTCGACGTTGTGGTGCCTGTGGAGGCGTCGGTGAGGGTTTCTACGTCGCCGTGCGGGTTCGTGCCGTAGAACGACTTCTTCGACGTCGTGCTGTTGACCGGGGAGTCGACCAGCGACAGGTTCTCGCCCTTGGCGCCGTAGGCGTAGGACTTGGAGACCTTCCAGGCGCCGGCGGTGTCTTTCTCCTCCTCGGCCGCGACCTGGTTCGCGAGACCGACGAACGTGTACCTGGTGGAAATCGACTGTGCGGTACCGACCTTCTCGGACTGGTTGGTGACACGGTCGAACGCGTCGTAGGTCTGGTTGCGGGTGAACGTCGGCGTACCGGCCGTGTCGAACTTCTGCTGGCGGACCAGGCGGTCGTAGCCGTCGTAAGCGTTCTGCTCCACCACCTGCGCACCGAGATCGGAGGTTGTCGCACGCCCGAACGGGTCGTAACGCTGATTCAGCGTCGTTCCACCGGTGACCGTCTTGATCAGCCGGTTGCGGTCGTAGGTCATTGTCGACGTTGTGGCGCCGATCTTCTGCTCGATCGTGTTGCCGGCGGCGTCGTACTTGTAGTCCTCGCTGTCGCCCTTCTCGACACCGGTCTTCACGACCGCCTCGAGCTGCCGCGCCGGGGTATAGGAGTAGGTCGACGCCTGGTCCAGATACTCCGACGAGTTGGCCTTCAGAAGCTTCTCGACATCTTGGGAGCGGTCGCCATCGGAGTTGAAGCGCAGCGAATGCGACGACACCAACTTCCCGCCGCTGGTCTTCTCAGACTGAATCCGCGGCAGCCCGTCCTCGTGATACGTGAACGTCGCCAGATTGCCATTGGGCTTGGTGATCGTCGAACGCAGACCGCGCCCGTCGTAGGTGTAACTCCACGTATCCAACATGCCCGTCGGCGAGGCACCAGCCTTGACCGTGGCCACCAGATTCCGGACATCCCACGTGTAGCCGGTGTAGCGCGACACACCCACCGTGTTCGCATCCGCGCCACGCTGGGCGTTGGTCGAGAGCACGGAGTCGAGGTCGTAGGTGTAGTCGGTCTTCGCCTTCTCCACACCAGCCTTCAACTCCTGCACCTGGGTGGTGCGGGCCAGGCCGTCGGTGGTGATCTTGAACGTGTCGGCGTCTTCGTCGACCCGCCGTCAACGAACGGTGTCTCGACCTTCAGCACCTGACCGATCCGGTCATAGGTGTACTTCGTGACGAAGTCGTTCGGATCCGTCGTGGTCGCAACACCCTTCGGCGTGGTCTCGGTGACCTTGCGGCCCAGCACGTCGTAGGTGTACGCAAACTGCCGGCCGGTGGCATTGTCGTCCGGCAGCGCCTTGGTCAACAAGTTGTCGCCGGCATCGATCCCCGCAAGTCGACCAACGGCGCGTGATGCTAGTCCGCGGGTCCAACCACCGTGGCTCGGTCGCTCAATGCGACAAGGGGATCTAGTGTCGCGTTAGCGAAGTAACTTTACTCCGGGTTGGTTCTTCGGAATCATTGGTTCGTGGCGTTGACTGTGGTGGTGGATGTGTCGCCGGGC